>CAZBGI010000005.1:0-92051 GCA_964491395.1 uncultured Bacteroidales bacterium | reverse complement strand
TCTACAATCCTGTCACTCCTTCGGAGTTTGGGGCAATTGCTTTAAATTGACGTTTCCATTCTAAAATCTAAAATCCACATTCTGAAATCTACATTCAAAAGTTCTACTCTCTTATCTCGTCTCTTTCTCTTTTCACTTTACATTTTCTCTTCTCTCTGCTTAAAAGCTAACCTTCCTCCCCTCTTCTCCTTTGAGCGCCTTTCTGATTTCTCTGAAGTTTAACGCTTCCATTTCAAAGAGGCACACCTTTTTTCCTATATCATCCGGAAAGTGCGCATCGGAACTGGTGGTAAAGGTGAAAGACTGCAGGTAGGGAAATTTTTTCAGTATCTCTTCCCTGGTTGTATGTCTTGATATTTCCAGTGCATCGGCTTTAATATCAGGGGGAACAAACCCCAGTTGACTGGTAAGGCTGTATTTGGGCCTGTCGATATGAGCCGGAATAAACAAACCCTCCAGTTGATGTACTTTCTTTTCAACCTGTTCTACAGATTGATTGATGGCAGAAATGAGCAAGTGGTCAATTTCTTCCACGATCATCTCCTCTTCATCTATAACCACCTGATGACCAAAGTATTTCGGATCATTTTTCACCTTTGCAATATGCTCATCCAGGTATTGCTGAAACTGAGCAAGTTCATCCACATTTTCAAAGAACGCCAGGCAGTGAACCTCTTCGCGGGAGGTAACTTCAGCTCCACAAAGGGTGAAAATTCCTTTTTCAGCTGCCAGTTTTTGTATCAGCAGGGCATGTTTTGTCGAGTTGTGGTCGGCAATGCCCAGAATATCTATTTTTTTTTGTGCAGCAGCTTCAACAATGTTAGCAGGACTCATTTCCAGATTCCCGCAAGGTGAAAGCAGGGTGTGTATATGTAAATCGGCCCTGTATTGCTGCATATTTTTTACTTTAGTAATTCGTAGAGTTTCCCGGTCACTTCAAAAGTACTCAGTTCTGTACCCAGCAAAGGCACTCCTTCCTCATTGGCCTGTGCGAGTGTATCCTCTTCGGGTTGATGATTATTGACCAGGATGATAGCTGCCAGATCTTTCAGGGAGGCGATGGCCATCACATTCTTGTGAGTTTGCAGGGTTACCCATACTTCACCGGCATCAGCATTGCCCATCACATCGCTTAACAGGTCTGAGACATATCCGCCGGAAATCTCATTTTCCAGTCCTTTCTCACCCCCAAAAACCTTGAGGCTCAATTTTTCTATTAACTGCTGAACTGTCATATTTCTTTAAATTATTTATTCATTGACTTTTGTTTCGAACTTTTCTTTGCCCCATATTTTTTTCATTATCTCCATGGATTGCTCGGCGGGCAATTCTCCCAGCTGTTCCATTCTCTTCTGGATATAGATGCACTGATTAATTTCTGCTTTTCCCTGGACGATATCTTCAGCCAGTGAACTGCATTTGGGTGAGCCACAGATACCACAGTCCACATAGGGAAGCAATTCCATGATTTCATGCACCCTTTTCATTTTCTTCATGGCTTGGGCAATATCTTCGTCCAGTTTGTCCATGGAGCGGGGTTGCACTTTGCTTATCGCAAGGTTTTTTTCCAGGTAATCTTTGTACTTTACAATAGGACCCGGATTTGCATATCTGTAATTATGTTCTTTTTCTTTTTTGTAAGCAGATTCCGCCCTTTTTCTCATGCGTTCAACGGTATAGAACCGGTTGCTGCTGGTAAGAATACCGCCTGCACAACTTTCATCACAAGCCCTTAATTCCAGGAAGTCAATTTCCTGGTTTTCTTCGTTCTCCAGTTGCTCCAGAAACTCAATTACATTGCTGATTTCATCAATTGCCAGGGTGCGACCTTCCATTTGGGTGGCTTCTCCGCTGGTGGCAGGCCACATTACTCCCGAAGATTTCAGGGGGTCGAGACTGGGCAACTGGCATGTATTTTTACCGATAAAACCTTGCTTAACCGCAGTATATACCTTGTTGAAGATAAAGTCCATATTGATTACTCCCGTAATAGGCGAATCTTCCTGTCCTACAGGACTTTTCACTGCTGCAATTTTGGCAGCACAAGGAGTAATATAAAAAATACCTGTTTCATCCGGATTGCATCCCTGCTCCTGAAGCATTTTGCTGTAATAGGCGGCAGCAATATCCAGGGCAGGTTTCAGCAGAATCAGGTTATCAGTGAGGGTGGGAAACCGCACCTGGATGAGCCTGACGATGGCAGGACAAAAAGTAGATATCAAAGGCCTGGGGTGGTTATTCTCGCCAATATGTTTATTCATGACGTTTTTCAACACCTCAACACCATGCTCTACTTCGTAAATATGGGTAAATCCCAGTTCCATCAGTACGCTGGAAACCTGTGTCAGGGAAACCTCTTCAGGAAACTGCGCCAAAAGGATAGAGGGAATCAGCGCCACACGCTGATTATAGCGGAAAATCTGGTTAAAGTCATCCTGTTCAACAATGATGGCACCCACCGGGCAGGCACGGTAACATTTGCCGCAATCCACGCAAAAATTGTCTTTCAATTCGGCTTTTCCCTTCCTGATACGAATGGCCTGTGTGGGGCACACATTCATACAGTGAGAACATCCGATGCAGACATCCTTGCGAAACTTCAGGGCATGATGGAAATACTTACCGTCCACTGTTATTTTAAATATTATTGATTATCAGGTTTCTGAAAATACATGGTTATCTGCACTGTGGTTCCTTTATCTACTTCACTGGTTACCTGCAGGTCGTCAGCATTCTTTTTCATATTGGGCAATCCCATACCTGCACCAAAGCCCATTTCTCTAACCGTGCTGCTTGCAGTTGAAAACCCTTCGGTCATGGCCTTATCTATATCGGGAATTCCCGGACCTTCATCTACAAGCCTGATTATTATTTTTTCTTCATCGAAATCGACATATATGGTTCCGCTATAGGCATGAGCTACAACATTTACTTCAGCTTCATAGGTAGCAACTACCGTTCTTTTCACTATACCGAGATCTACATTCAGCTGCTTGAGTTTCTTTTTGATTTCACTGGAAGCATAACCGGCCCTGGAAAAATTTCCTCCTTCTATCTGATATTCAAAATGCATACAAACAGGAGTTTAGTTTAAAAAACCGGATTTATACCAGCCTTGTATAAAATTCCACAGGTCCTGAATACGGAGTATGCGCACTCCAGAACAATGATATCATTCTCCCGGGCAAGCTCTTTCATTTCTTGCGATATTTTTTTGTTGCGGGCAAAAATGATACAATGAATATCAGACATCTCAGCGGTTCGAAGGGTTTGCATATTTGCCAGGCCGGTGATCAACAAAACATTATCCTCTTTTAGCGTGAGCACGTCGCTCATCAAATCGGAGGCAAATGCGATATCAATTTCATGATGCGAACGATCGCTTCCACATATTATCTCAGCATTTAACAATTGGGTTATTTGTTCTACGGTCATGGCAATTGCTTTGTTTTATTGGGATTAAAACCGTTTTCGGTTATCTGTTATCCTGTTCATCTTTATCGCTCATTATCTATAGCCAACTGTACTATTTTGTTACAATAAATGATGTTGCAAAGATAAGGGCTTGTACATCAAAAACCAAGCTTTGTTGTTAATAGTTTCACAGCTTATTTTTTGTGTCTAACACTGGTGTTTTGTCGCCGGATGTATTCAAATGGTAGCTTAGGAGGTAAAATGCGGGAAAAGTGGTTGTAATTTAGAACCTTTCTAATTAACAAGCCGTTAAGTAAATAACAATATGCCTCTTTAATGATTAAGCCGGTTAAGAATTACGGCCAAATCGGAGTAAACGGAGGTATTTTCCACGATGATATTTTCGGGAACCTTGATGGACTGAGGGGTAAAGTTCCAGATAGCCTTGATACCCCATGCCACGACCAAATCGGCTATTTCCTGTGCACGGGCATCAGGGGTAGTAATGATAGCAAGCCTGACGCTGTATTTAAGCGATAAGTCGCGAAATTCATCAACAGGGTATACTTTGATATCATTGAGTACAGTATTGACCACCGAAGGATCGGTATCAAACCCGGCAATAATATCCAACCCGTAATTGCGTAGCCCCTGGTATTTTATCAGCGCTTTCCCCAGGTTTCCCACCCCAAAAAGAAAAGCTTTTTCCTGGCTGTTGAAATCCAGGAACCTGACAATGGTATCAATAAGCTGATTCACGTTATAACCAATTTTTGTTCGCCCCTTGATACCGGTATAGGAAAGATCTTTGGTAACCAGGGTAGAATCCATCTTAAAATTGGCAGCAATCTGCCCGCTGGAGACATGATCAACGCTGTTACTTCGCAGTACCTTCAAAAAGTTCAGATATCCGGGAAGTCTTCTCAATGTGGGTTCGGGAATCTGACTGGTGGCATTCTTTCCATTTCCGGACTTAACTCTCATAATTCTTGCTGTTAACAGTTAATGGGCTGGCAAAAAACCAAACATCTTTCACAAAAACCTTTACTTCTATTGGTTACCAATCCTCAAGGCTTTTAATTAAATACTTTTTTCTTCATTGCAAAACTACAATAAATAACAACAATATCAAATAAAAACTTAATAAGTTGTTATTAAATTCACAACTCCTCTTGCATTATCTTCAGATGGGCGTTTTTAATAAACTATTAATAAGCTTGTTATAAATTATTGAAGTCATTTCAGCAAACAAATAATCCATGGATAACAGAGTTTATTTCTTTAAAGATACAAAAAATGCAGAAATGATTAGTTATATAATTCTTTAAAAAAGCTATTACGGGCAGCAAACAGCAGATTCACATAAAAGATCAATTCTAAAAAGCAGCCGGTACCCTCTTTAGTACCGGCTGCCCAATATTCAGATAATAAAAGATTAATAACGTTTCCTTGGAGTGTAATGGGTGTGCAACAAATCATGGGATTTGTGTCCCAGGGGTTTATGCAGGAAGGAGCTGTAAACCTCTGTTACTTCAGGGTTTTGATGCGATTTACGAACCGTCTTACCTTCATCCTCCTCATAGATAGCCGCAGCGCGTTTCTTCCTTATTTCCATATTGGTAGGAATAGGCTGTCCGCCACCCCCTATACAACCTCCGGGGCAACCCATAACTTCAATAAAGTGATAATTAGCTTCCCCGCTTCTTACCTTATTCATGAGTTTTTTGGCATTGGACAAACCATGAGCAATGGCCACATTGAGTTCAACACCTTCCAGGAAGCTCCACTCGGGCTTCACGTCCTTTATTTTCACGGATGCCTCTTTGATGCCCTCCATTCCTCTGACGGGTTTTACATTCAGATTGGCAAATGGGATCTCGCGCTCGGTAATAATTTCATAAGCCGTGCGCAAAGCAGCTTCCATTACACCCCCGGTATTACCGAAAATAACGGCTGCACCGGATGATTCTCCCAGAATGCTGTCATACTTTTCGTCATCAAGCTTCTCGAAGTCGATTCCTGCCTGATGAATCATGCGTCCCAACTCACGGGTAGTGAGCACAAAATCAACATCTTTATAACCGCTGCCTCTCATTTCAGGTCTTTCCGCTTCATATTTTTTGGCGGTGCAGGGCATGATTGATACCACAACCATCTCAGCAGGATTCTTGTTGATTTTTTCTGCATAATAGGTCTTGGCCAAAGGCCCAAACATTTGCTGGGGTGATTTGCAGGTTGAAAGGTTATCGAGCATATCGGGAAAAATATGCTCCTGGAACTTGATCCAGCCGGGCGAGCAACTGGTCATCATTGGTAAAGCAACATCTTTCCCATCCACCAGGGCTTCTTTCAGGCGGGTCAGCAATTCTGTACCTTCTTCCATGATGGTAAGGTCAGCCGTAAAGTCGGTATCCAGCACCTTGTCGAAGCCCAGCCTGCGCAATGCAGCAACCATCTTGCCGGTTGAACGGTTCGGACCGAGTCCGAATTCTTCACTTATGGCCACCCGTGTTGCCGGAGCGGTTTGTACTACAACGAATTTATTGGGATCGTAGATGGCATCAAATACCTGGTCAATGTAGTTGCGTTCGACCAATGAAGCGGTGGGACAACGGTTGATACACTGTCCGCAGTTGGTGCAAACTACATCATTCATGGGTTTATCCAGGAAAGTGGAAATCTTCATGTCCTTCCCTTTGTGCGTAACGGCCAAAGCACTGACAGATTGCAACTCGGTGCAGGTTCTTACACAACGCTGGCAACGAATACATTTGGAATCATCTTTCTCAATAGAGGGAGAAGAAATGTCGATGGTATTCTTCGATTTCACGTCCAGGTAAATATGGTCACCGGTGCGGTATTCATTGGATAATTCCTGCAATTCGCAATAACCACTTTTGAAACATTTTGTGCAATCGGCATTGTGTTCAGAAAGCAACAGCTCAATGATATTTTTCCGGGCTTGTCTTACTTTCATACTGTTGGTAAGCACTTCCATACCTTCAGAAACCGGGGTAGCACAGGAAGCCGGCAATACTCTGTTTCCAACTTGTTCGACAACACAAACCCTGCAATTGCCTGCCACACAGAGGTCATCGTGATGGCACAGGGTAGGAATTTTAAAGTTCAACTGACGTGCGGCTTCCAGAATGGTGGTACCTTCGTCAACCGAAACATTCAGATTATTGATCTTAAGGTTTACTTTATATTTACTCATAGTTTTTTTCTCCTTATAAATGATTAACTCATTTTTTACTTCAGAGTGGGGTTTCGTTTCCGATGGAAAAATTAATAAATAATCTCCTCCCTGAAGTTGTTGATAATTGAATTGAAGGGGTTGGGAGCTGATTGCCCCAGGCCGCATTTGGAAGCAAGCTTCATGGTTTCAGACAGTTTCTGAAGCTCATCAAGATAGGCCGGTGGCTTAACTCCCTTTTTCACTGCTTCAATTCCTTTCAGGAGTTGCTGACAGCCCACTCTACAGGGAGTGCATTGTCCACAGGATTCTTCCTCAAAAAACTCGAGATAATCGTTGAGGATATTAAACATGGAACGGCTACTGTTAAAGAGCATCATTGACCCCCCGGTGGGGATGCCCTCAAAACCGATAACGGTTTCTTTAAAATTCTTGCGGGCCACACAGAAGCCCGATGCACCGCCAATTTGCACGGCTTTTGTATCTCCATCGCCAAATTCATTGACAAAATCTTCCAGGCTCATCCCCAGCTCCAGTTCATATATACCAGCTTTGGGTGTATCTCCTGAAACCGAAAATACCTTGGAACCACGGGAGTCAAACGTACCCATTTCCCGGAATTTGGCAGGGCCTTCTTTGGCAATCATCAGGGCGAAAACCAGGGTTTCCACGTTGTTGATGGAAGTAGGTTTACCCAGGTATCCTGAGCTTGTCGGGAACGGTGGTTTGTTGCGGGGTTCTCCCCTCTTCCCTTCCATTGACTCCATCAGTGCCGTTTCTTCTCCGCACACATAGGCACCACTTCCGGATTTGATGCGAATGGTAAAGTCAAACTTCAGATCTTTAAGTTGTTGATGAAATTTGTCAATAGCAGCCATGAGGCTTGGCAGCAAAAAGTTATATTCGCCCCTGAGGTAAATAAAGCCTTCATTGGCCCCTGTTGCTTTTCCGCACAGCGCCATACCGGCCAGCACTTTTTCCGGCGCCTGGGTAAGAATTTCCCGGTCTTTGAAAGTTCCCGGTTCACCCTCATCTGCATTGCAGATTACATATTTTTGTTCAGCCTCTTCATTTTTGGCAAATTTCCATTTCAGTCCGGTAGGAAACCCGGCACCGCCGCGGCCCCGAAGGCCTGAGTCTATTACATCAAGGATAATCTCGTCCTGGCTTCTTTTAAAAGAACGATCCAGAATCTCCAGATAATCCACTTTTTCGAATATTAAGTCTACTTTTTTTATTTTGTTCTCCATAATAATTACGCTTTAGAAAAATAAGTAAATAAGTAATTGTTATAAATTACTTCTGCTTGAGGTATTCCTGAATTACTTCAACGGCCGATTCGGGCGTTACTTCAGGATAGACTTCGTCGTTAACGAGCATAACCGGGCCTTTGTGGCACCATCCCAGACAATTGGCCTGCAAAAGGCTGAATTTACCATCGGAGGTGTTTTCTCCCAGTTTTATTTTCAATAAATCTTCTAAAGCAGCAATTACTGCATCTTTACCTTTCATATGACAGGTAATGGTTTTACAAACCCGGATAATATTCCGGCCCTTGGGCACGGTATCCATGAAAGTATAAAAAGAGGCGGTACCGTATACATCTGCCGTGCTGATATCCAGCTCACGGGCAATGGCAACCATAGCCTCTTCCGATAGAAACCTTTCTGACCGTATCACGGCCTGAAGAATAGGCATCAGGCTCTCACGGTTACGTCCGTGAACTTCTGCCTCTTTTTTTACTAATTCTTCAACATTTGTCATAAATAAAATCCCTTTCTGATTTTTTTAATGTGTATTAACGGTTTGGTATTGATTGGTTTTACACCCCAAATATAAGAAGCCTTTTTTAATTAAGTATTTTTTTCTTTAATTATTTTACATCACAAGGCTAATTTAGAATCAATATAAATAAAATTTTCTTGATTGTAGATTTATTCCGCTGATTTTGTGTTACTTATATTTTACATAAAATTATACAACATCATATTTACCTATTCTATTCTGTAATAAATCCGGAAAAAAAGCCAGGGGTCTGTATTTGAGCCGGTATAGTCAGGTTTTTCTTTTTGTAAATTTGCAATTAGCCGCTCTGGTTGCCGGCCATAAAGAAATGCTAATCGTTAAAAGCAAATGAGAACATGGATAGTCTCCCTACGCAATCCCATCGTTATTTTATAGATATTACTTTTGATGGCTCGGCCTATCATGGCTGGCAGGTGCAGCCCAATGCTGTGAGCGTGCAGCAAATGCTGGCCGGAGCTCTTACGACCCTGCTGAAGGAAGATACAGGTCTCACCGGTTCAGGGCGAACCGACACAGGTGTACATGCATTAAAGTATACAGCTCACTTTAACACGCATGCCTCCCCGGAACAAATAAAACAGATGGACCTGCGGTACAAACTGAACCGTATTCTCCCCTCCGACATTTCCATACTTAAAATAAAGCCGGTAAAACCCGACGCACATGCCCGTTTTAGCGCACTGTCAAGAAGTTACCACTACATCATTTGCCGCAAAAAAGATCCATTTATGGTCAATCGAGCCTGGCTTATGGAAAGACCCCTTGATTTTGACCTGATGCAGGAAGTTTCAGCAAAGCTTCTTCAGTATAAAGACTTTGAGAGTTTTTCGCGCAGCAACACCCAGGTTAGTAACTATTTGTGCACTGTAAAAAAAGCAGGTTGGATACAAAAAGATCATCTATGGATTTTTCATATTGAAGCCAACCGTTTTCTGCGCAACATGGTAAGAGCCATTGTAGGAACCATTACCGATGTGGGATTAAAGAAAATTTCTCCGGCCCGGTTTGATACCATTGTACAAAGCAAAAACCGAAGCAATGCCGGTTATTCGGTTCCGGGTTGTGGTTTGTATTTCCTGGGAGCAACTTATGAAGCTGCAATTTTTGAAGAATAATACAACTGTTTCAATCTGAAACGATTATAAATAAGCCGGGAAAAGAGGGATACTTTTGTTTTTATGCAGGGTTTATTCTTAAAACTTTTACTTTAGCAGAAACAAAATCAGAGAACAGAATCAACTTATCCTTTTACAGCATTCAGAAAACGTTTTTTGTTGAAATAAACCAGAAAACCTACACTTATATGATAACAGCCGGAATAATTGATGATGAACCCAGGGTTGCTGACAGCCTGAGAAAAATTATCGAGAAATATTTACCCAAAAAAATCCGCGTAGTGTTTATGGCCCACTCCGTGGAGGAGTCATTGCCATTAATCCACCAACACAAGCCCGACATGGTGTTTCTGGATATTGAAATGCCCGGTGAAAATGGCTTTCAATTATTCCGGTATTTTGAAAACCCATCCTTTAAAGTGGTGATAACCACTGCCTACAAGGAATATGCTATCAACGCCATCAAGCATTCTGCCTTGGACTACCTCCTAAAACCTATCAATCATATTGAGCTGTTGGAGCTGATAAAAAAAATTGAAAAGCAGGAACAAAACTCTCATTTCAAATTTCAGCTTGATACCCTGGTATCCCACCTTAATAACACCACGGAACCCCAGTCTAAAATCGCACTTCCTACACACGCAGGGATAGAGTTTGTTAAGGTGAACAACATCGTATATTGCCAGGCAGAAAACTCCTATACCACCCTGAATACCAGCCTTAATGAAGCTATATTGGTTACCAAAACCTTAAAAGCTGTGGAGGAGTTGCTGCCTGAAAACATGTTCTTACGTATCCACAAATCTTTTCTGGTAAACAGAAACTACATCAAGGCATTTCAACGAACCGGAGGACAAGGTGTAATGCTTGAAAACGGCATGCAGCTGCCCGTGGCCGGTAGCAAAGCCAAAAGCATCGTCAGTTTGTTAACCAACGACTGAGTAGTATGAGAGTCAATTTGCTGCTTTGCAGTTTGCTCCTTCTTCTTACCCTTTCCTGTTTCGGACAGCTGAAACCTTCCCGGCAATACACCCTGAGGGATGGATTGCCCAGCAACAATATCAGGGCCCTTTTTAAAGACTCAGGAAATACCCTGTGGATAGGTACCGATGCAGGGTTGGCCACTTACGACGGTCAAAACTTTACCCGGTTCGCTCTTCCTTCCGAAATTACAGAGCGAAAAGTATGGGCCATCGAAGAAGATCCGCGGGGAAATCTCTGGCTGGGAACCTATGGTAACGGACTGCTGAAATACAATGGCAAAGATTTTTCCCATACTACTACTCCTGACATCACCAGTAACCACATCAGGGTTTTGAGCTACTCCCAACGATTCAATTGCCTGCTGGTGGGCACTCAAAATGGTTTTAACTGTCTGTTTGATGACCATACATTTTCTTTTATCCCCGACTCTGTCGATCATCAGCGATTCCTGGTCATGGGGTTTATTGAAACCCATGATGGGATAATATTTCATACTTTTCACAGCGGTGCCTTTCATTTCAACCCCCATACCCTGCAGGTAAGATCATTACCCTCCGACTCACCGCTGAATGTAGCCTCCTCATCGGCCAGCTTTGTCAGCTCCCAGGGAGATACGGTCATCGGGCTTTATAAAAATGGACTACGCATCGTTAACAACCAGGGGGTCAGGGATTTCCACGATTTGGGACAGGTATTTGACATACAGGAAGACTCCGATGGAGTATTGTGGATTGCTACGTGGAGTTATTATGACATGAGAGAACCCGGCG
This sequence comes from uncultured Bacteroidales bacterium, assembly GCA_964491395.1. Taxonomy (GTDB): domain Bacteria; phylum Bacteroidota; class Bacteroidia; order Bacteroidales; family UBA7960; genus SKVR01. The sequence continues at coordinate 80,766 of CAZBGI010000005.1, read as the reverse complement.
GTTTGTACACCTGGAACGGAGAGGAATTACAATACGAAAATCCACAGTGGGGCATCAAAGGAAGGATGGCCTGGCAGGTATTTATTGACCCCACCACAGAAACTATATTTTTGGCTACCAGTGATGAAGGGCTTTACAAACTCATCAACGAAGGAATAAGCAGGTATCCTGCATCCTTTTTCGGAACCGACAAGCTGGAAATATATGATATGGCTATTTACAAAAACAATTTATGGTTTACAACGCACGATGGGGTAATATATGGTAAACCTGAAACCGGGTTTCAAAAACTCTCAAAGCGTTTTTTCTTGCAGTCTCCTGTTTACCCCGATCACCAAACCGACTCTGATTACTCATTTCCTCCCACAGGAAGATTTCTGGGAATCCACATTGATGCTGAGCAAAAACTCTGGCTGGGAACCAACAATTCACTGTTCGTAAAAGACAAAGATGCCCTGAGCTTTCAGCGATTTTTTGTAGACCCAAGGGTGGCAGAAGTCTTCCATGTATTTCCCGACGGGAAAGTCTTTTCAGGTTCCGAGGGATTCAGAATTCTTCCAGACATCTACAGTTCATCATACTCCCAATACATGAGCATCAAAAAATACAGGAATGATCCTGCAAATATAACGCATATGGTGAAGCGTGAAGATGAAATCTGGTTCAGTAGTACTTTCTACGGGCTTTACCGATACAAAGATGATGAGTTTACATGGTATGGGGAAGAGGATTCCGGGTTGCCCCGTAACCTCAATGCCATTTGCCTCGATTCACTGGGAAACCTGGTTACAGGCACCCAGGATGGCAGGGTTCTTATTCTTGAAGGCAGCGATACCCTGGTTGTAAAACATGCATTCAACCAGGATAACGGCATTACAGGAGATGAAATCCTCTGGCTGCTGAACGATTCGAAAAACCGATTGTGGATAGGGACCAACCGGGGGATAAATCTTGTTGATTTGAATAAACTATATTATTATGAAGAATCAGAAATCCGCTTCATTAATAAGTTGGAGGGATTACCGGAATATAACATCCGAAAAGCCATTGAAGATGAGCAAGGTATTATCTGGTTGGGAGGCCAGGAAAATCTTATTCGCATTGATCCCGAAAAGATGTTGAAGCGGGCTGAACACCCTCCGGAGGTAGAGCTCAAAGACTTCAGGATTAATTATAAAGAGGTGAATTGGGAGGCAATGTCAGAAGAGATAAAAGATTGGAGAAATATCGCTGCCAGCAGGGTAAAACTGAATCACCGGCAAAATAATCTAACTTTCTGCTACGCTACCTCTGACGATTTACTCAATCCTGAGAAGGTAATGTATTCTTACCATCTCGATGGTTTTGGCATGGATCCATCTCCCATGAACCATTCCAAAGAAATAACCTTTACCAACCTGTCTCCGGGTTCTTACACCTTTCAGGTAAAAGCAACGAATCTTTTTACCGGTCATACTTATACACCTCTTATACAAAATTTCCAGATTTCTCCGCCCTGGTGGAGAACCTGGTATTTTTACTCCACAGTAGTGATACTTACGTTTTTATCTGTTTGGCTGATGTATTATTACCGGGGTAAGCATATCAGAAGGATTGAAGGCCTGAAACTGGAACATGAACGAAAGATGAACAGTGTCCGTATTAAATCTGTCCAGGCGCAAATGAACCCCCACTTTGTATTCAACGTGCTCAGTTCTATCCAGAGTTTTATGCTTGACAATGATATGGACTCCACCCTGGACTATCTCAATGAGTTTTCTCTTCTGATTCGCAAAACCATTGAAAATATCTCAAAAGAAATGATTCCCCTGTCAGAAGAAATTGATTACCTGAGAAGTTATGTAAGACTGGAAAACCTTCGACTTGGGAATTCAGTATATACCTGTTTCAATATAGGCAAGGAATTGAAATCAGGGAACTATAAAATCCCCCCTATGATTGTACAACCCTTTGTAGAAAATGCCTTTAAACATGGCTTAGCAGCAAAAAAGGGCAAAAAGATTCTCTACCTTGGATTTCATATAAAAAACAACGCATTGTACATAAATATAAGTGATAATGGGGCTGGCATAAAATCAACTGCACACAGACCAAACCATCACCCAAAAGGTATCAGGAACACCATTGAGCGCATCATACATTATACACAAGCATATAATAAACATAATCTCAGCCATTTTGGTGTTACAGGCATAAATCGTGAAAGAAAAGGAAAAATAAGGGGATTAAAGGTCGAAATTTTCCTTCCTCTGACGAGCTGATCCTGCCCCCCCGGGCTCTTTCCCCATCACCTTACAAACAGTTTACTAGGCCATAGTACAGGTTCACTCAGGGAGAAGCATGTTTCACTAAATGGTGATTTTCAGGTGAAAATGTTGTTCTATATTTGGGGTATAATTTCGGCAATCAGCAAGATTGCTGCTAGTAAAACAGATTCTTTACAAACTGAAGCAATCTTTTTTTCGAAAGTACATAATGGGGAAATTATGTTCTCAGAATGCATGAGACAATTGTAATTGGGAGACAGGGAAGCCACGGCTTCCCTGTTTTGGTTTTACCCTGATGGGTTACAAAACATGCCCCATTTTATTCTTTTTGGTATCCATATACACTTTTGAGTGAGGTCCTATGGGAACAATGATGGGCACGTTTTCGGTTATTTCCAATCCATACCCTGACAAACCGGTTCTTTTGCTGGGATTATTGGTAATCAAACGCACTTTTTTTACACCCAGGCTTCTGAGAATCTGAGCTCCTATGCCATAATCCCTTTCATCAGCTTTAAAACCGAGTTCAATATTGGCCTCTACGGTATCCAACCCTTTTTCCTGGAGATGGTAAGCTTTGAGCTTATTCAAAAGTCCTATGCCTCTGCCCTCCTGGTTCATGTAAAGCACAATACCTTTTCCCTCTTCTTCCACCATTTGCATGGCTTTGTGAAGTTGTCCCCCACAGTCGCATTTACATGAGCCAAAAATGTCTCCGGTCACACAGGAAGAATGCACTCTTACCAGTACCTCTTCATCCTCATCCCAAACCCCTTTGGTAAGCGCCAGGTGAATTTTGCCATTGGTAGTTTGTTTGAACGCTGTAATTTTAAAATCGCCCCACTCTGTAGGCAAATCAACGGTTATTTCCTGAGAAATCAGGCTTTCATTTTTAATCCGATAAGCAATAAGATCTTCAATGGAAATGATTTTCAGATCAAATTTACGGGCAATATCCAGTAATTCTGGCAGACGAGCCATGGTACCATCCTCATTCATAATCTCTACCAGTGTTCCTGATGGGTCGAGTCCGGCCAGCCTTGCCAGGTCGATAGCTGCTTCCGTATGCCCGGCTCTTTGCAATACTCCGCCCTCACGGGCACGCAAGGGAAAAATATGTCCGGGACGTCCCAGCTCTGCGGGTTTGATATTTTTATCGGCCAGCGCTTTGATGGTTTTGGCCCTGTCGCTGGCAGAAATACCAGTGGTACAACCGTAACCAATCAAATCAACAGAGATGGTAAAGGGTGTTTCATGCAACGCGGTATTGTGCGGAACCATTAAATCAAGATTAAGCTGATCGCACCGCTGGCGGGTGATGGGAGCGCATATAAGACCTCTCCCGTGAGTGGCCATAAAGTTGACAATCTCCGGAGTAATGGTCTCGGCAGCAGCCACAAAATCCCCTTCATTCTCCCTGTTTTCATCATCTACAACAATAACAACCTTTCCGGCTTTTATATCTTCGATAGCCTCCTCAATACTGTCTAATACAGAATCATCAGGCCTGATTTCTTTGGGTGGGTTTCCAAACATTCGATTCAATTTTTTTTAATGATTTGAAAAAACCTGCAAGCAGCGCGAGGTTCATGCTATAAAAATGGGTAACAAAACGTAATATTGCTACATGCACTCCTGCACTCCTTAATATTAGGTCTAGCAAAGGTAGTACAAACAAAGAGCAGTGTAAAATAAAAAAATAAAAATAAAACGCACTAAGGCTGGCCAGCCAGAGATTGCTTAAGAAAGCAAGCAATAGAAAAAAGGGTCCGGTCCAGCGCATTACCTTGTGAGAGATAAAACAAAAAGACAGTCCTTTGGTTGGATTCCACAACAGATTAGAGAACTGCCTCAGGTTTTGGAAGTTGCCGGTAGAAATACGCACTTTTCGCCGGAATTCGTCCGAGAGGTTGTTTGAAATATCTTCATACACGCGGGCATCCAGGTTGTTGATACAATGATATCCTTTTTCAAGGACTTTCATATTGATATAAAAATCGTCAACAAGAAAATTTTTGGGTACGGGTTCAAAAAGATCCCTGCGGATTGCAAAACATCCACCAAAAGGCCCCATCATGGTTCCCCAGAGAATGCTCTCATGTTGCTTTATCCATACTTCTCTGGAAATATATGCCTTCTCCTGGTAGGAAATACCACTGGGGTGCATATTGGTGTTTATCATGCGGGAGTCGACCAATCCTATTTTGTCATCCCTGAAGTATTTTACCAATTCAAATATTGTATTCTCATCCAGCATCACATTGGCATCTGTTAAAATCAGAATGCTCCCCGTAGATTTTTGAAAGAGTTCATTCACCACGTTGCCTTTCCCCCTGCGCTGCTGAAACGGAAAGAACCGGATGGCAGGAAATTCAACAGACAATCGTTCTACGATTTCATTGGTTTGGTCAGTGGAGTTGTCCGAACCAATTAATACTTCCAGTTTGGAAACGGGATAGAGTGTATGAAAAATACTGCGGATTTTATTTTCTATCACCCCCTCTTCATTGAATGCTGAAATAAGAATGCTCACTTTGGGCAAGTCTTCTTCCAGGGAAAAAGTGGCGGCTTTTATCTTTTTTCCTTTGGCGCGCACCTGAAGGATAAACGGAAACAGAGCATAGGTGTAAAAAATATAGGCAACACTCAGCCAGAACACTGTTGCTAAAAAGAAAAAAAGGAAGGAACCGTCCATCATGCCTGTAAATGTTTTTTATAAAACTCAGCCAATGAAACAGATATTCTGTGATTATCATAGTTTTGCATCACAAACCTGACAGCATTTCTGCCTATAGCATCAAAAAGAGCCCTGTCATTCAACAATTCATCCATTCGTTTGGCAAATTCTTCTTCCCCGTCTTCTATCATAATGTTCTCCCCCGGTGTTACCCCTATTCCTTCAGCACCAATGGTAGTGGTTACAATGGTTTTACCCAATGCCATTCCCTCGATGATTTTAACCCGCATACCGCTACCTGAAAACAGCGGAGCAATCATCAGGGCATTTTCATTGATATAGGCATGGGCATCGTCAATTTCGCCCAAAAACTTTACATTGGGGGCTTTTTTGAGTGTGCTGACCATCCATTCAGGAGCATTTCTGCCTGCCACGTAAAACGTAAGCCGGGGATGATTGCTGAGAACCCTGGGCCAGACTTTCTCTATAAACCACACCAGTCCTTCCTGGTTGGGAAACCAATCGAGGGTACCAATAAAAAATACTGTCGGAAAATTGATTTTCCCCGGCTGAGGTTGCAGACGCGAAGTATCATACCCCACAGGTATTACCCGGTAAGGTTTATTGTTGCCCAGCAATGTAAACTGGGCGGCATCTCTTTCCGTAATAGGAATGAGCAGGTCATACTGGTTGAGAACTGTTACTTCAAATTTACGGATCCTTCGGGCCAGAATCCGGAGATAAATCCTCTTTAGCAGTGATTTTTCCTGCATGGTATTTCGCTCCCATATCTCGTGTTCAATATTATGGGCCCGCAGTGAAATGATGGCGTTGCTGTATTTACGGATGGTATCAATATAATAGGCCAGGTACAAACCTTCCAGTTGAATGATATCATAGGAATGCTCCTGAAGCATGCGGATAAGTTTTTCTTTGTAATCTTGATTAAAGAAACGCTCTGCATTATAGGGTTTATCAGAAAACAACAGGTTCCTTAAAGCGGCAATGATGCTCAAACCGGTATCTACCAGCACTTCTGTGAATCGAATAGAATCCTTCAGTTCCTTTGGAATATCGTTGATATTGATGTAATGCTTGGAAGTATTCATCCCCAGGATGGTGATTTCATGGCCCAGTTCAGCAAGGCCTCTGGATAAATTCAGCGTTGCAATGGCTCCTCCGTCCTTGGGGGGATAAGGTATTTTATTGGTTAACTGAAGAATTTTCATCTTTGTATTTGGGTTTCTTTCCGAAGGGAAGTCCTTTTGTTTTTAACCGCGATAATTTTGCCAGGTAACTATCCATATCCATGATAGAGGAGTCGGTAGTAGCCTTGGTAATAAGCACAATGGCAATGGGAAGAAAAAACATTACAGACATCCACATCCCCTGCCAGGCATCTAAAACCCCCTCTCTGACAAATTTCTCGCCCGTGATAGACATTACATGAAACAGCACGAAAAAAAGCACCGAAACAACCACGGGAAGTCCAAAGCCTCCCTTGCGGATAATTGCCCCCAGGGGAGCTCCTATCATAAACAAAACCATGCAGGCAAAAGAGAGGGTAAACTTTCGGTGAAACTCAATCTGGTATCTTGCCAGTCCTTTTTTCCGGGTGTTGGTATCTTCATGATTAAAAAGGGCGCTCTCCTTCAGCTGCCGCACATTGTTCATGGCGGTTTCTGCTGCCATTTTCCGGTGATTTACCTTTTCTATTGACATTAAATCCGGAAGCTTCAGTTCTTCAATCGTATCCAACGAAGTTTTTACAACGCTGTCCATCGAATGATAAAAATTAAGCCTGGAGAACGCATTCTGGATAAAATCCTGTTGCCGGTCTTTTATAAGGTGGGTAAGAGAATCTTCATGATGTAACAGCTGGTTGATATTGAGCATCCTGTAATGAGAACGGAATAATTCTTCGTCGGTTCGGGCCAGGGAAAATCCACTCAAATCGAACTTCCTTACCTGCTGTTCAAAATACGTTCGTTGAAGAGGACGTGACAAATCACGCGAATCACTGGGTTTCACTTCCTGATAATTCGAACCGTTGTAAAGTGTCAGAACCAGGTACATTTTGTCTTCGGTCATGGTCATGGTTCCCCATTCAGCCAGCGTTACATTGGTGTTTCCTCTCCTGTCGGTATGATCATAGATCTTGATTTTCCGCAAAATGCTTCCATCTCCATCCTTTTCCTCCACACGAATCACAAAGTTATCGATGCCTTTGTAATAAATTCCTTCTATAATATTGAAGGCAGGCCTTTGCTGCCGCACATCATACAGTAGCGACCCCATCTTCAGATTGGCCAGAGGCAGGATATTATTGGAAAAGTAAAAGGCAGCCACCACGAAAAAAACGGAAATGATAATCAGGGGTTTCATGATTCTAGGGAGAGAGATGCCTGCTGATTTGAGTGCTACCAGTTCGTAATTTTCGCCCAGGCTACCCATAGTCATGATAGAAGAAAGCAATACGGCCAAAGGAAGTGCCAGAGGAACGAATGTGGCAGAGGCATAAAATAATAACTCTCCCACAATATACCACTCGAGCCCTTTGCCCACCAAATCATCAATATATTTCCACAAAAATTGCATAAGCAGGATAAACAATGCAATGAAAAAGGTCATTACAAAGGGGCCTACATAAGTGCGGATGACTAATGAGTATAGCTTTTTCAAATTTTTCGATCCGTTTTTTTTAATCCATACCCAATTCCCTGCTACTTTAATAACTGAAAATGCAACAGATTATTATGTATAGGGTTGCACCGGGTTTTTAATGACTGCAAATATACAACTCATAGCTGATATTAAAAGGCAAAAATAAATAAGAATCAGGCTCTGGAGCTCCAACAGATTATTTTAATTATCCAGGGCTTTCTCAGATGACATTCATCGTTGGTTTTATGCAATGTATCATTGACTTGCTTCTGGTTGCATGTTTTCGAAAATCTTCTACCAATGGAAAACACCCCGGACAGAAGAAAAATTCAGTGTTTCATGTAAGAGGAGGAGAGAATAATTCCTTATTTTTGAACGTACACAAATGATCACCTAAAACTTTCGCTTGTTGTGGTTGTTTAATTAAGATAACAGGTCATTTACCAGAAACCTTATTACTGCCAGTTCTAAACCTCTAATACCTTTATGAGAGCCAAACTTAATTTTTCTTCAATTTTCACTACCCTAATTCTTTTTATTATTTTGGGTTCATCCTGTTCAACCCAACAAAGATTCTCTGCATTTGACAAAAGAAAGGTTCATCATTTTGAAATGGTAGAACTGGGAGGAGTAAAACAAGCAGTACTCATTAACGGGAAAAGTGCTGACAACCCTGTTTTGTTGTATTTGCATGGCGGGCCCGGCTTTCCTATGCTTCCTTTCGACCCTTTTACGGAAGAAATGAAAGAACTTGAAAAAACATTCACCATCGTGTATTGGGAACAAAGAGGAACCGGAAAATCTTTTCATCCTGACATGGGTGAAGAGAATATGAGCATTGAGCAATTTGTCAGTGATACCCGTGAGTTGGTGGATTATATCCGTAAAAAACTAAAGGTTGATAAGGTCTTCTTATGGGGTCATTCCTGGGGTACAAACCTGGGTGCACTTTATGCAGCACGTAATCCCGAAACGCTTCACGCATATATTTCTACCGGGCAAAGTGTCAACCCCTTTCTCAATGAAAGACTGGCCTATGAATTTGTTCAGGAAAAGGCGGAATTAAATAACAACCGAAGAGCCCTTCGGCAATTATCTAAAATAGACACCTTGCACGATAAGTATACTCTTGGCGACGCCCTTACCGTGCGAAAATGGGTATACCGTTTTGGAGGAATCGTTTACGATTCACGATTTGAGCGTCCTTATGTTGATTTTGCCGAAATCAGGACCATTCTTTTAACGCCGGTGTATCCCCTGATGGTTCGTGTCAATCTTTTATTAAATCCGTATTTCAGCATTGAAACCCTCTGGGAAGATCTGAAAGCACTCAACCTTTTCGATGAAGCTCCAAGGATTGATGTTCCTGTATATTTTCTTGTAGGCCGGCACGATGTAATCGTTTCCCAGATTCTTGCCCACCAATACTTTGAAAAGCTCAAAGCACCCGAAGGGAAAAGATTGGTTTGGTTCGAAAAATCCGCTCACAGGCCGTTTCAGGAAGAAAAACAAAAGTTCCTGGAAGTAATGCAAAACATCAACCACCGCCATTGGGAAAATGAATTGTCAAGTGGAGAAGAGTGAGTTTACTGGCTGTATAAAAAAGCATTATGCTTAATGCAGGTGGCTTTCACCTGAAAAAGAATCCTGGCAAAGTGCATCGATTGCACATTACTTTGACGGCTGAATACACCCTGTCCTAAGCAAATTCCGGGAGTAGAAAATAATTCCGGCAAAAAAATGAAGCTCTGTATTTGCCTTTATATGCAATGGTATGCGATAATATAATTTTCTGAAAGTATTGTTCCCATAATGAAAAAGCAGGCTCCAGAACCACCCTTCGCCTGCTTTTTTCGGTTTTGCAAATCATGAAGAGAATTACAAAACATTACAAACCCAAAAACAAAAACAAACTAAACAAACAAATCAAATTATTTCAAATCCAATCAAACTTCAAGATTGAGTGACACTTTCTGAACTTTTTGAATAATAATATCCAAATCATCATCCAAATCTATCTGAACAATTTTTATTTCAGGAAAGCGATTGAGTAAATATCCCATCAACTGGTGGCTAAACCTGTCGGTTATCATAGGACCCAGAATAACCAAATCGTGGGGTATTTGCTCTATAGTATTACAGAGATGGTTATATTTCAATGCCTGACCCACCACCTGCAAATGAGGACTCTTTTTGAGCATATCAGCAATACCATTTAACATGATATCACTGCTTTCTGCTATGATTATTCGGGTGTCGATCATACTTTGTTAATTTAAAATCAAATGTAAAGCAAATTCAGCACCTGGAAAACCGTAAATCTACGTGATTAACCATCGTGATACACTGAATTTTTAACGAAAATAAAGACAAAACAACAAACATTAAAGTCTGTATTTCTGTACATTAGGAAACTAAACTTAAAGATTACCCTGATTATTATTTTCTCAAAGAGGAGGGAAAAGGGCATATAAAAACCCCAAAACCAACATAGGATCCGGGGTTGCAATTCGTACGAAGGGTGATAGATTATATTTCTATAATCTTGTTTTTAATGGCGAATTTTATCAGTTCAACTGAGTTTTTCATATTGGTTTTCTGAAGGATATGATTCTTGTGAGACTCGATGGTGCGCACACTCAAAAATAACTTTTCCGCAATTTCTGAATTATTAAATCCTTCGGCAAAAAGCTGCAATACCTCAAGTTCACGACGGGTAAGTTGGGGCAGGATACTATCGTTTTTCTGTCGCTTGTTGGCATAATTCTTAACAATTTCATCCGAAATAGTGGAATGGAAGTAGTTCTTTCCTTTAGAAACGGTATGAATGGCTTCAACCAATTCCTCTGAAGAAACGTCTTTGGGTACATAACCATCGGCACCTGCATCTATGGCATCTGAAATATTGTTATAATCGGAATGCATAGACAAAATAAGAATACGGGTGTTTGGGTACTTTTTCTTTATGGCTTCGGTAAGTTGTATTCCAGACATTTCAGGCATACTGATATCTACAAGAATTACCTGCGGAGTAAGCTTTTTCATCATTGTCAGACTTTCTCTTCCACTGTGAGCTACCCCCACAACTTCAATATCTCTTGCACCCTTCAAAAATAAACCAATACAATCTGTTACCAGTTTGTGATCGTCAACAATGATTACCTGTATTGTTTCTGCCATGTGTAGTGTTATTTGATCTGTACCCTATATGGTTTTCGTAAATATATCTATGTTGATTAAAAATAAACCCTTTTGTTTACAAATTAACGACAAGTTTACGAAAAATACAAAATAATTTTTATATATGTAAAAAAAAGGAACTATGCAGTTTCCTTTTTATGTATGATAGTTGCCGCTGCTTGTGCAGTTGGCATAATAAGCATATCATCAATATTAACATGATCGGGAAGTTCTGCCGAAAAAAGGATACACCGGGCGATATCCTGAGGTTGTAGGGGCTTAAACCCACGATACACGTTTTTCGCTGTGTCTTCATCGCCCTTAAACCTGACTTTGGAAAACTCTGTTTCCACTGCCCCCGGACTTACAAGACTTACCTTGATATTATGACTTACCAACTCAATCCGCATGGCTTTGTTCAGACTATGTACTGCATGTTTGGTGGCACAATAGACGTTGCCTTTGGGATAGGTTTCTCTGCCTGCTATGCTGCCAATGTTAAAAATGTGACCTTTTCCACGCTTCTTCATACCCGGAATAATCGCTTTGCTCACATATAGTAAGCCTTTTACATTGGTGTCGATCATTTGCTCCCAGTCATCTGTGTTGCTATCCGGTAAATCGGCCAGACCTAAGGCCAGTCCGGCATTGTTTATCAGGATATCCACTTCTGCTTCCCAACCTTTCAGACCCTCCACGGCTTTAAATACCGCATCACGGTTTCTTACATCAAAAACAAGCGTTCGGACTTTAACACCATATTCCTTTTGCAATCTATCCGAAAGTTCGATAATACGCTCTTCCCGCCTGGCATTGAGAATGAGGTTATATCCCCCGCGGGCAAAGCTTTCGGCACAGGCATAGCCAATTCCACTGCTGGCTCCTGTAATTAAAACATTCTTTGGCATAATCGTATTTTGAAGTAACAGTACTGATAATTTATCTTGTTAGTATAATAATCCAGGAGATTTCCTGCTAAAGTATTTTAAAAGTTTGAACACCGGCTAATCTTTATCCAGAATTTTATAACAATTGATACGCAATTTTTCGGAAAAGGTTAAGGGTATTCCGATCAAAGACAGATGCCTGTATTAGAAAATTCTTTTACCTTCTGTAACCTTAAGAATTTTCCTGTCCCAACGGGGTAGTCGGGTCATTTGCACAAAAAACAACCATAAAAAGGGAAGAGCAGGAATTTTGTATCTCACAAGGCCACCATGGGCGGGAGAAACCATTCCCACGAAGCCCATAAACAATATCACAAACCAAAAGCCTGCCCACTGAATGCCGGATGAGTTTAGCTTTTTTAGGTCAAATTTCCAAATCATGTATAGCAACATAAGCACAATGAACGCATTTTCAAAGGCGGCAATCAGGGTGACAATAGAATATGCTTCCAGCAAATGAGGCCTGAGAAGGGTATTAAAAAGCCCCCGCACGAACTCAACAATCATCATACCCAATTCGGGTTGCAGGTATCTTGCATGCAACATGCTACCAGCATCGTGCACCAGAGATTGATTGATAAAATCATTTTGCTTACCTGCGATTACCTGCAACAAATCATAGGAAGAAAAAAGCATCGTAAGGCCAAATCCTCCCGCTACAAGCAAAACAATAGCCCCAATATAACTCAGATGCAGTTTTACAGGGCGAAAATTGCGGGAAAGATAAAACGCCGTGATGCAGGGAAGCCAGAAAATCAGGGTATAAGGTTTAAGCAAAACCAGCATAATGGTAAAGACAATCCCTATCACAGAGGTTTGAAACAATGGTTTTCGAAGGGTAATTAAAGTATCCAGGGCAAGCATCCAGCAACCCAAAGCCCAAAGCAACAGACCCTCTTTCAAAATTCCCGACCCCCAAAACAGTAAGCTGGGAAAAAGAAACACTCCTGGTACAAGCCAGGGTAGCTTTTCACGATCAACATACCGGACCAGGAATTTATACAAAGCCACCAATCCTGTGAAAGACAGAAAGTTGATAAAAACATTGTGAACAAAAATATGCCCGAATGAAAACAAAAAAGCAAATGCATTGAACCGGATAACCAACCTGTTATCGTTATACACGGGAGAGTCCCAGGGACGGAACCAGAAATTCATCTCTTCATAGTATTCGGCAAGCTGCGGTGCAGCAGCATCTATGCCGGTAAGCATACGAAAATAATCTGCCGGGTTGTCTTTTAGGGCAGTAAACATGATGGCGCCATCATGAAAATACTTGTAAACATCAGCAGTAAGAGGATCCTCGTAGTACCAGGTATAGACGATTATTAACAAGGAACCCGCCAACACTTTAAGGGAAAAAAAAATAATAAGCCACAATGGGGATATCCCCGGCACATTGCGGAAAAATGACAACCTGGATATCAGGAAACACAACAGAGCAAAATATAGGATAGTGATAACCAATTGCATTTTTTGAGGCAAAGATAGAGTTATTAAAACTTATTTAACAGTGTAATGCTGAACTTTAAGGCGAAATTTAATGTTCAGACGCATGAAACTAATTCCTGAAAACATGAAAGGTTTTAAACGATTTTTTTTGCCTCTAATCATACTCCTTTGGATATCATGTAGTCCAACCGAGACCAAAACATCTAACCCTATGAATGAAACTACAGAAAAAACCAACAACAATCTTCAACTCGCTACCCTGGGTGGTGGATGCTTCTGGTGCCTTGAAGCTGTTTTCACGGAAGTAAAAGGCATTGAATCGGTCACCAGCGGATACAGTGGTGGTACCGTAAAAAACCCTGCTTATCGCGAAGTAACCACCGGTCGTACAGGCCACGCTGAAGTGGTACAACTCCAATTTGATCCTGAAATCATAAGTTTCAAAGATATTCTCGAAATTTTCTTTCACCTGCATGATCCCACCACGCTCAACCGCCAGGGAGCCGATGTGGGTACCCAATACCGATCAGTAATATTTTATCATGACGAGAGTCAGGAAAAAACCGCTCGTGAGGTTTTCAAAGAGATTGATGCATCCGATTTGTGGGATGACCCCCTGGTAACAGAGATATCTCCCATGACTGCTTTTTATGTGGCAGAAGATTATCATCAGAATTATTTTCAAAACAATCCCAGCCAGCCTTATTGCACTTTTGTAATCGGACCCAAAATGCAAAAACTCAGGAAGCTGTTCAAAGAAAAGGTGAAATAGATTCTCTATTCCGAAAATATGAGTGTATTGTCCAACCACACACTGATTGTTGGCGGCGGGCTAGCCGGCACACTTTTGGCGTTCCGGTTTTGGCAAAACCACAAACCTTTTGTACTATTAGATTCGGGAGCAGGAAAGTTGTCATCGGCAGTGGCCTCAGGATTGATCAATCCGGTAGTGGTAAAACATTTAGGGCTTAGCTGGATGGCTGATAAACTCGTTCCCGAGGCATCTGTTTTCTACAAATACCTTGAACAGACTATCTCCGCTGAATTTTACCATCCTTTGAAAATTTTTCGGGCCTTCCATCACGCAGAGGATGCCCGGTTGTGGAACCAGCGTCGCAAGGAAGAAGAACCTGCCAGATTTTTCATGGAAGAAGCTCCTTCTCCTGCCCCACCCTGTACCTATATCCCATTGGGTGGAGGAGTCATACAAAATGCGGGGCGTGTAGATGTAGAAATTTTCATGAAAGCCACAAGGGAGTTTTTACTCCAACAACAACTTTTACAATCTAAAGAATTTAATTATCCATCCCTGAAGCCTTCCGGGGAAGGTTGGATTTACGAGGGGGAAACTTTCCAGCAGGTAATTTTTTGTCAGGGTGTAAAGTCTTTTGATAATCCCTGGTTTCAATGGCTACCCGTTAATCCACTCAAAGGTCAGTTGATAAAAATATATCATCCTAACCTCAATAACGAACAGGCCATTTCACGAAAGATTTTCATCCTTCCCCAGGGAGGGCAGTTCTTTAAAGTAGGAGCTACTTACGAGCACACTCCTGAAGAAGGAAACACCCGGCGAGGCATTGAGCAACTCACTGAAAAATTCCGGGAAGTGATACAGCAGGATGAAAATCAATCTGACCTGCAGATTACAGATACATATTACGGTTTCCGACCCACCATCCCAGATCGACGACCTATCCTGGGGGAACATCCCATTTATAAAGGTTTATACATCTTCAATGGCTTGGGTTCAAAGGGGTATATGCTTGCTCCCTGGTTTTCTGAGCATCTGTACAACCATATATTCAAGAAAAAACCTCTTATGGATGAGGTTTCTGTTTTACGTTACACCAAAAGAATGGAAAGTAATGGTTAAGGGTATAAGTTTACCAGCTGTAAATAAGTTAGTCCAATCATGATGGCAACCCCAAAACTTGCAAGTGTGCCTATAAGAATATACTCGGTAAGCATGCGCTCACGGGGTTCTTTCAAGTCTCCAAAACGAAAAACGGACTTGGCGGCAATAAGAAAACCAATGGCTTCCCAACGTCCAAGAACCACAAAGACAAAAACCAGCAACCTTTCCAGAATACCAATAATATAACCGGCCTTGTCTTTGGTAAGATCTTTATCTCCGATAACATCCGGATTCCATCGGGCAATAAAGACTTTTACCACCACTCCTGCCACAAATGTCACCACCACCAGGCAGGTTATCAGCAGTAACAAAGGATAGGTAAGCACCTTTTCAAAGGAAACATTCACAGGCTCATAAAAAGAAACTACCAGCACGATTACCAGGATATGTAAAATCTGATCGACCATAAACATAAACCGGCTGTGAGGTCGAAAACGCTGGGTCCAAATTTTAAAAATATCCAATAAAAAATGAGAAAGGATAATAACCGTATATCCCAACCAATAGCGGGTATCAAACTCCAGAAAAAGGGCCAAGACAACGGCATGCACCAACAGATGAAGATAGAGTTTAGGAGAGTGGTATTCTTTACGGTTTTTACTTTTTACCCAACTATCGGGCTGAAGCACAAAATCACCAATAAGATGAGCAAGCAATATTTTTAAAAACAAAATCATGGTGTGCCGGTTTTTTGTCTGATAAGTTTTCCGAAATATTTCTCCATGGCAAGTATCTCTTCCAGTCCGGCCCTTCGCTGCCTGTCACTTACTCTGCCTTGGCTGATATCCAATTTTTCTGCCAGTTTTGTTTGTGTAGCACCAGGAAAAGCCAATGCAAGCTGTACCACCTCCGCTGAACTTACGCTCCACTTGTCCATTATTAATAGTGCCAAACCCAGACAGACATTGATTTGTTCATCTACATCTTCCCAGGGTGTTTTTATAGCAAGAGATTTTTTCTTCATTTGTTCGAAAAGCTTGCCTGAAAAAACAAAAGCATCACCATTGGCTTCGGTAATGCTGGGTGCATCATATGATTTGCTGCCAATGCCTATAGCCATTCGGACATCCAGCCCCTTGATGCTTTTTACCAATGCCTTGATGCGGATAGCAACTTCCAGAGCATGAGGTGCATCTGCAACCTCCAGCTGAAAACTATCACCCCGGAAAAACTGCCACACTTTAGGCTCATTTCCCAGTGTAACAAAGAAATTTTTCAGGGGCTTTAACCACTGTTCCGGGTTTTTAACCCCGCGCGAACCCATAATATCTCCTGTAATAATAGCCGTCATGTTCTTTTTGCAACAAATATATCTTCTTTTTTGTAGATAATCAAATTTATCTGCTTTTTAAGAGATAAATTAGTATATCTGTGAATGGGGTTATGGAATTATTGAGTTCCTGAGTTATTCTCCTCTCTTGTCTCTAATCCTCTCCTTTCTGATGTCCCTCTTACTTTCAACGATTTAAGCCTATCCACAATATTTTCGGAAGCATCCACGAAAGGAAGCAGGATCAGGTCGGCACCAGACAATTCCAGTTCTTTTGCAGTACGACCATAATAGGAAGTAACGGCAATTTTACCCTTGTAATCCACCTGCTGCAGATACTTAATCAAAGCCATGTTAATCGCTTTATCAGGCAATGTTGAGATAACACATTGGGTATTTCCCGGAAGAATCTCCATCAGTTCAGGATCATCAGCATCTCCGTATTGAGCGGCTCTCCCTTTGCGCCTCCAGCGCTTCACATTGCGGGGATCAAAATCAACCCCAAAGACTCGGAAACCTTGGGCTTCCAAACTTTTGGCTATATTGTTCCCATACATTCCAAGACCGAAAATAATTACATCAAAAGGATTATTGACAATCTCTTCGTCAGAAATCTCACTGTAGGGATTTTTTCTCTCGAAAATATTGAGAATGGGAGCAACGTGCTCAAACAACTGGTGTGAATAATTGATAAGGTAAGTAGATATCCCGATAGTTATCAATCCAACCAGGGTGATCAAACCCAGGGTCTCTTCATCAATCTGTCCTAAAGAAAGTCCTAAAGCAGCCAGGATCAGGGAGAACTCTGAAATCTGTGCCACATTTAAACCTGCCAGAAAGCCGGTTCTTTTCCTGTATCCCATAATACCGAGAATAATCATTACAATAATAGGATTGCCTATCAGCACAAATGCGGACAAAATGAGGGCCGGCACAATCTGTTCTCCCACCAGGGAGAGGTCCACCTGGCTACCCAGATGAATAAAGAAAAACAAGAGCAGGAAGTCACGCAGGGATATCAATCTCCCGGAAATTATTTCACGATAGGAAGTTGAAGCCAGCGAAATACCACCCAGAAAAGCGCCTACTTCTTTGCTGAAACCCAGGTAATCGCTGAATGCGGCCAGTGCAATCGCCCATGCAAGGGAAAACAATACCAGCAATTCCTGGTTGCGTGCCATCAGACTGGTAAGACGGGGCATTACATAGCGGATAAGCAAAATTACACCTATTATCATGGCAACCCCCTTTACAATCACCCAGGCAATCTCTTCCACCACAGAGTAGTCGCTTTGCGTACCCATGGCGGAGAGAACAATCATGGCTAATATCACAACAATATCCTGTACAATAAGAAACCCGATGGAGATTTGACCGTGAAGGGACTGAATTTCTTTCTTATCGGAAAGCAGTTTAACGATAATAATGGTACTGGAAAAAGTCAGCGCTACAGCGATATATATGCTGGTTACCGACTCAAAGCCCAGGGCAATACAAATAAAATATCCAAAAACAGAAGTAAATATCACCTGGCCAAGTCCGGTAGCCAGAGCCACTTTTCCGCTGGTGCGAATCAGCGTCACATCAAGCTTCAAACCGACAACAAAAAGCAGCACGGCAATCCCCATTTCTGACAGCAGGTGTATTTTCTCTACTGAACGCAGAAGATCGAGTCCATGAGGACCTACCACCAAACCTACAATGATAAAAGATACAATGAGCGGCTGCTTAAGCAAACGGCCAATAAATCCCAATCCCACCGCAACAGCAAGAATGGCTGCAAACTCCAGAAAGCTATCCGAAAATGGTTCCAAAACGTTTATGAATTAGTTCTTTCTGAATTTATACCCAAAAAACTAATACCCATTTTTTTTCTGCAGGTGCAAAGATACTTCACCCCTCTCACAACCTTTTAGCATAAAATAGATATCAAAGTTTTCTTAACCTGCACAAACAGATTGTTTAATCATATACACCCTGTCTGCAAAGCAAAAATGGTACTATTGTTTATGAAAAGCACTTCGTGCTTTGTCCAGAAATTCATCACAAATCTTCGCGTTGGTGGCAATAAGTTCTCCTCCAAATATATAATTGCCCCCTCCTTCAAAGTCAGTAACTCTCCCCCCGGCCTGTTGTACAATAATAGCGCCGGCGGCCACATCCCAGGCATTCAGACTGTATTCGAAAAAGGCATCAAACCTGCCGCAGGCAACATATGCCAGATCTACTGCCGCGCTTCCCAGCCGTCTTACCCCATGGGTATTGTGCAGACACCAGGTAAACAACTCGAGATATTTCTCCAAACGTGAATAATCATGATAGGGAAAACCTGTAGCCAGCAAACTTTGTTGCAGGGCCGCTGTTTCTGACACTTTTATGGGTTGATCGTTTAAAAAAGCACCTCCGCCATCCCAGGCGTAAAAACATTCGTCCAGATTGATTTCATACACCACACCCAATACCACCTGCTCGTTTTGCATCAAAGCAATACTGACACTAAAGCACGGTAGTCCGTGGATAAAATTGGTTGTGCCATCCAAAGGGTCTATCACCCACATGAATTCTTTCCGACTGGTTTCTATGGTTTGCTCTTCCGTAATAAATCCTGCGGTGGGCAGCAGCGGTTGGAGTTCCTCCACAATCTGCTTTTCAGCGGTTTTGTCCACGTAGGTTACATAATCGTGGGTACCTTTGCTTTCAATATCATGCTTTTTTACCTTATCCATTTCCTGCCGGATAAAAGCACCGGCGGATTTACTGATTTGTATTACTTCCCGGGTTAAGTATTGTAAATCTGGTGTCATTATGTATCGAGATTGAGTATTTTTTTCGGTACTATCCTGCCCTGAAATTGCACCCTGGCTTAGAACCTACATAAGTAAACTCCATCCTCGTCTAAAAAGTTCAGTATTACTTTTTCAATCGTATTTACTTTCTTCACATCAAAAGGAGCTTTCACCTTGATATAGTTTTCTGTAAAACCATACATAAAACCTTCTACATTATCTTTTTCCCATAATACATTCGATTTCTGCATGTGATTGCTACGGTAAAACGCATCTTTTTTCTGAGCTGAAAGTTGTTGCATCACTTTGCTGCGCAGGGTACGTTCTTTCACGGGGATTTGCGTGTCGTATTTTACGGCCCTTGTATTATCGCGTTCGCTGTAGGTAAACACGTGCACATAAGAAACATCTGTCTTTCTTACAAAATCATAGGATTGCTGAAAAAGATCACCGGTTTCAGCCGGAAAACCCACGATAAGGTCAGCAGCAATACAGGCATGAGGCATAATTTTTTTTATCAGTGCTACCCGCGAGGCAAACCTGGCAGTATCATACCGGCGCCCCATGGCCTTAAGGACTTCATCAGAACCAGCCTGTAAGGGAATATGAAAGTGAGGCATCAGGACATCATTCTCTGCCACAAGGTGTATGATTTCGTCACTCAACAAATCGGGCTCAATGGAAGAAATGCGGATTCTTTCTAACCCTTTCACCTTGATGAGTTCTTGCAGGAAGCCATAAAAATCTTCCCCGTGATCTTTGCCAAAATCACCGATATTTACCCCTGAAAGCACTACCTCTTTGATGTTGGTACGGGCAATTTCAGTAGCTGTTTTGATGGTGGCAGCAATATTGTTGCTGCGACTTCTGCCGCGAGCCAACGGGATAGTACAATAGGCACAGAAATAATCGCAGCCATCCTGAATTTTGAAAAAAGAGCGGGTTCGGTCATCCATCGAATAACCGGAAACGAACTCTTCCGGTTCTTCCACAGCTATATCCTGGGCAACCGTTTCTCCTTTGGACCTTAGTTGTTGTATGTGCTCAAAAAGGTTAAACTTGTCGGCATTTCCCAAAACAATATCTACCCCGGGGATGGCACGAATTTCCTCGGGATTGATTTGAGAAAAACAACCAATAATCGCCACGTGGGCATCAGGATTTTTCTTCATTGCCTTTTTTATCAGTTCTTTGCAACGCTTTTCGGCATTGTGGGTTACTGAACAGGAATTGATAACATATATATCGGCCGGATCATTGAACTCTACTTGTTCAAAACCTTCATTCCCGAACTGCCGGCTCAGGGTTGAGGTTTCACTGAAGTTGAGTTTACAGCCCAGTGTTTGAAAGGCTATTCTTTTCACGTAAGTTTATCTGATTATTCTGAATATTCACTTTTTCGTTATGCAGCAACCTTAAAGCCATGCAAGGGATTTAAAATCGCCTTCC
The DNA here is from genome assembly GCA_964491395.1 of uncultured Bacteroidales bacterium. Classification (GTDB taxonomy): domain Bacteria; phylum Bacteroidota; class Bacteroidia; order Bacteroidales; family UBA7960; genus SKVR01. Next base: position 60,156 of record CAZBGI010000005.1, on the reverse strand, counting down.
TACAAAGTTACCATTTTTTAAAAAAGCAAAGACCCATTAGTTCATCTGCCCCTATGGGTATTTCTTATCCTTTAACATTGTAATAAAACACCTGTTTTGTCAGATAATTTGTATATTTAGGCATTGCAATACAATATAATACAAAACAATCATGTTATTATAATACACCATGTAAAAACCATGCGCGGTTTATAGAAAAACTAAAAAAACAGCCACTATGGAGAAGAGAGTTTTTATTGTTACCGGGGGTAGTTCAGGAATCGGATTAAGCACCATTAAAAAGTTAAGTGAGGAGCAGCACAACCAGGTTATTTCTTTCTCGCGGAGCAAAGAAAAAACGGAACGTGCAGCCAAAAGTATTGGTACTATCCCCGATAATATGGAATTTTATTACGGAGATGTTCGTAATAAGAAAGATTGCCAGGACTTAGCGGAATATATTAAACATAAACACGGAAAAGTTCATGGGCTGGTGCATGCTGCTGGCGTGCTAACCAAAGGGGGGATAGAAATGATTCCTTACGAAGACTGGAAATTCAATCTCGATGTCAATCTCAATGGCCCTTATTTGCTTACCCAGGTTCTTTTGCCTTATCTGAAAGCTGCAAAAGGCGCTTCGATTGTAAATATCTCATCCATTGCAGCCCTACGTCCCGGAACAAGCGTGGCTTATTCTGTCAGCAAGGCAGGACTGGATATGCTCACAGAATTTCTGGCCGGCGATTTGGCTCCTTACCAAATCAGGGTCAATTCAGTTAACCCGGGATTGGTAACCACCAACATTCACCTGGATAACAAAATAGTAGATAGTAAGGATGCCTATGAAGAAATGGTGAAAAAAGCAACTGCCAGATACCCCATTAAAAGAGTGGGCAAACCTGAAGAAATTGCAGATATGATCTTGTACCTGCTCAGCGAAAAAGCCTCCTGGATAACCGGTTCGATCTTCAAAATAGACGGGGGAGCCCTGGTTAACAATGATTTGCTTCCTCCTAAATAATGAAACCCCACACAACTTTTCACAATAATGGCTTTTTAATCAAATCTCACAAACCAAAATAAAATGAGCTATGAATACAACCCTTTGGATGTTTACGACAATTCTTCTGTTTTTGGTTGATTCCTGTACAGAAGATCCCACCAGGTACGACAACAGTACAACAGAAAACCACAAGACAACAGAAAATGAGTTGCCTCCCGATAAAAGCAATGCACGCAACTCACTGGATTATTACGGAACCTATACAGGTGTACTGCCCTGCGCTGACTGCGAAGGAATCAAAACAACTCTGCAGTTACTCCCCGACCAGCAATATGTACTACATTATGTTTATGAAGGAAAAGAGCCCGGGAATCTTTATGAACGCACCGGTAGCTGGTCATGGGAAGAAGATAACACTACCATCACACTTGACAATATCGACAAACCCAACCAATACAAGGTAGTAGAAAATGCGCTCATTCATCTCGACAGGAATGGAGAACTAATAACCGGTGAACTGGCAGACCAGTATCGGCTGGAAAAACAATAATCCGAATCATCCCCGTAACCTTCATTATTAAGGCCTGTGAATTATATTCATAGGCTTTTTTGCTTTTTTTACAGATTTTTCTTCACACTTCATGACCCTATTCTGTTGGTTTTCGTGTAAATTAAATAAAGAGAAACTTGTTCGTGTCCGGAGAATTTTCCAAATTCCCGTTTTGCCAGCAGGTTACTTATATTTTTAATCCATAATTCAATTTGTTTTACTCAAGAGCAAATGATGACAAGCCATCGGATAACGTTTCCACTGTGAAAAGTTTCAAAGGCTTGAATTCATCTATTACATGAACCTATAAAAAGAAGACTAAAATGAAAAGATTAGCACAATTAGTAATGTTCACATTATCCGTAATGATTTTTGTTAGCTGCGAAGAAGAGGAAGATAACCATGGACTTACAGCTGTAGCAGGCCCGGATCAGGAAGTAAGTGTCGGACAAACCGTAACACTGAATTCAGGAGAATCTATTGATTTAAACGACGAGGGGTATACCTCCTCATGGAGTTTTGCATCCCTGCCAGAAGGCAGCAATGCTACCATCAATAATTCCAGTTCTGCAACCGCAACGTTTACCCCCGATGTAGCAGGTGATTATCTAATCAATCTTACCATAGACAATACTTTGGGCGAAAGTTCAGATGAACTGACGGTAACGGCCACGGCAGCCGGCACCATGGAGATTAGCGGTTCATACAATGACGATTTACACTTGATAAATCTTGTGGAAGATCCTGCCGTGCCCGATTACCTGGTTACAGGTGACATAAACGTAAGTGCACACCTGATTATTGATCCCGGTGTGAGAATAGCCGTTATGAGCGACAACCGCATCCGGGTTACCAGCGATGGTGTATTGGATGCCGTTGGAACAGAAGATGAACCGATTATCATTACAGGAAATTCTGAAATGCCCGGATATTGGAGGGGAGTAATTGTAGAGTCTAACAATCTAGAAAATGAAATCAACCACGTGCACATCTCTTATGCAGGCAGTAGCATTATTTCTTCCGGAAGACCCAGAACCGGATTGCATGTGGAGTCAGGAAGATTAAATATCAGCAATTCTTCTTTTACTCACATGGATGGGTTTGGCCTTTCAGTAAGGTCTGCGGAAAGCCGTATCCCCATGAGTAATTGTCTTTTCGACAACAACAACCTGGGAGCCATATATATGACGGCAGGACAGATAAGAGATATTGATGAAGCATCGGATTTCAACAATTCAGACATTGTTATGGATGGAAGCAATGTACAATTAAGTACCGATCATACATGGAAGGCAGCATTGAATGGCCGTTACCGGTTCTCTGATGATATAAATATATACGATAACATAAACATTGAAGAAGGAGCTGTTTTTGTAGCAGATAACGATGTAAGGATTTATTTTCGTGAGGACGCCATTATACGAGCATCGGGCACCAGTGCAAATCCGGTTATATTCAAGGGGAGCCTTGAACAGGCAGGTTCTTGGAGAGGTATCTTTTATGAAAACTCCAGCCTCGAAGGATTTATGGAACATGTACAATTTGCACATGCAGGCCATAGCAATCTGGCCAGTGGATTTGAAAAAACGGCACTGGGGTTGGCTTCGAGCGCAAGACTTTCCCTTAGCAATGTTCACTTCAGCGAAATTGACGGATATGGTATTTATATCCGGTACGACGGAACCGGAATAAGTATTGAAAACTCCCATTTCGGACAGGGTATTGCACAGGCGGCAATGCATATAAGAGTTCAACAGATAGCAGCCATTGATACTGAAACGGATTTTAGCAACAACTATGTGGAAGTGCAGGGTTCTTCGCTGGATGAAACAGAGAATGTAACCTGGCCTAAACTCAAAAACGGAACGTATCTCTTCAATGGCAGTTCGGATATTTCGGGCCAAATCACCCTGCAACCGGGGACAGTGCTGGAATTTGACAATGATGCAAGATTGAGAATAATCAATGATGGGGTAATCGTTGCCAATGGCACTGCTTCGGAAAACATCATCTTTACCCGCAAATCAGGATCAGCATCTCACTGGAAAGGGTTGGCTGTAGAATCAAGCAGAATGGAAAACAGCATGGAATATGTTGAAATATCCTATGCAGGCAACAGCAACCTTATTTCAGGAATAGGCCAGACCAATCTTGGTCTGGGCAACAGCGCCAGGCTGACCCTGAGCAACAGTACCATCAGCAATAGTCTTGGTTATGGTATTGATGTAAGATCCTCGGCAGAACTCACGGAGTCAGGAAATACGTTCTCCAATAATACCAACGACGATATAAACTATCAGTAGCCCAATATAGAAATTGCTAAAAAAGCGCTTCCGGTTAGAAACGGGAAGCGCTTTTTTTTATTAAGTTGTAAAACTATCTTTAAAGTGTAGACAAAAAGTCTTCATAAACTTCCATTCTATTCACAATTGACTGTGTGGTGGGATGCTCCTCTCCTACTACTTTCATTGCAATTTCATAAGCCTTATCAAAATAATTGCTGCAATTGCCAGCATCTTCAATCCGACAATACAGTTCAGCTATCCGACCATAAACACGTGCAATTTGGTGATGATTCTCACCATAGTTTTCCCTGTACAATTCAAGAGATGTAAAAAGATTCTCACGTGCTTTTTCATATTGCTCCAGCTCCATATAGGTTAGTCCCAGGCTGTAATATCCACCGGCAACGAAAGGATGTTTATCTCCAAAGTTCTCTATATCCCCTTGCAGAACCCTGTATTGAAATTCAAGGGCTTTTTGAAATTTCCGTTGTGAGTAAAAAGAGCTGCTCAGATTATACATCACTGACAGGGTATAATTGTTGGCCGGACCAAACCTTTCCATAAATACATCCAACAGCATCATATTGATAGAATCCGAAATATGATAATTGTCCAGCCGATAATAGTTTCCTGCCATATTCAACAGGGATATTAACGTGGCAGGACTATCCCCGCCATACAATCGGGTGTTTATCTCCACCAGCTCTTTCTGTACCTCTATGGCTTGTTCTGTTTTCCCGGATTGAGCCAGGGCAATAGCAAAGTTTTCGTACAACATCACGCGCGTACTGTTGATTTCATCTTCAAGCTGATCCATGATCTGCATCGCTTCCCGGGATACCTGCAAGGATTCGTCAAAGCGGGACAGGTCTTTTAAGGCAGCGGCCATATTAGCTTTGGCAGAAACAAGCTCCCAGGAGGCAACATCAGTATTCTGGTCAAGCACGGACACGGCTTTTTGGGCATACCTGATTCCTTCCTCAGGTCGTGCATCGATTCGGGCAACATGAGCTTTTATATTCCAGGCTTTTGCCATATCAAAGGGATCAACTTGTGACATATTTGCAGTGTAGGTTTCAAGGGTCAACGAAATAAGACTGTCGGCCTGTAAGGTTTCTGAGAGATTTCTGTGGCAAGCTGCCAAATCTCTGTTCAAATGTGCTTTTGTAAGCTGATGGGCCCGCGATTCGGGCAGCATTTTTAAAATATCCAGGGCTTTATGATACAAATCTTTTCCCCGATCCCATTCTCCCAACCCTGTAAATATCATCCCTGTAGAATGGTAAAGCTCCATCTGAAATTCCGGACGATTTTCGATATTATCAATCTTCTCAATGCTGTTTTCGAGCAACTCAACAACAGTTACTGTTTCTCCTTGTCGCAGCTCGGGATCCGCAGACTCAAAAATATCGAAAACAAATGCCAGCAAATATTCTGCTCTTTCCTTTTCCTGGATGGTTTGTACAAATTGATTAATCCAGAATATCAGCGCTATTACCAGGGCAACATTAAAAAATGTGACAAGCCAAATCTTCTTTCGGTTGCGAAGGTATCTTTTGGCCAGGGTATACCCCAGGGTGGCTTGCCGTGAATGCAAGGGATGCATGCTGAGCATATTCCGCAAATCATGTAACAACTCACTTACACTCAAAAACCGTTGGCCGGGTTCTGAAGCCAGACATTTGAACAGGATGGCGGTAAGATCCGTTCTGATGATTTTTTCTTTCAGACCTCTCAAGGTTCCGGATTGTAGCGAGACCTTATTAATGACATTACCAATTTCGCGTTCCAATTGCCCTTCTGCTACTTTGGTATAATCGAAATGCTTATCTGTGAGAAGGGTATAAAATACCAGCCCAAGCTTAAAAATATCAGACTCCACCGAAGGGGGTGCGGAAGAAAACTGCTCAGGTGCCGCATACTTAAGAGTTCCACTAAATGCATCGACTTCCTGAGTATTTTTCTCCTGGCTGTATATAACCTGGGAAATGCCAAAATCAAGCAGTTTAACATTCCCTTGCTCATTAACCATGATATTGGCTGGTTTTATGTCATGATGAACAATGAGTTTGTTATGGGCATATTGCATGGCGTTACAAACCTGTTCAAACAACCTTACCAGTTCATCGAAACGAGGCTTTTTCTCTTTACAATATTCATCAATTGACTGCCCTTCCACATATTCCATCACGATATAAGGATATCCTTCGGGTGTTATTCCCCCGTCATACAATTGCGCAATATTAGGATGATTGATTCCTGCCAGGATTTGCTGCTCCTGCCTGAATTTATCCTTCAAAAAGGCTACGTTACCTTTCATCTTCATGATCTTTACGGCTACCTGCTGGTCGAACTGTCCGTCGTCCCTGGAGCAAAGATAAACCCTGGCCATACCTCCATGTCCTATCTCCTTTGAGATTTTGAATTTGCCAAATCTATCACCAGGCTTCAAAAAATCTTCCTCTTTTTCTACACCTAAGTCCTCATCTATATTTTTATGAAGGACATCAAAAAAATCATCTGCTTTTGATGTGCTTTTTAACAGTTTTAGTACCATGGTGTCTACACCCTGCTCTCTGTCGTCATGGGTGCAATGTTTATCAAGCCAATCTTTCCATTGATGAGATGGCAATTCTAGGCAAGATTCATGCAATTCGGAAACTCTGTCCCAGTTCATACAATAAAATTGGAGTTAACAAAAGGGGGATCCGGAAAAAAATCATTGTTCATTGAGTTCTATATAAAGCCAGGCTTTGGCCATATTCCAGCTTCGTTTAACGGTAGCAGGGCTTATGTCAAGGGCAATACTGGTTTCTTCAATGGTCATACCACCAAAGAAACGGCATTCTACAATTTGTGCCTGTCTTTCATCCTGTAGCTCAAGCTTTTTCAAGGCATCATTGAGCATTAGCAAGTCTTCTGCCGTTTGATCACTTAAATGGATATTATTATCAATATCGCTCATTTCAACTTTCAGAGGATTCTCCCCTCTTTTCAGGGTTTGCTTTCTCAGAGAAGCATTGATAAGCACCTGCCGCATGGCTTTGGCAGCGATAAAAAAGAAGTGTGAGCGGCTTTGCACATCAAAAGTACCGGCCTGAATCAGTTTCAGATAGGCTTCATGTACAATAGCTGTTGTATTAAAAGTGTCAAGGTTAAAAAACTGCTTTCGCAGATGATGGGCACCCTTTTGCAATTCGTCATACACGATGGGGAAGAGCATATCCAATGCCTTCTTATTCCCATTGCTGAACTCATGCAGGTAAGTGGTAATTTCAGAAGAAGAAGTTGGATTTTTTTCAGCCATAGTAGCTTTATAGATGTTTGTGGGTTATTTCAAATATAATACTTTTTTAGCAATTCGGGATTTTAAGAACCAATGGAATATACCTGGCACAAATGATTTTTTCGGGTAAGACTTGCAAGTAAAGGAACCCATAATTTTATTATCTTGCATGAAATTAGGAATATCCGGTATTTCCCCGGGAATAACATATTTTTCATGCAAACAAAAGATAAAAGCAAAATCCTGTCCGCCTTTCTTTTTCCGGTTATTCTGGTCATTATCATATGGGGGGTGAAAATCACTGAAGATATATTACAAACCAGTTTCCACACTTTTGGCGTGTATCCGTTGCAAGTAGAGGGGCTGAAGGGAATTATTTTTTCACCCTTAATTCATGGAAGCTACCAGCACTTATATTCCAACACTTTGCCCTTGCTGATTCTGGGTTGGGCATTGTTTTACTTTTATCGTGATTTGGGACTGCGCATTACCCTTTTTGCCTGGATCATGAGTGGGTTGTGGGTTTGGGTATTTGCCCGGGAATCCTGGCATATCGGTGCCAGTGGCATTATATACAGCTGGGCAGCATTTCTGTTTGTCAGTGGGGTAATACGTGGTCATCCGCGGTTGATGGCTCTTTCATTACTGGTGGCTTTTTTATACGGAAGTTTGGTGTGGGGTCTTTTCCCCTTGCGCGAGAGGGTTTCATGGGAAGGTCACCTGATGGGAATGGTAGCCGGGATTGTATTGGCCTTGTTTTTTAAGGGTACAGGTCCACAGAGGAAAAAATACTCCTGGGAACTGGAGGAAGAAACCGAAGAGGAATGGGATAAAGACAATCCTCCTTACTGGATGACCACCCACTCAACAGAGGATAGCGAAAAAGCAGTGAAGGAGGATAAAAAGGAAAATAAACCTGTTAAAATAAGGTATGAGTATAAACCTGCAAAGGGAACCCAACCCCCTACCCTTTCAAAAGATTAATCTGTTTAGTAACCACTCCTCTCTAAATCTCGTTTTGTATCCTTTTGTTTCAGGGTTTCTCTCTTATCATAAAGTTTTTTACCTCGGGCCAGGGCAATCTCCAGTTTTGCCAATCCCTTCTCATTGATAAATAAAAAGGTAGGTATAAGGGTCAGCCCCTTCTCATTCAAGGCTGCCTGTAGCTTTTTCAACTCTTTGGCCGTAAGTAAAAGCTTGCGGTCCCGCTTGGGCTCATGGTTGTTGTAGGTTCCGTACTCATATTCTGAGATGTTCATGTTACGGACAAACAGCTCATCGTTGACGAAAGTACAATAGGCCTCATTAATGCTGGCCTTTCCGGCCCGCAGGGATTTTATCTCTGTTCCGGTGAGTACCATGCCTGCCACAAATTTCTCCAGCAGGAAAAATTCGAAAGAAGCTTTTTTGTTTTTTATGTTGAGTTTGTTCGCCATAGCTTTATTTGGGGGCACAAACGTACGAAATTTTTAGCAGATAGTGATAGTTTCTCCCTTTTGGTTTGTGTTATTTTGATGATAAAAATAAATTCTCATTAATTTTACGCCATGCATCAAATCCTGAGGAAAATCCTGTACTACCGAAAATGGGTAATCTGCATGTTGCTTTTGCTTCTGGCAGGATTATGGTTATTTTCCCTACCCCGGAAATTATTTCCTGAGGTTTACAGCACAGTAATGTACGATGCTGATCATCAGTTGCTCAATGCCACGGTAGCCCATGACGGGCAATGGCGATTCCCGCCGGGAGAATCCTTACCCGAAAACTATAAAACAGCACTCATCAATTTCGAAGACCGGTACTTTCCCTATCACCCCGGATTCAATCCGCTTGCCATCGGTCGAGCCATTTTACAGAACCTGAAAAAGGAAGGGATGAAAAGTGGTGCCAGCACCCTGAGCATGCAGGTTATCAGGCTCAGCCGAAAGGGAAAAGCCCGTACCCTGAAAGAAAAAATTATTGAAGTATGGCTTGCCATGCGTCTGGAACTGAGATACAGTAAGGAAGAGATTCTGCAAATGTATGCTGCCCACGCACCCATGGGAGGAAATGTGGTAGGGCTGCAGGCTGCCTCCTGGCGGTATTTTTCCCATACACCAGAGGAGCTTTCGTGGGCCGAAGCGGCTACCCTGGCGGTTTTACCCAACAGTCCGGCATTGATTTTCCCCGGGAAAAACCAGCAGCTATTGCTACAAAAGCGCAACCGGTTGCTTACCCTGCTGTACCAAAGAGGATACCTGGATGAAATGACGCTTAAGCTCTCGCTTGCAGAACCCACGCCCGGACCGCCTTATCCCTTGCCACAACTCGCTCCTCACCTTTTTACCCGAAGCATCCGGGATGGAAGAGAGGGAGAGCAAATTTATACGACCATCCACCCTGATTTGCAAGGAAGGACAGCCCGGTTTTTACAGCAACATCACGAAATCCTCAGAGCCAACCATATTCACAATATTTCCGCCCTGGTAGCAGATGTAAATACAGGTGAAGTACTTGTTTACCTGGGCAATATATCCCAGGGAAACCTCCCTGTAAACGCAGTAAAAGTAGATATAATTTCCTCCCGACGCAGTCCGGGAAGTTTATTAAAACCTTTTCTGTATGCAGGGTTGCTGCAGGAAGGACAAATCCTGCCCCACACCCTTGTTCCTGATGTTCCAACTTTCTTCCGGGGGTTTACACCGGAAAACTTCACCCGGACCTATGAGGGAGCAGTACCGGCAAGCCTTGCCCTGGCAAGATCATTGAATATCCCGGCGGTGCGTATGCTTCAGGAGTATGATCCGGACAAATTTCATGCATTACTGAAAAGTTGCGGTATGAACACTTTCGACAAGCCTTCTTCTCATTACGGTTTGTCGATGATACTGGGTGGAGGTGAAGTAACCCTGTGGGAAATTGCAGGAGCTTATGCTTCCCTGGCAAGAAGCCTGAATCAGATTCCACAGCAGGAACCGGGTTCAGCATCCCATACTTTCCATCCACTCACCTACCTTTCTTCCAAAGAAAGGGGTACTGGCACATCAGCACCTTCCCCGTTCACTCCCGGCGTACTGTGGCATACCTTTGAAGCCATGGTAGAGGCATCGCGCCCCGATACAGAGGCTAACTGGCAATTGTTTGCCGACAAAAGAAAAATCGCCTGGAAAACCGGCACCAGTTATGGCAATCGTGATGCATGGAGTATCGGGGTAAATTCGAAATATGTGGTTGCGGTATGGGTTGGAAATGCCACGGGTGAAGGGCGGCCAGACCTAACAGGAATTGCTGCTGCAGCTCCCGTGATGTTTGACATCTTTGGCATCCTCCCTGCCCAGCCCTGGTTTGCTGCTCCTCATGATGATCTCAACCCGGTCAGGGTTTGCAGAACAAGTGGCTACCCGGCATCCGGTTTATGCCCTGAAGTGGATACCCTGCAAGCACCCCGGGTAGAATTTCAAACCGGTGTTTGTCCTCACCATATAACGGTTCATCTCGACAAAAAATCAGGAAAGAGAGTTAACTCCGAATGTGCTTCCTGGGCAGACATGGAAACTCAGTCGTGGTTTGTCTTGCCTCCTGTTCAGGAATATTATTTTCGACGCAGCCACCCCTTTTACAAGCCCCTTCCTCCATTTCACCAGGATTGCAGATCTTCTGCACAGGATTCGGGCCCCATGCAGTGGATTTATCCTTCAGAATCTGTTGATATTTTTATTCCCTACGAGCTGGATGGTACCCCCGGAGAGGTTATTTTCCGGGTGGCGCATCGCCATGAGAAAAGTACTATCCATTGGCATCTTAACCAGGAATACAAGGGAAGTACTACAGACTTTCATGAAATGGGATTTCGCCCCAATGAAGGGTTGCACACCCTGCTGGTTACTGACCACAAGGGAAATTCCCTGCAAAAGGAAATCCGGATAAAAGTGAGAAAACCATGAAACTGCTGCATTATTGGCGTTTCAGTGTAAACAGGGTTATCTCCGGTCGCATCCCCATTCTTCCCGGGAATCCGATAAATCCAAAACCACGGTTCACATACAAAAACTGATTATCGTCGCTGTAAAGTCCATTCCAGTGTTCGTATTTCAGAGCCACAGGACTCAGCTGAAACCAGGCAGTTCTGATACCCGCCTGCATTCCATGCGTGTGCCCGGAAAGGGTAAGAAAGATATCTGTTTGAGGAACAACCTCTTCAGCCCAGTGAGATGGATCGTGGGAAAGCAATATTTGAGTGGGAAAGTCTGCGTTTTCTCCTGCTGCTTGTTTCAGGTCTCCCAGTTGCGCAAAAGGAGGTAAGCCCCAGTTATCCACTCCGATAATCATGATAGAATCATTTCCTTTGCGAATGAACCGATGTTCATTTCTCAACATCTCAAATCCCATTTCGGCCTGATATTCTTCCAACTGCTCCAGGTTGGCTGCCTTTTCTTCCAGGGTGTACCACCTGCGGTAATCTCCCATATCGTGATTTCCCAGGATGGAGAACTTACCATGAGGGGAATCAATTCCGGCAATTGCATCCACAAATTTTTCTGCTTCTATGGCTTCATTATTCACCATATCGCCCGTAAAAACCAGCATATCGTGTGGAGTCTCAGCCATTTTTTGTATCCCCCTTAATACCGGCCGGGAGCGGGCAAAACTACCTAAATGGGTATCCGAAAACTGGATAATACGAAATCCATCGAAAGATTCGGGCAAATCAGCTACCTCAAGTTCAACCTCTTTCACCTGGAAGTTAAACCGTCCGTAAAGAATCCCATATGCAACCCATCCAAACATAAACAAGGATAAAATAAAGCCTGCAAGAAGTAAAACCGGGGGCCGCCGTGCAGTATGATTTCGCTCTGTCAGGGAGAAAGCCCTCCTGTACAACCACTTAATTACCAACACGATATCATGAAGTAGGGTAAAGATAAGATAGACAATTTTGGGCAGGAAAATAAGAATAAAAGCCCCCGTAATATAAAAGTAGCTTCTGTACTGCACATAATCTTCCCAGGAACTGTTGCGGATAACAAGCGTCCAGATGGTGGCGAAAACCAAAAAACTAATATCCATTATCCAGTAAACACGAAATATCATTTTTTTTCGCCTCGAGAAAGGTGGGTAGCGGCCCAGTTTTTTCAGGCCATAATATCCGTAAAAATCAAGAGCTAATATAAACAGGATGAGAAAAATCAGATTGAGTATCATTTTTAATACGCTGGTTAAAATAATTTTTTACAAGACAAGATACCCTTAGAACCACAAATAATGCCTTTGGTTTACAAAAGCCATCAAAAAGTTGCTCTTAATCAACAGATTTAGTTCATAAACCTGAATGCAAAGAGGATCACCAACAGCTATTGGGCTAAGGGAAGAGTGATAACAAACTCTGCACCTTTGGCGGGATGATCCTTTACTTTGATGGTTCCATGATGCTTTTCCACTATATTTTTAGTGATGGCCAAACCAATACCCAAACCAAAATCACCACCTGCAGTTTTGGTGGTAAAGCTTGAATCAAATATTTTTTGTTTGATTTTATTGGGCACTCCCGGACCTGTATCTGTAATGGTGACAAAAACTTTCTTTTTTTCATGATCAGGATAACACGAGATAAAGAGTTCTCCTCTATCTTCCATTGCATCGCATGCATTGATAATAATATTGGTCCAGACCTGGTTGAGTTCACCCACGAAACATTTTACGGGACAAACCTGCTCCATGTTGGTTTCTACTTTGATATCCTTCAACCGGTTTCCGATAATCTGAAGGGTTTCCCTGATACCATCTCTCACATCTGACACTTCAGGATCTTTGCCCCCTTGCCGGCTGTAACTTTTAAGGCTTTTTACCAGATACTCTATGCGGGCGGTGGAGAGTTTAATGGAATTGAGAAAAGCACCCGACTGATATGCATCAATTAATAATTGCAACAAAGGCTGGTTTTTGGCGGACCCGATAAAAGGGGTTAGTTTCTCAACAACCCCGGGCTCCATTTCAGCCATGGTGCGCAACATGCTTCGGGACAAACCGGAATACATTGATTGTAGTTCTTTCATTCGCTGGCGCTGCGCGGAAGTATCTGCAAACTCGCGCTTAAAACCCGTTTCGAAAAAAAATCTTACCAGCCCGGTATCCGGCAATGAAGAGGCTTTCTCAGCCATATCAGGCAGATTCTCCGAGAGGTATTCCACCGAACGGAGCAAAGCAGAAGCCGGATTATTAATTTCATGGGCCAACCCAGAGGTCAACTCGCCAAGCGTAGCCATTTTCTCCTGCGAAATAAGTACATTACGGGTACGTTCAAGCTCTTGAATGGCCCGCTTGAGCTGGTTTCGTTCTTCTTCCAGCTGGCGTGATAAATTGGCTACTTCTACGTGTAGCATCACCACTTTCCTGTACCGGTCAGCAAGATTAGAAAAAATGAGCCCCTGCAAAGTTTTACTGATTTGTGGATATTCGTTCATAAATACCTCAAAACTTTGATGATCGAAACAAAGGCTGGAAACATCGGTACTGGCGCGGGCCGTAGTAAAAACGGGCTCCCCCGTCTGAAAAGATAACAACCCGATGAAGTCACCCGGCCCGTGCAATCCTATCTGGGTGCCCGAATCTTCATCCTTCTTCATCTGGGCCACATACCCTTCCAGAATAATATAAAGCTTGTCGTTTACATCCTTTTCCCTGAGCATTATCTCCTCTTCTTTAAACTCCTTTTTCAAACTTTTCAGCAGCAAAGAATCAGGAATTTTCTCTTTAATGCTTTTGACAAAGCTAAATTTATCATAGACAGGTCGGGCTGAAGCACCAATAACATTCGGCCGCTGCTCCCTGGCAGGTTTTTTTCTTTCAGGCATGGTATTGCTAATTTACAGATACCCTTTGGTACGGATAGCCTCCTGAATTTTTTCCTGATTCAGCAGAGGTAAAAACCTTAACAAATCTTTCTCCTCCCTGATAACATATTGGGTAAGCTCATCCTTGACTATTTCTACCAGTTCTTTGGGGTTCCAGGGTTTGGCAATGTATCGGTTGAGTCTGGCATTGTTCACAGCCTGGATGGTATCTTCCAGGCCGGCTTGCCCGGTAACAAGCACCTTCCGGGTGTTTTCCGTAAAAGGGTCTTGTTGCATTTCAATCATCAGATCAATCCCCTTGTCGCCGGGCATGATATGATCGCACAAAGCAAGGCCAATTTTATGCCCCTCTTCTTTTATTTCCCTGATAAGTTCTCTGGCCTCATTTGCTGAATGCGCCAGTTCAATGGGAAAGATCTCTTCAAAGTCAGCCAAATCACGGATGATCACATCCAGCACCTGGGGTTCGTCTTCTACACAAATTATATAGATATCAGACATAAAAAGAATATTTAATTAATGATTAATGGCCAGTAGAAGTTGGCAAGAATTAGTGCGGTTATTATTCCAATTAATCCAATCACAAAGCCCACTTTTACCATATCTGCGGTACTGATATAACCCGTGCTCATGGCAATGGCATTGGGTGGTGTTGAAATGGGCAGCAACATGGCCATGTTACAGGCCGAACCTATTACCAGGCTTGTTATGACCAGGCTGAATCCTTCACCTGCAATTCCTGCTGTACCCAAACTTACGGCCAGGGGAACCAGCAAAGTAGCGGTGACGGTATTGGAGAGAAAGTTGGACAACATCAAAGCCACCAGGCCAAATACCAGCAACAGGGCTAATTGTGGAAGCATATCCCAGCTTATACTACCTACCAGCCACATTGCCAGCCCGGTATTTTCCATGCTTATTCCCAGGGAAATACCCCCGGCTACCAGCCATAAAACTTCCCAGGGCAAGGCACGGATATCATCTTTGCTCAATACACTGGTTACAGTAAGCGTTACAATAGGAATAAACGCAATCATAGCGCTGGGGATGCCATGACTGGCTTCAGTAAACCAGAGCAATACAGTAATGGCAAAAACAGCATAGAGAATAAGGGCTCTGGGAGATTTGTCAAATTTACTCTGCAGATCTAATTTAAAGCGTTTGATAACAGGGGGATAAAAAAACCTCATGCTAACCCAGGCCAGCAGCAACAATCCAATGGCAAGCGGCAACATTAATGCCACCCAACTTCCAAAAGCAATATTGATTCCCTGTTGATTGAGGTTGGCAATAACAATGGCATTGGGAGGAGTACCAATGGGTGTGGCCATTCCTCCTATATTCGCAGCAATGGGGATGCTGAGCGTAAGCATGATCCTGAATTTATCTTTCATTTCAATTTGCCGGGCAATAGGAATGGCCACGGTCATCATCATGGCGGTAGTGGCCGTGTTGCTCATAAAAGCAGATAAAGTAGCCGTAACCAACATCAAACCCATCACGATAAATACTGGCTTTTCTCCAAAGGGTTTCAACAAAACATTGGTAAGATTCTTATCAAGATTGTATTTGACCGACGCAGAGGCCAGGATAAATCCTCCCAGAAAAAGAATAATGATAGGGCTGGCCAGGGTGCCAAAAAATTCGCTGAAGGAAATCGGGTCGTAGCCCACCAGTTTGTGTTGTGCATCGCTTACTACCTGCGCATCTGCTGATAGTTCATCGCTCTGTACCTTTACCGTTTCACCCCATTCTACCACCTGCACTTCAATGGGGGTATAATTTCCGGATTCTTCCACCAGATATACCTGGTTGCCGTCAACGGCATCAGAGGGCACTTCCCACAATCCATCAATATGAGAAACAACCTGGCTTTTGGGCAAGGAAGTGTCTGAATAAATCACCCCTTGCTGGCTTAACAATGCAACCTGCATGAAAATAACCAGCATAGAAGTAGAGTAGATGGGAAGCGTTTCAAAAATCCAGAATACAGCGGCCATCAGAAAGATGCCAAGCGCCATATGGCCTGCAAAGGATAATCCGGGAAAGTTGATCAGCCACGGAATCAGGAATCCTGCGATCCCCAGCAAAAGTCCGACAATTCTTTTGGTTTGTTCAGAATGATCTCTTTTTTTTAAGGACATAGTTTTATTTATATTAAAGCTTAAATCTAACAGGGACGGTCATACCTACTCTGACCGGTCGTCCGGAAACCATTCCCGGACGGGCAACGGGCAATTTGTTTATTACACGCAACACTTCTTCTTCACATCCAAAACCCAGGGTTCTTAAAAATCGTGGATTGCTTACCGTACCGTCTTTCTCAACAATAAAGTTTACCATCACCACACCCTCCACCTGGCTTGCAATAGCTTCCTCCGGATATTCGATAAGGCTTTCAGCAAAATCTTTAATCTCTTTTATTTGTTCAAAAACAGGATATTCGTCTACAAGATAATATACCATGTTTTCATCCGTTAGAACCGATTCGTTAAGGGTAAATTCTTCCCGGGTAAAACTATAAACCTGGGAGCCATTGATCAGGATAATTTCCTTTCCTTCACCCTTTGTTTTACCCACTGTAAAAACCAACAACATGAGAGCTACAGGAATAAAACGTTTTCCCGGGAAGGAAACCAAAACCCCTGTCAATTCATTTTTTCCAAGCATTCCTGAAGAGATATAATTGGGTAATACCGATTGCTTTGATCAAAAACATAGGTGCCGCAAAAATACAATTTTTACAGATGAATTACAGCCAATTGTCGGGTTTATTTTCAATGAAAATTCTCTCAAGCTTTTAGCTTACAGCCTCAAATAATTACTGAGGTTGTCCGGCCAAAAAACAGAAAAAATCTACTCGTGTTGATTGGAGGGCATCACAATAAAAAAGGCAGGAACTCCCTGCCTTGAGAAGGTGTGGTTAACAAAACAACATTGGATTATAAATTCAGAAATCGGGCACAACCGCCGCAACCTCAACAATTCTACAACACAAAACGAATGGGCAAATTAAATTGAACCCTTACCGGTTCGTCATCCTGATACCCCGGTGTCCATGCAGGCATCGCTTTTACCACGCGCATAGCTTCGGCATCTATATCTGGTTGTACCCCTCTGAGAATTTTCACACCGGTAATGGAACCATCTTTTTCCACTACGAAAGTGACAAATACAGTCCCCTGAATTTTTTCTTCACGCGCTGTGGGTGGGTAGGTCAGGTTCTCCTGCAAAAAATTCATCATTGCTTGCTGTCCTCCGCGAAACGTAGGGCTTTCCTCTACCACGGTAAATACCTTTTCATCCTCCTCTTTGTCAGGGGGTGGAGATATGCTGTTTTCATTATTAACTGCTTCGGCAACTACCGGTAAAAGTCCGGACTGCAATTCAAAGGATTGAAGGGCAAAAACAAAAGCTAATACGGGAAGGATCCACAACAGTCGGATCCACATTTTTTTCATGTCGGGCTTCAGGTTTTGGTTCATCATAATAAATCTTTTTTTGATCATTGAAACATTAAAAGGATTGGTAACAGGTAAATAGTGAATATCAAGGGCACAATCCAGCAAGGCCTGCTGGTATTCAACCCGGGGAAACTTCGTCAGAACAAAATTGTCTGCTTCATACTCATGGGTTGCCAGCAACGCTTTTTTTAAATAATACCACGCCGGATGAAACCAGAATAACAATCGCATAACTTCCATAAACATTACATCCCAGGAATGAAGTTGATAGTAATGAGCCTTCTCGTGCAAAAGCACTTTTTCAAAATGGCTGGATTGTTTCAGGGACTCCGGGATAAAAATCCACCGGAAAAAGGAGAATGGGCTCCTTTCGGGTTCAATATACACCAGTTTTACATTTTCATGGTGTTCTCCGGGATGCTTTTGTATCTCTGAAAAAATCCTCTTGAGCCTTAGCAACAGCCGGCCCAGCAAAAAGGCTACCATCAAAGCAGGAATCAATAAGAACATTCCGGTAAAAGAAAACTGGCTCCATGCCATGCTTCCTGCTGCAGCAATTCCATCCTGTGCTTCCAGAATAAACTCAGGCAAAAGCAGGGTTGCCCCAGGATCAGCAGAAGCAATGTCAATGGGGATTTGAATTTTACCAATACCTGCCAGTCCCAAAGACAAGATGAAAGATAAGAGGATATAAAATCTTCCCACCCGGGGTACGGCAGTTCTTAGAAAATAATACCCCAATGCAAATACCATCAGAAATACCGAGGCACGAACCATAAAATGAAATAAGGTTTCCATATGCAGGTGATTTAATTTTGGGTATTTAGTAGATTATTTTTCTTTTTGCTTGCGGATTTCCTCATCAATAATGCTCTTGAGTTCTTCCAGCTCCGAAACAGAAAGATCCTTTTCGCGGGAAAAGAAGGATACCATTTGCCGAATGGAGTTGCCAAAATAACCATTAAGCATCCCCTTAAACACCTGGCGGGTATAGTCTTTCTTTTGAACCAGCGGATAATACTCATGGGTTTTGCCATACGCGTTGTAAGCCACAAAACCTTTCTTCTCAAGAATTCGCACAATTGTACTTACCGTAGTGTAAGCAGGCCGGGGCTCGGGAAGTTGTTCAATGATGTCCTTCACAAAACCTTTTTTCAGATCCCACAATACCTGCATAATCTGTTCTTCAGCTTTAGTCAGTTCTTTCATAGATAGTTTTATATTGCTATGCTTGCATAATCTTCAATATCATTCTTTAACAAAGCGTACCGAAAATCCCTTTTGGGCAGATCCGGGAGCTGCTATTACATGATTCCTGCCATTTTTTACATAAATTTTCCCCATTTCAGTAAAAGATTCTTTTCCCTTAAAAAACGCCGGAAAATCAACAGGAAAAACCCACCAGTGCGCACTTTCATCTGCACCGTAAAAATTTCCATACCGATCTATCTGTCCCGCGAATTGAGTTTTAAATACTGCCTCGCTCCCAACGGCGGAAGGATTCGACTGTCTTCCCATTAAAACCGGAGCGAAATCTCTCCATCCTATACTGAGTTTTACTTCGATTTCCTCTCCATCTTCATTTTCCATAAAAGAGGTTGACCTGGGCCACGGTTCAGCTTCTCCTCCTGCAATATTATCCATAAGGATTTGCCAGTCATCCAGGCCCGGAATCTTCCATCCCTCGGGTGCCAGCCCCCTGGGATCCCTCAGTGCATATCCGTTATAAAGTATACCATATTTTTCAACTGTAGAAGCATCATCTCTGTAATACCGCCATGCAGGGATTTGCTGCTCACCTGCCTCAAACCATTCATAATTGCTGGTAACCTGCATAATGGAATCACCGTTGCGAAAACGGGTTACCTGTAAATTTTCTGCCATCCAGGTTTGCTCCCCGATTGTAAGGGTTGCGTATTCATTATTGTCATGGTCTTTTATTTTTTCAGCATATTGCAGCCTTGCAACGCTGTCATCCTGTACCATTTCAGAGCAGGAAAACAAAACCCCGAAAGCCAGCGTAAAAAGAAAATACTTTGAAGGAAGCTTTAAATTTTTCATGTTGAATAGTTTTTGGGTTTGATGACTAAAGAATAACAAAACAAATTTAAAACTAATTTTTTAGTTTGCCAACTAATTGTTTAGTTTTTTCTTGAATTTTTATTTTGGAGCCATCTTTTGTTTTCAAATCAGTCTTGTTTCCAGATCGATTTCTGGCATCTACCTTCTTAATTTTTGTTACTTTAGCCGCCGAAAATAAAAGCATATTTATCAAAACATAAAACCCTTATCGTATGATTACCGAACAATTGATAAACCCTAAAAGCATCGTAGTCGTAGGAGGCTCCAATGATATAACCAAACCCGGAGGAAAAGTATTAAAAAACCTTATTGACGGAAATTTTGTCGGCGATTTATATGTCACCAATCTGAAAGAAAGTGAAGTACAAGGCATCAAGAGTTACGCTGACCCTGCAGACCTTCCCAGTGTGGATTTGGCCATCATCGCCATTGCAGCCCGGTTTGTACCTGATACGGTTAAAATTCTGGCTCATCAAAAAAATACACGGGCATTTATAGTTTTATCTGCCGGATTTAGTGAGGAAAGCGAAGAAGGTGCCAGACTGGAAAAGGAAATAGTGGACATTATCAACAGCGTGGGCGGCTCACTCATTGGTCCCAACTGCGTGGGTATACTCACCCCCACTCATCATAGCATCTTTACTTATCCCATACCTAAACTGGAGGGCACAGGATGTGATTTTATTTCCGGATCGGGTGCCACGGCTTGTTTTATCATGGAAGCAGGCATCCCCAAGGGACTTACTTTTTCCAATGTTTTCTCGGTGGGAAACAGCGCCCAGATGGGGGTGGAAGAAATTCTTAAACACCTGGACGAAACCTTTGACCCTGAAAAAAGTTCCCGGGTAAAGCTATTGTATATCGAAACCATCAACAAACCCCAGATGTTGCTCAGGCATGCAGCTTCACTCATCCGCAAAGGGTGCAGAATTGCCGCAGTAAAAGCAGGAAGTTCTGATGCAGGAAGCCGTGCAGCCTCTTCCCATACGGGAGCATTGGCCAGTTCTGATGTTGCTGTAGATGCGCTGTTCCGCAAGGCGGGTATTGTACGTTGCTATGGTCGTGAAGACCTTATCAGCGTGGCATCGGTATTTATGTATCCCGAACTGAAAGGAAAAAACATCGCCGTAATTACTCATGCGGGAGGTCCCGCGGTAATGCTCACAGATGCGCTGTCCAACGGTGGACTGACAGTACCCCACATTGACACCCCCGAAAGCCAGGAGTTGCTCACCCACCTCTTCCCTGGTTCCTCAGTGGCCAATCCCATCGATTTCCTGGCTACCGGCACTGCGGAACAGCTGGGTACCATCATCGATTATGTAGATCAAAAATTCGATACCATCGATGCCATGGTGGTCATTTTTGGTACCCCCGGATTATTCCCGGTCTTTAATGTATATGACATGCTCGATCTGAAAATGAAGCAATGCCAAAAGCCCATCTACCCGGTTCTTCCTTCTACCCTCACAGCACGTGAAGAAGTAGCCGATTTCATCTCCAAAGGAAGAATCAACTTTCCCGACGAAGTAACCTTGGGCAATGCCTTGGCAAGGGTTTACCATACGCCCCCACCCTCACCGGAAAAGGTAACAATGCCAGAGGTGGACAGGAAAAAAATCAGGGAAATCATTGACAACAGCCCTGAAGGATACCTGCCTCCCGAAAAGGTACAGCAACTGCTTGATGCTGCTGGCATAGCCCGCGCGGGTGAAGCTGTGGAAGACACTGCCGATAATGCTGTAAAGGCCGCTTCAAAACTGGGTTACCCGGTAGTAATGAAAGTTGTAGGTCCGGTGCATAAATCTGACGTGGGGGGTGTGGTGCTCGATGTAAAAGATGAGCAGCAGTTGCGCAGGGAGTTTGAAAGAATGATAAAAATCAAGGATACCACAGCCATATTGCTGCAACCCATGCTTTCAGGCATGGAACTATTTGTGGGTGCCAAGCATGAGGAGAAATTCGGGCACATGATTCTTTGCGGAATGGGAGGCATTTTTATAGAAGTGCTTAAGGACGTGAATACTGCTATGGCGCCGGTGAACAAAGAAGAAGCTTTGGCCATGATTCGCAGTTTGAAAAGTTACAAAATCATCCAGGGAGTACGTGGTCAGGAAGGAGTAAATGAAGCGCTTTTTGCTGATGCATTGGTACATCTTTCGGCACTGCTGAATGAAGCACCTGAAATCTTCGAAATGGACCTTAATCCGCTGCTGGGATCCAAAGATAAAGTAGTGGCAGTAGATGCAAGAATTAATATTGTAAAGGAATAGAATATTTTACAATATGAAAACGAAAGACTTGTATTTTATACTGGCGGCAGTAGCATTGCTGCTCCCCTTTTTCATCTTCGATGCAGTAAAAGATGCCTACCTAAGCTTCAACTATGAGCATGGCATGATCATGAGTTTCATCAAGTTTGCGGTGCTGGCAACTACCGGTGAAGTGATAGGTTTGAGAATCAAGACCGGAAATTACAACCAAAAAGGATTCGGAATCCTCCCCCGCGCCATTGTTTGGGGTATCCTGGGATTGACCATCCAGATGGCTTTCATTATTTTTTCTACCGGCGCTCCGTTGTTCCTGGTGTATCTGGGAATAGAAAACGCTGGTGAAACCTTTGCCGGCAATACACTTAGTGCGGGCAAAGTACTGGTGGCTTTTACTATCAGTGCAACTATGAACCTGATTTATGCGCCGGTAATGATGACTTTGCACAAAATCACCGACACCCATATTGAAAAGCATCAGGGGCAAACTTCAGCTCTTCTGAAACCTATCAACATGGGGCAAATCATGACCGATATCAACTGGAAAGTACAATGGAACTTTGTTTTCAAAAAGACCATTCCCTTCTTCTGGATACCGGCCCATACCATTACTTTTTTGCTTCCTGCAGAATACAGGGTGTTATTTGCAGCCTTTTTGGGTATCATGCTGGGGGTTTTTCTGGCGGTTGCTGCTGTTAGCGGAAAGAAGCAATAAGGGATTCTTATTTGGAATCAATCTACCTATAAATAAGGCGATAAACCTATTTAATACGGGGGAATCGCCCTATTTTTTTATAATTTAGGACCATAATATGCATAAGCCTATCATACATGAACAACGAAAACGCAAAAGCCCCTTTACAACCGGTTCCTTTAACTGCTGCAATTGATCGAAGAGGATTTATCAAACTCAGTACGCTTCTGGGCGGAGGAGTGATTCTTTCAGGCATTTTACCGGGTTGCCTGGGCAAACAGGAAGAATCACTGGCAGAAATTGTGGAGGTAAACGGGGATACCCTGATCATCAGAGCCGCCTGCCCCGGACATAACTGCGGGGGCCGGTGCCTGTTGAAGCTCCATGTGAGAGATGGCATGATAACCCGCGTAGAAACAGACGACCGCCCTACCGATACGCTGGAGGACCCTCAGTTGCGGGCGTGTATTCGTGGCAGATCATACCGCCGCAGGCAATACCATCCCGACCGGCTCAAGTACCCCATGAAAAGAACAGGTGAACGCGGTGAAGGAAAATTTGAACGTATCTCCTGGCATGAAGCGTTGGATATGCTTGCCTCAGAAATTTCGAAAGCAAAAGAAAAATATGGTAACAGCTCCATTCTGGTTCCCTATGGTACAGGAAGCTACAACCAGATCAACGGACGACAGACAGCAGCCCGGCTGATGAACCTTATGGGTGGTTCGCTGGGTTATTATAACAGCTATAGCTGGGCTTGTATTTCAAAGGCTACCCCTTATGTTTATGGAACTTCGGTAACAGGCAATCAACGACAAGACTGGGTAAACAGTAAATACATTATCATGTGGGGCTGGAACCCGGCAGAAATGCGCGATGGTACCAACAGCGAGTTTTTCATCAAAAAAGCCAGGGAAAACGGAGCGAAAGTAGTTTGCATTGACCCCAGAATGAGCATGAGCGCAGTTGCCCTGGCCGATGAATGGATACCCATCCGGCCTGGCACCGACGTGGCCATGATGAGTGCTATGGCTTACACCATCATCAACGAAAACCTTCACGACAAAGAGTTTATCAGGAAATATACTGTAGGTTTCGACCCGTCGCAGATGCCGGAAGGCTGTCAAAATGAAGAGAGCTACCTTGATTACATACTTGGCACAAGGGATGGCATTGCCAAAACTCCGGAGTGGGCAGAAGAAATCACCAGCGTGGAAGCTGCAACCATTCGGCGTATTGCCCGGGAATATGCTACCCAAAAGCCTTCGGTCCTATACCAGGGCTATGGTATGCAGCGACGGGCCTATGGAGAACAAGTGGTAATTGCCGGTTGTGTTTTACCTGCCATTACAGGAAACGTAGGCATACCCGGCGGCTGGGCAGGCGGACTGGCCCTGCAGGCCAATGATGGCGGTCCCTTCTGGAATGTATTTCCTACAGGAAGAAATCCGGTAAAGGCCAGCATCCCGGTTTTTCTCTGGACAGAAGCCATTTTGAGAGGCACTGAAATGGGGCCTGAGGAAGGATTACGTGGTGTTGATAAGCTGGACAGCAATATCAAACTCATCTGGAACGTTGCTTCCAACATTCTGATCAACCAGCATGCCGACACCAACCGGTCAGCCAAAATCCTGAAAGATACTTCACGGGTAGAATTCATTGCTGTGCAGGACCAGTTTATGACCCCTACAGCAAAATTTGCCGACCTGCTTCTTCCCGTATGCACCCAGCTGGAAACCTGGGGATTGCAGGACGGATGGAAGTATGGTGATGAGATGATTCTCGGACCCCGAATCAGCGAACCGCCCTACGAAACCAAAAGCGATTACCAGATTTGTACAGAACTTGCCGAAAGATTTGGGATAAGAGAAGAATTTACCCAAAACCGCAGCGAAAGAGATTGGATTGAATGGGCTGTAGGAAGGTATAAAAACAGCCGCTTCCCTGAAGTGAAGGATTTGGACACGATGATAGAGGATAACACCGGTGTGTACAGCAAACCCGTGACAAATCCGGCAGTAGCCTTTGCCGGTTTCCGCAAGGATCCTTTATCTAACCCGCTCAATACACCCAGTGGTAAGATCGAGATTTTTTCCAAAACCCTTTTCGACATGGGCAAACCCAGTACCATTCCGGCCGTACCCAAATACATCCAGGAGTGGGAAAGTCCTTTCGGGGAAGAAGCCAGGAAGTATCCGTTGCAGGCACTGGGCCATCATTATATGGCCAGGGTACATTCTACACACGATGGTATTGACTGGCTGGAAGAAGCCTTTCCGCAAAGGGTTTTTATCAATCCTGTGGATGCAAAAAAAAGGAGTATCAAAGACGGAGATGAAATATTGGTTTACAATGACAGGGGCAAAATATTGATCCCCTGTCGTGTAACACCCAAGATCATGCCCGGAGTGGTGAATATCCCCCAGGGAGCCTGGTGGAAACCCGACAAAAACGGTATCGACCGGCGTGGCAATATCAATGTGCTTACTTCGCACCGGTGGACTCCGCTTGCCTTTGGCAATGCACAGCATACCATCATGGTAGAAGTAGAAAAAGCCTGAGATGGATAAACCAACTCAGAACAATTAAAAAAAGATGAAAAAAATCTGATCATACAATATTATGGAACAATGGGCCTTTTATTTTGACTCTTCTCAATGCTCGGGTTGCAAAACCTGCCAGATAGCCTGCAAGGACAAACATGACCTTCCGGTGGGCTTGCGCTGGAGAAATGTTTATGAAATTGCAGGCGGTAACTGGGAACAAAAAAGACACAACTGGAAATCGGGAGTGCATTCCTACAATATCTCTTTGTCATGCAACCATTGCGAAGACCCCATCTGTATGAAGAATTGCCCCAACAAGGCCATTTATAAAAATGACAAAGGATTGGTGCTGATAGATGAAAAACGCTGTATGGGTTGCGAATACTGCAAGTGGGCCTGCCCTTATGGTGCCCTGCATCTGGACAACAGAACCGGCAAAATGACCAAGTGCACCCTTTGCGCAGATTATTTAGAGGAAGGCAAACTCCCTTCGTGTGTAAGCGCTTGCCCCATGCGGGTGCTGGAAGCGGGTCCTTTGGAAAAACTGAAGCAAAAAGGTGGAATCAACAACGAAGTATATCCCTTGCCACCCGAGAAATATACTCGTCCGGCACTGGCTATCAAACCCCATCCGTCAGTGTCGCAGGCAAATAAATGGCAAATCATTAACAAGGAGGAGGTAAAAAATGCATAGCGCTGAATGGTCTCTGGTCTTTTTCACCCTGCTCAGCCAGTTTTCAGCAGGATTACTGTTGAGTATGTTTATTTTCAGAATGTTTTTATCCACCGATAGCAACATCAACAAGGATAAACTCACCTTTATCTGTAGTGTTACCGGATTTATAACTATGCTGGGAGCCCTGGTAATTTCTTTTTTGCATTTGAATGCACCAAGTTCATCGGTTTACGCCATGAGCAACCTCGGTGAGTCATGGCTCAGCCGCGAAATCCTCACGGCCTCCTTGTTTGCTTTCCTGCTTTTCCTGTTGGTGGTAGCCTCAGGTTATAAACTTGTTTCTGTCCAGATGCAGAATTTCCTGATGCTTCTGGTTGTTATTACCGGGTTCTATCTTATTTACTCCATGGGACGCCTTTATATGATTCCGACCGTTCCGGCATGGAACCATCCGGGCACGATGCTGGCTTTTTTTGCCACGGCTTTTCTGACAGGGCCTGCAGGATTTCTGGCTGTACATACAAAAATAAGAAACCCTGATAATATCCGGCAGAAACCAGCAACCCTCCTGTTGATTTACAGCGCCCTAATGCTGGCAGGAATGCTAATGGTCATTGCAGCAACCTTGTTTGCCCGTGCTGAAATCAACAACCTTGCAAATGTTGGTTTCGCAGCTCAATCTTTTTCCCCCTTTCTGACAATAAGCCGTTGGCTTCTACTGTTAATGGGCCTGGCTGCCATTACAGGAACATCGGGTATACTGAATAAACCGCAGACTTCCCTACTTACATCTACATACTTCTGGGGATTTGTTTTAATTTTTGTATCGGAAATTCTTGACAGAATTGACTTTTACAGTTCCTATTTCAAAATTGGGTTGTAAGGAAACAGCATTTCCGACTCTCCTTCCTGAGAGCAGGGAGAAAAGTTCAGGCAGTGCTTGGCATGAAGTTCAGAGCGCTTTACTAGTAATCGCTTAGAAAAGCTGTTTACAGTTGCTTATCCCCCCCAACTTGCGCAATGCACTCCCTCACTTTCGGGATACCTGAAGGGAAGGATGGGTGTGAAATAAAAAAAACCGCCTCAAAATTTCTTCTGAGACGGTTTAATTCTTATAGTACTAAGATTTTAGTTATTTGTTTCTTCTGAAGCTTCTTGGTTTGCTTTCTCTTCAGCCTCACGTCTTCTTTCTTCCAGGATCTCCTGCTTTCTTCTTTCGCGAAGCAATTCTCTTACATGACTCTGCAGAGCTTCGTCCTTGCGGTATTCCGTAAGTACTTCCTGGTACGACTCGGTAGTAAAACCGTACTCCTGAAGCCTGGCAGGAATTTCTTGCTGCTGACTTTTTTGAATCTTACTAATCTCAGGACCTACAGTTGAAAACGCCTCTACCTCTTCGTCTGTAAAAGATCCTCCCTGCAAAGCACCAATCTGGTTGGCGCGGGCAATCTGGTTAAATCTTTCCAGGGTGAGCCCATGTTCCTGAACTGTCTCGGCCATTTTCTCCTGGGTTTCGCGGTTCAATTCACTTAAACTGCGATTGGCATCAAAAAAGTTTATCAGTACTTCATTTTCGAAAGGAAAATTGTTTTCTTCTTCCTCTTTTGGTTTATCATTGTCTGCATAGACATTAACAGGAGCTACCAGTACGAAAACAAAAGCAAACAATAAGGCTGTGAAAACACTCTTCAGTTTTCTGCTTGGGGTAATCATCATTTTTTTGGTTTTTAGTAAATTGTTGATTGAATTGATTTTAAGCGCAGCAAATGTAAAAATAATTGCGAGTCAATAGAGCAACAAAAAAGTTAATTTGCTTTAACATCTACATATCTCGCTCTTATACAATGCTTTAACTTTTCAATGTTTTTAAAAACAACTGTTGAACCGGAAAGTTCAACCCTTGCGGTAAATAACATTTCATAGAGAATAGTGCAAATATCCGGCCAAAGTTATTCATTTCGCGCAGGAATGAGCCAAAAACGGGTAGTTTTGACTTAAAAACCATAGGATTTTTGGGGTGAGAATACGCCTTCAAAAACCATAAAACCCTGTTTTTCTTGCACATAAACCTAAAACAAACCCACACATTCACACCTGGACACGCGCAGTTGGCTACCGGGCTGAATTTTGTAATCTTTGAAATAGTAGCGGGGAAAGAAAAAAGGCCAAGACAGTAAAGGGTTACTGACTATTTGGCAACCTTCGCAAGCTTTATATTAAAAATGATATAAAATATTCACTCAAAAAACTCATCCGAAAAACCCATCAAATAAAGCTTACTGGTGGCTCGAGTAAGAGCGGTATACAACCAGCGATAATACTCGGTATCAGGATTTTTATCGGGAATATACCCCATTTCCACAAATACATTCTCCCATTGTCCTCCCTGTGCTTTATGACAGGTAAGAGCGTAGGCAAATTTAACCTGGAGTGCATTGAGGTAAGGATTTTTCTTGATTTTGGCGATCCGCTTTCGTTGGTTGGGTTCATCTTCATGGTCGCGGCTTACCTCATTCCAGAGTTTGCTGCCGTCAGCATAACTAAGGGCAGGACCTTCCACGTGCAAAGTATCCAGCATGATGGTAACATCAATTTCGGCTTCCTGGGGGTAGTCAAGCAGGCGCGCAGTTATTTGCGCAAACCGAAACCCATATAATTCCTCCACCCGCTGAACCCTTAACACTTCAACAATATCACCATTGGCAATAAAGCCTGCCGGGGAATCTTTGGGCAACCAGAAATAATTGTTTTTCACTACCATCAACAAGTCCCCTGCCCCTATTTCATCTTCCATAAACAAAACCCGCTGACGGATATGCTGATTATACAGATTAGCCCTTTTGTTGCTGCGGCATACTATGATGGTATTTTCAAAATTCCGCGATGAAAAAGCATCTGTAATATACTCAGCTGCATCAGGGCCCTGAAGCCTGAGAATGTCTCTGAAACCATTCAGCTCAAAAGGGATAAAACCCTCATCTCCGGTTTCAATCTTGTTGCGCATAATAGTGGCATTGTGTAGTATTCCACTGTCAGCTTCCTGCCTCACAACCTGGCGCAATTCGGCAGAGTGAATATCCAGGTGAAATGAATTTCGAAGGAAAGGTATGTTCAACGCAGGGCTTTCATTGCTTTTTACAGGAGGCAACTGAGCCACATCGCCAATGAGTATAAGCTTGCAGTTCTCACCATTAAACACGTAAGAAATAAGATCGTCCAGCAGGTTTACTGAACCAAAAACATCATCCGAATCTTTTTGTTGTGAAATCATCGAAGCTTCATCCACTATAAAAAGAGTATCCAGGTGTTTGTTGGGCATAACAGAAAAGCTCAGCACCCCGTCAGCTGTTTCTTTGAGGGCATATATTTTGCGATGAATGGTAAATGCTGGTTTACCTGAATAACCGGCCAGTACTTTGGCAGCTCTTCCCGTAGGTGCCAGCAATACACTTTGCGCCTTCATTACAGGAAGTATTTTCACCAGGTTGGAAACAATGGAGGTTTTTCCGGTTCCGGCATACCCTTTCAATACAAATACCGACGATGGATGGGGAGAAACAAGAAATTCAGCAAGCTTATCAACCAGGGCATCCTGGTCAGGAGTAGGCTCGTAATCAAATTCCTGAAGAAAAATATTTTTAAATTCCTGTGGATTTAGCATGATACAGAATAAAAGGATTGAAAAAGATTTAAACATCAACAGCACGACCAGGCAACATGTATAGGACAGTCCTGCTGAATCTGAGGGTCAGAAGGGATATCCGATTCCCAGGTTTACATTAAAATCCCTGAATGCCGGCCAGTTTGACAACCATTGTTCAGAACCTGAGCGGGCAGGATCCTTTATAGGAACAGCGGCATCGATGCGCAGGATGAAAAAGTCAAAATCAAGGCGTACTCCCATGCCACCTCCTATGGCTATATCATTGGCCAGTTCGGATATTCGAAAAGCTCCTCCCGGAAATTGTTTGTTCTGCCTGACAAACCATACATTGCCTGCATCCAGAAAGAACGCTCCTTGCCAGAAACCGTAAAATTTAAATCTGTATTCGATGTTGGCTTCAAGCTTTATATCACCATACCTGTCGAAACGAATTTCATCGGTGCCTTTATAACTTCCCGGTCCCAGGGTATATATTTTCCAGGCACGCAGTCCGTTGGCACCTCCCCCATAATAACTTTTAATAAAAGGGAGAACCTTTACATTGCCGTAAGGGACCCCTATCCCCCCCATTACCCGGAAAACAAGGGTCTGTCGTTCATCATAAACCCTGTAATACCTGAAATCGGCATCCCCTTTTACAAACTGCGAGAAGGGAATATTAAACACATTGTAGCTACCCTCCTTGTCGCGGGAAAAATCGAGCTGTCCGGCAGCAAGATTGAGCAAATTACCGGCAGATTCAAAATTGGTGCGCAGGTACATAAAATCAGCGATCTTACCCATTTGCTGGGTATTATACATGTAGGTATATTTCAATCCCAGGATAAAATGATCGCGGAACCTGCTAAGGATAAAAGGATTGGCATCAGGGATATTGGCCCGGAGAATAGAATCGTTAAAAACCCTCACCGAGCTGATTTCAATGGGATGTATAAAGTGCCTTTTGGTAGAGGTTTCGTTCCATTCGAAGCCGTAATTGAGGTTCAGAATGTACCGGGTATAATCAGGTCGTTGTCTGAAATTAATTCCAGCCACAACAGAACTCTTGGGTCTTGAATTTCGCGACAACCGCTCCAGGGGCATGGGCAGCAATAATTTTGGAAAGTCTACCCCCATCTCTACTCCCATCTCCAGTGTGTTAAAGGGCAAACGCTGGAATACTTCATCTGATCCCGACTCTCCTGTTACCTCCAGGGCTCCCTTGAGTCTCAGGTTAAATATTTCTGCCCCCCGGAAAATATTTCGGTTCTGATACAAAACATTGGTGGCCACACCCAGGTTACCTGCCGTATTCAGACCCTCCGCTTCAATGGTAAAAGCATGGGTTGCTGACCTGTTGAGCTGCACCGTAGCGTTTAAAAAGCCTAACGTATCATTGGCTTCCCCGAGCAGGGGCTGTTCAGATTCATCAAAATGCAGATTGATATAGCGGTAATTGCGCATTTCTGATAAAAAAGAATAGCTTTGTTCAACGCGCGATAACTGGAAATAATCTCCGCGGCGCAATAATAAATGATCTACTACCACAGAAGGTTTTATCCGTAAGGACCCATTGTGATAAAATCTGTACTCAAATTCTTTTCCATCCCGCCGATCCTGCGCCACATAGATAGTAGTATCCGTGCGGGGAACATGTGCAGTAAGAGCTGTAAACTCCGGCAACAGTACTACCTGGTCAATAAGGTATCTTTTATGTCTTTCCTGAACTACCGAATCTCTTTGCCCGATCACCCGTCGCTGCGGATTGGAAACCCGCATTTCAAGGTTTACCTTGTGTTGGTTCAGAGTGCTGTCTGCCTGAAAGATAATAAAATCTCGTGAAAAACGATAAAATCCACTATTGCGCAAGTACCGTGTAATTCGATCCCGCTCATCATGCAATACATCAGCATCGTATCTGTTTTCATGCTCTATCAAAGTGTTAACCGTATCTTTCAGAACAAAACCGGCTAAAAAAGGATCCTGAATACTGTATTTTACTTCATTAAACGTATACGGAGTGTTTCCCTTAACCTGGTATGTTATCCACGCTTTCTGGCGTTTGAACTTTTCAGTATAATCCACTTCGGCATTAAAATATCCTTTGGAGTGAAGATAAATCTCAAACTGCCTCACTGTATTCTGCGCCATGGAAGGATCATAAATTACCGGAGCCTCTCCGATGGTATTTTTCATCCACCTGCGAAACCGGGTTTCTTTACCCCGGTCAGCAAGAAGATACATGTTAAGGTGAAAACGGTAAAATCCCAAAATTCGCCGGTTGGGGCGCTGCCTGTAAAATCGGGTTAATTCTGAACGTTGAACTTCAGCTTCCTCTATCTCAATGGTGTTTTTATTCAGCAAATAACGTCCATCAGGAATCCGACGGGCTGGATTGCACGAGGATAACACGTATAATAAAACCAGTAAAAAGGCTATATAGATAACTCTGAACTGCAAAAGAGAGTATATATTGAGTGAAAACTTTACAATGATTGATTGCAGCACAAAAATAAAACCATTTTACATAGAGCAAACAAAATTTAGTGTAAAATACGTTGGGAAGCCCAAATTCAAATCAATCCTGAAATTAAAATCAGCAATCATCCATTTTCACACATCAAACCAGACAACGTAAACAACTCTCTTTAAGCATCTTAACAAGATTTTACATTTTTAATTGCATTTTTTTCAAAAAAAACTTGCACAATTTAAATTACTATATTAGATTTGCAGTGTATTAGAATTGTAGTACAGTAGTAACATAACAAACAAATAAGCCATGATAAAAATTAATAACTTAACATTTGGTTACAAAAAGAACCAAAACCTGTTTCGTGAGCTCAATCTGAATTTGCAATCAGGGAGCATCTACGGACTATTCGGCATGAATGGTGCAGGCAAAACAACTTTGCTCAAGCACATTTCAGGCATGTTATTTCCCCGGGAAGGAGAATGCCTGATATTTGAAAAGGATGTCAAAGAAAGGATACCTGAGATAATGGCCAATATATACATTATCCCTGAAGAATTTGTA
Source organism: uncultured Bacteroidales bacterium (assembly GCA_964491395.1). Lineage (GTDB taxonomy): Bacteria > Bacteroidota > Bacteroidia > Bacteroidales > UBA7960 > SKVR01. The sequence goes on along the minus strand of CAZBGI010000005.1, from coordinate 27,811 downwards.
CTTCCCTCTATCAAGATCAGCACTTTTGTTGAGTTGCATGCCCCATTTTATCCCCGATTCAGCCATGAATTGTTTGCAAAATACCTGAAGGAATTTGAAATCAGCAATGGAAAAAACCTGACCAAATACTCTTATGGTCAGAAGAAGAAGTTTCTGATTGCCTTTGGGTTGGCCACGCAAACCAATGTATTACTGATGGATGAGCCAACCAACGGTTTGGATATTCCTTCCAAAAGCCAGTTTCGCAGAATCATGGCAGCTGCTTCCACCGAAGATCAGTGCATCGTAATCTCTACCCACCAGGTTCGTGATTTGGCCAGTATTATTGACCATGTAATTGTGCTGGATGACGGTAAAATCATTTTCCACAAAAGCACATTTGATATTGGAGAGAAACTTGCCTTTGGAAAGCTGAAAGAAGCAGATAGTCATACGGTTTTGTATGCAGAAGATGTTTTGGGAGGCAAGGCTGCCATTTACCAGAACAACGGTCAGGATACGGCCATTGACCTCGAATTGCTCTTCAATGCCATTATCAAAAATCCTCAAGTTATTAACCAGGCAATTTAAAAAGTACAACCATGGAAAAAATAAATCAATTTTCATTAGAACGTTTTGCACTTCTCATTAAGAGATATGCCATGTTTAACCTGAAAAGCTGGCTGATTGGATTCGGAGCCCTTGCAGGGGTATTGATTGTAGTCTCCGCCCTGTCAATAATTTTCTCAGCAGGTGTTTACAGAATCAGCGGGATGGTTACGCTGGGCCAGATTTTTATATTTGTAGGAGGTTTGATGATTACTTCGATGGCCTACAATGAAATCCACACACCCGCAAAAAGCCAGTTTTATCTTACGCTACCGGCTACTGCTGCCGAAAAACTTTTCTCGCACTGGATAGTAACCTCCGTGATATTTGTACTGCTGGCCAATGTCCTTCTATCGGCTGTTCTGTTCCTCACCAGTGCCATTGCCTATATGAGTCTTTCTACCCCTATAGAAGTTTTCAATCCTTTTACCAGTGAAAACATGACACTAATGGCAATATATCTGGTAGTACATAGTATCTTTTTTCTGGGTGCGTTGTATTTCCGCAAAAACAATTTCCTCAAAACCATTCTCAGTGTGTTTGTAATACAAACTGTTATCAACATTTTCATCGTCATTCTTGCCTACCTGTTGATTGGCAAAGAAGGTTTCCAAACTGACATGCAAGGTTTCAATGTTGGCTTGACCCAATTTGGGACCGAAACGTTTCCGCTTCTGATGAAAATTTTATTCTTCGGAATACTGGGGCCCTTTTGTTTACTTGTAAGCTATTTCAGACTTAAAGAAAGAGAGGTATAATATGGAATTTTTAGAAAATCAACCCATTTACATGCAAATAGCAGATGTATTTTGTGAAAATATTCTTTTGCAGAAATGGAAAATCAACGAACGTATCCCTTCTGTGCGTGAAGTTGCCGTGCAAATGGAAGTTAATCCTAATACAGCCATGCGAGCATTTGTATATCTGCAGGAAAAGGAAATAATCTTCAACAAAAGAGGGATTGGTTACTTTGTAGCCGAAGAAGGCTACAGAAAAGCGATGGAGCTGAAAAGAGCCGAATTCATCGAAAAGGACCTTCCCGTGGTAATGAAAACCATGAAATTGCTTGATATTACCTGTAGTGAGATGGAAGAACTCTACCAACAAAATAGTCCATCGAATCACTAACGCGGATTTACAAGGAAGTAAAGTCATTTAATTTAAAACGTTAAAACATATACCCATGAAAAAAAGTAATCTTTTACTCCTTTCTGCACTGGGAGTAATCATATTGGCCATTATTATCGGAATGTTTTTCCTCAGAACGAACTTATATGCAGAGGTAATTCGCGGTGATGGAAACATTGTGGAAGTAAAAAGAGACATCTCATCGTTTGAAAAGATAAAAGTCAGGGGCAAATACAATGTGTATTATACGCAAGAAAATGCCAATGACCTGATTGTTTTTGCTGATGAGAACCTCCAGGAACTGATACGGACAGAAGTAATCAACAATGAACTGCATATAGAGTCGCTTCAGCCTATGCGTTCCGGGTCGGACCTGCGTATAGAGCTCAGCAACGAGTTTATTACCCATGTGGAAACATCAGCATCGGCAGGTTTTTTCACAACGCAACCTGTAATACTCCCCCTGCTGCATCTTACCGCCAGTGCAGGCTCCACCATTGATATTGAGGGAGTTTTTGAATCTCTCTTTGCATATCAAAATGCCGGTTCAGAGCTGAATTTGAAAGGAGAAACCAATGAACTGCTGATAGAATCCAATGCAGGAGGTACGGTGGATGCCTCTGCAATGCAAGCTGCCACAGCCCGGGCAGAGGCTAATGCCGGTGCCGCAATTATTGTCAATGCTGCTGAAGTGGAAGCAAATGCCAATGCAGGAGGAAATATAAAATATCTTGGAGACCCGGTATTCAAAGGGATGAGCACAAGTTCAGGAGGAAGTATCAGCCGTTACTAAAAAAAAAGCCTGTGGCAGAAGATTTCCTTCCTGATGAATCTGATTTTTTACGTAATTTTGCACAACCAACCCGAAAGCCTCTCCTTCAGAGGCTTTCTTCTTTTTGAAATTTACCTCATGAACGCTGCAAAATATAAACATCTCTTCTTCGATCTGGACCGTACGCTCTGGGATTTTGACACCAATAACAAAGTTACTTTCAACGAAATGCATAAAAAATTTCAACTGGAAGCATTGGGTGTTGAAGACGCTGAGACATTTTATATCCGGTACCAGAAAATCAACTTTGCCTTGTGGGAGCAATACAAACAACAACAGATAACCAAAGAGGTGCTCAATTACAACCGGTTCTTTGAAAGTTTGATGCTTTATGGCATAGACAATCCCGATTTGGCCCTGGAGATGGGAGCTTATTACATTACAGCCAGTCCCCGCAAAACCACGCTTTACCCGGGAACAATTGAACTACTTGACATTTTGCATCGCCATTACCAAATGCACATCATCACCAATGGTTTTGATGAAGTACAATTTGTCAAAATGCAAAACAGTGGCTTGAGTAAGTATTTCGACAAAATTATTACTTCGGAAAGAGCTGGTTTTAAAAAACCCCACAAAGGAATTTTTGAATTTGCACTGCGCGAAACAGGTGCCCAAATCGCGGAAAGCATCATCATTGGTGACGATCCTGATGCCGATATCCAGGGGGCACGCCTTATCGGGATGGATCAGATTTGGGTAAAACATCCTCCGCAAAAAGAAAGCAAAGAAAAACCCACTTATGAAGTGGGTCAGGTTAGAGAGATTTTAAAAATCCTTCAGGCTTAAACTGACGCATCAGTTAAGGCAAATCAGCCAGCACTGTTTGTCCTCCTGTCACCTTATCGCCAATATTCACATTTACCTTTGCATCCAACGGAAGAAAAACATCTACCCTGGAACCAAACTTAATAAACCCCATTTCGGAACCTTGTACAACTTCATCTCCCTCTTTTCCATAGCAAACAATTCGTCTTGCCAATGCTCCGGCTATCTGACGAACCAAAACGAGCCCTTTGGTCTTGTGTTCTAAAACCAGGGTAGTTCTTTCATTATCGAGGGAAGATTTGGGATGCCAGGCTACCAGGTATTTCCCGGGATGGTACTTGAAATACTTTACGATTCCCCCGATGGGATATCGGTTTACGTGAACATTTACAGGAGACATAAAAATGGAAATCTGAATCCTGTCTTCCTTGAGGTATTCCTCCTCAAATGTCTTTTCAATTACCACAACTTTTCCATCTGCAGGACAAATAACATGTTCTTCATTCAGTTTAACCCGTCTTAAGGGGGAACGGAAAAACTGCAGAATAACCAGGAAAATCAATCCCAAAACCCCAAAAGCTATCTTGTGCCAAATGGTTTGAACAGGCCAAACAATACTGATCAGCAATGAAAGACCCGCAACAAACAACAGGGTGAAAAACAGGCTGGTATAGCCTTCCTTATGTATTTTCATTTTTATTGATATTTTAAATTTTAAGTACTTAGACCATGCTAAAAAAGTCAATTGTCCACAAACCGGAACCTGAAAAAGTTGATTAGGAGCAATTTACATGAAAAGCACCCTTGATAACCAGCAAATCAGAAACCTTAAAATTTCCGTCTCAAGCTTGTTTTCTGCCTTGGGTTGTCAATAACAGAGTGCTTTTATTTCCTGTTGTTTCTTCGCAGTGCTTTTTGTTTTAGCCACCATCAATTCATCTAAAGGAGCAGCGTAAGGTTTCATTTTTCATCTGTTTAATATTTGATTCATTGGGTCAGATGAAACCTTCTTTTTGCTCATCCTCGAGGGTGTTTAAACGATACAGTCTTTAAATCGAAACCCACAAAAGGTATACAAAAATAAAAGGGATAGCCATAATTACACCATCAAACCGGTCAAGAATACCTCCGTGGCCGGGAAGGATTCTGCCACTATCTTTGGCTTTGATACTCCTTTTAAACATCGACTCAAACAGATCGCCATATGTACTGAATATGACTACCAGAACTCCCATTACCATCCAGTTAAGCCTTGACAATTCGGTAAAATAAAGGCTGATAACTGCAGCTGTGACCACACACAAAATACCTCCGCCCGATGTTCCTTCCCATGTTTTTTTGGGAGAAATCCTTTCAAAAAGTTTGTGCTTGCCCATACTTGATCCTACCAGGTAGGCTCCCGACTCATTCACCCATATCAAAAAGAAAAATCCAAGTACGATATTATGATGATAGATTCCTGATTCAAAACCCGGGTTTGGCAAATAATTCAGCAGGGCAAAGGGCACCGCAATATATAATAATCCAAAGAAAGTAAAAGCTACATTGGTAAAGGGATTGGGATAGTTTCGATAAAGTTCAAACAAGAAAACAAAAAAGATAAGCAGAAAGTTAAAAAGCAATACATCCAAAGGAGCAAGCTCAAGCGCTACCAGAGCATTCGAAACAAACAAAACCGCACCGGCCACAACGCCCAGAATTTTGTTGGGATGAATTTCTGCTTTTTCCAGCATGGTATAAAACTCCCATAAACCCAGCACCGTTACAAACAGAAAAAAGGAAGCAAATACATACCTGCCAAGGATAACCGAAAAGATAACAAGTAAAACAATAGCGATTCCGGTAAGGGTGCGTGTTGCAAGATTACTCAAAATTTTCTTTCTTTATGATCTGTTTTGCCTTTAAAACATCATCGGGTTCAACATACAATTCAATTTCTCCGAAAAGATAGGCCGAATCTTTTTTGCTCAGAGAAAAACATTTGATGTTGTTCTCTTCCATTACAGCCTTTACAATTTCTGCAATATGGTCGTATTGGGTTGAATAAATACATTGCCAGTCCATATTCATATCAGCAAAGATGGGATATTTTTTTTAATCTCCAAACAAATTTCCGTTCCTACAAAGATGGAGCACCGTTTGAAAAATCATTTTTATGCTTCAAAAGCATCCTCTTTGAGTTGGTCAATAAAAAATACAATCAGTCTTGCCGGACCGTGCGCTCCCATTACCAGGGTTTTCTCAATATCGGCGGTACGACTCGGGCCTGTTATCATGGTCATCATCGAAGGTAAAGGTGCCTGGCTGTACTTATTCCTGATAGCAGCAAAAGCATCCTTAAGGTCATACACCAGCTGCCCTTTCCAGGCCACTACAATATGAAGAGGGGGCCAGAAAAATCCTTTCCGGCCGCATCCCTGGCGACTGCTTACCATGATGGAGCCCAGACGCGCCACCAGAAATTCGCATGTACTAATTCCTATTTGACAGTTTTTGTATTCTTCGCGGGCATTAAAACAAAAAATCCCATTGCTATTGAGCATTTGTTGCAAAGATTCCTCCAAACAATGTAACTCCCCCTTATTTTGACCTGCAATGAATTCTTTAATATTCGCAGCAAATTCTTCATGATTGCTGCAATATACAAACTGACCTCCAACCTTTGCCAGAGCTTCGGCAAAAGTTACTTCCTCATACTCCGACTGTGCCCTGGCATATATGTTATCGGCAAAGTCTTCGTCATGGCAGGGAGGCTCCATCGGGTTAACAAGAGCATCCCTGACCGCCTTCAGCACCTTTTCCCTGGCAGTACTTTCCTTCATTGCTGTAATTCAGGTTTACGGAGTTATATTATCGGCTTTGCCATCCTCTGTTGATTTGACTTCATGGTTGTCTTCTTCTTGTATCGAACCCGAACCATTGTTGTTTTGTACTTTATGGTCTTTGATACCTTCTACCTCCGATTCCGGACCTGCCGGGAAAGTTTCGTGTTCACCGAAAGGTCGTTTCCCAAATATTCTTTCCAGGTCTTCACGGAAGATTACCTCTTTCTCCAGTAGCAGATTTGCCAGCTCATCAAGTTTATCGCGGTTTTCGGTGAGAATATTCAAAGAACGCTGGTAGGCTTCATCAATAATATTCTTAACTTCTATATCAATTAATTCTGCTGTCTTTTCCGAATAAGGCTTATGGAATGAGTATTCACTCTGCCCTGTAGAATCATAATAACTGATATTGCCCAGTTTATTGTTGAGGCCAAAATATGCTACCATGGCGTAAGCCTGTTTCGTAACTTTTTCCAGGTCATTAAGCGCACCGGTTGAAATTTTGTCAAACACCAGCCGTTCTGCAGCCCTACCTCCCAGAGCAGAAGTGATTTCGTCAAACATCTGTTCAAAAGTAGTGAGCTGCCTCTCTTCCGGGAGATACCAAGCTGCTCCAAGGGCTTTTCCCCTGGGAACGATGGTAACTTTCACCAAAGGATGAGCATGCTCCAGCAACCAGCTTGTGGCTGCATGGCCAGATTCATGATAAGCAACTACTTTCTTTTCGTGGGGAGAGATGATTTTATTTCTTTTTTCTAACCCGCCGATAATGCGGTCCACTGCATCCATAAAGTCCTGCTTATCAACCGCTTTCTTATTGCGTCTTGCGGCAATCAAAGCTGCTTCATTACACACATTGGCGATATCTGCGCCGGAAAAACCGGGAGTTTGCCGGGCCATAAAATCAGGCTCCACTCCCTCGCCCAGTTTAATAGGTTTCATATGGACTTTAAAAATGGCTTTGCGTTCTTCCAGATCTGGCATTTCTACCTGGATTTGACGGTCAAACCTACCGGCACGCAGGAGAGCCCTGTCGAGAATATCGGCCCTGTTGGTGGCAGCCAGGATAATAACCCCCACATTGGTTCCAAAACCATCCATCTCGGTAAGCAGTTGGTTGAGGGTATTTTCCCGTTCATCATTGGCTCCGGTCATGGCATTTTTACCGCGTGCCCGGCCGATGGCATCAATTTCATCGATAAAGATAATACAAGGAGCTTTTTCTTTTGCTTGTTTAAAAAGGTCTCTGACTCTGGAAGCTCCCACTCCTACAAACATCTCCACAAAATCGGATCCACTGAGAGAGAAGAAAGGTACCTGAGCTTCTCCAGCCACAGCTTTGGCAAGGAGGGTTTTTCCCGTACCGGGAGGGCCCACCAGCAAAGCTCCTTTGGGTATCTGACCTCCCAAATCGGTATATTTACCAGGATTTTTCAGGAAATCTACGATTTCCATGAGTTCTATTTTGGCCTCATCCAATCCGGCAACATGGTTAAAATTCACATTTACGCGGGTATCTTTATCGTACACTTGAGCCTTTGATTTTCCGATGTTGAAAATCTGTCCTCCGCCGGCCCCTCCGGCCATGCGGCGCATGATAAATATCCAGAATACGATCAGCAGACCAATGGGGAGCAACCAGCTCAAAATATCGCTTCCCCAGTCTTTGCGTTGTTCATAAAAAATGGGTACCCGATTATCCGCCGGAATTTCGCTCTGGGCGTCATCTACTTTCTCCACAAAATTATCTACCGACCCGATTTTAAAAGTAAAATGAGGCCCTTCGGTAAATCCTTGCTCCTGAAGATCTTCGTAGCTATCTATCTGATCTTCACGGATAAACACTTCTACCAGTTCGCGGTTAACCACCACAATTTTTTCAAGATCACCACTTCCCAACAACTGATTTTCAAATCGTTGCTGAGAAATCTCCACTGCTGTACCTCCCCAGTTATAAAACTGAAGAGCGATAAATAAAGCCGCCAGGATCCCATAGATCCAGTAAAAGTTAAAAGGAGGAGTTTTCCCTTTTCCAGGGCCACCACCCGATGAAGGTTTCTTCTTGTTACTGGGCGAAGAACCTCCCTGCGAACCTGACCCTTTGGGGGAGTTGTTATCCGGGCCAGTTGCTTTCAAAATATAATTGTCTTTGTTCATTATAAAGTTAACTAATAAAATATATCCTGTTAAAATATTTATTCATCTTCGATTCTCTGTACCCTGGCATCGGCCCAGAGATCTTCAATATTGTAATGTTCTCGTATCTCCTGCTGGAAAATATGTACTACCACATCCAGGTAATCGAGCAAAATCCATTCAGCATTCATGTATCCTTCTCTCCTGCCAGGCTTTACTCCCATGTGTTTGTTTACCTGTTCTTCTACCGAGTCGGCAATGGCACTCACATGCGTATTACTGGTGCCATGACAAACAACAAAATAATCACATACTGTACTTTTGATGCTTCCCAAATCCATGCAGGTTATTTCTTTCCCCTTCTTTTCCTGTATTCCTTTTATTACTTCCTCTACAAGAACTTCTGTTAAATCAGTTACTTTTTCTTTTATCATGTATAATTTTAATTGTTCCTACTTTAGTAAAACTTTCATGAGTACTGCGTACTCAAACATGGATAAAAATAATCGACCATGCAAGTTCCATTTAACCCATTACGTATAATAATTTTATTCGAATGATTTTTTTATTTGCATCAGTTTTTTTTACGTTCTGAAAATACAGACCTTTGCAAGCTACAAAAGTAACTAATTTTAATGAGAATCAATGTTATCAACCTGGTCGTGACAGCAGTTCTTTTGTTTTTTTAAAGGTACCATCGGCATCCGTTTCAGCCATTCTTAAAACACCTCGAACAGCAAAATGTTTTTTCATCTGTATCAGCATCCCTATTTAATCAGAACCTTTACAAACAAAAAATATTGTTCATTGAAAAGCTTTCAGGCAAACCAAAGGCTTACAGCCGGCAGAAAGACAGTGATTCATTATAATCCCAAAATCTTATCAATATGCCCTCATTCAACACAACCTATCCCATACTGGAATATAAGCAACTGGCATCAACCAACAACAAGGCAAAGGAGCTGCTGAAAGAAAAAGATATCAAGGAAGGGACAGTGGTCAAGGCCATTTATCAATCCGCGGGCAGAGGGTATGCATCCAATAAATGGGAAAGCGAAAAGGGAAAAAATGTTACGGCATCGTGGATATTAAAACCTGTGTTTCTGCCACCTCAACACCAGTTCAGGTTGACCCAGATGCTCTCAATGGCTGTAAAAGACACTGTAGACCATTTCCTTGGACAGGACTTATCTGCAAGCATCAAATGGCCTAACGATATCTATGTAAACAACAACAAGATTGCGGGCATACTGGTGGAGAACAGCATCATGGGGGATACTATAAAAACGGCGATATGTGGTATAGGATTAAACGTCAACCAAACGACCTTTGTATCTGATGCTCCCAATCCTGTATCATTAAGCCGGTTAACCGGAATGCAGTATTCGGTTGATACCATCATAGAAGTTCTTTCTGCCAAAATCAATCATTGGTATGATATACTTCGGGCCGGAAAAACTGATTTGTTGCTAAACACCTACCATGATGCACTTTTTCGCAAAGGAGTTCCATCAACATTTGCTGCCGGAGAAGAACTCTTTGAAGGTATAATTACAGGCACCGATGCCTGGGGCAGGCTCATCATTGAAAACAACCAAGGCACATCCAGGGTATTTGACTTCAAGGAGGTAGCCTTTGTGCTATAAAAACGTCAGGCAAAATGCTGTTGTAATTTCTGAGCCAGCATATTTACAAAATTCTGCAGGGGCCTGGAAGCAACGGCCTTAATGAAAGGATTCAGTTCTGCATTGAAAACGATCTCAGCCTGGCAGGTTTCTGAGTCCACGGGAAAGAAAAAAACATCCAGGGTATAATCTATCGGGTTTTTGCCATCGGCAACAATATGGATATTCTTATCAGGTGTTCTTGATGCTATTCGCATATTTAAATCAGCCATACCTTCAATGGTAAAAGAACAACTGTCAGTATCTGCTTTCCAGTTTTTAATCTGTTCAGGCATGAGTTTCCCAAAATTGGTAAAATCGCCCATGAAGGTAAAAACATCGCCGGAGGAAGCATTTAGCTTCACTCTTTCACTCATAAATTCTGTCATAGTATAAGGGTTATCGGGATTTTCAGTAAGAATTTTCTTCCAGCCGGAAGATTCACATTTCTCAATTTGTCTTTCAAGGGTTTGATAACCTTCCCTGCTTTTTCAATGGGACAAGCAGAAAACACTATCTGTATTGGATGTTTCAACTTGCAACCAGATTAGGGTTATCCGCTTATGCATCAATAGTATTATCATAACCCGGTTTTTTTACCTTTATTTCCACGCTTTGGGATTCTCTCGCCATTGCTCAAGAGACTCCAGGCTGCTATGATGCATAACGCCCATATTTACAGCCTGTTGTATCAGAGTGTTAAAATCAGTAAGGGTATAAAGTGTACATTTGGCCGATTCCATGTTTTGCCTGGCACTGTCCAGTCCGTAAGTAAAGATGGCTATCATTCCCAACACCTCTACCCTGGCATTGATGAGTGCATCTACGGCTGCAAGACTACTTTGGCCTGTTGAAACCAAATCTTCAATTACCACCACTTTTTTTCCTTCCGGCAGATGTCCTTCTATCTGATTGCCCAGTCCATGCTCTTTCTGTGAACTGCGCACGTATACAAAAGGCAGATTGAGTTCTTCAGCCACCAGCACTCCATGAGCGATAGCTCCTGTAGCTACTCCGGCTATGACTTCTGCCCCGGGAAAATGCTCCCTTACTTTTTGCGCCAACGACTTTCTGATATCTTTCCGAACCTCGGGAAAGGAAAGAATCCTGCGATTATCGCAGTAAATAGGCGACTTAAGGCCACTGGCCCAGGTAAAGGGTTCTGTAACATTCAGCTTTACAGCCTGAATCTCAAGTAAATATTGGGCAACTTTTTCTTTTGTTCCTGTCTGATTCATAAAGTTCATTTTTTCTTTCTATACTTCCGGAAATTAACAAAGTCGTGAACAATTCCTAACCTCTTAATATCAAAACATAACACAGTACCCTGTGTGTGCAGCCAATTGCCGGCAAACCTACGGATTTTTTATGAAAAAGTAAAATGGTCTTATGCACTTATCCGGTCCCCTTTTCTCGATTGTTTACTGTTTGGCACGCTTATCATGATAAAGAACAGGACTGGTCTGTTGTACTGCCTGCCTTCCCAAAGCTACAAATAAATGAGAAATGTTTTGCGACTATTGACTTTCATTGAACCGGACAGAATACTCTTTTTTATTTATCATGGTAAAAAACTTAGCCTTAGTCAGTACCATGAAAGAAACGACCAATAAACTATGCAATGTTGCCCACAATCCTGTTTTATAATTCTTGTTTTGATTTAAAATGAAGTAATTTAGCCTGCAAAACCTGACATGATATGAATCAGATTTTTTATAACAACACGGAAATAAGGCTCTCCCCGGCTTCTCATTCTCAAATTGAGCATAAAATTGTTTTTACAGAATTGAAAAAAAAAGGGATTTTCTCAGTGCTGAAAGACATTGAAGAAGGCAAGAAAAACGGAAGCCTGCTGATAGAGGGGGAAACTCCGGAAAAGATACTGGAATATTTCAGAAAAAACCTTACAGAAATCATTGCCGCTGGCGGACTGATACAGAACTCAGATAAAGAAATTTTATTCATTTTCAGAAATGACAAATGGGATTTACCCAAGGGTAAACCGGAAGGAGCTGAAAGTACAGAAGAAACCGCACTGCGGGAGGTTGAGGAGGAATGTGGAATTTCAGCCTTGAAAATTGTGGGACATTTGCCGGATACCTATCATATTTATCCCCTGTCACCCTCCCGGTATGCCTTAAAGAGGTCAATATGGTTTCATATGTATGCTACTGTCAGTCAGCCGCTAAAAATACAAAGAGAAGAGGGGATAACAGAAGCACGATGGGTACAGATGCCTGTAAGTCAGGAGATACTTTCAGAAGCATTTCCCTCCATCAGGGCATTGGTAGAATTCTTCAGCAAACATTATCTGCGTGGGTTTCGCTCCTGATGTAAAAGCCGTTCCAGAAAGGTTTTGAGTTCGCCTGTGGGTCTGCGGGCCGGAAAATCCAATACTTTCCCGTTCCTGTCTGCCAGCACGTATAAAGGCAGGCCTCGCACCTGGTAGGTATCCAGCAACTGGAAGTTATTGTCAAAATGAAAGCTTCTCCAGGGAAAATTCTGTTGCTCTAAAAAGCTGCTCAGTTCTTCTTTGTAACGATCAGTAGAGATTGTAACAATGGCCAGATCTTCTTCATGTTCCTGGTAAATTTGCTGCAAGGCAATAAAATCAAGCATACAGTTCTCACACCAGCTCGCCCAGAAAGCAATATAAAGATATTTCCCCTGATAATCGCCGGGTATATTCACAGGGGTTCCCGTATTCTCATCAATTAACTCAAAGGCAGGCAGATCAGTACCTTCCCGGAGATGCATTTTCTTAAAAAGGATGTTTTCTGCGATAACCCGATGTTGAGGAAATTTGCTGTTTTCCTTCACCCACGAGAGAATGTCGTTAACATTTGAAGGCCGGTAATCAGGGTTCCCCTCCATATCCTGTAAACCCTTAAGCATAACAAGTTCCCGAAAAACCTCATTGCGCAGTAGGGTATCTTTGCCCAAAGAATCCATCAACGCATGATAACTATTGAGTTCATTGATGGTATAACGCAAATCGTAGTTGCTGATGCTTCTGCTACCTGCAAATATGTAAGTATCAAACAGGGTATTAAATAAGTCCATGTATTGAGTATTGTTGTACAATACAGGTTGATTGACAAAATACTCCCGGACCAGGGTTTCAAAACGGCTCAGGTTGGCCACCTGGGTATAGAAACCATAAGTGTATCGGTAATAGTCACGAAAATACTGATTTTCCACGTCTTCAAAAAGGGTATCAGTATGCAGTTTTATGTCATTAAACATCTTCACATTTCGTGAAGTCTGAATGGTTACAAATTTTTCTTTAAGAAGGCTGAAAAATTCCTCCTCAAATTCATTAATATCCTGATTCAGGCTGGAGCCTTCTTCGGTAAGTTCAAAGGTAAATTTCAAGGGGTTGAGGTGTGGGTTAATGCGATCATCCAGCTGGTCAAAATCAACCCTATCCCATTGCAAAAAGTACTTCTGTCCCGGTTGCACAAAAATTCCAGCTTTGGCGTAGTCAATGCGAAAAAAAACATACGATTCCTCAAACCGTGAGAAAGTAAAAGAGAAATCACCGTTGTCGTCAATGACAGCAGAAGTAACCGGTATTTCACGAAAAGTAATCAGATCACCATATTCCATTAACCGGATTTCCCGTCCTTCAGCTCCGGGAAAATTACCTGAGATGGTAATTTCAAATTCGTTGGCTTCTCCAGAAAAAGAAACCAGAAATACCGATAGTAAAAAAACAATTCGGTTCATAAATGCAACCATACAATCTTTATTTAGGAAGTGTTGCTGCTGTCATGATATTTTTTTTACAGCATACAATCTACACCATATATTGACATTCCTTACGACAGACAAACGAAAACAGGTAAAAAATAGTGTGCAGGCATGTGGCACAAGCAAATCCTCAGTACAGTTTCTTTTCAACTGAATCGAACCTGATCAGGAACAAAAGGAGTTGCATCACCATTGTTGCGGATAATATCTCTTACAATAGAAGAATTAAGGGCAGAATGCTCGGGGGTGGTGAGTAAGAAAACAGTTTCAATATCGGGATGCATCTGCTTGTTTATCTGCCCTATGCTGCGCTCAAACTCAAAATCGGCAGAAGTGCGTAACCCTCTGAGAATAAAGCCTATATTGTTTTTCTTACAAAAATCAACCGTAAGTCCCTGGTAGGTTTGCACTTCAACAGAAGGATAAGCTTCAAAAACTTTCTCCAGCCAATCCACTCTTTTTTCAACGGGAAAAAAACCGGTTTTATCTGCATTAACCCCCACCGCAATAATGATTTTATCAAACAAGGGAATAGCCCTTAATACAATTGATTCGTGACCGATGGTTATCGGGTCAAAGGAGCCCGGGAATACTGCAATTTTTGCCATAGTATACTGGGATTATATTGTGGGTTTAAAAAAACTGAAATGGACCTTTCCGTATCTTCTTTTTTCAACAAAAGAAGGATGATCTGAGAAATTGATATTTTCGCCATGTTCTACCACCAGCCAGCCATCAGGCTTCACAATTTGTGCATCCAACACTTTGGTGGGAATATCAGGAATCCCTTCCAGGTCGTAAGGAGGATCGGCAAACACGATATCAAAGGAAGTGTTGCAAAAACCCAGAAAGTGAAATGTTTCGGCCCTGACAGCCCTTAGATTTTCCATTTCCAGTGCCTCGGCTGTTTTTTTGATAAATTGCACACAATGGTTATTGATATCAACCGCAATTACTTCAACAGCTCCCCTGGAGGCAAACTCGTAAGATATATTCCCGGTACCGGCAAAAAGATCCAGCACATAAATATCTTCAAAACTAAAATGATTGTTGATTATACTGAACAAGGCTTCTTTGGCCATATCTGTGGTAGGCCTGACAGGCAGTTTTGCAGGAGCAATGATTTGTCGTCGTTGATGTTTTCCGCCGATTATCCGCATGAATTCAGATTTAAAAGACTAAAATAGTAATGATGGGGAATGTCATCAAAACAGTCGCTGTATTTGAATAGTTCACTGCGTGGACCAAAAGAAACCGATTTTACATACAATCGGATCTTTTTGTACAATTCGCTTTCAATGCTTACTTCTCCGTAAAGCATGGCATCCAGCTTCTCGGCCTGCAATTCGAGCTGTTCCAGCACAAAAAACAGATAGTAGAACAGATCATCTACCGTTTTATACGAAAATAAATTATAGAAAACCAGGTTGCTGTTATCAAAAATCATCATTTGAAACTGGTCTTCCTGCACACTGAGCACCAGCTGCGGGCTGAATCGCCCGTACCTTACCATGTAAAGAATATTTTCTATGAGGCTGGTAGATATATGCCTGATGCGGCAACCGGGAAACAGATAATTGACTTTCTGAAGCAATACCTTTGGGAAGGGATACAAGGCATAGGCAGAAAGATTGTTGAGTTTATCCACCTTAACCTCGTAATCCTTATCCGGATACACATTAAAATCGATAAATTTTCCTTTTTCCAGGTAAGAGAAAAGCTCAGCAGGAACAAGAGTAACCCCCTGGCTCAACAACGACAAACTGATTCGTTGATAATACGCAGTCAGGAACTTTTTTTCCTTGGCGATATATTCCAGGAAATCGGCAGTGATGGAATATCCGCTTTTGTTTTCAACACGAAAAGATTCAAGCAATGTATACTTGAATCTTTCCGTATCGAGCACACAATAAGAAAATCCACCGGGCGAAAGCTCGATGGATAAGAAGTTTTTACCGGAATTGTTCAATACATGTTCCGCATCCTGAATACTGAGTATTTCCTGAAAGGGAATATGCATTGTCACAGGTATTATTATTCCCAGTTTCCGTCGGTGGAAGCTTCGAACATAGAACCTACACGCAAACCGGCTTCAATATCGCCAGTGTAATAAACTCTCCAACGATCAAGATCTTTTAGATAATCGGTGGGCAGCACATAGGCCTCAAAAACGGGTAATTTCGTAAGACCTCTTTCAATTTCACCGGCATCCATGGTAAATTTCACTCCATCGGTATAGGGAACATAACCCAGAGAGTCAATAGGATAGCGTGCTTTGCGCAATAAACTGTCCCTGGCCATCACCCATGAAGTATCGCGCTGAACAATGCCCAACTCTATAGCTTCAGATTCGGTTAAACTATCAGGCACTGTACCAAAAGCCTTTAAAAGGGGTAGAGAATCGTTTTTGTAAAAACTAATCAGCGAGTCCATATCACTGACAAATGAATCATACCGTGAACGATGCGCCACCTGCACCTGCCTGATGTCTTTCAGCCTTTGTACAATCCTGTCTTCCCGTTTATTTAACTCATCGTTAAATTTCACAGGCTCCATTATACTTTCATAAATAAAATAACCCAAAAGAACAATTATCAGGGCCATTACAATTTGAATAACAGTTTTCATCTTCTTATAGATTTTTAAATTAAGATAATCGATGAAACTCGGCATGCGTTACGTTTGTTCTTCAAGCGAAACTTCATGACTTACTTCATCGGCTGATGTTTTTATTAATGGGTTAATGGAAAAAAGAGCATGCAGTTATTGTTTTTCAAATTAAAATTACTCTCATGCGCCGTTCAAAATTATTATTATTCATGCAACAGATGCTGTTTGACAAATCCATATGCATTACGCTGACAATCCAATTATTCAAGATCCTTCGGTCGGTTTTTTTTTATGATACCTCCGATGTAACAACATTTTTCAGGCATTCCTGAGCGTTTTATGACCGGATCTTTAAGCACTGCAAATATTCAATTTTTTTTTTAAACCCACTAATTATTTCTAAAAAACATTTACAAAAAAAAATATACCGCTGATCTATCATGGTAATTCTCAGAACTCGACCCGGTCAAGATGGTGTGTGCGTCGGGTGAGCTTCAGGTCTTGCAATACACTTGACTTCACCCTCAGGGTAAGGTTATAGCTCTTTCGGAAACCAAAGGGTATCCAGTTGATTAACAACTCCCAGCAATGCAAATCCCGGTAAATATCAAGGGATGTATAGGTTATTTCCTTCATTTCAAAATTATACCCGCTGCTGAAGCCAATTCGCCAGTTAGGGGTCAGATTAATATCTCCCGAAAAATTCAGATTTTGAAGAATGGTGTGATCCCTGCTTTGTTCGGGCCACATAATATTGGTGCTGTATTTTAACGAATAAGAGAACCTCAGCGACCAGGGCACGGAGTAATCAACAACGCCGGGCTCAGGGGTGGGGGTTTCCATGGGATCTTGTCCATGCACATCTTCGTCATCCTCCATCCCGTTTCCGGTCATAGGGTCAGCACCATGTCCCCTTAAGGGCTGCTGAGAGGTCCCTGAGGAACCTCCATTGGAGGCGCCTCCCTGGGGGGAATTCAGGGTATAATTAAAGTTCAGTGACCACGAACTGTTTCTCAGGCGCAAAAGTTTTTTTTCAGTTTCCCATAAAAAAGTATTGTAGGCATTGCCCAGGCTATCTGCTGCATAGGGAGACCAAGTGCCGGAATAGGTTACGTCAAACTGTCCAAAAAGACGGGTTCGCCCGCTTACTCTGATATCACTGAGATTAAGAGAATCCCTTGCAAGGTCGTAACTGGTAGAAATACTGAGATTATCTATCAGGGCGATTTTTCGTTCTCCGTTCACGCTGTCTTTGCGGCTTCTCACCTTCATTTCCAGATTGTTGGTGAGGGAAAAATTGAGCGACCCCGATCTGCCTGCCTGCGGGGTACCATACATTTCTCCAGCAAAATAGGAATAAGTTACCTCATTTTCATCTTGCGGATCATAATAGCTGCCATAATAACCCCAGAAAGGATCAGCAAAGTCGGGCCGCAAAGAAAATCCAACACTGGGCGATGCAACGTGCCGCAGTGCCGTAACAGGCCCTCTGCTAAGTTGAATCATACCGTATATTCTTGTATTCAGTGAGCTGGAATAACTAAAATCCCGCACCCCATAAAAACCACTAATGGTATCAGATACCACCTGTCCGTTGGCAGGGTCAAGGAATTCATCATCGGGGTCCTGTTCCCAGTTTTGTTCTATTTTGCGAAAATACCAGCGCTCGGTATAATTTACGGAATTGCTGAGATTAAAGTGATTGAAGATACGAAAGGAATGGCTTAAGGGTATCGTATGCTGAACACCACTTCTGAGACCGTCAAACATAGCTTCTTTAAACAAATTTTCCTCGTTGGTTTTAATCTCATTTCTGGCGTTCATGTTATAATTCATCGTTATTTCTTCATACCACCGCAAGGGACCTTGCACATTTTTCCTTCTGAAAGGATAAAAACGCGCCACGCTGAAAGCCACCTCAGGCAGACTCAAATCCACCGCCTGGGTAATCGTATTCTGGCTATGCCGTGCATTTAAAGAAAGGTTGTAGCGTCCTGCCCAGTTGGCTGAATAACTGATGTTGGAGGAGAAGGTATTGGATAAATAATCGTTGGTTGAACTTGGATTAAAGCGACTGTACTGACTGCTACCTGCATTTACATTGGCGCGAAAAACACTATTGGGCCGGGCTTTGGGATCCTGGCTATGGTTCCATATCACCCGGAAATCACGGCTTCGTTCATATCCGGGAAGGTTTTCTTCTCCAATGATATTGATAGCATAATTGATATTAAAATTGCCGTTAAACTTATACCGCTTCCTGTAATTCGACCCCACTCTTGCTCCCCAGCTTCCCCTGGAATAAATATCTCCTCTCAGGGATAAATCAATATAGTCATTAATTCCCCAGTAAAAACCACCATTTTCGAGATAAAAACCGCGGTTTCGGGTTTCTCCATACGAGGGAATCAAAATACCGGAGGCTTGCCCCCGCGTATTGGGAAAAAAGCCAAAGGGAAGAATGAGCGGTGTCCGCACACCGGCAATGGTAAGCCTTGGAGCACTGGTAATAATTTTATCGTTGGGAACGATTTTGGCACGATTGAAAGAAATATGAAAATGGGGTTCGGGATTATCGCAAGTGGTATATTTCCCCGAACTCACATGAACATTTTGGGTTTCCATCATTTTAACCACTTCCCCATGCAGAAAACCATCGGCTTCTTCCGTAATTACCTGAACGGTTCTTCCTTTCTGAGTTTCAAAGTTATACCGGATTTCCTTTGATTCAAAACTCTGATCACCTTCCTGAAAAACCGGATTGCCTTGTATTACATCAAGAGAATCAGGCATTCCTACTGCATAAACTTCCTTGGTGTTAAAATTGATTCTTACATAAGCTGCCTGTAAATGGATATTGGTATACTTCAAATCTGCATCACCCCAAAGATGCACCTCTTGTCTGCGGATATCAAAGCGCGTTGAGTCTACAGCAGAATAATCAACCTTTGAATCAAGCATTACTGCAGACCCACGTTGCCTTTCCGGTTCTTCCTCAACCCCGGGAATGCTATCGTTTCCTACCTCATCTTGTTGATTATCAGGAATTACCAGGGTGTCAGATGACACCGGAGGTTGAGCAGGGGTGTGCAGGAGAGCTTGAGAGACAGAAAAATCCGCCAATGAACAGCGCACATCCGCCAAAAGGTTTTTGCCGGAAAGAACCCCATAACCAAACGTTATGATTATAAAAAACTTGACTAATAAGCTTGTACGCAATTCTTTTTAATATTATTTTTGCACAATATGAAAGTCATTATCACGTAGATAATAAAGTACGGTTATTTTGATGGTTTATTCAGTGTAATTCAAACAGTGTAATTCAAACTATATAATATACAGCAACCTCAAAAAATCCGGTACAAGGAAACGGGTAATTACCCGCAAAAAAATCAAGCGCAAAACTATAAAAAAACGAGCAATTAATAAGTGAAACGAAAGATTATAATTTTTGGTATATTATGCTTCTTTTTACTGCACGCTCTTCCGGTTCGTGCAGATAAGCATGGATTTGTGAATACCGTAGTCATTGATGCAGGTCATGGTGGACGCGACCCGGGTGCTGTTGGTGCTCAGGTTAAGGAAAAAGACATTGTATTAAAGATTTCCCTCCAACTGGGCGAGTATATTGAAAAAAACTTTGATGATGTGAAAGTTATTTATACCCGCACAACAGATGAATTTATTTCTTTACGCAGACGAACCCAGATAGCCAACGACAACAAAGCCGATCTTTTTATCTCGATCCATTGCAATGCCAGCCCCTCAAACAGGGCCTTTGGAACTGAAACTTTTGTAATGGGATTGCATAAAAGTAAAGAAAATCTTGCCGTGGCAAAAAAAGAAAATGCCTCCATTCTTTATGAAGACGACTACCTGGAAACCTATGATGGCTATGATCCCAACTCCCCGGAAGCCAATATTATGTTTTCCATGTTTCAGAATCTTTATTTAAATCAGAGCCTTACTGTCGCCTCATTGGTTCAGGATCAGTTCAGGGAAAGAGCCGGAAGGCATGACAGGGGAGTTAAACAGGCCGGTTTCCTGGTATTGTATGACATCGCTATGCCCGGAATACTTGTGGAAGCAGGATTTCTCAGCAATCCCCGGGAAGAACAATACCTGATGTCAGAAACCGGCCAGGCGCATATCGCTTCAGCAGTGTTCAGGGCATTCAGAGATTACAAAACATACCAGGACGATGTGGCACAACAGCAACTGGCAAATCTAAACGGAAACAAGCCCTCTAACGAGGATTCTCTTCCGGATAACGAGTTGACAAACCCATCATATACCGAAAACTCACCTGATATTTCATTCCGGGTACAATTTGCCACTACTACGGTAGAAAGACCATTGGATGCACCCGAATTCAAGGGTATCAGCGGAATTAATTTTTATGTGCACGACGGTTTGTATAAATACACTGTCGGCAATGAGAAAACCTTTGAAGAGGCTGTGCAAATTCAACAAAATCTTCAACAAAACGGTTTTAAAGATGCATTTGTAGTTGCATTTAAGAATAACCAACGCATAGCTACTGCCGAAGCCATGAAACTGCTCAATGAAAGCATCGAAAATCCATGATTCTGAGAAAAATTTATGGATATCGAGATGAAAGTTTGTTTATACACTGGTTCAATTCAACCTTAAACATTGTAACGTTTTGAAAATTTCAAGAGAAATTAAATTAGGAATACTGACTGTATTATCCGTTTTTCTGTTTGTATGGGGACTTAACTACCTGAAAGGGAAAGATATTTTTACCCGGCAAATAAAATTTTATGCCCTTTATGATGATGTTACCAATCTGATTGAATCCAATCCTGTTTTGGTCAGTGGTGTAAGTATTGGTCAGGTCAATCGTATTTCTTTCCTGGATGACGGAAGTGGCCGTATCATTGTTGAAAATATCATATCACGGGATGTTGCCATTCCTGACAACTCGGTGGCCATGCTTACAGGAGAGAGTCTTACCGGAAGCCGGGAAATTGTCATCAAACTCGGAGACTCATCTCAGCTTATCAATGATGGAGATACCCTTGCCTCAGGGCTGGAGTCTTCTATCCAGGAGGAAGTAAGTCAGTTGGTAACCCCCATAAAAGAAAGAGCCGATGAACTGTTCGGACAAATTGATTCAGTGATGGTGGTTTTTCAGGCCATTTTTAATGAGCAAACCCGGGTAAACATCACCCAAAGCTTTCAAAGCATCCAGGAAACCCTGGAAAATCTGGAAAAAACCACGAACCGAATGGACCAGACCATTGACAGGGAATCTACCCGAATTACCCATATCCTTACCAATGCTGAGTCTATCAGTGAGAACCTGAAAAACAACAATGAAACCCTAACCAATATCATTACCAATTTTTCCTCGATTTCTGACAGCCTGGCAGCGGCTAATCTCACACAAACCATGCTTCAGGCTGAACAAAGTGTCACCAACCTCAACCATATTCTTGAAAAAATAGAAAAGGGAGAGGGAACCATGGGCCTGCTGGTTAATGATGAAGAGTTATACAACAATCTTGAAACTTCTTCACAACAACTCGAACTTTTACTGGAAGACATCCGCAATAATCCCGGAAACTACATCCGGATTTCTGTTTTTGGAAGATAATTGAACAGACACACCAAAACTTTCTCACACTATGGATAAAAAGTTGGCTGTTATCCTGATTTTTTCCTTGTTATTTCTATCGGTTTTGTATGCTTACCCGGAAGACCCATCCTCTGAGTTCACAGGAAAGAGCGGGCTGAAAAGCGCTCTTAACGAATTTTCAAAAGATGAGGCATTAAAAAATACCTCATGGGGATTTTATGCTGCCGATGCCCGTACCGGAAAAATAATTCTTGACCATAACCCCGACCTGGCGCTCATACCTGCTTCCACCCAGAAAGTAGTTACAACCCTTACAGCGCTCTCTATGCTGGGAAGCAACTACCAGTTTGAAACCCTGCTTCAGTATGACGGAAAAATAGAAAACGACATCCTAAAGGGAAACTTATACATCAAAGGATTTGGGAACCCGATGCTGGGTGCAAAAATGGTCGACGACAGCCTGGCTCTTGACCTGGTCTTTGCTGAGTGGCTCAAAGAGATTAAGGCAACAGGAATCAAAACCATCGAAGGAAATATCATTGCTGATGGTTCCTGGTTTGACGATCACATGATACCTTCAAAATGGATATGGGAAGATATGGGGAATTATTATGGTGCTGGCGCCCATGCTCTTACCACCCATGAAAATCTCTACAGTGTTTTTTTTCAGCCTGGAAGCCTGGAAGGCGCTCCCGCTACTGTAGTGAAGACGGATCCAACCGTTCCCGGCATAACCTTTCACAACGATGTTGGCACGGGTCCCCGGGGATCGGGAGACAACGTCTATATTTATGGCTCTCCTTACAGCAACCGGCGCTGGCTTACCGGTACAGTGCCACTGGGAGAGAATAATTTTGAAGTAAAAGGATCCCTGCCCGATCCGGGTCATTTTTTGGCGGCTTCATGGGCCAGCTTTCTTCAACACAATAACATAAAGGTAAAGGAATCTGTTTATACCCATCGCGATATGCCCTTAAGTGAATATTCCGGTACAAGGGTAATTATCAGTCGGCATCTTTCGCCCTATCTTGAAGATATTGCCAGCCGTACCAATTTCAACAGCGTAAATACATACGCTGAGAATCTAATCAAAACATTGGGAAAAGAGTTTAAGGATGAAGGCTCATTTTCGGCGGGTTCAGATGTAATCAAAGCATTCTGGGAGGAGAAAGGACTGGATACCCGGGGATTACGCATACTTGATGGTAGCGGACTCTCACCTTACAACAATATAACGGTAAGACAGCTCACCGGGATGCTGCTGTTTGCTGCTCAGGATGAAGCTCTTTACAACAGTCTGTTGAAAGGTTTTCCTGTTGCCGGAGAGAGCGGTTCATTGGCAGGCATGTTCAGAGGAACATCATCGGAGGGAATTTTAAGGGCCAAAAGTGGTTTTCTGGGTAATGTAAGAGCATATGCCGGTTACACCCGTGCCCGGGACGGACGCCTCATTGCTTTTACCATCATCGTCAACAATTACACAGGAACCCCCCTCGAAATGCGTCGCAAAATGGAGAAGGTAATGGATGCCCTTACCGGGATGAAAATGTAAATAGCAAAGTAGCCAAAGACTCCTTACATATACGATTGGGTGTTTTCCCTTATTCCAGGCTGTGTTGCAAGGCATACCTGAAAAGCCCTACCAAAGTTTGTGTTCCGGTTTTTCGATGAATGATTTTGCGGTACATGGAAATAGTGATGGGATTCATTTTTAGAATACTTGCTATGTGTAAATCAGTAAGTTCCCTGATAATCAAGCGTAAAATTTCTTTCTCTAAGGGTAATAATACATGACCGTTGGCAGAATTACCGTTGATTCCCGGTTTTCCCCTCCCCTTCAACAATCCCGGCAAACTATAATTCCCATAAAATGATTGATTATTAAGCACATGAGCAATTGCTTTGAGAAATTGATCCGGAGCCGAGTTTTTAAGAATTACTCCTTCGGCTTCTGCTTCTGCCATTTGATAAAAAATACCGGGCTCCTCATTAGCGGTAACGGCCAGTACTTTGGTAAGGGGAAATTTTTGCTTTACCTCTCGGGTAAGGTCAATACCGGAAACTCCATTGAGTTGCACATTGGTAATCAGCAAATCAACCGATTGTTGTTCAATGATGTGCATGGCCGTGGAAGACGAAGTTGCCACAAGAGGAGTTCCCAATTCTCTTTTTATCCTTAGCATGGTTTTCAGCCCCTCTGCATACATTAGATTCGTGTCTGTAATCAATATCTGAACATGACGGCCTTTTTCCATCCCAGAAGAATTTTGCATAAAAATCACCTTTGAGGTTACCTCATTTAATTCAAAAACATATTCTTAAAACAACATACTTTACTG
This sequence comes from uncultured Bacteroidales bacterium, assembly GCA_964491395.1. Taxonomy (GTDB): domain Bacteria; phylum Bacteroidota; class Bacteroidia; order Bacteroidales; family UBA7960; genus SKVR01. The sequence continues at coordinate 3,566 of CAZBGI010000005.1, read as the reverse complement.
TTCAAGAACACAATTTTTTCTTTAAACAAAATAAAAATAATCATTACCTTCAAAAGTACCAAATAAAATCTTAATATTTTATTTATTTAACATATTCAAAAAAAATTTGCCCTAAACAAACCCTTATTTGGCATGTTGCAAAAAATTTACTTTCTTTGCTATCCATAGTTTTCGTATAATCTATCACCGCCTCAATGAAATGCATACCTTGAATTGTGTGTCACAATCCAAATTATATTACTATTACAGGAACGACCTAAGACAAAAGCATTCATCATACAGAAGCATAAAATTAAATTAACATAAAGTTTATATACCTGAAAAGCGATAGTGCAAATTAATTCCGGGGAAAAGCAGTACCTTTGCACCCTTATTTTTTAAACCTATAATTCGATGCAAAACATTCGCAATATTGCAATTATCGCTCACGTAGACCACGGCAAGACCACATTGGTAGACCGAATTCTTCACCAGGGAAAACTTTTCAGAGACAACCAGGATGCCGGTGAACTTATTATGGACAGCAATGATCTGGAACGGGAAAGAGGTATTACTATTCTGTCAAAAAACTGTGCAGTTCGCTACAATGATGTAAAGATCAATATCATAGACACCCCGGGGCACTCCGATTTTGGGGGAGAAGTAGAGCGTGTGCTCAACATGGCAGATGGGGTATTGCTCATCGTCGATGCTTTTGAAGGCCCTATGCCTCAAACAAGATTTGTGTTGGAGAAAGCCATTCAGCTCCACAAAAAACCCATCGTGGTTATCAACAAAGTAGATAAACCCAACTGCGATCCCGAACTCACACAGGAAAAGGTTTTTGACCTGATGTTTTCTCTCAACGCCACGGAGGATCAGCTTAACTTTCCAACAGTATATGGCTCCGCCAAAGAGGGTTGGATGGGTCCCGACTGGTCGCAACCTACTGAAGATGTTTCTTATTTACTGGACATGATTCTGGAACATATACCGGCTGCACCGCAGCTTGAAGGAAACACCCAGATGCAGATAACATCGCTGGATTACAGTTCTTACCTGGGAAGGATTGCCGTGGGCAGACTGACGCGTGGAAAGCTGGCTCCCAACCAGCAAGTTTCCCTGGTAAAGCGGGATGGTATTATCAAAAAGTCAAAGATTAAAGAACTTTATATTTTTGAAGGACTGGGCAAAGAAAAGGTCAAAACAGAGGTTGAAAGCGGAGAGATTTGCGCGGTACTGGGCGTTGAAAATTTTGAAATCGGGGATACCATTGCTGATTTTGAAGCACCCGAAGGGATGCTGCCCATTTCTATTGATGAGCCTACCATGAGCATGCTCTTCACCATCAATAATTCTCCTTTTTTTGGAAAAGACGGAAAATTTGTCACCTCCCGCCATTTGCGCGACCGGTTGTTTCTGGAAACGGAAAAAAACCTGGCCATGCGCGTGGAACCCACAGATTCGGCCGACGCCTATATGGTTTACGGAAGGGGTGTACTGCATCTTTCAATCCTGATTGAAACCATGCGCCGCGAAGGATACGAGCTGCAGGTAGGACAACCCAGGGTGATAATCAAAGAAGTTGACGGAGTGAAACATGAACCTGTGGAATATCTTACAGTACATGTTCCTGAGCAATTTGCAGGAAAAGTAATTGAAATGGTATCGCAGCGAAAAGGTGAATTAGCCAATATGGAGAACAAAGCAGGGCGTACCCACCTGGAATTTGAGATGCCTTCAAGAGGTCTGATCGGTTTGCGTTCCAACATGCTTACCGCCACGGAGGGAGAAGCGGTGATGTCGCATCGTCTCAAAGGATTTGAACCCTACAAAGGGGATTTTCAACGCAAAAGAAACGGGGCCATCATTGCCATGGAAACAGGCACGGCTATCGCATATTCCATCGACAAACTGCAGGACCGGGGTAAATTCTTTATTGATCCGGGTGAGGAAATTTATGCCGGACAAGTGATTGGCGAGAATAACAAACAAGAAGACCTCATTGTAAACCTTACCAAAACCAAAAAACTGAGCAACGTGCGGGCTTCAGGATCCGATGACAAGGCTGTCATTGCTCCTGCTGTGAAATATTCGATGGAAGAAGCCCTGGAATATATTGCCGAAGATGAGTATGTAGAATTTACCCCGGCAAAAATCCGGATGCGTAAGATCATATTGGATGAACACGAAAGAAAAAGACTAAAGAAATAGATTTTTTGCTTATGCAAAATGGGTTGGATTTAAATTGTTAGCAGATAATAAAAATAATGAAATTAGGAGTTCTCATTATATACATATATCAAATTATTACTAAACATGAAAAAATCCAATACCTCTTTGCACACTGCTTTTTTCGCTCTTCTGCTTATTCTTTTTTTTAACTTAACCGCCCAGGCAAACAAGAATAAAGAGGACATCCCCAAAAATTTTCGCCCGGGATATATCATCACCCTTGAAAATGATACGGTTCATGGTTTTATTGAATACAGTTTAGAAAAAAAATCCCACCTGCAGTGCAGGTTTATGAAAAATCCGGGAGATGAAGTTCAGAATTTTAGTCCCCATCAAATCAATGGCTATGGTTTTGGTTTAAAAAGAGTTTTTCAAACCATGGCCATTGATATGAATACCCTGATCAGTGATTTAAATTTAGACGTCAATGAGCTTGAGGATTCTGATGAAATAGCTTACTTACTCGAACATTTTGATTATGAGTTAAGTGTGACTGAATCAGGCATAGTTCCTGTATTTAAAACTGCTGATGGAAAACCAGTAACCCCTCAACCTTTTTTCATGGAGGTATTGGTACGTGGCGAAATATCGTTATACTCTTTTGATTATCAACTTTTTGTCCAAAAAGAAGAGAACCAGATACATTTGCTCAGGCAAATAGAGAAAGAGGTCATCCAAAACGATCAAAGCTTAATTCACACTTCCAATGAGTACCTGAGAATCCTCAGTTTTCTTACTTCAGATTGTCCTGAGGTGAGGGCAAGATTAAAAAATTTAGTCTTTTCTTCCGGTTCAATCAGCAGGTTCATTATAGCCTATAACCAGTGTGTTGACTCAAAATACTGGATTCCTAAAGAGAGACCCCCAGGAATAAGCTTCAATCCCGGTATTTCTGTTTCCAGTGGTTATTCATCACTTTCGTTTGAAATCAATGCATTCCATCCCGAAGCAGGCGAGCGTGTCTCTGAAACAGAGTTTACTGTATTTCCAGGAATTTATACAGATGTTCTGTTTCCGAGAACCCTGAACAATTTCAGCTTTTCCCTGGGGGCACAATTATACTATGTAGAATTCAGTGATTATGCTTATTCACATCGATCTTTAATATCTACAGAAACATTTGACAGAACTTTCCTGTCACAAACCTATTTGAAAATGCCCATTGAGCTTCATTTCAAACCATTTAAAAATAGCTTCCACCCCTCCATTATGGCAGGAGTCAACTTCAATTATAATATCCGGGAAGATTTTAGGGTCATAAAATCTCTGCGTGACAAAGAAACCCATGAGATTATTTCTTCAAATACCATAAACATTAACAACAAGTTTGCCTGGAATCGTGCTTTTGTAGT
>CAZBGI010000004.1:85864-102839 GCA_964491395.1 uncultured Bacteroidales bacterium | reverse complement strand
TTTTGAGCGATCGGTGCTCATGCAAGTTTCATCTGGATGATTTTTCTGCTAAAATACAGAAAGTGAGGCAACCATTAAAGCAAAACCTGGGTTTTTGGGGAAAGAAATAGAGGAATGCAAATATTATTCTTTAAAATCCACGGTTGCAAAAACTTTACCCAGACTTTCCTCATTAACAGGTTTGGTAATATATTCATCCATGCCAAGACTCATGTATTTCTCTCTGTCGCCTTCAAAGGCATTGGCACTCAGTCCAATAATAGGAGGCGGATTGGAATAAGTCTCTTTTAGTTTTTGCGTAGCGGTGATACCGTCCATCACCGGCATCTGGATATCCATCAGGATGTAATCAAATTTTCCCGGTTGGAAGAGTTTTAATGCAACCTCACCATTTTCGGCTATCACTACTTTATGGCCCATTCCTTTGAGTAAAAGTTTAATGACCAGTTGGTTAACTTTTTTATCCTCCACCAATAAAATCTTTTTGTTTTTACCCGGGCACCCTGGTACAGCCATTTTTACAGCATTATTACTGTTATCAGGTATTTCTGCCCTGAAGGTAAACCAGAACCGGCTTCCCTTACCGGGTTGACTTTCTACACCAATATTGCCTTTGAGCAGGTGGGCCAGTTTTTTGCTGATAGCCAGTCCTAATCCTGTACTGTCTGTTTCCCTTGTATCGTTGTTTTCTATTTGAGAGAAAGGCACAAAAAGTTTTTTAATGGCCTCCTCAGATATTCCAACACCCGTATCAGTAACAGATATTTTTACCTGTAACTCATTTTTTTCAGATGGGGAGGAGTTCGAAGTACGATATGCATCTAATACCCGGGCTTCAAGCGTTATGCTTCCTTTGGGAGTAAATTTAACGGCGTTATAGAGCAGGTTAAGCAATATCTGATTTACACGTCCCCGATCGGCCAGTAGCATGGAAGGTACATCGGAAGCGATATGGGTTTTGATACATATTTGGGATTGGCTTTGTTTTAATGAATCAAAAACCTTTTTCGCATGACTGAAAAGTTCATCTACTGAAAAAGTGGTTTGACTTAAACTTACCTCTCCCGACTCTATTTTTGAATAATCAAGAATCTGATTGATAATTTCTTTGAGGTTGATACCTGTTTGTTGCAGTGTGAGAATATATTCTTTCTGCTGTTGATTAAGGGGAGTTTTGGCCAGAATATCGGTAAGTCCAATGATACCTGTCAGGGGAGTTCGCAATTCGTGGCTTACATTGGCAATGATGTTTTGCTTTATTTCAATGGTTTTTCGGGCCAGTTCCACTTCATTATCAAGGATCTTGTTTTTCAACACCCATGTTTTTTCTCTTGACCTGATGTAGAGCATCAAAGTTGTTACTGCAATAATCAAATACATTGCAAATGCCCACCAAGATTTCCACCAGGGGGTGAGAATTACAAAAGAATAGCGCTCTTCCCCACTCCACAAACCCATCTTGTTCATTACCCTGGCCCTTAGGGTATAGTTGCCCGGGGGAAGGTTGCCATAATGTGCATAGTTCTCTGAGGAGGGTTTGTGCCAGTGTTTGTCAAATCCTTCCAGCTTATAGCTGTATAGCAGTTTGCTGCCTGAATGGGGAGAAATTCCTGAAAAATGAAAGGTGACAAAGTTGTTGTTATGCGATAGATGTAAATTCTCCGGAACAAAAAACCAGGGGCTCAAATTATCAAAACTCAGGTTTTCTAAACTTACTCCATTGGCCAGTAGCATAAAGGTATCTTGCCGGTTGCTCAAGGCTTTCCAGTTGATTTTTTCATTAAACAGATCCACGCCTGAAATGGCAATATGTGGAGGTATTGTGTCAATAAAGGATTGGGTTGAATGAAACAGTGTTAATCGATTGTTGCTTCCTATCCAGATTTTGCCCTCTTTTTCTTTCATCATACCAAGGTTTGAGCCAATCCCCAGATAGCCATCTTCATAGGTATGCTTTGTAAAAAAATGAAGCTCATTGCCGGTTTTTTCTGCCGGATCCGATTTTTCTGATAGTTCTTTCAATGTTTGGGCAGACATTACATTCAATCCGAATCTTCCTCCAAAAATCAAATTTTCCTCCGCATCCTGGGTCATGGAGAAAATGAAATTATCGGTTAAGCCATGGGTTGTGGCAAAATTGATAAAGTTCTCACCGTTATACATTGATAGTCCTTTTCCGTTGCTTCCAAACCACAGGTTGTCTTCTGAATCCATCATGGCAGAGAAAAGATAATTCCCGGCCAGACCATCTGCCTCAGTAATATAAGTGTAGTTTTGATCGTTCATCACAACGACACCTCCTCCGAAAGTAGCGAGGATGATATTTCCCCGGGAGTCTTCAGTTATGGCTCTTGCATAGTTTTCCGGCAACCCGTTTTCGGTGGTATAATGGCGGAAAGTCTGGCCGTCATACTTTAGAACTCCCTGCTTGCCAATGAGCAACCAGATGTTGCCTTTGCTGTCCTCCATTCCTGCTTCTACCAGTAGAGGATGTTTTAGCGAATCCAGTTTATGATGATAGAAATGTGTACCATCAAACCGGTATATGCCTTGCTGATTGATGCTCATCCACAAGTTGCCTTTTGAATCGGCAGTAAGTCCTTCTATAAACACATCAGGAGTATCTTTATCCGGTGTTATTTGGGTGAATTTTTTCCCGTCAAAGCTCTTCAGTCCTCCTCCATAGGAAGAAAGCCACAGTTTTCCATCTGAACCTAAAGTCATGGAAGTAGTTTGGTTGTCAAAGGCTTGTTGAGTGGTAAAATGTTGGAAAATATCTCCCTGATACCTGGCCATTCCCCCTGTAAATCCTGTCCAAAGGACATTTTTGCTGTCAATAAAAATACCATTGATCAATTGTGAGGACAATCCCTGTTCTTTGTCGAATATCTCAAAGTTTTCTTTATCCCACCTAATAAGTCCTTTTCCCCAGGTGGCAAACCATATCCTATTCTGAGCATCTTTTTCTATCTGATATATTTCCCGGGAAGGAAAACCATCGTCAAGGGTATAGAAAAAAAATTGGTTTCCATCGAATCTTGCCACTCCTAAATCATACAGGCTCAGCCAGATATCCTTATCCTCTCCTAAGCCAAGAGCCAGAATGGGATGGCTGGATGACACAAAGGGAACTTCGTAAAGGTAAAATGAACCCTCCCTATATAAAAACAATCCTTCTTCAGAACAGGTAATCCAGACATTTCCCCAGGGATCTGTTTTTACGATTTGGCCCTGTTTGCTGGATATACCCTGGTCGGTGCCGTAATGAAAAAAATATTTACCATCATACATTGATATACCACCTTCCCAGTAGGAAATCCATACATTGCCATTTATGTCAATCTGCAAGTGTTCCACCTCATTTTTCAGCAAGCCTCCGGTATCGGCATTGAAATAATGTATTTCTTTTCCATCCAGATAGTAAAGTCCTATAATGGTAGCTATCCAAATGCCTCCATGTTTGTCGCTTTGTATGGAGATTATTTCAGGAATTTCGCCCCAGGGAGTATTGGTATACCAGGAGATATTTTCACCATCAAAACGCATTAAGCCTCCTCCAAAAGTACCTATCCACAGGTTTCCCATTGTGTCCTCTGTAAAAGTCATCACATCGTCATGCGACAATCCCTGAATTTTGGTATAGGTCATAAAACTGTATGGATTGTTGCCTATACTTATGGGCTCTTTAAGTCGACTGACCTGGGGAAACGGAGTGTTGCCTGTAAGGGGTTGAGCAGGGACTTTTTCCGGTAACAGGTATTTACCCTGGCCGGGAGTACGTTTCTCGGGTGTCTTTACGGGAAACTTCCTGGGACTAAAACTTTCAAGGCGATTATTGGAAACTTCAAATTGTTTTATTATTCGTGCGGGCTGGGGTGCTTGTATAACGGACTTATATGCGGCGGGCTCAGGAAATGAATCGATAGAAACCACCTTAAAACCCGAAGGGAGCTGTTTCTCTTGTGAACTATTTTCTTCGTCAGTAAAATCAGTATGACATCCTGCTAATACAAAAAGTAAAATAATAGGTATCAATTCATTATATTTATATTTGCAGAACATAGAAGCAATAATTTTTGGTGGGCAACAAAAGTAAATCTTTCGTAGCAGCCTGGGAATTTTTCGATACCATTATAACAAAATAACCTATGTTTTATTAGACATAGTAATACCGGGTAAATTTACGGAAATTTTAGCTGAAGCTATTCAGTGTTGTACTTAATAAAAGGCAGGTATTAATACCTGAGGGTTTTATTTTCAGTTCTTAGGGTATTTTATTTTATGATTGTGCACAATCTTACCATGATAAATTTTTATTTTTGCCGGGTTGTTATATTTTTCGCAAAAAACAAGCTATGACAAGATTCTGTACAAAATATTTGGTTTTGAGCATTTCAATGCTTTTTACCGCGTTACTTTTAAATGCAACAGGGCCCAAACGTGAAATGCGGGCTGTCTGGATTGCTTCGGTGGCCAATATTGACTGGCCTTCCCGGAGTGGCCTTACAACTATCGAACAGCAGAAAGAATTGACCGGGTTGCTGGACCTGGTAAAGGCATACAACATGAATACGATTATTTTGCAGGTGCGGCCTGCAGCCGATGCGTTTTATCCGTCCGAGCTGGAGCCTTGGTCGCAGTGGCTCACAGGCATACAGGGGCAGGCTCCCTCGCCCTATTATGATCCGCTGGACTTTGCTATTCGGGAAAGTCGTAAACGGGGAATCGATATCCATCTGTGGCTCAATCCTTATCGCGCTGAGCTGGATACTGCCCGCAATGCGTTATCTGACAATCACCCCATGAAGCAAAACCCGGAATGGTTTGTAAATTATGGCAAGTTAAGTTATTTCAATCCCGGTTTGCCTGAAACCCGCAACCATGTTGCCAGCGTAGTAGCTGATTTGGTGCGCAGGTATGACATAGATGCCATTCATTTTGATGATTATTTTTACCCGTACCCACTGCAAGGAATCGAATTTCCTGACAGTGCAGCTTTTTCGAAGTATCCCCGTGGATTCTCTCCTGAAGAGAAAGACGACTGGAGAAGGGACAATGTAGATTTAATCATTCGGCAGTTGCAGGATACTATTAAAGCTATAAAACCCTATGTGGAATTTGGAATCTCTCCTTTTGGAGTCTGGCGCAATGACACCATGGATATCAAAGGCTCAGCCAGCAGGGCAGGAGTGACCAATTATGATGATTTGTATGCCGATATCCTTAAATGGCAGAAAGAGGGATGGATTGATTATGTCACCCCACAGCTGTACTGGCATATCGGGATGGAAGCTGCAGATTATTCTATCCTGGCACAATGGTGGAGTGATAATACTTACGGTTGCCCTACTTATATCGGGCATGGGTTGTATCGGCTCAATGCAGATTCTCCGGTGCAGCAATGGCATACCGCGGAAGAAATTGACCGTCAACTGGATATCATCAGGGCCACTCCCAATCTGGGAGGCAGCATGTATTTTAGCGCCAGGCACCTCCGAACCAATCCTTTACGGTTAAAGGAAACCCTGCTCTCACATCATTATAAATATCCTGCTCTTCCCCCGGTAAACAACAGGGTAGCGCAAATTACTACAGAACCACCAGGCAATGCAGTAATGACTGTGACTGATGATCAACTGCATTTTACATGGGATGCTCCTGAAAATCCCAAATCGTATGTGATATACAAATTCAGGCTGGGCAGGCCGGGAAGCATTGAGCTTGCTGAAAATATCTGGAGTATTACCGGCGAAACTTCTTTTAAAGCAACCATCAGTGATCAGACAAGAAATGACTGGTACTATTACATGATTACTGCCATTAGCCCCTCCAACCAGGAATCTGTACCGGTTTTTTTCTATGAAAGCCTTCAGACGAAAGATGCTAAATGATTTGATAAAAACCAGGTACCATGACGAGAGACAGGATTCCCAGGTATTAATGGAAGATGGTTAATAGTTAATAAAGAGAGATCCGTGAAAACAACTAAATTTCCCGACAACCCAAACCGTAAAATGCAAAAGACTCAAAGATACCTGGCACTGGATGTATTAAGAGGAATGACCATTGCTTTCATGATTTTGGTAAACACCCCTGGTAGCTGGCAATTTATATACCCTCCGCTTAAGCATGCTACGTGGCACGGTTGTACTCCTACAGATCTTGTCTTTCCGTTTTTTCTTTTCGTGGTGGGAGTTTCCATGTTTTTCTCTTTTGCCAAATATGAAAACAGACTCACCCAAGACTCCCTGGTAAGAATCCATAGAAGGTTTGTTCTGATTTTTGCCATTGGTTTGTTTATCAACTCCTACCCGCAATGGATTACCGATTTCTCTGAGCTTCGGATTATGGGTGTCCTTCAACGAATTGCTGTGGCTTACCTCCTGGCTTCATTTATAGTGCTTACGGTTTCCCGAAAGTGGGTTATTATTTTAGCAGGTATTATTCTGCTGGGTTATTGGGCTGTTTTGTACTTTTTGGGAGGAGATGATCCTTACAGTCTCACCGGGAATGTCACCATTCCATTTGATAGTGCTATACTGGGAGAAAATCATTTGTACAAAGGTTTCAGACACAATGGGCAGCCCGTACCTTTTGATCCCGAGGGCTTGTTAAGTTCAATTCCCGCTGTAGTTACTGTCTTGCTGGGCTACCTGGCAGGTCATATTATTAAAAAGACCCCAAAAAACAAGGTACCCGTAAAACTTCTTACCTATGGAGTCATTTTCACGCTGGCAGGTTATCTGTGGAGTTTTATTCTTCCCCTGAATAAACCCCTGTGGACCAGTTCTTATGTATTATACACCGCAGGCCTTGCTGCCATTCTTTTTGCTGTCCTGATATATCTTATTGATGTTAAGGGCTATAAAAAATGGACCTCCTTTTTTGTGGTGTTTGGTTTAAACCCACTTTTTATTTTTGCTTTATCCGGAATATGGGCCAAAACGCTCTGGTATATCATCAGGTTTGAGGATGTCCGGGAAGGGGTTATTACCGGCAGTGGGTGGTTGTATCAGCACATATTTGTTCCCATAGCAGGCAATATGAATGGCTCACTTCTCTACGCCATAACGCATGTAGTGTTCTTCTGGTTTATTGGGTATATACTGTACAGAAAGAAAATCTTTATCAAAGTATAATCCCATTATATTCTCCAGGTCAGGGCCTGTTCTGAAAGTATTCTCTTTAAATGTATAAAATGGTAAAATGATTTCTTACCAGATAGCATACAATGCCATCATCTATTACTAAAACTGGTCAGAAAACAGAAGAAAAAAGTTAAGCATTTAACCATACTACATGATATTATCAACAGGCAATAAAAAAAACAACCCATTACAAAATATGTAAGGGGCTGTTTTTCAAGTGACTCCGCCAGGATTCAAACCTGGAACCTTCTGATCCGTAGTCAGATACTCTATTCAGTTGAGCTACGGAGCCATTTTTGGTGTTTGCGAGTGCAAAGATAGTAGGTTTTTTCCAGTTTGCAAGGATTTTTTTTGAGTTTTTACCTTTGAAATCCAAAAAATATTCACTGGATAATTTCATAACCCCGTGAGGTTTTGAAAAAGAGTGTCTTGTAAGTCGTGGTTTTTAAAGTTTACAAGAGAACCTTGTGTGTTTTTTTAATCTCCAGTACATCAGGATCCTCAAATATTATGCTTTACCACTGTTTTTTTCTTCCATCGTCCGGTTTTATAATAAAGATATGAAGCAATAAGACCAAATACCCATGCAATGGGGATTCCCCACCAGATTCCTGTTTCTCCCCATTTTTGGGAAAGAAAATAGGAAAAAGGTACTCGTAATACCCAAAGGGAAAAAAGGGTAATAAACATTGGAATCAATGTATCTCCGGCTCCTCTTAAAGTACCATGCATTATAAACATAGCGCCAAAAACAATATAAAATGAACTTACGATGATCAGGTAATCGTATCCTAAATCAATCACCAGTTGATCATCGGTGAAAAAACCCATGAGTGTTTTTCCAAACAACCAGGCAATAATGGTTATTATCAATGAAAATCCTGAGGTCATGGCCAGGGTGGATATCAGGCCTTGTCTCACCCGTTCAATTTTATTGGCTCCGATATTCTGGCCTACAAATGTAGAGAGTGCCATGCCAAAGTTCATAGCCGGAAGCGTCGCGAAGGAGTCAATTCTCCAGGCAATAGAGTAAGCCGCGATGGTAGGGGTTCCAAACATATTTACAATGGTCATAAGGGCGGCCATCCCCAGGGAAACGAAGGTATGTTGCAATCCTGTGGGAATCCCGATTCTCAAACTTTGCCTGAAAACTTCCCTGTCAAAAGAAAGACCGGTAAAGCTGAATCTAATCAACGGATGGTAACGGTTAAGATACAAAACCGATAATCCAAAGGCAATGGCTTGTGCCAGCACCGTAGCAAAGGATATGCCTGCAATTCCCCAGTTGAAGACTGCGACAAAAAGAAGATCAAACCCAATATTGAGAAGCGTGGAAATTATCAGAAAATAGAGAGGAGTTTTGGAATCTCCCATTCCCCGCAAAATAGCACTGGTACCATTGTAGCCCGACATGAAAATTAGTCCAGCCACATACACATTGAAGTATTGCATCGCCATAGGAACCAACTCAGCCGGCAATCCAATGAGAAGAAAAATCTGTTTCGAAAAGATTAGCCCCAGTAGCGAAAGGCCGATAGAGGAGACAAACAGAAATATAAAAGCAGTGTCAATGGCTCTTTTTACCTTTTTAAAATTCTTATTTCCAAAAAACTGACTGATTACCACGTTGATCCCTGTTGTGATTCCAATCATCAGGCTAATCAATACAAATATTACAGGGAAAGAAGCGCCGGCAGCTGCCAATGCTTCTGTTCCAAGATAATGTCCTATAATTAAAGTATCAACAATGTAATACAATTGCTGAAATACATTACCAAGAAGCATTGGTAAAGCAAACAAAAATATTTGCTTCCCTTCCGGGCCTTTGGTAAGATCACGCATGAATATAAACGATAAACATTTTTATTGATAGAAATGAATGATGTTGTGCCAGCTTACGAAATTCTCACAACCATTCTAATTGCTGATTGTTGAGAAGAAAAGCGTTGCAAAAATAGTCCTTTACAACCATATATGGCTATAAACTCTGTTAATATAATCATTGTCCGGTAAAAAAAATGAATTGTTCTGAATGCGTTTGCTGATTGTTTCATCCCTGCAAGTCTTAGGTTCAGGAGGTCACTTTTAAACCATAATCATTTCGTTCCTGACAGAGTTTATTCACACTGCTGGCTTCAGGCCAATCCCATCGGGATAGAATGTTTATAGCTAAATAAGACAGAGCCATGCTGAGAAACTCAGGAACGGGACAAATTTCACCGGACAATAATGTAATATAATGATAATTATAACTGAGAAAGATGCACCCTATTGCTTCATAAATTCGTAAATTTGCCGATTCAAAATAAGTAGTATTACACCAAGGGATTTATAAAAACATTGATTATGGAGTTATCTGTAGTTGTGCCTTTGTACAATGAAGAAGAGTCTCTTCCTGAGCTCGTATCGTGGATTTGGAGCGTTACCCGGGAAAGGTACAACACTGAAGTAATTTTGGTTGACGATGGCAGCACGGATAATTCCTGGGCTGTAATTGAAAAGTTAAAGGATGAATTTCCATTTATAAAAGCATTGCGTTTTCGCCGAAATTATGGAAAATCTGCTGCATTGAATGTAGGGTTTGCCTATGCACAGGGGAAAGTAGTAATAACCATGGATGCCGATTTACAGGACAGCCCCGATGAAATTCCGGAACTATATCAAATGATATCCTCCCGGCAGTATGATTTGGTAAGCGGATGGAAGAAAAACCGGCAAGATCCTGTTTCTAAAACCATTCCTACCCGAGTCTATAACTGGGCCACAAGAATGGCCACAGGGATTAAGCTACACGATTTTAATTGTGGGTTAAAAGCTTACCGAAGTGAAGTGATAAAAAGCATTGAAGTATATGGGGAAATGCATCGGTATATTCCGGTGATGGCCAAATGGGCAGGATTTAAAAAAATAGGAGAGAAAAAAGTTGCCCACCAGAAGCGCAAATATGGTCATACAAAATTTGGATTGGAGCGTTTTATTAATGGTTTTCTCGACCTTCTTTCCATTACCTTTGTATCACGTTTTGCACGAAAGCCGATGCACTTTTTTGGTCTTTTGGGAACCCTGCTCTTTGTCATGGGTTTTCTTATTGCGGTATATCTGGCCTACAGCAAATTCTTTTTGATGGAATACCGAATGACCGAAAGACCCTTGTTCTATTTTGGTATGCTGGCCATGATACTGGGAACTCAGCTGTTTCTGGCAGGTTTTTTGGCTGAATTGATATCGCGAAACGCACCCGATAGGAATAAATATTTAATAGATAAAACCACAGAAGAAAATTGGCTAAAATAATTATCTTAGGCTCAGCCTATCCTTTAAGAGCAGGAGGACTTTCCACCTTCAATGAGCGACTTGCGGTAGAATTTCAGCAAATGGGTCATGAAGTGAAAATTTATACCTTCTCTCTTCAATATCCCTCGTTATTTTTTCCGGGTAAAACCCAATATGCCATCCGGCCTGCTCCCAAGGATATTGATATTAAAGTTTGTGTTAATAGTATCAATCCCCTCAACTGGTTCAGAGTGGCAGCCATGATTCGGAAGGAAGAACCTGACTTGCTGGTAGTGCGGTATTGGTTACCATTTATGGCGCCATGCCTGGGAACCATTGCAGGAAGAGTTCGCAGAAATCATAAAACAAAAGTGGTTACCATTGCAGACAATATTATACCTCATGAAAAAAAGCCCGGAGATAAACTGCTTACCCGCTACTACATCAAACGAAGCGATGGGTTTGTTACTTTAAGCCGATCGGTGCTGAAAGATCTTGAATCCATTGATAAATCCAACAAGCCCAAGGTTTTTTCCCCCCATCCCATATACGATAATTTTGGCGACAAAATTCCCAGGGAAGAGGCATTGAAATTGCTCAAATTATCCACTGATTATCGTTACCTGTTGTTTTTTGGCTTTATTAGAGATTACAAAGGACTCGACATTTTGCTCAATGCAATGGCTGAACCTGAAATTGATGAGTTGCCGGTAAGGCTTATTGTAGCCGGAGAATTTTACTCTTCTGATCAGCCTTACCTTAAAATAATCAGAGAAAAGGGGTTGGGGAGTAAGGTAGTTCTGCACACCCAGTTTATCCCCAACGAACTTGTTGCTGCTTATTTTTGTGCAAGCGATCTGGTGGTGCAACCTTACAAAGATGCTAGCCAAAGCGGAGTTACTCAGGTTGCTTACCATTTTGGTATACCGATGGTAGTGACCAATGTTGGAGCTTTGCCTGAGATGGTGCCCAACATGGTTTCCGGACTTGTGGTAAAACCTTCAGCACCTCATGTGGCCAATGCCATATACAAGTTTTTCAACCGAAACCTTGCAGAAGAACTGGAAAGAGGTGTAGAAAAGCAAAAACAACGGTTCTCCTGGAAAAATCTGGTGGAAGCCATATTTCAGGCAGCAGGACACAAATAACCAAAGTCATCCAATCATTATGCTAGAAGATATTCAACAATCTATAAGAGACTCTATCGGTGTAAAAGAGATGGTATTAAAAGACCCTCAACTCTTGCACAACCTGGAACTGGTCATAGAAAAAATAACCGCCTGTTTTCGTAATGGAGGAAAAGTGTTGTTTTGTGGCAATGGAGGAAGTGCAGCTGATGCACAACATCTGGCAGCAGAGCTATCGGGTCGCTTTTATTTTGATCGCCCTCCATTACAAGCCGAAGCACTTCATGTCAATTCCTCGTTTGTTACTGCCGTGGCCAACGATTACGGATATCAACACGTTTTTTCCCGCATGGTAGAGGCCTTAGGCAAGAAAAACGATATTTTGGTTGCTTTATCAACCTCGGGTAATTCAGAAAACATCAATTTCGCCATCCAAAAAGCCAACGAGCTGGGAATGGAAGTGATAGGTTTTACCGGTGCCGATGGCGGGAAAATGAAAAATTTGTGTCACCTGCTTCTCAACGTACCTTCTACCGATACTCCACGCATACAGGAATCTCATATTTTATTGGGGCACATTTTATGCGAACATGTTGAAAAAACGCTCTTCTCTAAAAAGTAAAGACCATTTGTTTCAGTTCAAAATCTATCCGGTGAAAAGGGTAGCCCTGAAAATATAAATTCCCCACCTGTCTGAATCCATCATACATTTGCTTAATCCTGATTACATGACCCAAACATTGAAAATAGACAAATCCTGGAGCCTTTTTCTTGACAGAGATGGAGTTATCAATGTACGTAAGATGGATGCTTATGTATTGACCCCTGATGATTTTATCTTTCGTGAAGAAGCCGAAAAAAGTATAGCCAGATTGGCAACCCTGTTTGGTCCCATGGTGGTTGTAACCAATCAACAAGGTATAGGAAAGGGGTTAATGACGGAAGATGATTTGAATGCCATTCACGAGAAAATGGTTCAGGCAATTGAGGCCGAAGGAGGGCGCATAGATAAAGTATATTTTTGTCCTGCATTAAAAGAAACACATAGCTTTCAGCGCAAGCCCTCACCAGGGATGGCCTTGCAGGCTAAAAAAGATTTCTCTTCCATTCATTTTAAAAAATCCGTAATGGTGGGCGATACCCTTTCGGATATGAAATTTGGAAAAAGATTGAAAATGGTAACGGTATTCATTGGAGAAGATAAGGGGATTATTTCCCGAAATCATGTTCTTATTGATTATGCTTTTCCCGGATTGAAAGAATTCACTGATTTTGTTTTTGAGAACCGCTCAGAAGCTTGATCAAAATGGTTTGGCATCTTTGATATTGTATTTTAGTTGCAATGATTCCGTGAAACCCTCGTTAATCTCTATAGTCAATTTCTTATTTTTGCAAGGTTTAAAATTATTTTTATGCACGTTTTAAAGTATATTTTCTGGACTGTTTTTTTGTTATCTTTCTCCGGAACCCTGCAGGGGCAAGATCATGATTATAACGAAAAAGATGCTGAAGGACAACGGCAGGGGCTTTGGCGAGGATACTTCGCCAGTGGAGGCGTGAGATATGAAGGAAATTTTGTAGATGATCAACCCACCGGAGTATTCAAATATTATTACCCCGAAGGAGAGCTGCGGGCAGAACTGATTCATCAGGAAGGAGAAGAAGCAGTAAAAGCTACCTATTATCACAGAAACAACGAAATACTGGGAGAAGGTTATTTTTTAAACAAGGAAAAAGATGGACTTTGGAGGTTTTTTACCGATTCAGGTGTATTAATTCTGGAGAATTATTACCAGGAGGGAGAAAACCATGGTGTGTGGAAAACGTTCTATGACAATGGAAAACAGGCAGAAATGATTACCTGGCACAATGGCCGCCAGCAAGGACCTTATGAAAAATATTATCCCAACGGCAATATTCATATACAAGCCAATTATGAAAATGATTTGCTTAATGGCACCTATAAGGTGTTTTACGTTGGAGGAGAACCCTTACTTACTGGCACATACAGGAAAAATCATAACATAAAGCAATGGGTTTATTATACACAAAAGGGAGAGGTGCAGAAAATAGTCACCTATGATAATGAAGGGCAGATTGTAAAAGAAGAGATTCTTATAGAGATGGAAGAAGATGAAGCGATTCCTCTTAAACCAGGCCCGAGTCTGCATGATGATTCATTTTCTCCCGATGGATTTTGAAAAAAACAATCCGTTAAGTATTTTCTGTATCTTTAAACTCCAAAATTAAAAGTTGAGATTTTTAAAAACAAACGCACTAAAACAACATAGGTTTATTCGTTTTGTTTCGGAGGACAATGCCCAAAAGGCAATAAATGCTGAAGGAATAATTACAGGAAATATACGATGATAATAAATAACATACATAAATCTGTATGGTTAAATTTAAAAAATCAATTCTTTTATTCCCGTTTCTCTGTATAGTGGGAGTTCTGGTAAACTCTTGTGAAACCAATGAGGGAGAGCCCGTTTATGTTGGACATGAGTATTTTGGACATACAGAAGGAAAATGGCTTATTTATCAGGTTGACAGCACGGTATATGATGATTTCCTGGAAGAAGTTTTTCATTATCACTACCAGGTGAAGGAAGTGAACGTCCGGTACAGGGAAGATTTAGCACAGGAAAACAAAATGCTTCATGAGCGATTTTACAGAGAGAATGACGAACAACCATGGCAGGTAAAAAATGTATGGACTTCTCAACTCACCTCCACCATGGCACTGAAAACGATAGAAAACACCACTTACGTCAAATTGTCCTTCCCTTTATGGATAAACCCGGATGTGCCGGAGAGAGGAAAGCAATGGGATGGTAATGCATTCAATACCCTGCCGTCGCAAAACTATGAAATAACACACTTACATGATCCGATGCAAATAGGCACATTAAGCTTTGATTCTACACTCAGGGTTTTACAAAAAGATCTTTCTACCTTAATTGGTCAGGAATTTCAGTATGAAATATATTCTCCCAACATCGGTATGGTGATGAAAAAATATGTGGATTTGAGTACAGACATTGACGGTACCATCATCAGGGGAGTCGATTACACTTATGAATTGATTGAATATGGTTTTGACAATAGTAACAAGGCTGATGAATTCGACTGAGCATGCCTGCTGAAAATTTAGCTGTCCGGAAAATATTCTGGTTATGAGATACACCCTTCATTTAATTATAACTTTTGCCGTCTGGTTGGTGTCCGGCACACTAATGGCTACTGAGCCTGTGATGATCTGGGTGGAATTCACCGATAAAAATCATAGCACTTACTCACTTTCTCGTCCCCATGAATTTCTCTCTCCCAAAGCCATCCAAAGAAGGCAAAACCAAAATATATCCATAGACTTTTATGATCTTCCTGTTTCTGACTTTTATATAAACAAGGTGGTGGAAGAAACAGGAATGGAATTGCATTATACCAGTAAGTGGTTTAATGGTGCTATGTTCACCGCTGAAACCACTGACCCTGTTGCAATCCTCTCACAATTAGATTTTGTTACATTGACTGAAATTGCAAAATCACCCGCCAACGATTCTTATGAAAAGTCAGGAACACAGCAAGAACAGATAACGGAAAAGGCTGCTATGCAATATTTTAATGAAAGGGTATTTCCGTATTCTGGCACTTATGATTCAGATATAAATACAGGTTATGGTACAGCACTGGGCCAGGTAAACATGGTCAACGGCCAAAGTTTGCACCAGCAAGGTTACTGGGGTAATGGAACCGTCATAGCCGTTATCGATGCAGGATTCAGAGGTGTAGATACACTTTCTGCGTTTGAGAATCTATGGAAGGGTAATCAGATACTGGGTTACCATGATTTCTCACGAAACAAAAAAGAATTATACCTTGGTCACAATCATGGAACTTTTGTTTTGTCTGTTATGGCAGCCAAAATCCCGGGGATGTATTCCGGCGTTGCAACAGCGGCTTCTTATTGGCTGATTCGTACAGAAGATGCATCTTCAGAATTCAGGGTGGAAGAATATAATTGGCTGGCAGGCGCAGAGTTTGCAGATAGTGTAGGGGTAGATATAATCAACTCCTCCCTGGGGTACACCATTTTTGACAATCCCGCTCAGAATTATTCCTACCAGGATATGGACGGAAATACCACAGTAGTAGCAAGAGCAGCAAATATGGCTTTTAGCAGGGGAATGCTGGTTGTTAACAGTGCCGGAAACTATGGTTCACAAAGTTGGCAGTATATAGGATCTCCGGCCGACGCACCAGGTTCTTTGGCTGTTGGGGGTACCAATAGCGAAGGCTTACGGGCTTCATTCAGCTCCGTGGGGCCTACATACGATGGCAGGATAAGTCCGCAAATCATGGCTCAGGGACAAGGAGTTGCCGTTGTAAACACTATGGGTGTAACAGGCAATGCCAATGGAACATCCTTTTCAGCTCCCATAATCTCCGGTTTGGCTGCTTGCTTGTGGGAAATGTTTCCGGATGCCTCCAATGAGGATATAAAACAAGCCATTATTTCAAGCAGCAATAATTTCCTTAATCCGGACTCCTTATACGGATATGGCATCCCCAATTTTACGCATGCCATTTCAATGCTCGAAAGAGAATTAATGGACACAAATCGGCTGAGGCTCTTAACCAATCCTTTACAACCCACCTCTTCCATCGAATTTTATGCTTATCAGCAAGAAAAGATAACCATTGAATTGTTTAATAGTAGTGGGCATAAAATATGGCAAACAAGTAAAATTATGATATACCCGGGTTATAACAAAATAAAACCCTTCCGGGATATCGCCAGTTTGTCGCAGGGTATGTATCTGATCAGGGTTAATTTTGCAAACAGCTCAGAAATGGTAAAAGCTGTCAAGTTATGAGGTTGCTTTACGCTTAAATTCTTAAACCCAAGATCGTTCAATTATCCAATAGCTTAGTTCTTCAGGCAATATTTTTCCTTTCCATTCTTTTTGCAACGGGTATATTTTATTAATTATTCTCCAACCTTTTCTCCTGTGAGGTAATTTTAATAGTATCCGGGCAATCTGGTCCTTTTCTGAAATGTATTCCATTACGATTCCTTTCCATGGTTTTTTATAAAACCCAAATATTGTGGTTTATAACGAATATTATGCCTGATGTACCGACAGATATGCTGTTTCAACAATAAGTGTATCTCGCTGTGAGCAAAATTTATCCTGTATAGGTACAGATCGCTACAATTTATTCGATTCTCATTGAGGAAAAGAACAAACGATTTAACATCCATTGAAACAATTTTTCTGGCTTTGCTTTTGGGTTGTAATGGTATTGAAATAATAATAGATTTAATGAAGGGTGTTTTTTTATTTAGTCTTAGAAAAGAGATACAATAGAGTAGGATGATAAGAAAAGGAAAAACAGTGCCTGGATTTCGCAAAAAGAACAAAC
>CAZBGI010000004.1:35853-85764 GCA_964491395.1 uncultured Bacteroidales bacterium | reverse complement strand
CATTGCTAATTATCAAAAAAACAGCAACTAAACGAGCATATTTAATGAAATACTTGAATATTTTCAGTTTTACATTTGTAATCTACGCAAAATTTCTTAAATTTACAATTGCAATTCAATGATCCATTTTGCAAATTCATTAATGTTAACAGCAATAATTTACAATGGTAAATCGCATACAGGAGATATTAAAACGCTACAACCTTACTGCAGCAAAGTTTGCTGACCAGCTTGAGGTGCCCCGATCAACCATATCGCATATCCTTTCAGAAAGAAACAAACCCAGTCTTGAATTTATTCAGAAGGTACTGGACAAATACCCTGCTATCAATACTCAATGGCTGGTAAAGGGAGAAGGAAGTATATTTGGAAAAGAAGTCGATTTATTTTCAGGAATGGAGACAGCAAATGATGCAGAAGAGACTGCTGATACAAAAACTGATGACAACACAGAAGATTTCCCTGCTGAAAATCCTTTATCCAAGGCTTCGGGAAAGGATGAGGAGAATTATCAAAACCTCAGCGAGGAATCTGTGCCTGCTGATTTGTTGAAAAATGTTGATAAAGAAATAGATAAACCCTCACAAAAGGAAAATGCAATGAACCGAAAAATAGTTCGGTTAATTGCATTCTACCAGGATAATACTTTTGAGGAATTTTTGCCTGCTGAGAACAAACTTAATCCTTGAAATAAAATCTCTCCAGTTCCGAGAAAAAGAAATCAGCTTCCAATACAGCATTTTCATCAGAGTCTGAACCATGTACCGCATTTTTATCAATGCTGGCACCAAAAAGCTTTCGAAGCGTTCCTTCCTCGGCTTTCCGGGGGTCGGTGGCTCCGATGAGTTTCCTGTAATCCTTTACAGCGTTTTCTTTTTCAAGTATAGCGGCTACAATTGGGCCCGAAGACATGAACTCCGTTAATCGTGGGTAGAATTTCTGACCTTCATGCACTTTATAAAACTTCTGTGCCTGCTGAAGGGTCAACTGAAGGTATTTCATGGCAATAATTCTGAAGCCTGCCTCATTAATTTTTGCCAGAATAGGGCCGGTGTAACCATTCTGTACCGCGTAAGGCTTAATCATTGTCAAAGTAATGCTAGGTGTCATACAATTAAAAAATTTTGAGTGTTAGTTTATTAAGGGTTAAAACGTTTATTCTGTCAGAATCCTGAATTTACATAAGTCCGGTGTTTCAACACCCCAAATTTGTATAATTTCATTGAGGGATAATGAATGCCATGTTTTTTTTACCTTTGTGCCCTTAGCAGCCAAACAAAAGCCGAATGCTATAGAAACACAATTATCTCTTTTTTGTTTATTAACATATTGAAAGTTGGATAAAGCAGCTATACAACAAATTAAGAATCTCCTTTCAGACAAATCACAGAAAATAGTGATCATAAGTCACGTCAATCCTGATGGTGATGCTATTGGTTCATCCATGGGAGTGTATCATTTTCTTAAAAACGATAATTTTACTCATGTGTCAGTGGTTTCACCTGGTTCTTTTCCCTCCTTTATCAGCTGGATGCCCGGAACACAGCAAATTATAATTGCTACCCGGGAGCCAAACAAAGCACTCGGGGCACTTGCTGATGCAGATATTATATTCTGCCTGGATTTTAATGATATGGCAAGGACCGATCAGCTGCAAGAGGCCCTGAAGAAGTCCTCAGCAACCAAAATTCTTATCGATCATCACCCCGACCCACATGATCAGTTTGATGTGGTTTTTTCTCACGTTTCTGCATCGTCAACAGCAGAGCTTATTTATGAATTTATCGTAGCATTGGGTAAAGAGCATCTTCTGGATGAACATATTGCTCAATGTCTTTATACTGGTATTATCACCGATACAGGTTCCTTTAGTTATGCCTGCAATAATCCCAAAACTTATCATATTACAGCCCATTTAATTTCCCTGGGTATAGATGGCGAAAAAATTCACCGCAAAATTTATGACACCTATTCTGAAGATCGGTTGCGTTTGCTGGGCCATTGCCTGAGCTCCAATCTAAAGGTGATGCTTCCATGTAAAACCGCTTTTATTTATCTTTCCTGCGAAGATTTGAAAAGGTTCAACTACCAGGAAGGAGATACTGAAGGGGTGGTCAACTATGCTTTGAGTATTAAAGGAATTGAACTTGGAGCCATTTTTATTGAGAAAAAAGATATAATTAAAATATCTTTTCGTTCTGAGGGTACTATTAATGTTAATACTCTGGCACGCGACTATTTCAATGGAGGGGGCCACAAAAACGCCTCAGGAGGTCATTCCCAACAAAATCTTGAAAAAACCATTAAGGATTTTGAACAGTTAATTGCAAATTTATCCAAAGATGATTTTCGTACTTTAAGAGTTATCAAGGATAATCATTAACTTTGCACAGCCAATTACTATGTGATAAAGAATCAAAATTACATTATTTCTTACACAAAGGACAAACAAAACACACGAATAAAAAACCATGAGCAGAATAACCTCCTTATTTTTGATTCTTTTTTTCTTCTTCGCACTAGCATCATGTCAGTCATCCATGCAGGAGAAAGATAAGCCTGACGAAGCTGTCCTGCACGAACAACTTCGCGGTGCCAATGCTATACTGACAGATACAGAAGATCAGGAAATCAGAGATTTCATCAGCCGGCATGGATGGGAAATGCAGGAAACCGGTTCCGGACTCAGGTACATGATCTACCACGAAGGGAGCGGCGAAAAGGCACAAAAAGACCAAATAGCCGTTTTTCACTATTCAGTCTGGTTAATAACCGGTGATTTGGTTTATTCATCCCGGGAAGATGGCATGGCAGAATTCCTAATAGGACGGGGAGGCGTGGAAAGTGGACTTGAGGAAGGGTTTCTGCTGTTGCATGAAGGAGATAAAGCCAAATTTATTCTTCCCCCTCATCTGGCTCATGGAGTACCCGGAGATGGAGTTAAGATTCCGCAAAGGGCAACCCTTATATATGATGTTGAACTCGTTGAATTACAATAATCGCTAACATGCAAGCAGTAATCAAATAATACAATAAATAGTTTTCTAACAATAACCTTTGCTGTTGCAGTATTAAGAAACTCCGTGTTTCTGAATTTACATCATACAGCAATATAATTTTAAAACCTAATAAATCTAACTTATGAAAAAAGAAATTTTATTAATTCCTGCATTGTTGTTTATTTTTTTCCTTTCATCGTGCACGGATGATTCTTACAAACAAACTGAAACTGGATTGACCTACAAGTTTCATGATAATAACAAAGGAGATAAACCCTCCGTTGATGACATTGCAAAAATTGACTTTAATTATCGCTATCCTGCAGATTCAGTCTTTTTTTCCAGTAGCCAAAATCAGGGCAGTGCCTATGTTCGTGTTATTCCTTCTGAATATGAGGGTGATATTTACGAAGCTTTAAGAATGATGGCTGCAGGCGACAGTGCATCTTTTATGTTTGATGCCAATAACTTCTTTTCTGTTACCATGGGTGCAATGAGTGTTCCTGAATTTATTAATCCCGAAGACAGCATTTATGTTGACATCGTTATGCATGAATTCTTTAATGAAGAGGAATATGAAGCTTATATGCAGAAGCAAAGGGAAGAACAAATGGAGGAACAGGAAAATGCTTCCATGAATGAAACCAAAATCCTTGATGAATACCTGGATGAACAAAATATTGATGTACAACCCGAAGAAAGTGGTTTGATTATCATCGTTGAAGAAGAAGGGTCAGGACCAAAACCCGAGCCAGGACAAAATGTAAAAGTACATTATACGGGTATGGTGCTCGATGGTACTGTCTTTGATTCTTCAGTTGAACGGGGCGAGCCCATTGAGTTTACCCTGGGAAGCGGACAGGTGATCCCTGGTTGGGATGAAGGTATCTCTAAAATTAATGTCGGCTCCAAAGCACGTCTGATTATTCCTTCTCACCTTGCTTATGGCGACAAAGCCAGAAGTGAACTTATACAACCCTTTTCAACCTTGATTTTTGATATCGAGTTGATTAGTGCAGAATAACTATATGCAGCAGCATGATAACCTAATCGAAAAGAGAATCCATCACCGTATTCTCTTTTCGGTTTCTTAAGCCGGTATTATGACAACCATTTCATTCAACAGAACATCAACCTCAGCAAGGCTTTTCCTTTTCATGGCCTTTTTGGCAATTTTTACAGCCTGCAGTACGGTATCAAAAATATCAGCACCACCCTCATTCAACACACACGAGTCTGGTATCGAGTATCGGGTTGAAGATGAGGGGGAAGGAGAACAAGCATCTCTTAATGACATGGTGTATGTTCATTATACCCTGATGCTTGAAGATAGCACCTTGATTGACAGCAGTTATGAAAGAGATGAACCTGTTTCTTTCAAAATTGGTGCCGGCCAGGTTATCAAGGGCTGGGATATCGCCATGACACTTTTGTCGGAAGGAGATAAAGCGATACTAAGAATACCTCCTGACTTAGGCTATGGAGATAAGACTATGGGCGATATCCCTGCCAATGCTCCTTTGGTTTTTCATGTTGAGATCATGGATGTAATTCCTGCACCTGAACCTTTTGAAATTGAGGAAACTTTGCCTGTTGAGCAAAGTAACAGCGGCCTGCGTTGGGCCATTGTTGAAGAAGGAAAAGGAAAAGAGCTGGAGGAGGGAATGAAAGTAAAGGTACATTATAATGGCTTCTTTGAAGATATGACCTTGTTTGATTCCTCGCGCGAAAGAAACAGTCCCATCGAAATAACCCTGGGTCGTGGAATGGTTATCAGGGGATGGGAAGAAGGATTGAGTTATCTTCGCGTAGGCGATAAAGCCCGTTTATGGATTCCTTATCAGCTGGCCTATGGAGAGCAGGGCAGAGGACCTATTCCTGCCCGGACCGACTTAATTTTCGATATTGAGGTACTGGAAGCTACTGATATTATCAGGGCGGAGCCTTATGATGTAGCAGGAAAAGATACCCTCAGTACTGATACCGGATTACAATACATTATCGTGAAAGAAGGAACAGGAGATTACCCTAAAGCGGGTGAAATGGTAAAAGTACATTACTCCGGATTTCTTACTGATGGAGAATTGTTTGACTCTTCAGTAGAAAGAGATTTGCCTTTTAAGTTTGTATTAGGACAAGGGCAGGTGATAAGAGGTTGGGACGAAGGTGTTGCCCTGATGCGCACCGGTGCCCAATACCGCTTTATTGTTCCTTCTGAACTTGCTTATGGTGACAGAACTACCGGTCCAATACCGGCTGGAGCCACATTGATTTTTGATGTAGAACTATTAGAAATAGAATAATTAACGTACTTACTATGACTATTTTGCAGATTACCTGGGAGGTAAGCCCGGTTATCTTTTCCCTGGGCCCCCTTTCAGTGAGGTGGTATGGTTTGTTTTGGGCACTTTCATTTTACCTGGGTTACGAAATCATATCACGGATTTTTAAAAAAGAAAATGTAGGGCAGCATGAAATTGACAGTTTGCTTATACATATTGCCTTGGGTAGCATAATCGGAGCACGCCTGGGGCATTGTTTTTTCTATGATTTTGACTATTATATTTCAAATCCGGTGGAGATTCTTTTCATCTGGCAGGGAGGTCTTGCCAGTCATGGGGGTGCAATCGGAATTATCATTGCCATCTATAGATATTACCGGAAAGTTTCCAGCAAACCTTTCCTTTGGACCGCCGACCGGCTGCTGATTGTCGTGGCACTCGCTGCCATGTTTATCCGTATGGGAAATCTTATGAATCATGAAATTTACGGGTATGTTACAGATCAGCCCTGGGGATTCCGATTCATCAAAAATTTAGGTCAGTGGATGCAGGGGGCTGACCCCGTGTTTACCCCTCCTGTGCATCCTACAGCCATTTATGAAGGAGCTGGCTACCTTTTGATTTTTATCACCATGCTGGGGCTCTACTTTAAGAACATCAGCCGCTTGTACGAAGGCTTTATGAGTGGGTTTTTTCTTATTACCCTGTTTGTTTGGCGGTTTGTTGTGGAATTCTGGAAAGAACCCCAGGAACGTTTGTCAGGAGGATTTGTATCTCAAGTACTGGACTATTTCAATATAAATATGGGACAACTGCTTAGTATTCCGATGATACTGCTGGGAATTGCCATATTGATATATGCCTTCAAAACCAAACGACCCGCAATTGAACAATCGAAATAACCCTCAGAAGTTCAATCCCTGATAGAACTATTGATCTTTATACAACAGGAAAACGCTCGGTTTTTTATGCAAATCGGGCGTTTGCTTTTTCCATTCTTCCACACTCATGGTTTTTATGAATTCTTCCGGCATACTTATATTTGAGGCAATGCTCAGAAGCATGGAATCCGCACAATAACTCAGCAAGTCTTGCATCAATGCATTGTTCCGGTAGGGAGTTTCCATGAAGATTTGGGTTTGTTGTTTTTTCACCACAAGCTCTTGTAGTTCTTTGATTTTGTGTTGCCGGGCTTTTCTATCCACCGGCAGATAGCCGTGGAAAGAAAAACTCTGCCCGTTAAATCCCGAAGCTATCAGTGCCAGTAAAATCGAACTGGGTCCTACCAATGGGATAACCCTGATGTTGTTTTCATGGGCCAGCCTTACTACTTTATTACCGGGGTCAGCAATGCAAGGATTGCCGGCTTCCGATAACAGGCCAAGGTTTGTTCCCTGCTTTGCACTATCTAAAAACCCGGGGATATCCCGGTCTGAAGTGTGTTTATCAAGGACATGGAAGACAACGGTGGCAAAGTCTTTTTTGTACCCAATGCTCCGTAAATACCTTCTGGCAGAACGGATATTTTCCACAATAAACTCATCCAGCGTTTCAATAATGATTGAATTATAGGAGGGAAGCAGGTTTTGCGGATTTTCTCCTCCCAGTCCGACCGGAATTAAGTAAAGCTTTCCTTTAGGTAGATTCATCTTTAAGAGCTTTTTAGGTTATTATGGCTATTGCTGGGTTACCAGGGTAGGTTTTTTAAATCGACATTGCCTCCTGAAAAAATCACGGCAACCCTTTTACCGCGGAACAGAGCTTTATGGTTCAGCACAACTGCCAGTGGCACAGCAGCAGAAGGTTCTATTACTACTTTCATCCGTTCCCAGACAAGGTACATGGCCTTGACGATGCTTTCTTCAGAAACCGTAAGAATATCGTGTACATGATCTCTGATAATGGGCCAGGTTATTGACCCCAATGATGTTTTCAGACCATCAGCAATCGTTTGGGGGTTTTCTGAGGGTATGAAGCGACCAGCCTGCAGGGATTTCCATGCATCATTGGCCATTGAAGGTTCGGCTCCTATAACTTTGGTTTCAGGAGCGAAAGCCCGGGCTGTCAAAAGCGTGCCACTGAGCAAACCTCCTCCTCCCACTGGTGCAATGACATAATCTGGTTGAGTCTCAACCTGGGTAAGCAGTTCATAGAAGCACGTTGCCTGACCTTCTATAACATGAAGGTTGTTGTAGGGATGAATGAATGTTGCGCCGGTTGTTTGTTGTATCATCTCCAGGGTCGATTCCCGGGCCTGGAGCGTGGGCTTACAGAATTGTATTTTACCATTATACCCTTGTACTGCATTAACCTTAACAACGGGTGCATTATCAGGCATTACAATAAAAGCCTCCAATCCATTTGAGTTGGCAGCAAGCGCCAGTGCCTGGGCATGATTCCCTGATGAATGGGTACACACTCCTTTAGAAGCTTGCCCGGGTTTTAGTTGCAACAAAGCATTGGTGGCTCCTCTGAACTTGAAGGCTCCTGCCTTTTGAAAATTCTCACATTTAAATAACAGTGAGGCTTCACTTAAGTTATTTAGCGTAGAACAGCTGAGCAAAGGGGTACGTTTTACATGCCCCGATATTCGGTTGTATGCATGTTCTATCTCATTTTTTCCCGGTAATTCCATATCAATTCATGTTTTGGGAGCTATTCATTTGGGTTCTTCTCTTGAGCAACCATTTCGCGGGCAATTATATCACAAGCTTTATCCAGCATATCAAAAACCTTATCAAAACCATCTTTCCCTCCAAAATAGGGGTCGGGAACCGACTTGTCTTCTCCCGGATACACCTTATTCATAATCATTTCCACCTTTTCTTTGTCCTCTGCTGTTTGTGCCTGGGCAAGTATATCTTCATAATTGATTACGTCCATGGCATAGATTTTATCGAAATGGTCAAAATCATCCGTTCTGAATTTACGGGCTCTTTGATCTGCAATATCAATTCCATTTTTCAGGGCTACCTCCATTGAGCGGGGATCAGGTTGTTCACCAACATGGTAAGCTCCTGTACCGGCGGAATCTACGTTTATTTTGAGTTGATATTTTTGGGCTTTTGCTTTCATGATTCCTTCTGCCAAAGGGGAGCGGCAAATATTGCCCAGGCAAACCATTAGAATATTCATCGGTATTATGCATTTAAAATTTACAATTCAAGACGGTTATCCATAAAAAACCGGACATTCAAAAATGAAAATCCGGAATTCGGGTGTACATTAAAAGGGATGATCATTTACATCTTTATCTTGAGCATATTATCAAGTTCATCAAAATGCTTTTTAAAGTCCCTGTCAGTATCATATAAATTTTTCACGGTCTTACAGGCGTGCAGCACAGTAGCGTGATCTTTTTTCCCGAGCTTGCTTCCAATAGAGGCAAGAGAGTGTTTTGTGTATGCTTTGGAAAAATACATTGCCAGTTGACGAGCCTGTACAATTTCTCTTTTTCGTGTACTGGAGTTGATTTTATCGATGGGAATGTCAAAATATTCTCCTACCGTTTTCTGTATGTGTTCTATAGTAATTTCGCGTGGTGTGCTTTTTACAAATTTCTGAATAACGCTATTGGCCAGTTCTGTGTTTATTTCTTTTTTGTTCATTGAGGATTGAGCCAGAATAGAAATCATGGCACCCTCCATTTCCCTGATATTGGTGTCTATACTGCTGGCAATTAATTCTACTACGTTGGCAGGCATTTCTACTCCATCGTTATACATTTTCTTGCGTAAAATGGCAATGCGGGTTTCCAAATCAGGGGTTTGCAAGTCAGCAGAAAGACCCCATTTAAATCGTGAGAGCAGCCTGGGCTCTATTCCTTTCATTTCAACAGGCGGCTGATCGGAGGTTATAATGATCTGTTTGCTGTTTTGGTGCAGCTGATTGAAAATATGAAAGAAAACATCTTGCGTTTTTGGTTTGTTGGCCAGGGAGTGAATATCGTCGACAATCAAAACATCAATCATCTGGTAGAAGTGGATAAAATCGTTTTGATTGGAATTTTTTACGGCATCAATAAACTGATTGGTAAATTGCTCGCATGAAACATATAGAACAGTTTTGTCGGGGAAATTATTTTTAACCTCAATGCCAATAGCATGTGCAAGGTGGGTTTTTCCCAAACCACTGGAACTATAAATCAGCAAAGGGTTAAAAGAAGTTTTTCCCGGGTTTTGTCCAACGGCAATGCCTGCGCTGCGTGCAAGCCTGTTGCAGTCGCCCTGAACAAAGTTTTCAAAATTGTAAGACTCAATCAACTGGGGGTGAATGTTCAATTTTTTCAACCCCGGAATGATAAAAGGATTGGGTACAGTTTTGCCACTATCTTTGTTCAAATCTAAAGGCATAGTTACCGGTGGATTTTTTAGTGCTTTTCTGTTTAATGTGGGTGCATGAATCGTGTAAGGTTGGGTATGGTTATAGGCACTATCCATAACGATACTATATTCCAGCCTTCCGTCAACACCTAATTCCTTCTTAATGGTTTTCCGCAATAGCTCTATGTAATGTTCTTCCAGCCATTCATAAAAAAACTGGCTGGGTACCTGGATGGTTAAAACGTTGTTTATCAGCTTAACAGGCTTGATGGGGGCAAACCAGGTGTTGAAACTATTCTGTGGAATATTATCTTGAATAACATTTAAACATTTTGACCATACTAACTCGTGCGTGTTGTCCATCTCTAAAAAATAATCAAAAATTGTTGTGGTTAATACTCTGATTTTCGCTTCAGGGTTGATTTACAGTGTAATGGAATTTATCAATGTGTCCCCCAAACATTTCAACAAAAATTGAAAAAAAATAGTGAATAAAAAAGTGGTTTTACGCTTGATTATTAAAAATTTTTGTTGTATTGGATTCGACAAAAGTTTCCCTGTTTTTTTTGTTAAAGTACAGATCCATACGACCTAGTCGAACTCCTGCATAACCTGTTTGTCCTATGAGCACTTTTTTCCCTGCGGCGTTTTCTATTTTTGTGGGGGGATCGAGTAATGTGTGGGTGTGTCCCCCCAGAATAATGTCTGTATACCTTGTTTGACGCGCTATTGATAAATCACTCACCTTATTGGTCTCGTATTCATACCCTAAATGCGACAAGCAGATAATTATATCACAATTCAATTCTTCCTTAAGGAGTCGTTCTACTTTGCGGGCAACATCAAGTGGCTCCAGGTATATCGTTTGCCCATACAGGTTTCTTCCTACCAAACCTTCCAGCTCAATACCTAATCCGTACAGTCCGATTTTCAAATCTCCTTTCTCCAGAACCTTATAGGGCATGGTTTTCCCATGCAGTATAGTTGCAGAAAAATCGTAATTGGATATGATAAATGGAAATTCAGCATGGGGCAGAACCTTTAGAAAGCCTTCGAGCCCGTTATCAAACTCGTGATTACCTATGGTTGCAGCATCATATCCCATTTTACTCATGAGAATAAGTTCGGGTTCACCTCCATAGATATTATAGTAAGGTGTACCCTGAAAAATGTCTCCGGCATCCAGTAATAAAACATGGGGGTGGGATTGCCTGATTTGATGGATAACTGTGGCACGGCGTGCATAGCCTCCCATATTCGGATAATTGGGGTCATTGGCAGGGTAGGGATCTATGCGGCTGTGGGTATCATTGGTGTGAAGAATACAAAGATGACTGATATCCTCCTGTCCATGGGCCCAAAAAGGCAAACCTGCCCCCAGAGAAACGCCGGCAATAAGTGAAGTTTTGGCAAAAGTACGCCTGTTGATTTTGGTCAAGTTCATCGGGTATTGATTTGAGTAAATTGATCAGATACATGTCCTGCTTTTTGCAGTGCTGGAGCGTAAGTTCCTTTTTTTATGCAGAAAACCGATTTTTTTCAGCATAATTATCCATCAAGGTGTTTATAATACATGACGGATATTTGAGAACATTATATCTTTTCTGACTATTGGGTTATATACATAGTATTGGCAAAATGAATATCAGCCTGGGGCACTATAATTTCGATTGTATTATTGAGAATAAGCAATCCGCCCGTCTAATTCAGCACTTATTTTTTCTCCCCTGGCTTGTACATTTTGCATGTGCAATATGATGGCATCACGCACCCGCATTCCCAGTAATTCGTAATGGATGGGTTGCAGAAAGAAATCCATAGAGTCGCCACCTCCGGCAAGATAATCAGAGGTAAGCACTTTATAGGTTTGGTTTTTGTCGAACTCCTGACCCTGAATTTTTATGATCTCAGGAGTTTCGTCATCGATGATAAGCTCAATACCTGAAACCGGCATTCCCTGGGTTGCAGCAGCTAAATATTGAAACAGTTCGTAAGTTTTATCTCCACTCAGGGTAACTACAACCATTTCATTTTCAAAGGGTAGCAGTTCATATACCCGTCCATACGTTATCTCTCCCTCAGGAAGTGGTACCCTGAGCCCACCGTAATTAAGCAGGCAAAAGTCGATGGGCTTACCATCCTGGGGCTGATAGATTTCATGCCCAATTTCAAAGACCAAATCTGCGACAAAATTATTAAGGGTGCCTTCAGGTGTGCCTCTCTCCATCTCATGTTCGGAATACACCAAAACTCTGTTCATGTCAGCCTCCAGGCTATCTCTGTATTGTTTAATAAGTTCTTCCTGGGCAGGATCTTTGGGACTATTTACCGAATCCAACAAAATAGTATGTCCTTCAATGGAGAAATCCCGGTTTCGATCTGCACAACTGCTGCACACCAGCAGGATGCAGGCAAATAAAAACAGAATTCCCTTGCTTCTAGTCATCATTTGGTTTTTTTAGGGGGAAAAGAACCACAATATTAAGCTTATTTGCGGTAAAAAACAACGAAAAAATTCGCTTTACTCTTATTTAAACTCATTTTACGTAAAGATGTTTTAATAAGAGAAAAAAAGAGTTTAATTGGTTCGTATACAGTGTTTTGTCTACAAAACAGCTAAACTGCTTCTATTCAGTAACATGCAAATAAGGGGGTAGGAAAACTCGATTTACCGGAAAACCTACATCGTATATTTATAGGTAATAGTTAACCCATAAATAGACGAAAATAATCCTTTTACTGAGTCAGCTGAGTTGCGTCTTACGGCAAAGATGAGCTTGCACGACAAAGTAAAATCATGCGAAATTTGTTCCAGCTCCTGTTCTTTTAATACCCGCATTACTTCATTCATGAGAGGATAGTCAAATTCCAGTTCATACACTTCTTTGATAATTTTCTCCTCGATGGTATTATTGGCAATAGCTTCCTGTGCTGCAGCTTTATATGCATTGATAAGACCTCTGACGCCCAGTTTTACCCCTCCAAAATAGCGAATAACAACTATTAACACATTGGTAAGATCATGAGAAAGAATTTGTCCGTAAATAGGTTTTCCGGCAGTTCCCGAGGGCTCACCATCGTCATTTATCCGGAAGGCATCTCTTGCCGGGCCCAAGGCATAAGCATAGCAATGATGTCGGGCATCATAATATTTTTTTCTTAATTCCTGCAGATGTCCTTTTACTTCCTCTTCACTGAGCACGGGAATGGCAAAAGCAATAAATTTACTACCCTTGTCTTTGTATAATCCTTCACTTTGTGTTGTAATGGTTCTGTAAGTATCTTCAAACATATTCTTCTTAATTTTTACTGAAGTTTTCTAATGCAACATCAGGCAATGGCAATAAACAAAATTGTAAGAATTGCCAGCAGGATGCCGAGCCAGTTTTTGAGCAATAATTTTTCTTTGAATATCAGCCAGCCAATAAGTGCACCCATGCTTACCACACTTACATTAAATACCGGGAAAAACACAGAACTTTCAAACAGGGCGATACTTCTGAGAAAAAACATGGTGGAGCCAAAATTGAGTCCTCCAAGAATAAATCCAGCAATAATGTTACGGATTTGTAATTTCCGGGCAGTCCTTCTTTGGGTTATCATCCAGGTCATGGTGCCCATTACCAGGGAAAGTGCAAATATGGTACCCAGAAATAACAAATATTCATCTCCTACATGAAATTTTTGTGCGTGCTTCATCACACTGTCGTTGCTTCCGGTACCCAGGAAGAGAATCAGGGGCAGTAACCAGTATCGTGTATTGGTCTGTTCTCTCTGACGACCAGAGAATACCAGGTAAAATGCCGGAAAGGCAGTGAGGATTCCGGCAGCCTTGGGCAGATTCAGGCTGTCGCCATAAATGATAATTCCAATACTCACGGGAATGATTACCGACATTTTGCTGGCCACTGCAGTAATGGCAACTCCTGCTTTCTGGGCCGACCGTGCAAAGATGAAAAAGACCAGGATAAACAAAAAGCCATTGATAACAGACCATCCAAACCATGGCTTTTGCAGAATCTCTAACGGCGTAAAACTGTGTCCGTATGCAAGATAGGAAAAGAAAGCTGCAAAAAGATAGTTAAATGTAATCGCCTGGAGGTTATCGATTTTTAAAATGATAAAAAGCCTGAAAGTGACTATAATACAAGATGAAAAGAATACAGCCAGAATAATATTTTCCATTTCCGCAAGATTAGAATTGATTACGTGGATTTTTCACCCAATATAGGGTTTCGTTACCGATGAAAATCTGCGAAAACTTATCCAGGGGTAGAGTAGGGGCTCTCAGGCCTTTTTCGAAAAACTTACTGCCCTGAAAGATTCTTGCTTCATCCCAGATTTGCTTGCTGATAAATGCAGTAAGAAGTTTTTGTCCTCCTTCAATTATTAGCGACTGAATCTGTAAATTGTAGAGTTCATGTAAAATGTTAGTCAGAAAATCAGGATGAGAAAAATCTGTTTTTATCCAGGTCGTATTGTTTTCCTTTTTGTTGGTAAGCTGATTAAAAACGAGGGTATTTTGAGAATTATCAAACAGATGGAGCGAGGAGGACAGGGTAAGGTTTTCATCCAATACAATCCGCACAGGGTTGGGACCGGTCCAGTCTCTGACATTAAGTCTGGGATTATCTTTGAGCGCGGTAATGGTACCTACCATTATGGCTTGCTCTTCTGTTCTCCACTTGTGTACAAGCATTCTGAGTTTTTCTGAGGTTATCCAGGTAGGACGGGCAGGAGTGGCAGGCAGCCTCTCGATATCAATAAAAGCGTCTGCTGTTTGGGCCCATTTAAGGATGATATAGGGACGTTTTTTCTGATGAAAAGTAAAAAAACGCCGGTTTACTCTCATGGAGGCGGGTTTCTGAATCCCAACATCTACTTTCACACCGTTATTTCTGAGTTTTGAAATTCCCTTGCCTGCAACTGCATCAAAAGGGTCGACGGCGCCAATTACCACATGAGGAATCTTGTGTTGAATAATAAGGTCGGTGCAGGGGGGTGTTTTCCCATGATGACAGCAGGGTTCAAGATTAACGTAGAGGATGGATTGTTGCAACAGAGAGGGATCCTTAACCGAATGGA
The DNA here is from genome assembly GCA_964491395.1 of uncultured Bacteroidales bacterium. Lineage (GTDB taxonomy): Bacteria > Bacteroidota > Bacteroidia > Bacteroidales > UBA7960 > SKVR01. The sequence goes on along the minus strand of CAZBGI010000004.1, from coordinate 71,076 downwards.
TTGCATTTACTTCGGCATGGGCTTTGCCATATTCCCTGTGGTACCCTTCTCCGATCACTTTTCCTTCGTGTACAATTACACTTCCCACTAAAGGATTGGGTGCCACTTTCCCCAGTCCCTGCTTTGCCAGTTCAATGCAACGATGCATGTAAAATTCATGAGTTTCCATCCAATAACAATGCCCTTTATATGATTAATACAAAGGGCAAAATTACAATTTTTGATGGTATACCAGCCATAGCCGGGCCCACTATTCCAACTTCTGGTGGATGCTGGCTGTGTTATTACTGAGAAAATCCTTATGCAATTCGCGCAATATTTTAATGATTTTGCGGGAGTCTTCATCCAGCTCCTGGCAGAGTTTCTCCAATTTAGGGATATCGCTTTTTGCTTTGGCAAGTTCTTGTATATAAGCTATTTTATCCGATACTTCGCTAAAGCCCATATAACTGTATCCCGGTTTGATTTTATGAACAAGTTTGCCCAGGGTTTGATAATCCTGTTCGTAAAAAGCTTCATTGATAGCCAGAATGGTTCGGGGAATTTCTTTCAGAAATCGAACAATCAGTGCAACACTTCCTTCCATATCATCATCAAAGATATCTGCCAGTGCTTTTTGAATGCGCAGCTTAGATTTCTCCAGATCCTGTTGTTGATCTTTTTCGCTAATAACAGGAATCTCTTTCTTCTCCACAAAGCTGGTTTTGGTATTGCGCAAAGCCGTCATTATCTTTTTATAAATAATGTCCTGCTCAGAAGGTTTGGTAATAAAATCGTTCATGCCTGCTTCTTTTACCCGCTGCCTTGTTTCGGAGGTAACATCGGCGGTGAGCGCCAGAATAGGTACCTGGTGATTGAGGACGGCAGAAGAGTTGCTTCTGATTTTTTTCGCTGCCTCATATCCATTGAGCTCGGGCATATGCAAATCCATAAGCACCAGATGATAATCGTTTTGTTCAAGTTTTTCAATTGCCTCACGGCCATTGTGAGCTATTTCAAGCTGACCTTTCCACTTTTCTATCACCTGTTTCATCACAAACTGATTCATCTTATCATCTTCAGCCATCAAAATTTTCACACCACTCAAATCTCTCAGTCTGCCGGTTAATTTGGTCATATCAGGCAGAAATGTTTTTCCGCTGGTTTCGTACTCTATGGCAAACCAGAATGTAGATCCCATGCCTTCAACACTCTTCAGGCCTATCTGTCCATTTTGTAATTCAACCAGCTTTTTGCTGATAGACAATCCCAGCCCGGTGCCTCCATATTTGCTTGTTATATCGCTGTCCGCTTGCGTGAAACTTTGGAAAAGCTTTTTCTGCTTTTCTTCCGGTATACCAATACCCGTATCAGAAACAGAAAATTTAATTTCGGCGGAGTTCTCTTCTTTTCTGAGCAATTTAACCTGAATATCAACATGACCTTCATGTGTAAATTTAATCGCATTGCTCAGCAAATTGAGCAATATCTGGCGAAGACGGGAAGGGTCTCCTTTTAATACAGGTGGTATATCGGGCTCAATAGATGAATTAATTACGATTCCACTTTCTCTGGCTTTAAACTCCACTGTTTTAACCGATTCATTTATCAGGGTATAAACGTCAAACTCTGTTTTCTCCAGTTCCACTTTACCCGCTTCCAGCTTGGAGAAGTCCAGTACATCATTGATAACACATAACAAATGGTCGGATGAATATTTGATAGATTTTAGGTTCTCCATTTGCCGGGGCGTAAGTTGCTCTCCTTCAATAATCAGGTCGGTGAGTCCGATTATTGCATTGAGAGGGGTTCTGATTTCATGGCTTACGTTGGAGACGAAGAAAGACTTAACCCTGTTGGCTTCTTCGGCCAATTCTTTGGCTTTTTTCAACTCCTCTTCAACTTTTCTTCGCTCGGTAATATCAAACACGATACAATACGTCAACCACGTAGATTGCACCATTATTTTGCTGGTATATACTTCCACATCTCTCTCAGAACCATTCGCAAGCTTGTGTTTGAGATAATAATAATTTCTGTTGTCTGATTTTGCCTGATCCATCTCTCTTTGTATCTTTTCCTGCGACATGACATTCAGGTCAGATAAATTCATTGAAACCAATTGTTCTTTTGTATAGCCATAGTAATTGACTGCTGCATGGTTGGCATCCTGGATACGACCCGTTTCGGGATCACTAATAAGTATGATGGCCGAATTCCTGGAAAAAAAGTTCTTATAGCGCTGCTCACTTTCTTTTATCTGGTATTCGGTATTTTTTCTTTCCGTAATGTCTGTCGCTGTGGCAAGTACAGCAGGTTGGTTATCAAAATCAATAGAGCGGGTGGATAAATCTATCCATTTTTCTGTTTTGTTTTTGGTAATAATGCGAAACTCTCCCCTGAAACTGAAACTTTTGTTTTTAAAATCGATGCTGTCACTGGTTGGATTGTTCAGGCTATTAGGATGAATGAGTTGCCATACTTCCATTTGGGTTAACTCTTCCCGGGTAAACCCTGTAAGTTCTTCAAAAGCAGAATTCACAAAACCCAGCTTGAAGTTCTGAAAAATCATTATGGCTGAGGGATTGGATTCCAGAAGGGTTTTAAACCTTTTTTCGGTGGCTTGTGCTTTTCTTCGTGTTATTACGGCATGATAGAGCAACAAGAGCAAAATAGTTGTTTGCAAAAACAACAAGCCAATGACCCATAAGAAACCTCGGGAGGTATGGGCCGGATTGAGTGCGGGCAATACAAATGATTGTTGTGGAGGGTAGCTTTCTTCAGGTTGCAGCGAAACCTTGTTGAAGTTGAGTGGAGTATCAAGGTAAATAGGATCTGTGAAATAGGTGGACAGGCCTGAACCTTCTTCGGTTGAAAGAAGGTTCTTGGGTGTCTTGCTGCTTATACTGTAATAAGCTCCGGGGAGGCCGTAACAATTGTCTGTGCAGACCACGGTTACGGTAAGTATAATCAATGCAAGAGAAAAGATTGCAGTAAAAACATTGAATAACCTTTTCACTTATTTTTTTTGTTTTCACAAATAAGCCTATAAAAAGCCAATTTATGTGATTGTGTTGTCGGAATTTGTTGACAAAAACTATCAACGCCACAAATATAAAGATAAAAAAATTAACTGCAAAAGAAAAAAACAACGACCAACATGCAATATATTTCTACAAATAGTCGGTTAGAATTATTGATAGCTGATTATCAGTTAAATAGTAACAACAATTATTCCAGAATAGTTTTCAACAATTCTATTATTCTTATTAAGACTAAATCCAGATTAGCCTTTTGCTTTCCGTTAATGGTTTAATAATAAGTTTAGGAAACCTTTTTTAAGAAATAGTAAATCAGGGGTTTAATCATATAAACTCTAAGGTAACCTCTTTCAAGAATTTGTTTTCCAGCAGATCCGCAATTTTTTTTGCCACGCTTCGCCTGATTTCGAGTTCAACCGGAAGATTGGGATCCTGATGAGCGACATTAATGGCTGTGCCGATGCACAAATAAATTTCGTCACTTTCCAATAGCAATTTAATGATACGATCAGCGGGTCCTGCACCCAATTCAGTCCTTTCACCATACTTTTCAAGAATTCCTGAAACTTTGCTGAGGGTCAGAATTCCTTCAGTCACCAGATCCATGCCTTCCATTTCAGATACAGGGGGCAAATCAGGATCATTGAACTCCAGTGTATCTATAACCGGTATATCAAGTTTCCGGGCAACAATATCGACGGTGGTACCTCCCGAAAGAATTTTTTTCCCATCAAAATGTTTCACTTTTTCTGCCAGGTAGTCATCCTTGCTTTTTTCAAACGGCGGGCCTGAGCAAAGCAGCAATTTGCGTGGTTCGCGATAATAAACCACCACAGTACTTATATCATCTTTTGACTGGTAATCATCGTTGGTATGAGCTTTATTGACAACAACGGAGGCAAGTTTGGCGGCAGAAATATTTAAATTTTCAGTAACCTTTGAAACCACCAAATCACGTGTATTATCCCATCCGTAGCCCAGCAGGTATTTTTCTTTCCCCAGTCCTGATTGTGTAATTCCGTCAGAAAAAACAACAATCCTGTCTTCCTTTTGTGCCTTAAAAGTACAGGCTTTTATTTCATTGACTTTGCTGGTTGCTGATTCAAGATTGATGGTATGCCACTTCGGAGTAAACACTTCTACTCCCCGCATGATGATAGCATCGGGATTGTCGTAATTGATAATGGTTGTCTGCCCGCTATCTTCCACATCGATAATGGTAAAAGTAGAATAACTTATTTTTCGTTCGCTACATATTGGCAGCGTATTCATGATTATTTCCGCAATTTTATGAACATCTTTGTGTTCTACCGTAAAATTCATGGCCATGGTAGCAGTGAGGGTTGCCAGCAGGTTGGCTTTCACCCCATGCCCCATACCATCGGAGAGAACCACTATGGTGCGGTTTTCTTCCTTAACTTTTCGGGAAAGAAAAACATCACCACATATTCTTTCTCCGGTATGGTTTTTCTGAAATACTCCTACTTCTATGTAAAAAGAATCGTCCATGAATTTCCGTCTGCTGCCTTAAGCTGTTTTATTCTGCTTTCTTTATTTTTTTATAAGTTTCAATAATTGAATTGAGCATTTTTTCCGTTTTTGACGCACCTTCTCCTAATGAAAAGGCTATTTGTTGTACCATCTTGAGGTTTTCGTCAATTACTTCACTTACCCGGTTGATTATCTCTTCCTGTCTTACTTCTGCCACATACATATCTCTGAATACTGCTCCAACCACTTTGTTGGGTTTTAAAGAAAATACGCTGATATTGAGCAATCCTTCATTAAAATTCACATCGCGACCAATGATATTTTCGTCCTTTTGCATGACATAATCAAAAAGGTTATAAATATTGTAAGGCAAAAGGGTCTTCAAATCGGCCCCTATCAATCCGGGAATCACTTCGTTGATCATCTCAGCATCCTCTCCCAGGATATCCACAAATGCTTTATTGGATTCAATTACTTTGAGTTTATCGTCAACAATAACTGCGGCTGACGGGAGGTTCTGGAGCAATGATGAAATGGTATCGGATTTAACTTTAATTTTCTGATTTTCTGTTTTGAGTAACTTTTCGTTTTCTTCGAATTCCTGTTGTTTTTTGCGAAGCCGCTCATTGTTGTTTTTCAGGGTTTTGATGTAATCCTGTTTGTTTTTCAATGACCAGGTAAGGCAAGTGTCTGACTTTGAGAGACCCTGACTTACAGATATGGCAAATTCACGGCACGAACGGAACCCACAGGCGCTGCAGGCAGCCTTATCTGTGACAGAACGACCTATAGATTTGAGAATTTCTTCGATTTTTTCCTCGGAGGGTTTTTCCAGTCGCTGGTCATCCTTTACAAACCCCCTTGACAAGTCCAGTTCTCCATAAAGCTTCATGTTTTCCTCCCACAATTGCTTGTCAAACTTTTTCAACCTCTTGCGGGCATATTCAATCACCAGGCTTTGGCGAAGAAATTTTTTGCGGGTCTGACTTGTACCGGGACCCATCAGGCAACCTTCATTATAGAATATATTGAAATGCTTTTTGATGGCTTCCGGACCGTCATTGAATTCCTCTATGGCCTCCATCATGTTGTTTTTTCCCTCTGTTGTAAATATGTTGGAATCCAGGGTTGTATTATTAAGGCCGGCGGCATCCAGAATTCCCTGACTAAGGGGATAGAGAGAACCCAGGTAACCAATAGGTTGATCAAAATCGGAATATTCTACGGTAGATTCTTTGATTTTGAACCGGGAAAAGAGTTCCCTGAGTTCATGAAAAGTGAGAGCTGTATTTACATGGCCTGGCCCTTTGTGCCTTTGGGCTTCGTCTTTGGCCGAAATGCAGGGGCCGATAAATACCACTTTCAGTTTATTACCGTGCTTCTTTCGCAATACCATCGCTGTAGCAGTCATGGGAGTTACGATGGGGCTTAGATTATTGATCATTTCAGGAAAGAACTTTTCCACATAACTTACTACCGTTGGGCAGTTACTGGTTACATAGTATTTCCCCTTAAAATTGGTGAAAAGCCTGCGATATTCTTTGGCTACCAGATCTACTCCAAAGGATGCTTCATTGACATGAGAAAACCCCAGGGTACGAATCATTTCCACAAATTTGCGGTAATCCGTAATATCGGGAAACTCTCCACTGATACTGGGATCGACAATGGCAGCAGTTTCTTCACCGGATTTCAGCAACTCCAGGGTTTGCTCCACGGAACTCCGGTAAGTAACAGCTCCTGCCTGACACACTCCCAGGCAACTTCCACAGCCAATACATCTGTCATGATTGATCTCGGGATACTCACTGTTTTTTTGCTGGGTAATGGCTTTTACAGGGCAGGCTCTTATGCACGCATGAGAGCAATTGCATTTTTCAAGATCTATATTTATGAGTTGCATGGCTTGCGAATGTTAATCATCAATTATGTAAGGCAGTCTTCCCGCAGGTTGATTTGCATTATGTCCTTTAATCATCAGGAGAGCAAGCAATAATCACTCAACCGATGTATACCCCAGTTTACTGTCCAGTATATCCTGCAGCATGGCTTCAGTGCTGTAATGTATTAGCTCTCCGTCAATTTCCACCAGAGGACCTTTATCGCATGATCCCATGCAATGGGCTCCTTTCAATACAATATCATCACTCAATCCTTTTTCTTTCAGGTAGTTCTGTATAAAACCCACGGTTTTTTTATTGCCTCGCGAAAAGCAACTACTTCCCATACATATCGTTATGTTTTCTATTTTTGGGGTCATCCTTTTTCAATCATTTATGCAACAGCAATTTGTAAACCCGATAAGTTTTTACCTGCAACATTATTTATATCCAACAAAAATAAAGAATACTTACGAATAACAGGGTTATTTTCATAACATCTTTACTTTGGTAGTCTTTTTAAGAATTAATCTAAATAACATTAAGAAGAAATTGCTTTTCAAATACCATCCTGTTGGCCATCCTGCTTTATTTTTTTACTTATATTTGTGGCATAAGCCATAAAAGCACAACATGATGGAGAACCCTTTTCACTAAAAAGGGACAAATCGCTGACTCTCCGTCTGCCAGTATTGTTAAATAATTATCAATCCCCGATGGATAAACAACTTGAATCGATTTTTGAACTTTTTCCCAATCGGCAAAGGGACGATCTTATCCCGTTGCTGCATAAAATACAGGAGCAATTTGGATTTTTGAGTGAAGAGCTTATTATTGAAGTGGGAAATTATCTGGATATTTCTGTTAACAAAATTTTTGGAGTGGCTACTTTCTATGATAATTTCCGCTTCGGGCCCCGTGGCAAATATCATATCAGGCTTTGTCATGGAACCGCCTGTCATGTAGCGGGTTCTGCCACTATCCTGGCTGAACTGGAGAAACAACTGAAAATAAAGAATGGGGAAACCGACAAAAATGGTCTGTTCAGTCTTGAAGTAGTTTCCTGTATCGGGGCTTGCGGTCTGGCTCCCCTGCTTGAAATAAATGATGAATATTATACTACGCTCTCTGTTGAGTCACTGAAAACAATCATCGAACAATACAGAGAAAACCACAATAATAGCTATGATGAGTAATGATCCCGGCCAGGTAAAAACATTTCTTACCCAAAAGATCCTGCGCAATAAAGACAGGAACAAAGACCCTGATTTGTTGTCCGAGCTCTCTCATATCAGTGGAGAACGGATTTCGCAGCCCATGATATACGTGGGTACCTCCTCCTGTGCAGTAGCTGCAGGAGCCCGGAAAACTTACCAGGCCATACAAAAGTATATCACAGAAAATCAATTGAATGTAACCCTGATAGAAGGAGGGTGTACAGGATATTGCAAAGCCGAACCCCAGGTGGATGTGCAGCTTCCCGGTAAAGCAAGAATTTGCTTTGAAAATGTTTATCATGAGGCAGTTCCTGACTTTTTGGATGAAATTCTCAATAACCGTCTGCCGGAAAAAAGGGTGCTGGGACAGTATAAAAATGACATTCATCAGTTCTGGGAGGGCGTTCCATATATGCATGAACTGCCTTTTAACGTGGGGCAGAAAAAGATTTTAACTGCCAATTGCGGCATTTCAGACCCCGTGTCTGTAGCACAATACATTGCCAGAGGGGGGTACCAGGCTTTTGCTGACACCATTACACGCTATACGCCTGCTGAAGTATGCAATATTGTGGAAGATAGCCAGCTGGCAGGCAGGGGAGGCGGGGCGTTTAATGCAGGGAAGAAATGGAAAATTACGCTCAATACTGTCAGTGATCAGAAATTTTTTGTTTGCAATGCTGTAGAAAGTGACCCTGGCAGTTATATGAATCGTGTGATCATGGAAAGTGATCCGCATAAACTCATTGAAGCCCTGTTGATTGCGGCTTATGCCATTGGTGCTTCCAAAGCTTTTATTTTTACCCGAAGTGAGTTTTCGCTTTCTATAAAACGATTGAAAGCAGCCCTTGGGCAAGCTGAAGAATATGGTATTACCGGGCATAATATTTTTGATTCAGGGGTGAATATTGATATCGTGGTTAAAGAAGGTGCCCGCGCCTTTGTGTGTGGAGAGGAAACGGCCCTTAACAACAGCATTGAAGGAAAAAGAGCCTTGCCCTCTTTTAAGCCCCCTTTCCCGGCAATCAAAGGTCTTTGGAACAAACCCACCATTGTTAATAACCTGGAAACCCTGATCAATGTTCCTTTAATATTGAAAAATGGTTCCGAATGGTTTAAAAGCATTGGAAATGAAAACAGCAAAGGAACCAAACTATTCAGCCTGAGTGGAAAAGTGAACAATTATGGAACCGTGGAGGTGGAAATGGGAACTCCTTTCAGGGATATTGTGGAGAAGATTGGTGGAGGGGTAAAAGAAAACAGTGCATTCAAGGCCATAATCCTGGGCATCAATTCGGGAAGCTACATTACCGAAAAAACACTAGACTTAAGAGTGGATTTTGAAGATCTTAAAAAGGCGGGATCCCAATTGGGAAGCGGTGCATGCGTGGTAGTCGGACAGGAAAGCTGCATGCTTGACCTGGCCCGGTTTTTTACTACTTTTTTTAAGAATGAAAGTTGCGGAAAATGTATTCCCTGCCGGGAAGGTACAGCCCTCATGCTTGAAATTATTGAAGCTGCTACCCGAAAGCCCAGCCGGGAAAATACCTTTCAAACCCTTGAGCGGTTTAAAGGAATCATGCAATTAAAAGGTCTTGCAGCAGTAATGAAGGATACCAGTCTGTGCTCGCTGGGAAAATCAGCACCCAATGCCATCCTCAATACTCTGGCCAATTTTAAATCCGAGTTTGATGCACACGTTTTCGAAAGAAAATGCCCTGCCGGGGTATGCAGAGAACTCAGGACCTATACCATTGATGTAGACATGTGTACGGGTTGCACAGCATGTTACAAAAAATGCCCGGTAGATGCTATAATTGGTTCTCCGCGGCAACCTCATTTTATCGTTCAGGATAAATGCATTGCTTGCAACGCATGTTTTGAAGCATGCAAATTCAACGCGGTAATTATTGATTAATACCAACCATGACTATGAGTTTTGAAATAACCATAAATAATACCCGGGTTCAGGTACAGGAAGGAGAAATCCTGCTGACAGTGCTGCGCAAAAACGGAATTAAGATTCCTACTTTATGCTACATGCCCGGATTCACTCCTTCAGGGGCTTGCAGATTGTGCGTGGTTGAAGTGGAAGGGAAGAGAGATCTCATCACCTCCTGCACACATCCTGTTGAGGAAGACATGATAGTGAAAACCAATTCTTCCAGGGTTATCAAAGCACGAAAAGCTTTGGTAGAAATGCTGCTGGCCAATCATCCTGACGATTGTTTGTATTGTGAACGCAACGGAAATTGCGAATTACAATGGCTGGCTGAGGAATTAAATGTAAAGGAACGTAAATATTTCAGCAATAAGAAAACCGATCAGAGAGACCATTCAAGCCCCAGCGTATTTCGCGATCCGGCCAAATGTATACTTTGCAACCGGTGCGTGAGGGTATGCGAAGAAACCCAATTGGTAACAGCCATTGAATTTATTGCCAGAGGCAACAAAACCCGGGTTAATTCTGCCTTCAACAAAGGATTAAACGTATCAAGCTGCATCAATTGCGGGCAATGTATCATGGTTTGTCCTACCGGGGCGCTGGTAGATATTTCGCACATTGAGCGAGTTCAGGCAACCCTTGGCAATAATAAGGCAGAACCGGTGGCCATGCTTTCTCCTTCTTTTATTGCCTCAGTGGCAGAGCAGGCAGGATTAAAAAATACGGACAATCCGGCCGGCATTATTACTTCTGCGCTTCACAAAATGGGTTTCAAAAAAGTTTATGACATGGGCCTTTCCTATGACATGAACATTGTACTGGAAGCCAATATTTTGAAGGAAAGAGTTAAAAATAACCATGCCCTTCCTTTGCTCTCCTCTGATTGCCCTGCATGGATAAAATACGCTGAGGAGTTCACTCCTGATGTCTTACCCCATATATCGGCTGCAAAATCACCCCAGCAGCTTATGGGCCATTTAATCAAGCATTATCTGCACCAACAAACTGAAGCAGAAAAGCTTTATACGGTTAGTTTTATGGCTTGTGTGGCCAATAAATTTGAAGCCTCAAGAGAAGAAAATACCCGGAAAGGGATTTCTGAAACCGATGCAGTAATAACAGTTAGAGAATTTATGCGGATGCTGAGAAGTTTTGGATTAACGCTTTCCGGTATGGAACCTGAAAATCCCCTGCCACCTTTTGAAAACAATTCAAGAGCCGGTTTTCAAATGGCTTACTCCGGAGGCAAGGCTGAAGCAGTCGCTTTTCAGTTACATTTGATCAGCAACGGACCATCAGGCCCGAATTTTAAATTTATTCCTCCCAAAAACCCGGGCAGTAAAAGGGAAGTAAAAGTAAAAATTGGCAAACAGGAATATGGTTTTGCCTGGGTGAGTGGAATAGCCGAAGCACAAAATTACCTTGACCAATTGAAAAATGAACAGCGTACCGACATTCATTATATTGAAGTAATGGCATGCTCCGGTGGATGTGTAGGAGGCGGTGGCCAACCTGTATCTTACTTCAACGCGCTCGAAAAAAACAAATCCAGGAAGAAACTTAGTCAGGATCTGGAAAAAACAGCCACTCATCCTATTGCCGGACTTGATATAGATTTGACAGAATATTTATCTCAAGACAATCGCGCAACAAATCAAACATCGTTTTACACACAGTTTCATCAGAGGAAAGTTTTAAAATAGATTTCCTGTTAAGCAACATGCCCGGGGTTCACACACCTGGCGTTTATAAATTCTACGGAATATGGACAATCACACCAAAAACAAGCTTGTTTACACGGTAAAAGATCGTTGTAAGGTTTGCTATACCTGTGTTCGAGAATGTCCTGCCAAAGCAATCCGGATAGTCAACGGTCAGGCCGAGATAATTGAGAACCGCTGCATAGCTTGTGGAAACTGCGTTAAAGTTTGTAGCAGACAGGCGAAAATGTTCTCTTTTGCCATTGACAGGGTGAAAAAACTCATGCAAAGCCAGCATGAGGTTGCTGCCATTATTGCTCCCAGTATAGCGGCTGAGTTTATTGATATTCCCGATTATCAGAAATTTGTAGGAATGATGCGCAACCTGGGATTTGATTATGTAAATGAAGTAGCTTTTGGTGCCGAACTGGTAGCCAATGAATATAAGAAATTGTTGCACAAAGAGCAAAAGCAACCTTACATCTCAACCAGTTGCCCTGCCATTGTAAGTTATGTGGAAAAACATCACCCCCAGGTGGTAAAATCCCTGGCACCTATTGTTTCTCCTATGATTGCCACGGCAAAAGTTTTGAAGAAGATTCATGGGGACGATCTTAAAATTGTGTTCATTGGCCCATGCATCGCCAAAAAGGGGGAAGCGGATTTGAAACAGTTCAAAGGATTGGTAAATGAGGTAATTTCCTTTGTTGAATTACGTAGAATGTTTGATGAAAAGAAATTTGATTATAATCAGGTTGAACCCTCTGAATTTGATCCTCCACTGGCCGGAAAGGGTTCTGTATTCCCCATAAGTGGTGGTATGCTGCAGACGGTTGACCTGGAAGAAGATTTTATCAGCGGGGAAGTGGTGGTCGCAGAAGGCAGACAAGATATCACCGAAGTACTCAAGGAATTTGAAGAAGGATACCTGGAAGCCAAGCTTTTCGACCTGCTTTGCTGCAATGGCTGCCTCAACGGACCAGGCATGAGCAATCGCAACCAGTTTTTTTACAAAAGAAAGAACATCAGCAATTTTGCCAAGCGGCAGTTTGACAGGCTTGACTATCAAAACTGGAAAGAAAGTATCGAGAAGTATTCACGACTTGATCTTTCAAGGTATTATATTGCTGATGATCAAAGATATATATCAGAGTTTTCGCAGGAGGATATTCAAAAGGTTAAACAAAAGCTTGGCATCAATAGTGTGGAAGACGAACTCAATTGCACTGCCTGCGGATATGACACTTGTCACGAGCATGCCGTGGCCATCCTGAAAGGTATTGCAGAAACCGAAATGTGTCTTCCTTATACCATTGACAAGCTCCATGAATATATAAAAGAGCTTGACGTTTCCAATACCAAACTGGCCTCCACCCAGGCAGCTTTGAAACAATCCGAAAAACTGGCTTCTATGGGACAATTGGCTGCAGGTATTGCCCATGAAGTAAACAATCCGCTGGGTGTGGTTATCATGTACGCTCACTTGTTACTGGATGAGGTGGATCCGGATTCTCCCTATTACAGGGACCTTAAGCTGATTGTCGATCAGGCCGACCGGTGTAAAAAGATCGTGGGAGGATTGCTTAACTTTGCCCGCAAAAGTAAAGTCAACATTGCAGAAGTCAGCATCAGGAGCCTGATAAAAAACAGCATGAAAGCATTGGTGATGCCCCCGGAAATTGATTTGAAGATTGAAATCAATACCCAGGATACAGCTTTGGCGTGCGATCATGATCAGATGGTCCAGGTGTTTTCCAATCTGATAAAAAATGCTGTAGATGCCATGCCCAATGGTGGTTCTCTCAGTATTGGAGTGGAAGAAGATACACAAAATTCCAACAATGTTGTTTTTACTGTAAAAGATACAGGTACAGGCATTTCTGCTGAAAATATGGAGAGGATGTTTGAACCTTTTTTCACAACCAAAGAAGATGGCAAAGGAACAGGACTGGGTTTACCCATCATTTACGGTATCGTTAAGATGCACAAAGGAAACATAAAAGTAGACTCAAATAATGAGCCTGAAAAAGGGCCCACAGGTACCAGCTTTTTTGTTACTTTGCCAAAGAATTGAGAATACTTTAAACGGCTTTTTGCACAACCGATAAAAAAGAAGAGTATGCTAAACATTGAGAAAAAGAAAATCCTTTTGGTGGATGATGACCCCGATTACCTGTTTCAGCTAAGCATTGCCCTGCAGGACATGGGGTTTGATGTAGCCACTGCAACTACTCAAAAAGAAGCTGAGGATTTTATAGAAAAGCTGAAACCAGATTTGGCCATTCTGGATTTGATGATGGAAAACCAGGATACCGGGTTTACCTTGTGTCATATCATCAAAAACAAGTATCCCGATGTACCCATTATTATTGCCTCGGCAGTAACTGCCGAAACCGGGATGCTCTTCGATGTCGACTCCGAGGAGAACAAACAATGGATTAAGGCAGATTTGTTTCTGGATAAAGGGATCAGGATGGATCAGCTCCATAAAGAAATCAATAAACTGCTGAAGATATAAGCAATGGGAAAACTGAACCTGCTGGTTGTAGATGATGAGCCGGGAATAAGAAGCGGTATCAAAAGGATTCTTGAAAGTTTTTCAGTAAGTTATCCTTTCATGGATGAAGATTTCGACTTTGAAGTGCTGGAAGCAGAAACAGGAGAAGAGGCGATAGAATTGCTGGATAACTACATGTTTGATATCGTTTTGCTCGATAATAAGCTTCCCGGCATTCAGGGCATAGAGGTACTTGAATATATCAACAAACAAGCTATTGATGTGATTGTTGTCATGATTACTTCCTATGCATCGCTTGACATGGCAGTTAAAGCCACCAAAAGCGGTGCCTATGATTTTGTACCCAAGCCTTTTACCCCCAAGGAACTGCGCAATTGCCTGGAAAACATTTCCAAGCAATTGTTTCTGCGCCGCATGACCCAAAAAATGCAGATAGAAGGAAAGCAAATTCGCTTCCAGTTCCTTTCGGTGCTTTCCCATGAGCTAAAATCACCTATCAATGCTGTAGAGGGGTATTTAAAACTGATGCAGGAAAAGCGCAATGGCGACCAGATTGAGAACTATAAAGAAATGATTGACAGGTCCTTGACCCGCATTACGGAAATGAGAAATCTCATCCTGGACCTGCTGGACTTTACCAAGATTGAGTCAGGCAAGAAAACCAGGAATATCAAACCGGTTTATTTATGCGAGATTGCCGGTCGTTGCATCGACCTGGTTCAGCCTATTTGCATCCAGAAAGATATTGACATTCACCTCAATTGCAACGATAAAATTTCTTTTAAGGCAGATGTGCAGGAGATGGAAATTGTTTTTAATAACTTGCTTTCTAATGCAGTCAAATATAATAAACAAGGAGGACGTATTGACATAAACCTCAGCAAAGAAAAAAATGATACCATTATTTCTGTTACTGATACAGGGATAGGAATGGCAGAAAGGGATATAGAAAAACTTTTTGAAGATTTTGTAAGGATCAAAAGTGAAGAAACCAAACACATCAGTGGAACAGGATTGGGTTTGTCAATTGTGAAAAAAATTGCAGATTTGTACAATGCCACCATTCAGGTTTCCAGTGAACCCGGTAAAGGAAGCACTTTTACGCTCCGGTTTCCGGATAATTAATTGAACAAACTAAAATTCTCATACTTATATACAAATTAATGGATCCAAAAAAAGTCCGGGAATTGCCCGGTAAAACCATCGAAAGACTCAGCCAGTATCGCAGAATACTGTTTAACAGTATCAATGAAGGCAAAACCAACATTTACTCACACGAACTGGCAAAAATGATGAATCTTACCTCGGTGCAGGTAAGAAGAGACCTTATGCTCATAGGCTATTCGGGCAGCCAAAGCAAGGGATACATCATCAAAGATCTGGTTGCTCTTATTGCCAGCATTATTGATAGCAAGGAACCTCAGAATGTGGCTATCGTTGGAATGGGTAACCTGGGACGCGCAATTACCAGCTATTTTTCCGGAAAAAGAGAAAGACTCTCCATCATAGCTGCCTTTGATAACGATACCCAGAAAACTGATCGGATCATAGCCGGCGTACCCTGCCATCATATCAATAAAATTAACGAGGTAATCCCTGCAATGAACATTCAGATTGCCATTCTTACGGTTGCTCCTGAAGGCACTCACGAAGTAGCCAGGTTACTTATGAATGCAGGAATAAGAGGTTTACTGAATTATACATCCGTGCCTCTTACCGTACCCGAACATATTCACCTGGAAGAATATGATATCATTACTTCTCTGGAAAAACTTGCCTTTTTTGTCAAACAAGACAGTGAGGAGAGATGAGAAAAAGATTGGGCAAGTATGAACACAAAAACCACAAGGAATGAGAGTTTTCAATAGCACAGAGGAAGCATCAGGAAAAATAAAAAACGCCGTTGTTACCACCGGTTCTTTCGATGGTGTGCATGTGGGACATAAGGTTATTATCGACAGGCTCAGACAACTTGCTGCAGAAATAGAAGGGGAGTCAACACTGGTCACGTTTCATCCCCATCCGCGGAAGGTATTATATCCGGATCAAAAAGATTTGAAGTTGATCAATTCACAACAGGAAAAAATTGAACTGCTTTCCAAAACAGGGCTGCATAACCTGGTAATCATCCCATTTACCCTTGAGTTTTCAAAAACTACCGGACACGATTTTATTTCCAGCATACTTATTGAAAAACTCAAGGCGAAAATTATTATTGTTGGACAGAACCATCATTTCGGACACAACCGCTCAGGCGATTTTTCCTACCTGGACAGGCTAAGTCATGAACTCAATTTTAAAGTGGAAGACATTCCTCTTCAGGATATTGAAAACGAAACCGTAAGTTCAACAAAAATCAGGATGGCACTTACACAGGGAAACATCATGAGGGCCAATGCTTACCTTGATCACCAATATATCATCATCGGTAAAATGGAAAAGTCCGTTGAATTCTATGGTATTGATGGAAGCAATTATTACACGGTTGAGATTGAAGAGGAAGAGAAACTTATCCCCCCCACGGGTGTGTATGCAACCAGTATCAGGCTTAACGGCGACAATCTCAAATCGATGACCATTATCACGGAAGAAGCGGGGAAAAGCAAGGTTAACAATATCTTATTGCATGATAAGAAAGACCTTACAGACCAAACAGCTACAATATATTTCTATAAAAAAATCAAAGGTTCGGAGATATTTATGGATGGGATGATTGACCATGTTGAAATCGAAGAAGCGCTGGAAGATGTAGATGAGTTACTGTACTAATATTTAACCCTTTATGAGCAGCAAGGCTGAAGACCATCTAAGAGTTGTATTCCTCGGTACCGGAACCTCCACGGGAGTGCCTGTAGTAGCCTGCGATTGCGAGGTATGCAGTAGTACTGACTCGCGCGACAGGCGACTGCGAACCTCTGTTATGCTTCAGATAAATGGTCATAACTTTGTCATCGATTGTGGGCCCGATTTTCGTTATCAGATGATCAGGGAGAAAGTTGATGATATTTCAGCCATCATTTTTACCCATGGTCACAGGGATCATATTGCCGGGCTGGACGATGTAAGGGCCTTCAATTATGTCCTCAACAAAACCGTCAATGTTTTTGCCAGTGAAGAAGTGGTTTCATCCATCAAACGCGAATTCCCCTATATTTTTACGGAAAAGCGCTTTTTTGGCGCCCCGCAACTCGATTTCCACATCATTGATAACAATAAATTTCTGGTTGAGAATGTCGAATTTCTGCCTATCGAAGTATTGCATCATAAGCTCAGGGTATTTGGTTTTCGCATAGGGGCCTTTTCCTACATTACCGATGCGAATTATATTTCTGAAGAAGAAAAGGAAAAACTGAAAGGTTCTGAGATTCTTGTCATCAATGCACTACGAAAATCCAAACATATCAGCCATTTTTCGCTTGAAGAAGCCATTGGCATCATTCAGGAAATCAACCCGGCAAAAGCTTATATAACGCACCTCAGCCATTTTATCGGTTTACATGCCAGGATTCAAAAAGACCTTCCAGACAACATTTTCCTGGCCTACGATGGGTTGAATGTTGAGATTACTTCCTGATTTTTATTTTCTTTTTTTCAGGTACAATATCCCTGAAGTATTCAATAATTTTTCTGCAAATTATCGCTTGCAGTTAGTTGCTGCGCAAAATTTCCGTATTTTTGTACCATAATTACCGAAATAAGCAATTTATGATATACTACCCTGAAAAATACAGTATTAAGGATGAACGAATGAAGCCATTCATTGATCCCGATGAAATATGGAGTTTTATTAACAATACACCTTCGGATAAAAAAAGGGTTCGTGAAGTAATTGACCTGGCACTGAATAAAAAGAGGTTATCGCTCCAGGAAACAGCCGTTTTGCTCAATGCTACTGATGCTGAACTTATTGAAGAGATCAAAGAAGGTGCCCGAACGCTCAAGGAAAAGGTTTATGGTGAGAGAATTGTACTGTTTGCTCCTTTGTATGTAGGCGATTTGTGTACAAACAATTGTCAGTATTGCGGTTTCAGAACAGAAAACAAAGACATGAAACGCATTACCCTCAACAGAGAGCAGCTCATTGAAGAAACCACAGCGCTTATAGATCAGGGGCACAAAAGATTGATCCTGGTTTATGGAGAACACCCTAAGTATTCTGCTGAATTTATTGCCGATACTGTTGATATTGTTTATAATGTAAAGCATAACAACGGCGAAATCAGGCGCGTAAACATCAATGCTGCACCTTTCGATATCCCCGGTTTTCGTACCATTAAAGATGCCGGTATTGGAACTTTCCAGATTTTTCAGGAAACATACCACCAGCCTACCTATGCCAAAGTGCACCTGGGAGGAATGAAGCGTAATTACGATTGGAGACTCACCTCATTAGACCGTGCACAGGAAGCTGGTATTGATGATGTTGGGATTGGTGCTCTGTTCGGTCTCTACGACTGGCGCTTCGAGGTATTGAGTCTTGTAAGACATGTAAACCACTTCGAAGCCGTTTACAATGTTGGTCCGCATACCATTAGTTTTCCAAGGATACAGAATGCACTTTCTTTAAATATTGACAAAGACCATTTGGTAACGGATGAAGAATTTGTCAGGCTGGTATCCATTCTTCGTCTGGCAGTCCCTTACACAGGAATGATTCTTACTGCCCGCGAGCCCAGGCACATCCGTGACCAGGTGTTGCGATTCGGGGTTTCCCAGATTGATGGAGGTACCAACCTGGAACTGGGAGGATACTCCAAAGAAAAAAAGGAGTCCCAGGATTTATCGATGGAACAATTTCAAATCAATGACAACCGTTCCTTGAATGAAATTATGGATGAGCTTATTAGAACAGGATATATTCCATCTTTCTGCACGGCCTGTTACAGGTTGGGACGTACGGGAGAACATTTCATGGAGTTTTCCGTGCCGGGTTTTATTAAAAGGTTCTGCTCTCCCAACGCATTGCTTACCATGGCAGAGTACCTGGAAGATTATGCACCTGCCGATACCAAAGAGAAAGGATATAAGCTCATTGATGAAAAAATTGAAGAATTGTCGAAACATCAAAATGTAAATGATCTAAAAGAAAAAGTATCGCTGGTTAAAGCAGGGAAAAGGGATCTATATTTCTAATGTAACAAATGGATTGTAATACAATAAAATAAATTATCAGTGCGTTGATGCAGATTCATAAATTATAAAAATCATTTTCTTAAATACAATGGGTTCGATGGCACAAACAAAAATATTAGGAATCATGGTTTATGACCGGATAAAAGAATCCGGAAAGACCCAGGAGGTGCTTACCAGGTATGCTTCAATTATCCGCACAAGGCTTGGATTTCATGAATTGTCGCGTGAGGTATGTAGCCGGGTAGGAACAATATTGCTTGTAATGCAGGGTGACCATGAAAAAATTGCTCAGCTTCAGCAGGAACTCGCTGAAATAGGCGGAATTGAAGTACAAACAATGGAATTCCGCAATAGCTGAACTCCGAATTTTTTAATGAAGAATTTACCAGAAAACAATTAAAAATGGAACAATTGGTTATACTCGGCCTGATGGTGCAGGAAAAAGAGAAACATGCTGTAAAGCTGCAGAACATTTTCAGCAAATATGGTTGCTGTATAAAAACCCGGCTGGGATTGAATGAACTTGATATTCCCAATACCGGCAGCGCCGGCCTGATATTGCTGGAGTTGATGGGAGACAGGGAAGAATGCATGCGGCTGGAAAATGAAATCCTATCGCTCGAGGGTGTGAAGGTGCAAAAAATGACTTTTTAAAATATTATATCTATAACTAATCCTATTCCTTTTCGATAATTCGGAAACCTAAGTCTTTAAAATACATGGCTAAAATCGTTCATTTATCAGAAGCCGCCTCACTGGCCATTCACTCCATGGTATTGATTGCCAAGTCCGACATCCATATCAACGTCAACATTCTCTCGAAAGAGATGGGAGCATCCCGCAATCACCTGGCAAAAGTCCTTCAACAATTGGTAAAGCAAAACTATCTTCGGTCTGTTAGAGGTCCCAGTGGAGGGTTTGTGCTTAATGTTAAGCCATCAGAAATTACCATTCTCGATATTTATGAGGCCATTGAAGGTAAAATTGAGACGCCCAAATGTCCGCTTGACAGACAGATTTGTCCTTTTGACAAATGCCTGATGGGAGGGATGGTTAACTCTGTTACCAACCAGTTCAAAGAATATTTTAAAGATCAGAGCCTTGAAAAATTTATCAACGAACCCTAAGATAAACTGCACTTTGAGCAACATTAGGGAGCATATCACCACTTAGTTGTCCTATCCTGTTTCATAAATTTTGATCATAAAAACAAAAGTTTTGTAGTTCCCATTAAACCATTGGTGAAAAATTCAATCAAAGGAACAAAAGAAACTTGCATGAACCCTACACACTATAAAGATAGTAAGTAAGTCAATTCATGCAATTTCCATCAGACTATCAATTTAAGTAAATTATTTTCTGATGAAATCATTTTTTAACCTTAAATATTGAATTATTATGAAAACTAAAAATTTTGTATTCTTTGTTGCATTGTTTGTTCTGTTTGTTTCTTTTGAGTCTTTTGGCCAAAGAGGCATGAGAGGCAATCAGTATGGAGAATGTATTTTGCCTGATTTAACGGAAGAACAACAAACGCAAATTGAGGCATTGCGCACCGAAAGAATTGCTGCTACTACCCAGCACAGGGCAGAAATGAACGAACTGAGAGCACGCAAAAGATCTTTAACCCTGGCCGAAAACCCCAATATGAATGAAATCAATGCCATCATTGATCAAATGGCACAGAAAAGGGCTACTCAATTGAAAGCACTGGAGGAACATCGTCAGGAAGTAAGAAATCTTCTAACCCCCGAACAAAGAGTTATTTTTGATAGCAGAGCCAGAAACCTTGGCCGCATGGGACAAGGTGACGGATACAGGAGAGGAGCAGGAGGTGGCCAGGGAAGATTGAACGATGACAGACCCGGAGGTCGCAGAAGATAATCCTTTGAAGAGAATTCAAACATTGAAACACAAAAGCCCGGTTTTCCGGGCTTTTGTGTTTCTTATTATAGTGATAATGGTTTTCCTGCTTATATGTTGGGATTACTCTCATTCATTCGCAAAATTAAGGGAATCACGGTTCTTTTTATAGTAATTACACGGTGCTTTGGGGTAAGATAATTCCCTACTTTAGCACGTACCATTGAGATGAAACAAGTTGTAAGTGGTTTTCAATCAGAAACTCAAGAATTAGTTGTCCCCGAATGAAACTAGTATGGACACTGCACGTTCAACAGTAAAAAGATAAAAACATTCAGGCAGGTTATATCTACCCAATTAATCAGACCAATTCTATTCGAGTGAAACTGTTATTGAGAAAAACCGTATCCTTGTGGTAAGCAGTTATCCTTCCCAGGCAGAGTGACCTAAAATTGAGTGTGTTTAACAAAATTACAAAAAGTGTTTTACGATAATGATACCTACTTGATTATGCTTATATCTCATTTTGGATGATTATTTAAAAAATTACTGTTGGTCAAGGCAATATAGGAATTTTGGAGGTTCCATCTGACCGAACTCATAAAATTAAATACAGATGAAAAGAACTACCCTTATCAAAAAGCTGCTAATCGTAATTATTCTGCTGATTTCGTTTATCATCAGTACAAAAGGGCAGGAAAAACCCTACACAATAAAGCCTTACGGATATGTTAGCTATGACATACAATATGATACCTATCGTTCATTGGATACCCGGGATGGGCAGTTGTATCTTTTCCCTGATAAACCTGAATTTGATATCAATGGCAATGATATTAACAAAAGATCAAAGCTGAATATGCTGGCTTTACAATCCCGGTTTGGGATGAATGTTACCGGCCCCGATGTTTTGGGAGCCCGGGCGAGTGCCAGAATAGAAGCCGATTTTTTTGCTACGCATCAGGATTATACAAGACTTCTAAGACTGCGACATGCATATATAATGTTACAATGGGAAAAAACTGAATTACTTCTGGGACATGCTTTTCATCCTACTTTTGTACTTGACTGTTTTCCATCTACTATATCTTTTGCATCTGCTGTTCCTTTTCATCCCCTGAACCGCTCTCCCCAGGTAAGAGTTAAACACAATTTTTTTTCAGACTTCTCCGGTTCGGTTTCATTCCTAATGCATGGGTATCACAGAAGTGCGGGTCCTGTCGATCAGCAGCGCAATTCTGGATTACCTGATTCGCAACTTCAACTCCGGTACAATCCTGATAATTTTCTGCTGGGATTGACGGCAGGTTACAAATTTTTGTCTCCACGTGATGTTACAGGAGGCAATGTAGCTACCCACAAAAATATTGGGTCTTATAACATACAGGGTTTTTCCAAAATTACCACCCTCCCGGTAACCCTGAAGTTTGAAGCGATGTATGGTGAAAACTTCAGCAATTTTGTTATGATTGGGGGTTATGGTGCTCAGGGTACTCCGCAGGATGCTGTTAATCCTGAGTTCTGGCAAAGTGACTATGATTATGCCAACCTGAAAACGCTTTCTCTCTGGACGGATATTCATTCCAACAACAAAGTGTGGCAATGGGGATTTTTTGCCGGATATACCGAAAACCTGGGCTCGGATGAGCCTTTCTTAACCATTCCGGAAATAAAATTGCATCAGTATACTGATTTGCATTATTTACTGCGTATATCTCCCAGGCTTATCTATTTTGCCACAGATAACTTCAGCTTTGGAGGGGAAGTGGCTTGGTACAGCGCTGTTTATGCAGAAGAGTTTGACGAAAACAGGGTACCTGTAAAATCAATGGATCCTGCCATTAACTATCATGTTGTTCTTTCAGCAAAATATACCTTTTAAAAAACAGGAAAGCATAGCTACTTCAGGTTGAGATAATTCCGAGTGGTGGAATTTCCTTTATATAAAAACCCCTGCAAAAACCATTACAAGAAATTGGCAGGGGTTAATTTGTATTATATCTGAGAGAAGGATATCCGCCTATACTCCGGCAAGCAAAGCGGGGAGTTTTTCTTCCAATTCATAATAATCAAGGTTTCGGTCAATGATAATGCCATTTTGATCAATCAGCACATTCTGCGGAATACTTCTCACAGCGTAATCTGCCGCGGGGCCGCTGCGCCAGCCTTGCAGGTCACTAACCTGGGGCCACTCAAGTTCATCTTCCTCAATACCCTGCACCCAGGCTTCACGGGTTCGATCCAGTGACACGCCCACTATTTCAAACCCCTTGTCAGAAAACTCATCATAAATCCTTACCAACTCGGGATTGGCATCCCTGCAATACGGACACCACGAAGCCCAGAAACTGATGAGGACCATTTCACCACGAAAATCGGATAAGGATACAGCTTCTCCTTCAGGATTGGTAAGGGTAAAATCAATTGCAGGCTTGCCAATGGCAACTCTCCTGAGCGTATTGAGGCTGTTTTCCATCTCATCATAATACCGTGTTCCTTTGAGAGATTCATCAAAAAGCACAAAAATCTCCTCCAGTTCTTCAGCACTGGCACCATGCATCAGCTGGCGTTGTGCAATATAAACTGAAACTGCCATATCGGGGTATTGGCGGATAAAAGAAATTACGGCTTCTTTTTTTTGTTCTGCAACTTCCCGGCTCATTTCTCTCAACTCCTCTACTTCTTGCTTTTTGTCAGCTTTTTCTGCCTCAGGCAACTCCTTTTGCACATAGCGCGCTCTCTCATCATACGGAGCCACCAAATCATTCATCTCCTGGTAGATATCATGCGATTTGGATCCCTCTACAGTATATAGCAAGGGTTCATTCTGGGTTATATTCAATGTTATGTCGGAGTTTTCCATGAATATGGCAATTCTTCCCGAAATTCCATCAATACTTATGTAGTACATTTGGGGAGAATCCATGGTTCCTTCAAAAGTAAATTCTCCATCCTTAATGGATATTGAATCCTTAACAATCATTTGACCGGAAACCCTATCCTGGAGATATGCAAAGCCGCCGGTTGGCTCTTCAATCTTTCCATGCAAAGTGTACTGCTCTTCCGGGGTTGTCCCACAGGCCAACATAGTTACCGTTAAAAGTAAAAAAATTGTTTTTTTCATGTTTGTGGTGTTTGGTTAATGTTTGCGATTGAGTTTATTAAAAATAATTTCGTTATCAGGGGCTTTGGGTGTAAATTTACTCACTATAATGGTAACCAGAAAAGCAATAATAAAGGCAGGCACCAGTTCATAAATAACATCTTTGAGAATTTCTATGCGGTTCCATATGATAACGGTTACAGAACCGGATATAATACCAGCAATTATTCCCCATCGGGTAGTGTTTTTCCAATATATGGCAAGAATGGAAGTGGGGCCAAAAGCAGCACCCAGGCCTGCCCAGGCAAACAAAACCAGCCAAAATACGATGTCTTCAGCCAGGAAAGCCAATATCAGCGAAAGAATTACCAAAAGCAACACGAACCAGCGGCTAATGGCCACCAGCTTTTCCTGGCTCACTTGTTTGTTTTTATGATAAATTTTTTCATATATATCTCTTGCCATTGCTGATGCAGCCACCAGTAACTGTGAGTCAGCGGTAGACATGATGGCTGCAAAAATTGAGGCAATCACTACTCCAAACATCACGGGGTGCAGATGCTCGCTTGCCAGGGCAGGGTAGAGGTTTTCTTCATCCTGCAGGGGAAGCATGGAAATATCAGGAAAGTATATCCTTCCGACCATTCCGGTAAGCAAAGCTCCTGCCGCCATCAAAACATTGGTAGTGGTTCCTACATAAGCAGTGATTTTTAGCTTCTCCGGGTCTTTTATAGACATATAACGGGCAATAATATGAGGATTCCCAACAGAGCCCAGTCCTATGCCCATAAATCCTATCAGGGCACCCGCACTAAGTGCCAAAGCATTGGTAAAATTTCCTGTAGAAGTATAAATCAATGATGCCTGCTGATAGAAATTTGAAAAACCACCCAGATGAATAATGACCACCACAGGCAGCACAAGCAGGGCAATTACCATGATTAAACCCTGAATGGTATCGGTAACGCTAACGGCCAGAAATCCCCCCACGATGGTGTAAAAAAGGATGATGATGGCCGTTAATAAAATACCCTGAGAGGGAGTAAGTTCGAAACCTGCATTGAAAGTTTTGCCTCCGGCTACAAACTGAGCTGAAACATAGGCCACCATAAAAACAATAATAATCAGGGATACCAGTATCCTTATCAAGCCTGTACGGTCGGCAAACCTCTCCTCAAAAAAGTCGGGAATGGTAATACAATCAGTTTCCTCGCTAAACCGACGCAGACGAGGTGCATAGAAGAAAAACAAGAAAAATTCAGCGATTATGTAACCTGCAGCAGCCCAGAGGGCTGAAAAACCCATGGTGTAAGCCATTCCAGTAAAACCCAGCAAAAGCCATGCACTTCGACCGCTTACAACTGCCGAAATGGCAACAACAAACATGTTCATTTGCCTGCCACCGATAAAAAAATTGCTTAAACCTTTAGAGGAGAATCTTGCTGTAAGCAATCCTACGATTACAATGATTATCAGGTATCCGATAAAAGCCAAAAGGGCCTGATTACCCACCTCCACAATCAGAGATTGAGGTTCTTCCATGGTAAAAGATTTTGAAAAACAAACAACCGTAAAACTTTGTCTAAAGTAGCAATAATTCCTTGCACTTCATACCTATATTACCTCAATGCTTTCTTCATTTATCCAGCCTACACTGCCATTGGGTAAAGATATTTCCTTCCATTGGCCCAATGTATTGCGGATGCTTACCCTGGTCCCTTCATGTAAGAGAAACAAGTCAGGGCTCTGAGAGGAGGGTGAACTCTTTGCGGTAACCCGGGCTTGCATAATGATGGCTTCCTTATCTGATGTAAGGCGGTTGTATTGTTTTTGAGCGAAAATTAAGGAGAGAGTCGCTGAAACAAATAGCAACAGCATCAAATAAAAAGCAATTTTCTTCAGAATTACTGTTTTTGAGAAAAGATACAGGGAAGTTGTTCCAAGGAAAAGAAAGATAATCACCAAGGAAGTTATAGCCCATCCATTGGTGTTAAGAAGGGAGTAGGTTGATCTCCACCAGTTTTCATAAAACAACTCGGGTCGTTTTTCGGTCCGGTCAATGATTCGGCTCCTGGCTACTTCAAGGTTGTGAGCAACATCTTCATCTGCAGGTTTGAGTCTCAGTGCCCGCTCGTAATTCAGGATTGCCGGACCAATCCTGTTATCTTTAAAATAAGCATTTCCCAGGTTGTAGTACAATTCAGCTGAAATTAAATCTTCTGAGAGTATTTGCTCATAAAGTTCCACAGCAAAACTGTATTCACTGCGCTTATAAGCATCATTGGCTTGGTTGAAAAGTTCCTCAGGGGTAGCAGCATTGAGAAAAGAATGCTGAACCACAACCCACAAAAAAATCATCAAATACCGGTTCATGTTATACCTGTTTATTTCTTAAATCTTTTTCAATGGTGACAATGGTGTTCATTGCTGTGTGATAAATGTTTGACATCCGGTCTTCTTTCTTACCTGGCGCAAATCTTGCAAATTCGCATTCATTCAGTGTCGCCATAAAATTATCGGATAATTCCTGATTCACTTTTTTGGCTTTGAAAGCACCTTCAACATTTTCTTTGTTTAAAATCGAAACCGGTATGCTCAGCTTATCAGATAAATAGCCCCAAAGTGCTTTAAATATTTCATCGTAAAAATCATTTTCCTGCTTTTTATCCAGAAAATCTTTGGCCTTTTTTAATCTTTTTCTGGCCAGTTTCTTAGCTTTCTTGTTCTTTAAGAGCTCCTGGTTGGCTTGCAATCTGATTTGATTGCGCCAATAAACTACAAAAAAAGCAAACAGCAGAAAAGGCACTACCAACAACACCCAGAAAAGCTTGCTGCCATAAAAAACGGATTCTTTGGGTTTGAGCACAATACTGCCTGTATGAATAAAGCGGATATCGGTACCTAATAGTTGGATGGCTTCCTGATTAACACCTCCGTCACCTGCCGGGTTTGCCTCGCCTGAAACCTGAAGCACAAATTCAGGAATGCTTTTTCTTACATACCTTTCGGTTTGCGGATCGAAATAGACAAATGCTGATTCAGGGATAACAAATTCGCCTCCTGTGCGTGGAATCAGCACGTAATCAAAACTTCTGCTACCCCTGACTCCTGAGGAAGAATTACGGATATTGTCAGAGATATTGGGATCGAAAACCTCCAGGTTGGCCGGAAAATTGAGGGAAGGCGTTTCCAGCATGCGCATGTTGCCGCGGCCTTCAACAGTAATAGTAAGGTTTGCAGCATCATTGACATTTAGTTCGGTTTGATTCACAGAGGCATTGACCTCAAAATCTGTTCCTACCATCCCTGAAAAGGAAGCAGGTTTATTCTGGGAAGGTAAGGCTTTCACATTGAGCGTAAGCGCGTTAGACTCAACCGTTTGTCTGGCCTGGCGGCCGCCAAATGGAGAACCGCTGAAAAACTCATCAATCAGGCTTCGTCGTCTTTGGGAGGGTAAGCTTACCACCAGTTCAGATTGCAGGGGATCGACTGTAAGTTCACCGCTACGTTGTGGAAATACCGCCACGCGGTATATCTCAGCCACCTGGTAAGTTTGCCCGTCAATAACCTGTGTGCGGGTCTGTGGTTGACCTTGTGCTGTAATATTTTCTGACCAGAACCCACGGTAGGCAGGTAAGCGGTCAATAGAATACTGGTTAACTGAGACCCGGGTATATAAATTATAGGATATGATAACCTGTTCTCCCTGGTAAGGGTTCAGGGTAGAGGCAGTAGCCCTGATAAACAAATCGCGGCCTGAAGCCCGGGGCTCATTGGGCTGCGATGGAGAAGCAGATGAAGAAGGAGATGTTGAGCCCTTTCGTACCTTTACAGTTAAGGGGTTAGACTGGTAAGTTTCGCCATCTATTGTAATTGCTGCCGGGTCTATGGTAAATGAGCCTTCTTCAGTAGCCTGAAGAACAAACGTATAACTAAAGCTTTCACTAACTGTAGTTTTGCCATTGATCATCTGCATGGAAGTGCTGGATGATTGACTGGGTCCCGAAAGAATTCTAAACCCTGTAATATCAGGAGCGTTAAAATCCGAAGGTCTGGCATTTACCTGGAAGGTAAGCCGGAATCTTTCTCCTGCTGCAACCTCTGAAGGGGCTGAGGCTTTGAATTCAACTTCTTCTGCATGAAGTACAAGAGGAAGAAGTAATCCTATCCCTAAAATCAATAATATTCTTTGCATAGTCAATAATTCATTTTCCTACCATTGTCTTTCCGGTTTCAAAGGCTGTCTTTTCTTTTCTTCTCTTTCAATTTTTTCCTGGATTTCCTGCTCCTGTTGTTTCAACGCATCCAGAATACGCTCTGCATCCTGGGGTGATATCTGATCGGGCCTGGGAGCTTGCTGCTGTTCCTGCTCTTCATTGGGTTTTTCAGGCTGTTGTGATTGCTGATCCTCTTCCTGATCGTTTTCCTGATCCTTTTCCTGATCGTTTTTCTGATCATCTTCCTGATCGTCTTCCTGATCGTCTTCTCCTTCCTGCTGCTGTTGCTGTTGTTGCAATTGTTGCAGAGCATAGGCAAGGTTGTGCCGGGTATCCTGATCTTCCGGTCTTATGCGCAACGCGTTTTTGTAAGCTTCGATACCTTCTTCCAGCTGTTGTGCTCCTACCTTGGCATTGCCCAGGTTATGATAGATATCGGCCTTTCTGCGGTCAGATAAATCATTGCCCACCAATCCCTCAAGAAGATTGGCCGCTTCGTCGTACCTTTCCTGCTTGTACAAAGAATTGGCAAGGTTGTAAAGAGCCTTGGTGTTCTGGGGGTTTTCTTCCAGGGCTTTGCGATAATTCAACTCCGCCTCTTGATAGTTTTCTGATTTGTAGGCTTTGTTTCCTTGCCTGATATCCGCATTTTCCCGTTGTGAATAAGCCACAGGAATTTGCATGCAAAGAAGAAGGAAAAAAAATATACTGCTTTTCAACATTTTGTTCATTCGATTTTCTGGGTTTAAGATACCTCAAAAAAATTAATCTTATTAAGCCATTTGCTTTTTCTTTCAAAAATAAGAAACTCCAGCGTCAGAAAAATCAATGCCAGAGCAATAAAATAATGGAACCTGCTTTCATATTCAGAAAACTGAGGAGTTTCATATTCCTGTTGTTCCATTTCCCGTACTTGTTTCATAATACGATTAAGCCCCATGTCTGCACCGGTACCGGTTTGGAAAATGCCGCCGCCTTTTTCTGCTATCTCCCGGAGAACAGGCTCATCAAAACGGCTTATTACGGTGTTTCCCTCTCCATCCCGCAGAAATCCGGACAATTGATTGTTTTGATACACAGGGATGGGCGCTCCCTGGGTTGTACCCACTCCAACGGTATGAATAACAATGTCTTGCTCTCTGGCTCTTTCTACCACTGGCATGGGTTTATCCTGGTGGTTTTCTCCATCTGATACAAGAATTATCACTTTTCCTCCTCCTTCTGCAAATGAAAAGCTGGCTATGCTTCTTTCCAATGCAGCTCCAATGGCTGTTCCCTGCACTTGTATACTGCTGGTATCCACCGTTCGCAGAATCATTTTGGCCGCTTCATGATCCATGGTGAGGGGCACTTGTGTCACTGCGGATCCGGCAAACAAAACCAAAGAAATCCTGTCGTTTTCCAATTGATTTATCAACCGACTCACGGCCATTTTAGACCTTTCCATGCGATTGGGCCTGATGTCTTCTGCCAGCATGCTGCGACTCACATCAAGGGCAATGACAATATTTACACCGCTGCGTTTCGTATCTTCGGTACTGAAACCCAGTTGAGGATTGACGGCTGCCATAACCAACGAGGAAAAAGCCAGGAAGAAAAGGACCAACTTTACCCAGGGTCTTCTTTTCGAATGCATAGGGATCATTCGTTCTAAAACTTTGGTTTCACCCAGCCTTGCCATCTTTTTCCTGCGATGCCAGTTTGCAAGAATAAAAGCCAGCAGAAAAACAGGAACCAAAAGGAATAAATAAAAATACTCCTGATTTTCAAACCTTATGAAGTCCATATATAGATTATTGCTTTAATTAAAAAAACTACGTTGTTACCCTTAACCAGGTTTTTCTCAATAAAAATTCTATCCCTGTCAGTAACAAGGCAATTAAAACCAATGGCAGATATTCATCTTTTTTACGGGTGAATTCCATCACATCAATTTTGGAACGTTCCATCTTGTCAATCTCACGATAAATTTCTTCCAGTGCCTGTTGGTTGTCAGCCCAGAAATAACTGCCACCGGTCATTTGAGCCATTTCCTGCAACAACTTTTCATCCACAGGAATTTCAACTTCACGGTATTGTGTTCCAAAAGGGGTCTGAAAAGGGTAGGGGACTGCTCCGTGACTACCTACTCCCACGGTGTAAACCCTGATATTCTGCAATTGAGCTATTTCTGCTGCTGTGAGGGGATCTATTACTCCCGAGTTGTTTATTCCATCGGTTAGCAGGATAATAACCTTGCTGATGGCATCGCTCTCACGAAGCCTGTTAATGGCTGTAGCCAAACCATCACCAATGGCCGTGCCGTCTTCCACCATATCAGTATGTACGGTAGATAACAGGTTGTTGAGTAAAAGATGATCGGTGGTAAGGGGGACAAGCGTAAAACTTTCACCGCTAAAAACTGTGACACCAATTCTGTCTCCCGGTCTCATGGCCACGAAATCATGGGCTGTGGCTTTGGCAGCTTCCAGCCTGTTGGGTTCAAAATCTGCTGCAAGCATGGATCCGGAGATATCCAATGCAGCCACAATGTCGATACCTTCAACGTTAATATCCTGCATGTGAGAGGTGGATTGCGGACGAGCGAGCGCTACAATTAGCAAAATAAGTACCAGCATTCTCAATACAAAAGGAAAATGCACGAAATAAAGCCTGGGGCTTTTTCTAACCTTTTCCATAAAAGCAAAATGAGAATACTGCATCTCTGCATGCAGATACCTGTTGCGCCAGACATAATATCCAACCAGCAAGGGAATTATCAGCAAAAAATACAGAAAGGGTTGATATTCAAATGTAATTTCCGAAAACATCCCGTTTGATTGTTTGTTAGTGATTAATAATTGAAAGCCACTTACTTAAAAGCTTAGCTTATTTCTTCTTCATGATTGTCATCCTTGTGTTGGTCAAGCGTACTTACTGGTTTTGTATGGTTGACAAATTCAAAAGCTGCATCCATTGACATTTCATTATCTGTAGCATGGGGCTGATATTTAGCAAATTTCACCAAATCAGCCAAAGAAAGAATTTGCTGAAGAGATTCTCCGTTTTCTTTCATGCCAGGTTTATCGTTCATGGCATGCATAATTTCAGCGGTGGTCATTTCCAGGGCTTTTACACCATAGCGTTTTTCAAGATACCGCCGCATAATATCCGTCAATGTTATATAATATTCTTTTGTTTTTCCCTGTTGCCATAGTTTTTGGGCCCTGAGTTGTTCAAGACTGCTAATGGCAGCAATGTGGGCAGGTACATCGGGTTTTTCCCATATGGTTGCAGGTTCGGGCTGTTTCTTTCTTTTTCTCCAGTAGGTAAGAATGAGCCAAACCAGAACAGCCAGTACAACAACGCCCAAAATGTAGTACTTCAATTCTGCCAAAGTCACAGGAGCCGAAAGAATACCTTTTATGTCCTTTAAGTCGGTATGCTCCTCCATAGAAAATGGCTCTACATCCAGGAGCAAAGGTTCTGATTCAAGGATGATTGTGTCAGTATTTTGAATCAGGTAAAACTCAAATGGGGCAATGGCATGAAACCCTTCTTCCCACGAAGTAATGCGCAGGTTTCGCTGCAGCCTGATACTGTCTTCTTTATCAGTAGCTAAGGTGTCAGTGTTGCCATAATCTAATAATTCAATCTTCTCGTTGATCATCTCATCAAATGCAGGCATCTGCAGGGTGGCTTCTGCAGGGATTTCCACCGTATAAGAAAGCGTTACATGTTCCCCGATAAAAATCTTATCAGGATCCAGTGCCGAAACGACTTGCTGCGCGTAAAGGCTGTTGGTAAGAATAATAAATATCCATGTTAAACCCGTGATTAATTGATTCTTCCTTTGCATAATTAGATTTTATTGCTACAATGCGTATCCTGGCCAGGTTAATTTGAAATATTATTGTATTCTTCTTTTAAAAAGGTTTATCAGGGGCGGAACATAATCCATATGGGTGGCTATGCTGGTATAATCGACCGAAGCTTTTCTGAATATAGCCTGCAGGTATTGTTCATGCTGTGCGTTCCACCGTGTAAGTTCTTCTCTGAAACTGCGGCTGGAAGTATCGGCCCATTTAAGCTGACCTGTTTCAGCATCTTTTAACCTCATCAAGCCCGCAGCCGGTATTTGTTTTTCAAGATCATCAAATACCCTTATACCCACCAGATCATGCTTTTTTCCCACAATGGTCAGGGCATCTTCAAAACCCCGATCCTGAAAATCGGTAATCAGGAAGGCAACCGATTTTTTCTTGATCACATTGCGCATATATTTGAGGGCTTCCCCTATATGTGTACCTTGCTCTTTGGGTTTAAAGTCAATCAGCTCTCTGATTATTCGCAGTATGTGGCTGGTTCCTTTTTTGGGAGGTATAAATTTTTCAATTATGCTACTGAAAAATATAACTCCTACTTTGTCATTATTCTGTATGGCCGAAAAGGCAAGTACTGCAGCAATTTCGGTTATCATCTCTTCTTTCAATCTCAGTTTTGAACCAAACTCATTGGAGCCGCTGACATCAATCAACAACATCACAGTGAGCTCTCTCTCCTCTTCAAAAACCTTAACATAAGGGTGGTTGAACCTTGCAGTAACATTCCAGTCGATAGAACGGATGTCGTCACCAGGCTGATACTCTCTAACCTCGGTGAAAGCCATACCTTTCCCTTTGAAAGCACTCTGATAACTTCCGGCGAAAACCTGACTGGAAATGCCTTTGGTTTTTATTTCAATTTTCCGAACTTTTTTAATGAGTTCTTTGGTTTCCATATATTTGATTTAAGAAACGTACCTGATAACAAAACCTCTTACCGCAATAACAAATTGCATACAAGTTTTAACTGCTCCCTTATGAGGCTTGCTTGATATTGGTGTAGTAAAAAAGCTTTTCAAAAAACCAATGCCCCCAAAAGAAGTACTTTGCCTTTAAGGTACTTCAACGGTATTGAGAATTTCTGTAATGATATCTTCTGAGGTGATGTTTTCTGCCTCAGCCTCATAGGTAAGTCCGATTCTGTGCCTCATTACATCAGGGCAAACTGCTCTCACGTCTTCAGGAATAACGTAGCCTCTGCGCTTGATAAAAGCATAAGCCTTGGCAGCGAGGGCAATGTTAATGCTTGCCCGGGGAGAGCCTCCGTAACTGATGAGGGGGTCCAACTTCGACAGCTTATAATCTGCCGGAAAGCGGGTAGAAAAAACGATATCTGTTATATAATTCTCTATTTTTTCATCCAGATAGACTTCCCTTACTACTTCCCGGGCCTTTAAAATATCAGAAGGAGTCAGCACGGGCCTGGTTTGAGGAAATTCACCCATAACATTTTGCCGGATGATCAACTTTTCTTCGTCTTTATTAGGGTAATCGATAACGATTTTCAGCATAAAACGGTCCACCTGGGCTTCGGGCAGGGGATAGGTGCCCTCTTGTTCGATGGGGTTCTCTGTAGCAAGTACCAGGAATGGTTCTTCCAGCTTGAATGTTTGCTCTCCTATGGTAACTTGTCTTTCCTGCATGGCCTCAAGCAAGGCACTCTGTACTTTGGCAGGAGCCCGGTTAATCTCATCTGCCAAAATGAAATTGGCGAAAACAGGACCTTTCTTTACGATGAATTCTTCTGTTTTCTGCGAATAAATCATGGTTCCGATAAGGTCGGCAGGCAATAAGTCGGGGGTAAACTGAATACGGCTGTACTGCGCTTTGATACTGTTAGCCAGCGACTTAATGGCCAACGTCTTGGCCAGTCCGGGAACTCCTTCCAACAAAATATGACCGTTGGCGAGCATACCGATAAGAAGTTTGTCAACCATATCTTTCTGACCCACAATAACTTTTTTCATTTCCATGGTCAGAATGTCCACAAAAGAACTTTCCTGTTGTATTTTTTCGTTCAATTCCCTAATATCCATAATATGTTTAATAATTTAAATTAATGCTGCAAATTTAGAATAGTAGTGGTCTAATCAGCTTTTATAACATGTTAATATTTATTAATTGCTCGGTTAAAAAAAATTAGTTCCTCCCTCTATTATTTATAGGGTTATATTTATTAACAATTTGTGGAAACATTGATTTTTACCTTGTTTATTTTTCACTGTTTATGAAATATTTTTGATGTTGTAAAAGTGAACTGTCCAATGGGATAAAAAACAGTTTACACTTCATCACTGATAGTATTAACTTCACTAACAAAAAAAAATTGGATTGTATGAAAAAAAAATTACTGATTTTTACGGGAATAGCACTCTGGGCTTGTACACTGACTGGCCAGAATCTTCAGGTTCATTACGATTCAGGGAAAGACCGCAAGCATGTAACTACCACCCTGGAAATGTTTAAACCCGATGCATGGGGGAGTACCTTTTTCTTTGTAGACTTTGATTACAACTCTAATGATGTGAAAGGAGTATCACTGGCTTACATGGAGATAGCCCGTGCAATTAAGTTTTGGGAAAATCCTTTGGCTTTCCAGGTTGAATATAATGGTGGATTTGGGCAGTTCTGGACTCCCGAGGCAAACATTGCTTACCAGCTGAATGATGCCTGGCTTAGTGGGGGGCAATATACCTGGAATAACGCGGATTACACGCGGATTTTTACCTTACAATTGTTGTATAAAAATATCAGGGCAAAGCATGATTTATCGTTTCAGCTTACCGGAGTCTGGAATATGCAATGGATGGACAGAAAAATTACCTTTATGGGATTTGCCGATTTCTGGAGAGAAGATAACACCTTCGCGGATAGTTCTTTTGAATCTGATTTTACAACCACAAAATATGTGTTTCTTGCCGAGCCTCAGTTATGGTATAATTTTAATCCCCGTTTTTCAGCCGGAAGTGAAGTGGAGGTTTCTTCCAATTTTGCCGGTAACCAGGGATTTATGATTAATCCCACGCTTGCTTTAAAGTGGACATTTTAACACCTAATCTTTCTTTCACTATTAAAATTTACGCGTCATGTTGGAAAAATTTTTCGGACTCCATTCCCACAAAACAACCATTCGAACCGAAATAATTGCAGGAATAACCACCTTTATGACCATGGCTTATATTCTTGCCGTTAATCCTGAAATTTTATCTGCTACAGGCATGGATAAAAATGCCATTTTCACAGCCACAGCCCTTTCTGCCGTTGTTGCGACCC
>CAZBGI010000004.1:0-35753 GCA_964491395.1 uncultured Bacteroidales bacterium | reverse complement strand
ATGGATAAAAATGCCATTTTCACAGCCACAGCCCTTTCTGCCGTTGTTGCGACCCTGGTGATGGCTCTGGTGGCTAAATTACCCTTTGCTTTGGCTCCCGGTATGGGACTCAATGCTTTTTTCGCATTTACAGTGGTGCTGGGCATGGGTTATAGCTGGCAATTTGCACTTACTGCAGTATTTCTCGAAGGTATTATTTTTATTGTATTAACGGCATTCAATGTTCGGGAAGCCATTGTAAATGCCATACCTATCAATATCAAACACGCTATATCAGGTGGCATTGGTCTCTTTATTGCTTTTATCGGATTGCAAAATGCAGGACTAATTGTGAGCAATCCGGCCACCATGGTAAGCCTGGGTGATATGAGTTCGCATACGGTTTGGGTAGCTCTTTTGGGGGTTGTAGTAATGGGTGCATTACTGGCGCTGAAGATTAGAGGAGCATTGCTCATTGGGATATTTGTAGCTACTTTGGCGGGGATACCTTTGGGGGTCACATTGCTCCCCGAGGGCTATTATTTGTCTTTACCACCGTCCATTTCATCCATTGCCTTTCAATTCGATTTTAGCCAGGTTTTCACCCTTGAGATGATGGTTATCCTGCTTACCTTTTTATTTGTAGATATGTTTGATACTGTAGGAACCCTTATTGGTGTGGCGTCCAAAGCAGATATGATTGATAAGGACGGAAAACTACCCCGGGTGAAACAAGCTCTTTTTGCCGATGCAATAGGAACTACGGCAGGCTCGATGCTGGGTACTTCTACGGTTACCACCTATATTGAAAGTGCTTCGGGAGTAGCTGAGGGAGGGCGCACCGGCCTGACATCACTGACGGTGGCAATCATGTTTTTCATGGCGCTGTTTCTTTCTCCTGTCTTTCTGATGGTTCCCGGAGCGGCCACGGCACCCGCTTTAATACTGGTAGGTTCTTTTATGCTTTCGCCCATTGTGAAAATTAATTTCAACGATATCACCGAGTCAATACCAGTGTTTCTTACCATTGTTATGATGCCTCTTACATACAGCATTGCAGAGGGAATTGTTTTTGGCATGATATCATGGGTGCTGCTTAAACTTCTTTCAGGCCGGCACAAAGAAGTTTCCTGGGTAATGTATGTTCTTGCTATTATATTTTGTGCCAAATTCTTTTTTTAACCGATAAGTTATTGATTGTAAAGGATTGCGTATATTTGTAAATCCCTTGTAAATTCCTTGTAAATCCTTTTTTTATTAATCATGTAAATATAAATGATATGTGCAGAATTTCTACTTTAGCAGTTTTGGTTTTGCTGTTGTTTTCAGCTTGTGGTTCAGTATCTCAATCTGAAAAAGGCAATAGCGAGCCAACCAATACTTTGTTTGAACATGAGGCACAGGAAGCATTTTTCAATAACCTGGCCAGTCTCTGTGGTCAAACCTTTGAAGGTGAGCAGGTTTACAGAAGTCATCATGGTGATAGCTGGGAAGACAAAACCATGATTATACATGTAAATATATGCGAAGATACTCATATTCATATACCATTTCATATTGATGATGACCAATCACGCACCTGGATGTTTTTAGCTGAAGACGGCGATTTGGTTTTCAAACATCAACACCTGCATGAAGATGGAACCCATGAAGAAGAATCAATGTATGGTGGTGTTGCTATTACTGAAGGTAATCCTTTCCGACAGACTTTTCCGGCCGATGATTATACCGCATCTGTTATTGAAGGTGGGGAAGACAATGTATGGATTGTTTCCATGGACGAGGAGATGACTTACTTGTCTTATAGGCTGGACAGAGATGGCGAAAAACGATTTGAAATAGTTTTTGACCTGGAAAATCCGTTGATAAAGTAATGGTTATTATCCTTGATTTACGAAAAGCATCAGTTTGTAAGGCTGATGCTTTTTTTATTTAAAAAAATTTTCCGAAGTTCGATTATATCTGTCCCAGCATTCCATTGAAAGCCTTCTGACAAGGATTGAATTTTTTATGCGATTCTCGCAGGGATAATATCAGAAAGATAAAATTTGGACAGCGCTTTTGCAGGGTAAAGGTTCTTCATTTTTGTGGCTATGATTTTTCGTTTATATTTACTCCGGGGCAAAATAAGTTGAGAAACTATACAGACTTACGGCAACAAATTCTACAGAGTGTGAATAATTTTACACAGCCTGTGCGAAATTTGTGTATGTATCGTCTCTGTTTTCACATCATGTTAATACAGGAAATAACTGACAATAATACAATGCTGCAAGTTATTATTATCATTCGATATTGATGTCTCATAATTTATATTATGTTAAATAGAGATTTTAAAAGAAAAAGAGGCAATCCATTGGATGGTCACCTCTTTTTCTTTATTTATAAAATCTATTGATGTTTATTCCTCTTCAGGACTGGCAAATTTTTCTTGCCAGATTTTATTGACTTCTTCCAGTTTTTCTTCTTGTCCTGTTCTCATGTACAATTCCCGTAGCGACCTGATGACAACTTCATAATTTTCATCATCTTCATCAATCAATTCTAAGGCTCTTTCCAGGTAAGGTTGAGCATCTTCACTCCATATTTCTTTTGATTTCTTTTCCAGCTCGGCAGATCTCTCCAGTGTTTCATTGGAATATCCTTCTCTAAGAATGTTGTCGGCTTTAACAAATAATTGAATACCCTCATTAAAGTACAAAGCTCCCAGATTATAAATGGCATCAAAGTAGTCAGGTTTAAGCTCAATGGCTTTTTCGTACGATTCAATTGCCTGTTCATACGCAAACTCTCTCTCCTCTTCTGTATAAAGTGAATCTTTTGACATTTGGTCATAATTTACAGCGAAAGCATAGTGCAGATTGGCATTGTCCGGGTCTCTTTCAATGGCAATTTCAAGCACTCTGCGTGCTTCAGGGATGTTTCCTGAAGTAAGATACACATTGGCTTCAGAGAAGATGAGGTCAAGGTTTTCGGGGTATAATTCCCTCCCCTTCTTGATCCATTCCTCAGCCTTATCATAATCTTCTTCACGAAGACTCAGGCTTGCGAGAGAACTGTATAAAAGAGGCTGATCATAATCATATTCAGCAACTTCTTCGTACATATCATATGCTTCCTCGTACATGCCGGCTATTTCGGCAGAAAGACCTGCATTATAAAGGGTTGCTGTATCGATTGAACCAAAAGATTCGCCAATTTGGTAGGAATTGTAAAATGCTTCCGTGGCTTCGGCAAACTCTGATTCATTATAAGCGGTTGCTCCCTTATTAAAGAATGCTTCTGATAAAACCAACCGGGCTTGCTGGATATCAAGTATCATGCTGTTGTCTTCGTCCAGATCTTCTGCTTTGTCTATTGATTCCAGTGCTTTATCCAGAGGTTTCTCAGCAAGTTGGTTAACATTGGAGTCTTCAGAAAGTCCGATTTCAATTAAAACTTTTGCATACACAACCCAGGTTTCTGAATCTTCTTTGGTAGATTCGTGCTCAAGTGCATTCTGGATGTGCTCATAAGCCCTCTCAATGTTTTCCCTTTTCAGCTGCCGGTTTGCTCTGTTTACTTCTCTCCTTTGCGCATTGGCCATATCCATGGCAAATAAGCTCAGTATTACTAAAAGTGCGATTTTTTTCATTGTTGCTTCTGTTTAATTGATTATTATCTATTCAAATGTTACGGTTAAAAATATAAAAAAGTTATCATTTCAATCCCTTATCAGCAATGCTGTGAACAGGCTTACCTATTCTGTTTCGGGAGTATTGTCATTATTGTTATCAAAAGCTGTTCCATTTTCTGCATCTTTTGCATCAGGATCATTCTCAACAGGAATTTCCAAATCTTCAGTTTTCTCCTGCACCTTGGCAACAGCTGCGATGGTATCACTATTTCTCAAACTTATCAACTTCACTCCTTGCGTGGCTCTACCCATATTTCTTAAACCAGCCACAGATAATCGGATGGTAATACCCGATTTGTTGATAATCATCAAATCATCGGCGTCAGAAACATTTACCATTGCAATGAGCTGGCCGGTTTTTTCCGTCACATTCATGGTTTTTACCCCCTTACCTCCTCTGTTGGTAATCCGGTATTCATTCAGGAAAGATCTTTTTCCATAACCATTTTCTGAAACTACCAGCAATGAACTTTCAGGATCACTGACACAGACCATACTGACAACTTCATCTTCTTTTCCTGCCAGGGAAATTCCTTTCACTCCTGAAGCACCTCTACCCATAGCTCTTATGATATTCTCAGGGAAACGGATGGCTTTACCATTTCTGGCTGCAATAAGGATTTCGCTTTCCCCGTTGGTCAAATTGGCTTCAAGCAACTCGTCTCCTTCTCTGATATTAATGGCAATAATACCATTGGCTCGTGGTCTGGAATACGCTTCCAGCGAGGTCTTTTTAATAATTCCCTTTTTGGTGCAAAGAATGATAAAGTTGTTACTGATATATTCTTCATCCGTAAGATCCTTGACATTCACAAAGGCCTTTACTTTGTCATCGGTAGGAATATTGATAAGGTTCTGAATGGGTTTGCCTTTGGTATTTTTTGCCCCTTCCGGGAGTTCAAATACGCGTTTCCAATAACATTTCCCCTGTTCTGTAAAGAAAATCAGGTAATTATGGTTGGTGGCGTGGAACAGGTATTCTACGAAATCTTCCTCCCGGGTAGTTGAACCTTTCGAGCCGGTTCCTCCCCTTGCCTGGGTGCGGAACTCTGCCAACGGAGTCCTTTTAATATAGCCCATGTGCGAGATGGTTATTACCATATCATCATCCGCAATGGTGTCCTCAATCCTGAAATCATTGGCCGTATATTCTATCTCAGTACGTGTTTCATCACCAAATTTATCTTTGATTTCTACCAGTTCTTCCTTGATGATAGCCATGCGTAAGTCTACATTGGCCAATACACTTTTGAGATAGTCTATTTTTTTGAGTAATTCTTCGTATTCTTCCTTAATTTTTTCTATTTCCAGCCCTGTAAGTCGTTGCAGTTGCATGGCCAGAATAGCACGTGCCTGAATTTCTGACAAGTTAAAACTGTCAATAAGTCCGTTTCTTGCAATTTCGGGTGTTTTACTTGATCGGATGAGCTGGATTACAGCATCCAAATTATCCAGGGCTATAATCAACCCTTCCAGTATATGCGCTCTTTTCTCTGCTTCCCGCAATTCGTATTCAGTCCGGCGAACAACTACATCATGCCGGTGCTCAACATAATATTTGATAATATCTTTGAGGTTGAGCATCTCAGGTCTTCCTTTAACCAGGGCAATGTTGTTTACATTAAAGGCTGTTTGAAGGGCTGTGTGCTGGTATAAAAGATTTAGCACCACATTGGGTACTGCATCTCTCCGCAACTCATAAACGATACGTAATCCTTTTCTGTCCGATTCATCCCTGATATCGGTAATTCCTTCAATTTTTTTATCATTGACCAGATCAGCAGTTTTCTTGATCATTTCTGCTTTATTCACCTGGTAAGGGATAGAAGTAACCACAATGGATTGTTTGTCTTCTCCTTCTACGGTAGCCTCTCCCCTCATTACAATCCTTCCTCTGCCGGTATGGTAAGCTTCTTTAACCCCATCGTGTCCGTAAATCAATCCTCCGGTAGGAAAGTCAGGTCCTTTGATAAATTGCATAAGTTCATCAATGGTAATATCATTGTTGTCAATATAAGCAATAATACCATCAACCACCTCTGTAAGGTTGTGCGGGGGCATATTGGTAGCCATTCCTACAGCAATACCACTGGCTCCGTTGATAAGCAGATTGGGTACTTTTGCTGGCAAAACCACAGGCTCCTCCAAAGTATCGTCAAAATTGAGCTGTGTATCTACGGTTTCCTTGTCCAGATCCGCAAGGATCTCTTCCGATATTTTTCTCAGCCTGGCCTCGGTATAACGCATGGCAGCGGGGCTGTCGCCATCAATACTTCCAAAGTTACCCTGTCCGTCTACCAGAGGGTAGCGCAATGACCAGGGCTGTGCCATCCTAACCATGGCATCGTACACAGAGCTGTCGCCGTGGGGGTGATACTTACCCAACACCTCTCCTACTATCCTGGCGGATTTTTTATAGGGCCGGTTGCTGAGAATTCCCAGCTCAGACATTCCAAAAAGAACTCGCCGGTGAACGGGTTTTAAGCCGTCTCTTACATCCGGTAGTGCCCGGGATACTATGACTGACATGGCATAGTCAATATAGGCACTTTTCATTTGATCTTCAATATTGACCTTTGTTATTCTTTCTTCTGACATACTTTAAATTTAAGTCGTTTTCCAACTAATAGGGAGTTCGGTTTTTGAGCCACGAAATTACGCTTTTTTTGTGTAAAAACTTAGCCTGACAATTCGTCTGATAGAACTATTTGCTAACAAAACGGCACTTTTTTTGTTAATAAATACAGTTCGGGAAATTTACTGCCGTACACCTTGCCAGTTCGCTCTTTTCATTCAACAAAATACTGAACGTGGGTACTTTCACAGATATTGTGAATAAAAAATGTAAATCTTTCGGTCTATTTATTTAATATTGTATATAATTTTGATTACCCAAATACCTGTTTTTACTAATAATTTATCGCATTAACACATTATGGAAGCGAAATTTTCCCCAAGAGTCAAAGATGTTATTACTTATAGTCGCGAAGAAGCCATTCGAAACGGCAACGATTATATTGGCATTGAACATCTATTGCTCGGCATTATAAGAGAAGGAGAAGGCCTTGCCATCCAGATATTAGTCAACCTGGGGGTTGATCTCCCCAAAATTAAAACCACGATTGAAAAAACCATTCGTACTGATTCCAGGAAAAACAGAAATGTTGACAACCTTCCCCTGGTAAAACAAGCAGAAAGAGTATTAAAAATTACCTATCTGGAAGCCAAAGTTTTCAACAGTGAAGTTATTGGCACCGAACACCTTTTGCTTTCTATTCTCAAAGACAAAGAAAACCTGGCTACACGACTGCTGTTGCAGAATGATATTGATTACGACAGCGTAAAAGATGAAATCGTGATGCTTAAAAACAACCCTGAGGAAGGAAAACTGGGAGGAATTAATCCCAGAAGTGAATTATCGCACAGTAGTGAAGATGATGAAACCACTGAAGGTGGTTTTGGGGGCAGCGGGTTTAAAAAGTATTCCGACAAGTCCAAAACACCGGTTTTGGATAATTTCGGAAGAGATCTTACCAAGGCTGCCGAAGAAGATCGTCTTGACCCGGTAGTAGGCAGAGAAAAAGAACTGGAACGAATTGCCCAGATTCTTTCCCGAAGAAAAAAGAACAATCCTATCCTTATTGGAGAACCGGGAGTGGGTAAATCGGCCATTGCCGAAGGTCTTGCCTTGCGTATTGTTCAGAGGAAAGTGTCACGGGCATTGTTTAACAAAAGGATTGTTACCCTTGATATTGCCTCCCTCGTAGCGGGCACCAAGTATCGTGGACAATTTGAAGAGCGGATGAAAGCTTTGCTCAATGAGCTGGAAAAGACCCCTGATGTAATTCTTTTCATTGATGAGTTGCACACCATTGTAGGTGCCGGTGGAGCCAGTGGCTCACTGGATGCCTCCAACATGTTCAAACCCGCCCTGGCTCGTGGTGAAATTCAATGCATCGGTGCCACTACCCTTGATGAATACAGGCAACACATAGAAAAAGACGGAGCACTGGAAAGAAGATTTCAGAAGGTACTCATTGATCCTACATCAACAGATGAAACCATTGAGATTCTCAATAATATCAAGAAGAAATATGAGGATCATCACCTTGTAACTTATTCTCCCGAGGCAGTTAAAGCCTGTGTAAGCCTTACCAACCGCTATATCAGCGACAGATGCCTGCCGGATAAAGCTATTGATGCAATGGATGAGGCTGGCTCCAGAGTTCATATTACCAACATCCGCGTACCAGAAAACATTATCAATGTTGAATCCCGCATTGACGTGGTGAGAGAAGAAAAAACCAAAGCTATTAAAAGCCAGAAATATGAGCAGGCTGCCAAATTCCGGGATCAGGAACGCGAATTGATGGATTTGCTGGAAAAAGAAAAAAGAGCATGGGAAGAAGAGTCGCAACTTCACCGTGAGGTGGTTACAGAACAAAATGTATCTGAAGTAGTGTCCATGATGACCGGTGTGCCGGTACAGCGAATTGCACTCAATGAAAGTCAGCGTCTAATCAGCATGGAGGCAGATCTGGAGAAAAGTGTTATCGGGCAAAATGATGCCATCAAAAAGGTTGTTCAGTCTATTCGTCGCAACCGTGCAGGCCTGAAAGATCCGCAAAAACCTATTGGCTCATTTATTTTCCTGGGTCCCACAGGAGTTGGTAAAACACACCTTGCCAAGGTGTTGTCCAAACATCTTTTCGACTCGGATGATGCCATTATTCGTATCGACATGAGCGAATACATGGAAAAATTTGCGGTTAGTCGCCTGATTGGAGCGCCTCCCGGATATGTTGGCTATGAAGAAGGAGGCCAGTTGACAGAAAAAGTAAG
Organism: uncultured Bacteroidales bacterium; assembly: GCA_964491395.1. Classification (GTDB taxonomy): domain Bacteria; phylum Bacteroidota; class Bacteroidia; order Bacteroidales; family UBA7960; genus SKVR01. The sequence continues at coordinate 27,256 of CAZBGI010000004.1, read as the reverse complement.
AAGAAAACCTTACTCTGTGCTGCTTCTCGACGAGATAGAAAAAGCTCACCCCGATGTTTTTCATCTGCTGCTACAGATGCTTGATGACGGGCAACTTACCGACAGCCTGGGCCGTAAAATAGACTTCAAGAATACCATTATTATCATGACTTCCAACATTGGATCCCGTCAGTTAAAAGATTTTGGTATGGGCGTTGGTTTTAATACTTCTGCCAAGCAGTCTAAGTCAAGAGAATATGCGCAAAGTGTTATTGAGAATGCCTTGAAAAAATCTTTTGCTCCGGAGTTTTTGAATCGCGTGGATGATATTGTGATCTTTGAAAACCTGGAAAAAGAAGACATCTTCAAGATTATCGATATCGAGCTGGCACATCTTTACAACCGAATTGAATTACTTGGTTACAAAATCATACTGTCAGAAAAAGCCAAAGAATATATCGCCGAAAAGGGATGGGATTCTGCTTATGGTGCAAGGCCTCTTAAAAGAGCCATCCAGAAATACCTGGAAGATCCCCTTGCCGAAGAAATTATCAAGTCTAAGGTGGATGAAGGCGATGAAATTCATGTGGATTTTGATACTGACAATGAAGAAATCATCGTTCATTCCAAAAAACTTGAAGAGACCGACTGATTTCAAGGAGGCTATGAATAACTTGATTCGTAAAAAATTAACATGTAATTCTACATTGGAAAAAAACCGGAACTCAGAGAGATCCGGTTTTTTATTGTTCATTTTTTAATTATAAATTCACTGTAAATTGGAATGGGTTTCGTAGTTTTGAACTTTATTTCAAAAACAAATACATACAGTCCAACCAAATTATTTTAAATCCATAAATTATGAGTAAAAAGCTTTACATGAGTTTTCTGATTTTCCTTGCAAGCCTCTTTTTTACAGAGCTTCAGGCACAGGAAATACAATTGAGAGGAACTGTTCGTGACAGTTCTGATCAACAAACTTTACCCGGGGTAAACGTTACCATAAAAGGTACAACCACCGGTACGGTAACCGATATCAATGGTCAGTATTCTATTACTGCAGAAACAGGTGATGTGCTGGTTTATACTTTTGTAGGTATGAAGCGCAAAGAGGTAGAAGTAGATGGTAGTACAAGGATTATTGATGTTGAACTGGAGCCGGAAGTTGCATTGCTGCAGGAATTTGTGGTGGCAATATCAGCCATTGCGCGTGACAGGGAAACCCCGGTAGCCATTTCAACCATCAGTGCTGAGGTTATCAGCGAGAAATTAGGCTCGCAGGAGTTTCCCGAAATACTCAAATCTACTCCCAGTGTGTATGCCACCAAAGATGGCGGAGGTTTTGGCGATGGACGAATCAATATGCGTGGATTTGATTCCAACAACATTGGCGTTTTGATCAATGGCGTACCTGTTAATGACATGGAGAACGGCCGTGTGTATTGGTCAAACTGGGCAGGTTTGTCGGACGTAACCCAAACCATGCAGGTACAACGGGGATTAGGCGCGTCCAGGCTTGCCATTAGCTCTGTGGGAGGTACTATAAACATTGTAACCCAAACTACAGATGCCAAAAAAGGAGGAACAGTTTCCTATGGTTTCGGTCATGACGGATACGAGCGTAGATCCATTTCTCTATCAACCGGATTGATGGACAATGGCTGGTCTGTAACGGCTCTCGGTGGCAGAACTACCGGCCAGGGATTTGTGGACGGCACAGAATTCGACGGATGGTCATACTTTTTGAACGCCTCAAAACAAGTCAATGACAATCATATTTTGAGCTTTACCGCTTTTGGTGCGCCACAATGGCACAACCAGCGCTATCCACGTCAGCGTATCCAGACCTTCAGAGAACATCCCCGGGGGATTCGTTATAATCCTTCGTTGGGAATATTACGCGGACAAGATTACAATGCCTCCCGGAACGAGTATCACAAGCCTCAGCTGTCACTTAACCACTTCTGGTCTGTTTCCCCTTCTACAACCCTTTCCACTGCTGCCTATGCATCTATTTCGCAAGGAGGTGGACGCCGTATAGTGGGGGAAAACAGTAATTGGTACCAGTTTGACCGAACCACAGGAGAACCTACCAGGGATACCAAGCTAACACCCGATGGATTGCTTGATTTTGATTATGCATTTAATGAGAATGCTATTGCCCCTAATGGGTCAAGAGTGGTAGAAGCCAATGCTGTAAACGCCCATGACTGGTATGGTATTTTATCAACATTACAAACTGAGCAAGGCAACTTTCGCTATACAGGTGGTTTAGACCTGAGGTATTACCGGGGATATCATTTCCAGCAAATAACAGATTTGATGGGGGGTACTCACTACCAGGATGTGGACTACGGAACGGACACTGTTATTTCCGGAAATGTAAACAGAACTCCCTCGGCACGTTTAAGGGCCGGTGATAAGATTAACTACCATGATATGGGTGAAGTGGCCTGGGCAGGACTTTTTGCACAGGCAGAATATGTAACCCCTAAATATTCTGCTTTTATTTCTGCTACCCTATCCAATACCAATTATCGCAGAACAGATTATTTCCTGTATTTTGATGAAGATGCACCGGAAAGAGAAACATTGCCAGCCCAGGCGGAAGAGTATCTTAACCAGGCAAACAACGCCCTGGCACAAGGAGATTCTGTAGCTTATGAAAATTACATAGAACAGCACGATGATATTGCCAACATGACAGCTTTGAATCCCCAGCAGTCAGACTGGATTGACTTCACAGCCTGGAGTGTCAAAGGGGGAGCCAATTACAATATCAGTGAAAGACACAATGTTTTTGCCAATGCAGGATATTTTACCCGTGCTCCCTTTTTCAGATTTGCCTTTGTTGGTTTCACCAATGTAATCAACGCCGAAGTTAATAACGAAAGGGTGGCTTCCGGAGAAGTAGGATATGGCTACCGCTCACCCCTTGCCGCTGCCAATGTCATTTTGTACCGTACCGACTGGCTTGATAAAGCACTGGTAAGAAATCTGGGTCAGGGAAATATTGCCAATATTACCGGTTTGGATGCATTGCACCAGGGAATTGAAATCGATTTCACTCTCCGCCCTGATCGCAAACTGGAGATCAAGGGGATGTTCTCTTATGGCGACTGGAGATGGAAAGATGACTTGCTGGCAGAAGTATTTGACGAAAACCAGGTGTTTGTAGATAGTATTGAAGTGTATGCCGGAGGCCTCAGGGTGGGCAATTCAGCTCAGACAACAGGAGCATTGGGCATAACCTATGAGGTATTGGAAAATGTAAGACTGAGTCTTGATGTGAATCATTTTGACAGAATTTATGCAGATTTTAATGTAGAGGATCGTGGAGACATTGCTTTCCAGGGACAAAACTCATGGGAAATGCCTTCGCATCAACTCGTGGATTTGGGTCTAAGGTACAGGTTTAAAATTGCCGGTTTGGATGCATTCCTCACCTCCAACATCAACAACCTGTTCGATACCGAAATTATCAGAGATGCTACCGATAATATTATTCAAGACCCCGAGACAGGAGAAAGGTATTTAGGCAGTGCCGAAGGAGCCACTGTTTATTATGGTTGGGGTCGCACCTGGACTACATCAATCAGGGTTAAATTTTAACAGGAAGATTTTAAAAACGTCTGTAAATATATAAACTATGAATAATTTTAAAAATATATTTTTATTTATCTTCATTGGGGCAGGGCTCTTCTTTACTGCCTGTGAACCCAATGAAGAATTGTACGAAGAGCTTGATCAAAAGAAGCAACCGTACCATGAAGAAGTGGAATATACCCTCGTTGAAGATGATTACACACGATTTGAGGGTTTTGTAGAAGACAATCTTGCTTTCAGCGACTCCTTTCCCTCTATGGATTATATCCCCGAGGTTCTGAAGGTACGGTTGGTAACCCTAAAGGAAGGAAGTACAGCCCAGGTTACTTATAATCATTTTATTCTGCATCCTGACTGGTGGGATGCCGGTTTTGGGTATATACTTACTCAGGAAGATTACCTTAATATTGGAGTAACCAGCTTAACCTTCACCCCCTCCCGCCCTGCCCGCAACGATGTACCTGTTCTTTTGACAATGAACTTTCCGGATGCAGAGGAGGGAGATACCCAATCTGTCATTTATAATTTTCTTCTCGAAGGAGAGTCTGTTCTAAATGTGGATGTTTACGAGTTTGATGGATCTAACTGGATTTGGATAGAAACCACAGAAGACGTTCCCTATGCAGGTTATGAGCTCACAGAAGAAGACTATCAGCAATTGCATATTGAGATTGGTCAGTTCAACAGCTTCAATGAAAATTATCCACCTGAAACTTACCTTCCGGCCTTGCTGAGAAACAAGTTCCCGTATGCTGTTAGTGGTCAGGAGCAGGTTGTTAAATACCGGTATTTTGATGGATCTCAAACGGTAGAAATGATTGATAAATATCACTTCAACACTACCTGGGAAAAAGTGGAATATATTGAGACCCGAACCGATCAATATATTTATGGTGCACAGGGCTGGGCTTTTGATCCCACTGTTACTTTTACCTTAACCAGCCAGGATTACCAGTTTTTGGTTGATATTGACCCCATCGGTCAACAAGAGCTTCCTTACGACGATTTTGCCTATTACTATGGTGCCAGTGCTTATTATTCCAACTTCGACATCAGGATTCAGGCCAGAAGGCTGGATGTGTTAAGCAATGGAGAATACGCAGATCCATTGCTGGGTGAAATTTATGAGAACGAAGGTGCAGAAGCTGCCACAGAAGAGATGATGAGGAGAATTACTGAAGAAGGTATTCCTGCTTTGCTCCAGCATAAATATCCTGGAGCAACTCCCCAGGTAGAAGGTATCGATGTTCATTATTTTGTGAATTTTCAAACCTTTGCTGATAATTTTGTACGCCGCGATCCTGTAGCAGAATATATTTGTACAGCTGCGGGCACTCCCCCACAATTCGAGTTGGTGGAAGTTACGGGATTTGACTAATCATAAAGGAATCTGAGAATTTCGGATAATTCATTTTTATAAATACTACAGAAAAAGGGAGGTTGCTATTGAGCAGCTTCCCTTTTTTAAATGCCATAACTAATTAGAAATCCCGGAAGTTGAGAATTCTGCAATCAATAGTATCCCGGTAGGGAGATATATTACCAAAAGGAACTACCATCCTTCCAGAAAAGGAACACAGGACAGCTAAATATCGTAGTTGGCTTCTATCCTTAAGGAAAAAGGGTTGATAATTTTAAACATTATGAACTGTCCGGGTACCAAAAAAGGGAGCCTACATAGTTGTAAACTCCCTTTTGAATAATTATAAAGAATGACTACCGGACAAACCGATAGAACTGTGTCAGCTTATTTCTGAATCTGTAATTTATAATTCAGTGTGGAAGTACCAGACACAATTTGTACGATATACATACCTGTATGGAAGCTTTCTGTTTCAATTTTAACAAGGTGACCATTGACATTTTGTTGTTGAATCAACTGTCCGTTAAGGTTATAAATTTTCACTTCATCAATGGTATTTTCTCCGTTAATGGTAACAACATCATGAGCAGGATTGGGATAAACATTAAAGCCTGCTGCTTCGAATTCCTGAACAGAGTTGGGTTCGAGAAAGTCATCCAGCGATCTGGGGAAAATTTGCATATCATCGCCAAATTGAGAAACCATAGCCACCAGGTCAATAGCACTTTCAGGCACGGCGGTGTCAAAATAATCCAATTCTGCACTTTGGCTGGGAGTGCGCAAAACGCTGGAGCCGGAAGCATCTGCAATTTCAAAACTTGTGCTGGGGCTAAAAGTTTCCTGTTCGCCGGTAAATTCTACTCCATTCACCCGAATGAGCATGGATTGGTGTTCTGGCTGTATCTCGGCCAGGGTTAACAACAAGGGCTCAATGGTGTTCTCAGTGGAGGTTGCAGGACCCGGGTCTTCAGCAGGTGTAAATTGAAGCAAATTATTATATTCACTCAGTGTTCCTGATATGCCTGTAATACCATCATATAGGTCATATTCGGTAGTAATGATACCCTCGGGATCATCTATTACAATGGCTCCTGTGTCGTCCTGAATATATTTTTGATTTCTCTGCCCATGCATATGGGTAATCACCACTTCATCGGTAATATGGTAAACCAGGTCTCCTGTTTCCATTTCATAAAGCTCGGCAATAGTGCTCACTTCAATGGCGCTGGGTGCCTCATCAATGGAAACCTCGTCAACATACCAGTTATGAGAAGCTTCTCCTTGATACACAAAAGCAATGTAAACAACCTCTCCGGCATAATCACCAAGATTAACAGTACGTTCAGAAAAATCTTCAATAAGTGAAGCAGATTCGTAAACCATTTCAAACTCATCATGTTCGGGGTTACCGCTTCCGGTCGAGATCATAACTGCACTCAGGCTCACTCCTTCTTCATAATTCACCATAAAGCTGTTTCTCTGGAAAAACTTCAGAAGCATACCTTGATCTTCAGGCAACTGTACTTGCGGACTTACCAGCCAGGAATCTGAGTATTCTGAAGAAAAGGCATGGGAAGCTGCTTGACCTCCTTCATAACCAGGCTCGATTGTACTCCATCCACCCTCTCCATAGGCATGATGGTTAAATGTAGCAGGAGGAAAGTCGCCTTCAAAGTCTTCAGTCCAGGGGAAATTATCTACCGCATCGGGATCAACTTCTACCATGATTACTGTCACACTTACATCGTCGCCACTTACCGCTACTTGTCCGTTGCGGGTATAGAAACCTGATTTTTCAACGCTATAATCATAACCACCCGCTTCTACGTCTTCAATAACATATTCGCCTGAGGGAAGTGTTTCGCCGTCAAATGTAACTACAGCATCGGTGATAGGATCATCATTTTCATCAAGAACATTAAAAGTTACAGAAAAAGAAGGTAATCCGTCAGGATAAAAATCAGCCAGCGATCTGGGGAAAATCTGCATATTGTCGCCAAACTGAGAAACCAGTGCGAGCATGTCATTGTTACCTTCAGGTACGCTGGTGCCAAAGTAATCCAGATCTGCGCTTCCACTCGGAGTGCGTAAAACCCCGGTACCAGATGCATCCGCAATATCATAACTGGTGCTGGATTCAAAAGTTTCTTCATCACCCGTAAATTCTACGGCATTTACACGAATCAGCATGGCCTGATGCTCAGGTGCAATATCGTTCAGGGTAACCAGTAACGGCTCAATAACATTATCAACAGAAGTAGCAGCACCAGGATCTGCAGTAGGTGTAAACTGAAGCAGATTCTGGTATACACTCAGCGTTCCTGAAATGCCTGTAATACCATCATACAAGTCATATTCGGTGGTAATGATACCATCAGGATCATCGATTACAATGGCACCCGTATCATCCTGAATATATTTCTGATTTCGTTGTCCATGCATGTGGGTAATAACCACTTCACCGGTTACCACATACTCGGTTTCATCAACTGCCTGTTCGCGCAGCTCGCCAATATTGGCCACATCGGTTGCCATGGCACTATTGAAGCCTGACATGAGCATGCTAACAGCAAACAGCATACTTAAACTAAAAAAAGTAAATCTTTTCATAATAGTTTGTTTGGTTAAAAATAAAATATTGATTTGTAATTAATAAATAATAACTGAATTCAGCGTTAATAATACTGAAGTTTTGTTTTATAGAGCAAAATTATGAAATTCTTTGACCATGCCATGATTTAAAAATTAAACTTTTGTTATTAATTTATTTTGGGATAAGATAATACAAAAACAGGATTTCAAAGCAGATGCTAATTTCGTAACTTTGTCAAGGTTAAGACAAATTTATGCATATATATTCCCTATCACTACTTCAGTTTAAGAATTACCGGGAGGCAAACTTTGGATTTGTGCCTGGCATCAATTGTTTTACCGGCAACAACGGGACCGGCAAAACCAATATCCTGGATGCCATTTATTACCTCTCTTTTTGCAAAAGCTTCAGCAATGCTTCGGATATCCACAATATTTTATTTGAAGAAGAATTCTTTATCATCCAGGGACAATACCAGGTAAATGAAGCAACGGACGGATTATACTGTAGCGTAAAAAAGGGACAAAAAAAAATATTTAAGCGCAACAAAAAGGATTATGACCGCTTGTCAGACCACATTGGCTCTTATCCGTTGGTATTGATTTATCCCGGAGATGTGCAACTGATACTCGGTGGAAGTGAAGACCGAAGAAAGTTCGTAGATGGGGTTATTTCTCAATACAACAAGGAATATCTTTATCGGCTCATTGATTATAACAAAGCCCTGCAACAACGCAACAGCCTGCTGAAACTGTTTGCTGAAAGGAAGTACTTTGATGAGGTCAGCCTGGAAATATGGGATAAACAACTCATTATTAATGGCACTTACATCAATGAGCAGAGAAAAGCGTTCTTTCATGATTTTAAGGAAGTTTTTACGGCCAACCACAACCAGTTGAGCGGTAATGGAGAAATCCCCGATATTGAATATGAGTCGGGGCTCAATGATACTCCTTATGAAGAATTATTGAAAGAAACCCGCAGGAAAGACCTGGCCATTCAACATACTACCACGGGCATTCATAAAGATAACCTGGTATTTTTGCTCAACCAGCAACCCCTGAAAAAGTATGGCAGCCAGGGGCAGCAAAAGACTTTTGTCATTGCATTAAAACTTGCCCAGTATCAGTTTATCCGGGAAATAAAACAACTCAAACCCATCCTGCTTTTTGATGATATATTTGATAAGCTCGATCCGGGACGGGTTTCATTGTTAATAAACATGGTGAGTGGAGATGAATACGGACAGGTATTCATTACCGATACCCACACCGAAAGGTTGGAAAGCATTTTGGAGAAGGTAAACATTCACTGCCGTATGTTTGATATCCGAAAAGGGGAAATTGCCGGGGTAAAGGATTTTGGCAACCATAATTGATAAGAAATATTTTAGAATAGCAAGAAATGAGAAAATCCAATGAACAGAGCCTGGGAGAGGTCATCCGGCAGTTTATCAAAGCTTACAAGATAGAAGATAAAATCACAGAAGTAAAAGTTACTACTGCATGGGGAAAAGTTATGGGTCCTCAGATTCAAAGTCTTACAGAAAAAACCGTATTTAAGAACAACGTTCTTACGGTATATCTTCGCTCTGCCCCATTGAGGGAAGAATTATCGATGGCCCGCACCAAAATCATTGAAAAAATCAACCAGGAAGTAGACAAAAAAGCAGTAAAAGAACTGATTCTCAGATAAGCTCAACCTCCAGCCTGCTTTTTCTGATACGCGTAACACGAACCGTAATGAATTCCTTTCCCTGGACTTTTTCTACCTGCCCGGGTTCAATAAACTGTTTAACGGGCTCACCGTGTGGATCATTCAGCACCAGAACGTTCTGAACCGTTCCGTCAGAAAAATTCAATCTTTGAATTTCCAGGGCTTTGAAAACATAGGTTTCTCCCACTTTATACCATGGATTTTCCGGTTCAAGAATAAAGAACCCTTCACTGGAAAACTTGTCGACCCTGCAATGGAGGGTATCTCCCTGCTTTATCCCGTAGTGTACATAATATTTCTTTTTCAATACATGTATGCTGCCGTCTTCTGCCTGCAAAATCAAATACTTTAACCCGTCCTCAGGGTTGATTTTTTCCTCTTTTACAACAAAAGGATAGGTTTTACCGGTTTGAAGGGTTCCTTGCGGAGGAGGTTCACCGGCAAGACTTAGAAATAGTTTTCCTTTTTTAATCCGGTCGAGTCTGCATTTTAGGGTTGGGGTACTATCCTTGTCAACACCCCCTGAATTTCTAACTGTCCATGAATTGCCCAACACATCCTTCACCCAAACAAAATTTTCTTCATCACCTGTAAGGTTTTTTCTTTTTCCTTCTCCTATCTTTTCAAAATCATATATTTCCCCTTCCGTATAAAAAGGGTGCATAGGCTCAAGGTACATCCTTCCACTACAGTTGATTCTATCTACCCGGCATTTTATTTCCTGCCCGTTTTCAAAACCATATTTTTCATAAAATTTGGCAGGCATAAGCACTTTGTATCCCAAAGGATCCTGCATCACAAAGAAGGATTCATCATGGCCCAGGGCAACAGTTTTTACAATTCTGAAATAGTGGTAACTCCCTTCAGTAAGCCTGGAGTTGGAAACCGTAAGATTGCGGATGCGCATTCAACATGAATATTTATATGAAGGTTTTATAAGTGTCCTGAGTGAATAATATTTCCACCTTTTTCCCGGATTAGATCTTTCATCTTTTTCCAGCCTTGCTCATCAATGGGACGGGTGGCATCTTCTATCAGGCTGACTTTGAAGCCTTGTTCAATGGCATCCAGGGCCGTAAATCCCACACAAACATCTGCGGCAAGACCTCCCAGATAAACTTCCGTAACTCCCCTACCCTTCAGGTAATCAGCAAGACCTGTTGATTTTTTCTTTCCATTGTCGAAAAAACCGCTGTAAGAGTCTATTTCCGGCTCTGTTCCTTTGCGGAAGATGGCTTCGACTCTCCATGTATGAAGCTCATGAGATATTTCCGCTCCTTTTTGCCCCTGCACACAATGGTCGGGCCAGAGTATCTGTTCCAATCCAGCCAGTTCCCCTTTGTCAAAAGGTTTTTTCCCTTCATGCCGGGAGGCAAAGCTCCCGTGAGAAGAAGGATGCCAGTCCTGTGTGGCCACCACCAAGGGGAATTTGCTTTGAATGGCATTTAAAACGGGGATGATCTTATCGCCATTGGGAACTTCTAACGCGCCTCCGGGTAAAAAATCATACTGTACATCAACCAAAATTAACGCTTTCATAGTAAATAAATTTCATATTAGAATTAGCAACATTTTTCTCAGACCGCACAAAAAGGTTTCCATAGCTCATGAGCAAGGGATGTTATACTTTTACTTGTGCTTCATAAGTAATTCATCCCTGACTTTCAACAGCTTATCGCTTATTCCCACCTTGTAAATATGAGGAAAGTCAAAGCGCTGATGCTCAATGGGTAATAAATTCAGACGCTTTTTTAACCGTTCATGTATCTCAAGGGGTGTTTCCTGTGGGCTCAAAATTTCACCATTTTTCATGGCCTGGTGATATAATTCTTCACATTTAAAGCCAACCAACGACATTGATTTATGCTTTTCGAAAGGATTGATCATGATTTCGGGATCAGTTTCACTGGCCATAACAATGGCATCTCCCATGAACAATCCCTCTCTGTCAAAATACCTTAGTACTTTCTTTCTGCCCGGAAGGGTGGTTTTTTGCAGGTTATCGGAAATTTTCAACACGGGATTTTCATTTACATGCGAAAGCTTATACACTCCATCAAGCGCTGCTTCAGGCTTTCCGGTAATCATGCTCGTCCCTACACCAAAAATATCGATGGGTGCTTCTTGTTCCTTCAAACTTTTTATTACATATTCGTCAAGTTGATTAGAAACAACAATTTTAACATCTTCCAATCCTTCATAATCAAGCATTTCCCGTGCCTTCTTGGATAGGTAGGCCAGGTCCCCACTATCCAGCCTGATACCCTTGAGGCTTTTGCCGTTGCGTTGCATCTCCTTGGCAATTTTAATGGCTTTGGGCATACCGCTGAAAAGGGTACTATAGGTATCCACAAGGAACACACTGTTGTCAGGAAACGAATCTGCATAGGCTCTGAAGGCAGCTTCTTCATCTCCAAAACTCTCAATGAAACTGTGCGCCATGGTTCCTACATGGGGTATTTTATACTGCTGAGAAGCCAGAACATTTGAAGTACTGTTAAACCCTCCTATTACAGCAGCTCTTGAGGCCTGCAAACCTCCAAAAGACTGCGAGCGTCTCAGTCCAAAATCACTTAAAATACCTTTGCCGGCAGCATAACGGATTCGGCTGGCCTTGGTAGCAATAAGCGACTGAAAGTTAAGGATATTAAGCAAGAGGGTTTCTATCAACTGCGTTTCCAGCAAATTGCCCTCTACTCTTGCCACAGGCTCAAATGGAAAAACAACATCCCCTTCCCGCGCAGCGTTAATATCTCCCCGGAAAGAAAAGTCTTCCAGGTAATCAAGAAAGTTCTTATCAAACCCATTGTTGCTCAGAAACTCCAGATCGGTATCATGGAATCTCATGTTCTTTACATATTGCAGAAATTCCTGCAGCCCTGCAAAAACAACATATCCTCCTTTATAAGGAATTCTTCTGAAGAAATAGTCGAACCCGGCAGGCTGGGTATGCATGCCGTTGAGAAAATAAGACTGGGCCATTGTAAGCTGATACAAGTCAGTATACAGTGGCGAAACTGGAGTATTGTAAAACATTATTGAGAAATTTCTGAAACAGTAAATTATAGTTTTTTTAGGGCCTTGATGTGTGCCTGATAGTCTTTCTCTTTGAAAACTACCAGCCTGATTCTTTTTACTGATGTAAGTGAAGGCATTTTAGCATAAATAGCTTTCAGGGCCACCGGAGCAGCTTCTTCAACAGGATAACCAAATGCACCGGTTGAAACAGCAGGAAAAGCAATACTTTCCAGCTTATACTGCTCACACAAATCCAGGGCGTTGCGGTAACAATCGGCCAGGTATTTATCGTGTGGCACGTCTCTTTCATAAACAGGTCCCAGTATATGAATAACGTATTTATTAGGTAAATTGTAAGCCCGGGTAATCACTGCTTCACCCGGTTTAATGGGGCCTTTGGCAGCCGCTTCTTTTTCCAGTTCAGGTCCTGCTGCTTTATGAATAGCTCCTGCCACCCCTCCTCCTATTCTTAGAAAAGCATTGGCAGCATTTGCAACAGCGTCCATGTCTTTTTGCATAACAATATCTCCCAGTGATACCTCAAGAGATACATTTCCGTTAATAATCTGTTCTTTTTTCATAGAGTTCTTCTTATATCTTAACGACAAAAATCTGGGAAGTTTCATATTTAACCACTTTAACAGACTCTCCTTTGTCAATATAGCCTGTCAGAGCAGTAGCATCATATATATCATCCTCTATCTCAACTTTCCCACTGGGCCTCAGCATAGTATAAGCCACCCCGGTTTTCCCCTTCAAATCCCGCATTCGTACATTAATAGTAGAATACCCTGCGGAAGTATCCTGTATGGTATTCAGCGCCAAAGTATTGCCAATCCTACCTCTGGAGGTAATTATCCTGGCTCCGATATAGAATGAAGTAGAAAGAGAAAGGAAAAAGGCAATGATAACAATAAGGAATGCCTGGCTGATTTCGCTCATGGACACACCGGTAAAGTCGGGGCCCTGGTTGCCTACCATAGCAAGAGCAAGGCCGGAAATTACAAATACAATCCCGGTTACACCTGCCACCCCAAAACCGGGAATTACAAATATCTCCAAAGCTACTAATACAAGTCCCAGTACAAAGATGATAATTTCCCAATGCGAGGTAAGACCTTCCAGGTACAAGGGAGCAAAATAAAGCAGCGCTGCAGCTAAGGCCATAATAATAGGAAAACCAATACCGGGAGTTTGCAATTCAAAGTATATGCCCCCGAGAATAAGCATAATGAGCAAGCCACTCACCACAGGATGAATCAGAAAATTGATTATTTTGTCTGTGCCGGTAATTTGCTGCTCTGTGATGGAATAATTTTCAATGCCTGCAAGTTCAATTACCTCATCAATGCTTTCAGCCATGCCTTCACAGAATCCCCAGCGCATAGCCTCAGAAGTGGTAAAAGTAAGTACTTTCCCCTCTTCTGTTACTCCATCAATTTCAATGGACGGATCCACCATGGCCTGAGCAATATCGGGGTCTCTGTCTTTGGCTTCAGCCGTAGAACGCATTGTAGAACGCATATAAGACTGAAATTTATCGGGAACTACTTCCCCGGTTTGATCTACTACGGTAGCAGCACCCATGTTGGCACCTGATCGCATATAAATACGATCGGAGGCAATGGATATCAATGCACCGGCAGAGGCAGCATTGTTATCTATAAATACCATCACGGGAATCCGGGATTGCATGATGCGCGTGCGAATGGAGTCAGCAACATCAACCTGCCCTCCGTACGTATTCATATGAATCAGGATTATGTCGGCACCCAATGTATCGGCTTCTTCAAATGCTTTTTGCGTGGTACGTAGCATCGGTGCTGCAACTTGTTCCTTCATATCAAATTTGTATATCAGAAATTCCTTTCCCGGATTTTCTTCAATCAGGCGGCTTATACGGTCTTCGCGAGAGGAAAAAGCTGAAGACACTCCTATTAAAATGGTAATTAATAAAAACAAAAATTTTTTTCCCATGGTTTCCGGAATTAAACAAATACTTTTTGGGTAAAGATATTATTTTATAACAAGCAAACCGCCTCATTGTTGCATGAGAGAAAGCATGGAGTGCCAAACAGCCGGCTATCTCCAGACCCTTTTTTACGGTCAATACAAAGAGCAAAAGATATTCATTGGTTTTACCTTGCGAAAATATAAAGAAAAAGTCACTAAAATACGCTTAATGAAAGGTATTTTAGTGACTTCAATGAGTCTTTTATAAAAAAAAACAGGTTTACTTATTGTGATCGGCAAGAAACTTCTCTAAACCAATATCGGTGAGCGGGTGTTTCAGAAGACCCAGAATGGGATCCAGCGGACAGGTTACAACATCAGCTCCTGCCTCGGCACACTTGATAATGTGCATGCTGTTGCGGATACTGGCCGCCAGCACCTCTGTTTCAAAACCATGAAGGGTATAAATATTTACAATTTGCTGAATCAACTCCACTCCGTCATAAGAAATATCATCGAGTCTGCCAATAAACGGACTTACATAAGTAGCACCGGCTTTTGCAGCCAGCAAAGCTTGTCCGGCAGAGAAAACCAGGGTACAGTTGGTTTTTATCCCCTTGTCGGCAAAATAGCGGATGGCTTTGATACCCTCTTTGATCATGGGTACTTTGACCACAATCTGAGGATGCAGTTCAGCCAGGGCAAGACCTTCTTTGACAATACCATCAAAATCTGTTGCGATGACCTCTGCGCTTACATCTCCATCAACAATATTGCAAATGTCTACGTAATGCTGCATCACTTTGTCATGACCTTTAATGCCTTCTTTGGCCATCAAAGAGGGATTGGTGGTTACTCCGTCAAGAATGCCAAAGTCGTTGGCTTCCCTGATTTGATCAAGGTTGGCTGTATCGATAAAAAACTTCATAGGTATTATTTTAATTGGATGTAAAGTAAACAAAAGAAAAGGGCATAAAAAAAGCAAGCCCGGCATCGCACCGCTACGACCGCCTACCCTTGCTACCTTCCGGTCCTGGGGGAGTTCAGCAGGAGCTGGTCGTACCAGACTTGCGAGTGCAAAAGTACAAAAATTTGCAGACAGGGCAAGGTATCGGTAAACTTTTTTTTGTAAAATTCCTTTTTTAAGGACATTTATCCCTGGAGTTCTTTGTTTTACAAAGTTATAATCTATTCCCATCTCCTTTGGTTGGTCAACAGCAAGTGACCTCTTGTTAAAAACTCAGCGGGGCAGGTTTAAGAATATTCTCCAGGAATTCCTTTCTTATTTTCTTTAGGGATAAATTGACCGGAAAATGCTTTTAACGATAATTTTTGTGGAAAACTTTGCGTGTAAATAATATAATGCATGTTCTAAAGTATTATTTTTGTCATGTAATTATTTCTGGATTCATTCTCAAATATTCTGTAATTATTCATTAATCCCCAAAAAATATGGAAAACACTGAACTCAACAAGCAGGGAGGTATGCTCAAACCTGCCATTACTCATTCTCTTATTATTTCAGCAGCCCTGATAATTCTGAGCTTAATTCTTTACCTCACCGGCAATATGCAAAGCAAAGCCGGAACATGGATATCTTATATCATCACCATAGGGGGTATCATCTACGCAGTAATCAATTATCGAAATGAGAACCTCGGAGGCTTTATAAGTTATGGTCAGGTGGTAGGATATAGTGTTCTCGTGGGCCTTTTTACAGGTATCATTACGGGAATCTTTACATTTATCTTATACGGCTATATCTCTCCGGATCTTGTGGAAGAAGCCCGATTGGAGGCTGAAAAACAATTGTACCGTAATAACCCTGACATTGAATATGAAATGGCAGAAGGGATTCTGAAAATGCAATACCGTCTGACGGAGCCTCCTGCCCTCTTATTGATGAGCACCTTGGGTGGTGCTCTTCAGGGAGTAATCATCGGACTTATCGCGGGTATTTTTGTCAGGAAAACAGACCCGAACGCTCTGGATGAATAATCCTCCATAAAAGAATTTGTAAACCCTATTACTCAAACGGTGCAGAATAAAGTGCAGAAGCATTTATTCTGCACCGTTTTATTTTAGACCGGAGAGAATACCTTTATCTGGTTGATGCTATTCTTTCTCAATAAAATCCACGGCAAAGTTAATGACATAGGAACGTCTCATCTGCGGATGTTCCTCAATGGCTACTCCCACTTTCCGATAAGATGGGTCCATTTGATTCATTCTGTGACCACGATTTTTTACTCCATCATCAATCATCAGGCTCATAATCGCCTCATGGGCATTGGTAGTACCCCAGTGAAGGTTTTCTGACAGCCCACTTACCCACTGGCCATGACGAGAGACCCTTGCGCTCATCCCGCCGCCACCTTCATGACTGGTTGCGCCCGTTTTTTTCATATACTTTGCATGGCCTTCTGAAGCCTTGCTTAATCCTTCTGAGGGATAGAACAAAGGCAGCGGGTCTGTTTCAAGATATTCCCTATAGAGTTCCCTCACTGCTTCTATACCTTCGCGGGTTCTTTGGGGAGTTTTTCCGGGGAAAAGAAACAAGGTATTGTCAAAATACTGGAGCCGCGGATAAACATATAACTTTGCGTATTTCGGAGGATTATGGCGGGTGAGATTCATGGCAAGAATCAGATTTTTCTCATCATCTGTCAGGTAGTCTGCATCTTTGCCTGTATTGAGTTTCTCTGCGGGCCAGCCATCTTCAGCCAGATAAGTTTCGTATTCTGCATTGGAAAATCCATCAAAATCCTGCAGGTGCATGGGGTCTCTCTCTTGTGCCTGTGTAAATGACTGCGGAAAGAAAACCATGAAAGTTAACTGTAAAATAACGATTGCTAACAAGTTGTTGTTCATTCTTTTAAGTATTAGCTGTAAAAAATTAAATTCTAATTTGAATCTGAAAGAATAGGTACAATAAAATAACCTATTTTATGACAAAATAGTATGAATTCCCGAAAGAACTTATTCTCTGGCAAAGTTAATGTGTGTAAAGGGGCCAAAAAAATAATTATCTGATTATCTTTGCGGGTTGTTTAAAAAGGCTTTAAAGAAGCGTATGCAACAACCTCTACCCTCTCTCAAAGCTTGTAGAGATGCGATAAAACTTTTCAACAGACATAAATAATATTAATTGATAATTAATCATGAAGGAACTTCCCAAGCAGTACACTCCAAAGCAAACAGAAGAAAAATGGTACAAACACTGGATGGAGAAAGGCTATTTTAAATCCACACCTGACGACAGAGAACCCTATTGTATTACCATTCCACCACCCAATGTAACGGGGGTGCTGCACATGGGGCATATGCTCAATAATACACTGCAGGATGTTTTGGTTCGACGTGCACGGATGCAGGGGAAAAATGCTTGCTGGGTACCCGGCACTGATCATGCTTCCATTGCCACCGAAGCCAAGGTGGTAAACAAACTCAGGGAAGAAGGAATTGATAAGAATACCCTGAGCAGGGAACAATTTCTCGAGCACGCCTGGGAATGGAAAGAAAAACACGGTGGCATCATCCTGGAGCAGCTGAAAAAGCTCGGAGCCTCCTGCGACTGGGACCGTACAGCGTTCACAATGGATGAAACGTTATCCACATCTGTTATCAAAACTTTTGTGGATTTGTATAACAAAGGACTTATTTACAGGGGCGTTCGCATGGTAAACTGGGACCCCAAAGCCCTGACTGCCCTCTCTGATGAAGAGGTAGTGCATAAAGAGGTGCAGTCAAAATTTTATTACCTGCGCTACCTGATTGAAGGCACAGAAGACGATTATGTGACCATTGCCACTACCCGCCCTGAAACTATTCTGGGGGATACGGCGATTTGTGTGCATCCCGAAGATGAAAGGTTTCAGCATTTGAAAGGGAAAAAGGCTCTTGTGCCACTTATCAACCGTCCCATTCCTTTCATTTTTGATGAATATGTGGATCGTGAGTTTGGCACAGGGGCCCTGAAAGTTACGCCTGCCCACGATATCAACGACTATAACCTGGGAATAAAGCACAACCTGCCAATCATTGATATTTTCAATGATGACGGTACGCTGAATGAAAAAGCGGAAATTTATATCGGTGAGGACAGATTTGTGGTAAGAAAGAAAATTGCCAAAAAGCTGGATGAAAAAGGACATTTGGTAAAAGTAGAAGAAATCACCAATAATATCGGATATTCGGAGCGCACCGATGAAGTTATCGAACCCAAGCTCTCTTTGCAGTGGTTCATGAAGATGGAAGAGATGGCAAAACCTGCTCTTGATGTGGTAATGAACGATACCATCAGGTTTTATCCTCAGCGGATGAAGAACATCTATCGTCACTGGATGGAGAATGTTCGCGACTGGTGTATAAGCCGTCAACTTTGGTGGGGTCACCGCATTCCTGCGTGGTACCTGCCTACCGGAGAAGTAATCGTAGCCGAAACCGCCGAAAAAGCGTTGAAAACAGCCCGGGAAAAGCATAATAGCACAGTGGCATTAGAAGATCTTAAACAGGACGAAGATGTCCTTGACACGTGGTTCAGTTCCTGGTTGTGGCCTATTTCTGTGTTTGATGGCATCAACAAACCCGACAATGAAGATATAAAATATTATTACCCCACCGATGATATGGTTACCGCCCCCGAAATTCTGTTTTTCTGGGTGGCACGTATGATCATGGCCGGATTGGAATACCGCAAAGAGATACCCTTTAAAAATGTTTATCTCCACGGCATTGTCAGAGATAAACAAGGACGTAAAATGTCTAAATCACTGGGTAATTCGCCGGATCCGTTAAAGCTAATTGACCATTACGGAGCCGACGGTGTAAGGGTGGGCATGCTCTTTTCCGCTCCTGCCGGTAACGATTTGCTTTTTGATGAAAGTCTTTGCGAGCAGGGACGTAATTTCTGCAATAAAATCTGGAATGCTTTTCGTCTCACCCAGGGATGGGAGATAGATGAAAAACTGGCTCAACCCCAAAGCAGTAAAGTAGCTGTTGAGTGGTTTGAAGCCAACTTTAACAAAGCGCTGGTTCTGATAGAGGATCATTTTTCCAAATACCGCATGACAGATGCCCTGATGGCTGTTTACAAGCTAATATGGGACGATTTCTGCTCCTGGTACCTGGAAATGGTCAAACCGGCGTACCAGCAACCTATCGATCGCGAAAGTTATGATCAAACCATCAGTTTCTTCCTTCGCTTGCTGAAAGTACTGCATCCGTTTATGCCATTCATTTCAGAAGAAATATACCAACATATCCGTGCTGAAGGTGAACCAGAGAGTATAATGATTGCTATGGCTCCACAGCCGGAGGCTGTGGATGAAAAAATGCTCGCACGCTTCGACTTCGCTTCACAGGTTATAATGGCCATCAGGAACCTGCGGCAGGAAAAAGGAATTGCTCAAAAGCACAGCTTAGATTTGCTCATCCGCAAAAACAATGAAGATGCGCCTGACACTACTTTCGACAATTTGGTAAGCAAGCTTTGCAACCTGGGTAAAATTGAATACGTTGCAGACAAACCCGGGGATGCGTTTAATTTTATCATCAAAACCACTGAGTTTTATGTTCCTGTATCGCAGGATATCGACATTGAAGGAGAAATTGCGAAAATCGAGCAGGAGATCAAATATCAAAAGGGATTTCTTGCTGCTGTCATGAAAAAAATGGGCAATGAAAGATTTGTCAAAAATGCCCCGGAAAGTGTTGTAGCCATTGAAAAAAAGAAGCAATCTGATGCTGAATCCAAAATCAAGGTACTGGAAGAACAGCTTACTACACTTAAAGGAAAACTTTAATAAACTATGGCTAAGACCATAACAAACACCCCCACGATGCATTTGCATGATGGGGGTGTTTGTTTTTCAGGAAATGGAATTAACCTGTGACTTTTGATGCTAACTTTTACAGCAGATTAAAATGACAGGACAAATGTACGAACACAAAAAACAACTTTCAATCCCCATAAATAGTGAAATAATAGCTTTGCAGCTACCTATATATGGGGATATAGATACAAAGCAATAGGATGAAAGCATTGCATTTTATCTTAAGAATTCATCTGTAGTTTTATTACATTTGTTCGATGTTCTACAATTATATAAAATTATGAATCGACTCAATACCTTTTATTCGCCTTTGGTTTTGATTGTTCTTTTTGTTGGTTCCTTTTCATTTCATTCGCAGGCAAGAAGTTTTCGCATGAGTGGACTGGAAGTAAATATTCAATTGCAAGAGGACGGGAGCATGCTGGTGGAAGAACACCGTGAATTTACTTTTCAGGGAAAATTTTCCGAAGTATTCCGCAGTTTTCCCCTTGACGGACAAGCAACTTTCAGCAATTTCAAGGTGCTGGAAAAGGGTCAGCCCTATCCCTTTTCAGACAACCAGACTCCCGGAACCTATATGATTGATGAATTGCAAAATGAATTGGAGGTGCGCATTTTTGTAAATGCCGTTGATACCACCCGTACTTTTACGCTTCAATTTGAAGTGCAAGGGGCTGTGGAACGTTATGAAGATGCGGTGCTACTCTATTACCAAATCATTTCAGATGAATGGACCCAGCCGGTTTTCAACATCCAGACCCAAATTTTTCCTCCTACTTCTCTGCCTGAAGGAGAACCTGCCCACTGGGTGCATGGCTCACTTGAGGCTGTATCTGCGATAAAGGAAAACGGACTGATTGAAATTGAACTGGAACAATTGCCCCGACACCGATACCTGGAAATAAGAGCCTTATATCCTACTGAAGCCTTTCCCCGTATGCCGGTTACACCTGCATTGATAAGAGATGAAGTCCTTGCGGAGACTTCCCGCCTGGCGAAGGAAGCCAATCAAAGACGTAGGGAAGCCATTGAAAGGGAGAGACGCGAAGAAGAACGGTTTCAGCTGGGACGCCAGATGGCGATACCACTGGCAATGCTGGTTTTGCTTTTATGGATATGGCTGTATAGAAAATATACCCAAAAACCCGTTATGAGAGATAGGGCCGATAAGTTTTCAGAATTGCCGGAAAAAGAGTTACCGGCTTTGGTTTCCTGGTTGTATTTTCAAACCTCCGTTGTCAGCAATGCTCTCGTATCCACCCTCTTTCATCTGGCTTACAGAGGTTTCATTACCATCAGTGAAGAAGAAAAAAACAATGCTGTTTTCTTTCTCAATAGGGTTGAATATGAAACAAAAAAGGAAGAACTGAAACCTTTTGAAAGCAAACTCCTGGTTTATTTGTTTGAAGATCTCACTCCCACAAGGGATCAAATCAGCACCAAGTATATCAAAAAGAAAAGTGGCCGGATGAGTACGTTTTTTGGCGAATGGAAAAAACTTGTCATTGATGAAGCTATGAATAAGGAATGGTACGATGAACATAGCAAAAGAGGAAGAAATGCAGGCCTGATTGCAAGCTTTGTAATGTTTTGTGCATTTTCGATTTCTGCAGTTTTGTATGGTCCCTGGATGCTGATTCCTCTCGGAGTGACATTTTCTTTCCTGATAGGCTCGCTTTTCATTTATCACCGCACGAAGAAAGGAGAAATAGCCTATAGGCAATGGAAAAACCTCAGGAAACATCTGAAAAAGAAAAAGTTTTCCACCGCAGGCGAAAAACTGGATGAAGCCACCATCAATTATTATTTGATTTATGGCACGGCATTGGGTTTGGGCACGCAATTCAATAAAAGACTGTTTAATTATGTAGAACAAACAGGAAACCCATCTTATTTTTACTGGATATTTCTGCATCAGTCCAGCATGAATTCCTTTGGTAAGACAGTCAACGAAATCATCACCACAACAGGTGCCGTCATGAGTAGTTCTACGGGTGCCGGCGGAGGAGGAACCATGGGTGGCGGAGCGGGTGCCGCTTCCGGAGGAGGAGGTGCAAGATAGCAACAGAACTGCGTTGTGTAACGCAAATTCAACAAAGCGACTGTCAATAGCCCTACGTTATCATGGCGCTGAGCCTGCCGAAGCGACAGTCTCATCAATAATCAAAGGTTGTTTCAACAAGTTCAACAACTGGCAGGATTTTCTGAGACAGCCGCTTTCCCTGACAATTGGCATTTGACTTTGCTGAGCTTCCTGCATTGGTTTTAAAACTGCTGCATACTAATTGTTGAATTGCATATTCAACGAAGTTTCAAATGGAAGTACAAATATTTATCAGCAGATCTTAAGCGTCCCATTTTCAACAGATTGGCCATGCGTTTGTTGATAAAAAAAATCAACGTTTTTTTCGAGAGGGTATTCCGCTCAGGGCTGAGATGCCCGAAATACAGGATGGATTAAAGCAATACACAATAAAAAAACCGCCTCAAAATTTCTTTTAAGACGGTTTTTTATTGTGTGCCCAGAACAGGACAAACACTTTTGATAATTTTAATGTAATTAGAGCGTTTTAATAAATTAAATATCAGAGTTTTATAAGCCATGTTGCTAAAAGAGATAAAATAAAATAATTTATATTTGTGGTCAAATTAGCGGCCATTTTAGTATATTTGGGGTCAAATTAGTGGCCATTTTTAATAACTGAAAGACTATGGAGAAAACAGCTGATGATGTTAGATTTAGGATCCGAACCAGGAACGCAACAACCAAAGAAAAACAACGAGAACCAAGCAAGGCCAAAAAACGGAACACAACACCCAAAGACAAACAACGGGCTTCTATTATTGCCAGTCTTAGTGTGACTGCCTTAACAGGTGAAAAAAAATATATTAAATACGAGATCGCAACAGGATTGTTTATCCCGGTTGATCCTGACAAGGATAATAGGTTTTGGCATAAACGAAAAGAGAGAGCAAATAAGCATTATCCCGCCTGGGAGGAGCTTAACAACCAGCTTGATCGTATTGCATTTTGTATGATTAAAACCTATGATTTTTTCAAATCAAAAGGCTTTCCCTCCCAGACCGAATTCAAGAAAAAATATGAAGATATGTCTTCAAAAAAGCCAGCAGGTAGGTTGGGAAAAGAACAAAAACATTCTTTTGCAAGTCTCAAAGATGATTTTTTTAAGGACGGTACAGAGGGATTGATAGTGCCTGAAGGTAGATCCAGAGACGCCGCAACCCCCTGGAGCTTTGAAAATTTGCGCAAATACCAAAACGCTTTCATGCATTGGGCTGATTTTGACAAAGAGCAGAAAATAACGCTTTCAAATTTTGAAGCAAAAACGCTTTTGGATTTCAAAAATTACCTTGTCAGTATTGACACCAAAAACACAACCACAGAAAAGATAACAAAATGCATCCGTGTTTATTCAAAATGGTTAGCGCGGAATGGCCACATTAAAACAGAAGTTACCGACGAATTGAAAAAACAACCTTTGGGCTTGAAACAATTAAGTCTGAAGGATCTCATTGAGGTTAATAACGTCGCATTAACTGAAAGTGAAGTTTTAAAAATCTACAACCACCAGCTGGATGATAAAAACAAGCATCTGGAATGGATCTTAGATTGTTTTGTTTTTCAGTGTTATACGGGAATGAGGTATTCTAATCTTGTTTCTCTCAAAAAGACCAATGTTAAAACCGACCAAACCGGGAATACTCCTTTTGGCTATCTGGACTTTTACGCGAAAAAAAACGATCGCAGGTGTATTGTACCGTTATCTAAGACCGCCCGGCTAATATTAGACAAATACCAGGATATTGGTCCGGAGGGAAAAGCTTTGCAGGTACCTGTTGGCCAATACTATGTCAGATCGATTAAAAAGATTGCCGAACTATGCGGGATTAGTGAACTAACAGAGCATCGTTACTATATTGGCAACCAGCTTCACAGCAAAGAAAAGCCTAAACACGAATTACTGGGAAGTCACACAGCGAGAAAGACTTTTATCAATATTTGCAGGGCAAAGAAAATCGATCCTGAGGTCATAGCGAAAATGGTTGGTGATAGCCTGCAAACTATTATGCGACACTATACCAGTGTAAGGAATGAAGATATATTTATGTTGGGTGACATTTTTAAATAAATGATAGGTTTTTAGGCTTCCAACGTCCTTACTGAGAAACAATTAAATGCATAGATTTGTATTATTAATTAATTTAAACCCTACAAATCATGCACAGAACACAATTTTCACAAGAGGTCAAAAAATTTGACAAAGGTCCAGTAAATCATGCAGACTACCTGGAAGGGATCAGATTATCAAATAGTGTTGAGCTTCATCCCGAATCAATTATTAACCTGGTTCCTGACATTTCGGGAACTTCTGGTTTTTCAAAGGATCCAAAACTGAAAAGCCAATTGGCCAAGAGCATTGCCAATGTGGAGATTCAAACAATCAGAGGGGATAAAATTAAAAGTCAAAACTGGAGGCACAAAGATATTGAATACGTAACCGCTCAAGAGGCGTTGGATTACGGTCTGATTGACAATATCTATACTGAGCAGGCCAAAGCTAAGGTACAAACCATTCAGAAAACTCCATCACAACCCATTAAACATAAAACAGCGGCTAAAATTACCGGCAAACCAACAACCTCCAAAGATAAAAAAGATGAGGTGGATTGGGATTTAATTAATTCCCTGTCGCATAATCGGGAACCAGAGAATATGTCTTCCGGGGATGGGGTGGATTGGGACCTTATTGAATCTTTGGAGCATAATCGTGAAATTGATTGACTTTTTTTGTGTTTTGAATTTTGGGTTTCATTGCAAAACCCCCGCCGCTGTGAAGCTTCGGGGGTTTTTTCTTGTTGCAATAAATTTCTGCATAAACACATAGTTAATAAAGGTTAATTTATTGGTGAAGTTGTCCCCCCGAAAAGACAGGGCTTATTTAGGTTTATCAGAAACTAATATATGCATTACATTTATTTTTAATATGTTTGTTTAAGATTGAAACGGTTGTTTAAACAAAATAAGTTTTTGTTAATATACAGTTAAATATCGGAAAAATCGGTTTTATATGTGGGTAAACAATATAAATGTAATGGCATTGATTTCCAAATAACTAAACAAACCATTTTCTTAAAAACTTGACAATATGATATTGTTAATCAAATACTTAGGGTGTTTTTTTTGGGGGTTTAAAGTATTTTTTGAATGTTTTTTTGTTTAATTTTGGGTGTGTATATTATAAATAGTCAAACAAACCCAAAATTAAATGAAAATGAAAATGGAAAATCTAACGTCAACAAACAGAATCCTGGCAGAATTGCCAAACCTGCCAGAGAATTTAAGGGAAAATTTCTGGGATTTATTTATGGCAGCAAACTGCAGTCCAGAAGCTGAAGGATGGGATTATCTCAAAAGGTCTGAGGTCTTTAATCATTATCAGATTACAAATGAAATGGTGGAACTTATCTCTTCCGTTCTGAACGAAGAGCAACTAACTGAGCAGATCGAAAATATTTTCCTGAGGGTGGATGCAGATGAATTGCAAGAAACAATAGCGAAAATATACGAATACGCTTTGCTCAGTGAGTATGCCGAAACCTGGCCACCTAAACAAAGGCGTGATTTTTTTCAGCTTAGCCGAACGCTAAGCCAAATAATAAAGGAAATGGAAAAAGCCTCCCAACTGGCTGAATCCACCTCATAACAATCAAATTAATTATTAATTAAATTCAAATATCATGTACGAAATCAGCCCCGAAAAGATGCAACAAAGTGTTGCCATGCTGACGGCCGAAGAATTATTTAGCCTAGTCAGACAAGCCGTTAACGCCGGCTCAAGCAATCCCGTTCCAAATGAACCCAGATATGTAAAGGGCCGAAAGGAACTGTCGTTACGGCTGGGAGTCTCTTTACCCACGATCATCAAATGGGAAGATAAAGGAATAATCAAAAAACATAGCCAGATCGGCCGTGTTATTACCTATGACCTGCATCAGTGCAGGGAAAACCAGAAGAACTCGAAAAACGCATAGAACAGCACGGTTCGCACCGATGAAGAGCCAGCACCCCAAACCGGCCAACGCGAACCTATAGAATACCCAATACTCCAGGGACAAAATATTGAGTGAAGTGCCAACACTCCTACCCTCAAACAGGCCCCCCTTATTTTATTAGTGCTTTATAAGCACATCTTAGTAGTATGAATTATGTTTCATAGTTTAACTATGTTGTATGCTATATAAATAAATATTAAACCTTTTAAAAATTTGAAAAATGGACAATTCAGAGAAAAAAAGAAGAATAGCAATGCTAAGAATGGGGGGCCATGAAGCCAGCGTATTACTAGCGATAATCCAAACCGAGGTTATTCAGCGTATATTGGATACTGATCAGATGGAATCAAAGATGATCCTCGACAAGACGATCTCATTATTTGAGATAATCCAAACTCAGATTATTCAGTGCATGAGAGATACTGATCAGATGGAATCAAAGATGAGCCTTGACAAGACGATCTCACTAATGACAGAAATTTTCCTTTTGAAGGAATATCTTAGATTTTTTATCTGTTTTTTGAAAAATCATGAAAAAGAATTCTGGAAATCTGAAGAATACCAGAGAATTGATAACACCAAAAATTGGAACTTCAGGCCAGACTTGCCATGAAAAGCCAGCATGACAAAATGTCCATCGCAAGTCTAAAGGAAAATACAAATAAAGCCTATAAACATACAATAGAAGAAATAGATTTTCTTAAAAAACCAACAAGGAATATTGCACCCTAACTAAGTTGTATGTTAAGTCAATAATTATGTAACCTTTTAAATTTTTAAAAAATGAAAAATTTACACAAAAAAACGAACAATGATTTCCTGGAGCAGGCATTGAAAGAGACCGCCGGGACAATGGAGAGCATCCAACCCTTACTAACTCAGTATATAAAGGACTTGAATAAATTTGGGTCTAAAATGAACGGTTTCACCGTCGTTCAAAGAGTAAGCCATATTTTGGCCACTAAGGAAATTCTAAGACTTAATATCGACGCACTCAGAACTCATTTACAGGAATTTCAGAAAGTGAAAGAATTCCGGGAAATAGACAACACCGAAAATTAAACCTTCAGGCCAGACCTGCCATGAAAAGCCGCCACTTTCTCAAAGGGCCATAAAATC
>CAZBGI010000003.1:13930-121890 GCA_964491395.1 uncultured Bacteroidales bacterium | reverse complement strand
TATAACCGGTGGTGTTGGTCCTTACAATGTGTGTCTGTTTACCGAATGTGACGAAAACATTGAAAATGGAGAATTTGATCCACTTAAAGGACAAGGCTTCCTGCATTGGGATCTTGTTCCGGGTGAATACATGGTGGTTGTCACAGACCAAAATGGTTGTCAATGGATGGAATGTGTAACCATAGAAGAACCCGAACCGTTTACTTCCAACTTTACAGATTTGGTGCATGTGCTTTGTAATGGTGATGAAACCGGTGAAGTAACCATTGTACTGGAAGGTGGCACAATGCCCTATAATCTCTCATGGGAAGGCCAGGAAACCTTTGACATTGAAGGCAGTAGTTACACAATTACCGGATTAGCGGCTGATGATTATACCATTTATGCTGATGATGCTAATGGATGTGGTCCTATAGCCATTGAATTTACATGCACAGAACCAGAATTTGCTCTTTTGGTTGATGAGATAGAGATTGGTAATGTGAGTTGTAATGGAGATTCAGATGGTTATATTCAAATCTTCCATAGCGGCGGCACGGGAGAATGTGTTGTAAGCGGCGATATTGATGATTTCTTCGTTCAGAATTTGCCTGCCGGAACTTATTCATTCACTGTAACAGATGAAAATGGGTGCTTTGTTGATGATGTAGCCGATATTTTTGAACCTGATCCTTTAACCGTCCAGGTAGAAATCAATGATCTTGTTTGTGAAGGAGATGGTGAAGAAATTTACGTTTCAGAGTGGATCTGGTATCGTCAGGGTCTAACCAATGCTGGAAATCTTCCCAATGCTGAGCGGAGCGATCCGGAACAAGTTATCGGAGAACCTGTATATGATGATGTGGAAGGCACCTTCTTCTCTCTTGGTTTTGGAGGAGAAATGATTGTCAAGTTTGATGCACCCATTGCCAATGGTCCCGGAAATGATCTGATGCTCGTGGAAACAAGCTTCGGACCAATGACATGCGACACCTATCCTGAAAAGGTAGATGTTTGGGTAGCTCAATACATTAATGAAGAACTTTACACACCCATCCAGGGTGAAATAGATGTTCCCGGACTTGGAGACGAGTGGATTTATCTTGGTCAAGGCTGTCTGGATGCCGAATTTGATTTAGGAGAATTATCCTGGGCACAATACATTTACATGAAAGATGTAAGTGATCCGGATGATTTTGAAAATACACAAATCAGTGATGGCTTCGACATAAATGGTCTTGTTGCACTAAACGGAAGCCTGGTTGTCTCAGCAAATCTGTTGGCTATAGCAGAGGGAGGAACACCCGGATATTCATTCCTCTGGAATACAGATGATACTGATGCTATGATTAGTATTTCCGAGCAGGGTGAGTATACTGTATGGGTAACAGATGCCATGGGATGTATGTCTTGGGTTTCAGTGGATATTTACTGTGGAGAATACCTGGCTGAAGATGATGACAAGTTATTTGCGAATGAACCCATCAGCGGATATCAGGATGTTTTGAACGCCAAAGTATTCCCCAATCCCTTCCACTCTGAAGCTATCATTGAATTTACCCTTGCCCGAAATACCGAAGCTACCGTTTATCTTTACAACCTGGCAGGTGAGCGGGTAGCAGTACTGTTTGAAGGCAATGTAAATGCATTTGAACCACAACAGGTTAGATTTGGATCTGAGTCCCTGACCAGTGGTGTTTACTTCTATCATCTCCATACAGGAAGTGAAGTTTACATCAACAAAGTTGTGCTTGTTAAATAAAACCTGCTGAAACATGCTGGTTAAAATGGGTGCCCCGCCAACGTGGGGCACCTTTTTTTTGGCCCGTTCGATGCATCTGCTGTTTTTGCCGGAAAACGAATTATCGAAAACTACCTCAATTACAGGAAAAAATTTTGACATCACACTTTCTGTTGATACATTTGCATTTTGTTTGTAAAACCTCAAATATTTTTCAATGGATATACAAGGCAGATTACTGGAAGTGCTGCAACCCAAATCAGGACAATCCTCCAGAGGCACCTGGAAAAAACAGGAATTTATTCTGGAAACCAATGAATCATTTCCCAAAAAGATTTGTATTGCCAACTGGAACGACAAAATTGACATCTCAACCCTTAAACCAGGTGATGAAGTAACGGTATCTGTAAATATTGAAAGCAGAGAATACAACGGAAACTGGTATACTGATATCAAAGCCTGGAAAGTTGATGTGACCCGGCAACCCTCAAGTGATGCGGACAACCAGGGGTTACCTGGGATACAGGGAGAAGACGCCCCACCCCCTCCCTGGGAAAACGATCCGGGTGAATCGGATCAGGATTTGCCATTCTGATTAGCCCCCAAAAAAAATAATACAATGATAAAGAGCATTCAGGAATTTCAAAAGCCATTTAGCGGAAATATTGCAATCATTCCCATTTAAGGGGAAATATTCGCTCATCCTGAAATTAAGAACAAAACCACTAAAGCCTCAATAACACACAGATAAGCAGTCCAACATTTAATTTAACGTTAATCTGTTCATTACAATGACTGAAAATGAAATAAAAAATTTCCTGCACAAGGTAGAGTTATTCAGAGATCTCAGTGATGAGGAGCTCGAAGTGGTTGTAAAACAAACTGAGGTAAAATCCTTCAGACCCCGGCAATATCTTTTCCAGGAAAACAGCCCTGCCAACAAGTATCTGAATATCATTTATGAAGGTGAAGTAGAATTATTCAAGAAAACTCCATTTGGAGAAGAGAAACGATTGTCATTTTTTGGTACCTACGACTTCCTGGGAGAAGGGACCATCATGGCCGACACACCCCACTCTACCAATGCAAGAGCCCTAAAGAAAACCACGGTAGTATGCATTTCTAAAGACAACTTTGCCAATCTTTTTGATACCCAAACGGCCATCGCTCTGAAAATTTTCAAGGTTATCTCTAAGGTTATTTCCCGCCGTATGCGCCAAAGCAATACAAAGGTGGTGAATGTAGGTGCACAATACGAATCAGGAAGAACGCGAAAAGAACATGATTTGCTGGGGTATCGCGATGTGCCTCAGGAGGTGTATTACGGCATTCAAACCATGCGGGGTATCGAGAACTTTACCATAAGTGGTGTAACCCTTAACTTTTTTCCCGAACTCATCATCAGTCTTGCTATGGTGAAAATGGCCTCAGCCAGGGCCAATCAGGAACTGGGCCTTCTGTCTGAAGATGTTGCCAATGCCATTGTAAGAGCCTGTCATGAAATTATCAATGGCAAGTACCACCATCATTTTGTAATTGATATGATACAAGGGGGCGCGGGAACTTCTACCAATATGAATGCCAACGAGGTGATTGCCAACAGGGCACTCGAGCTTTTAGGACACCAGAAAGGGGACTACAAATACTGTCACCCCAACAGCCATGTTAACCTATCACAATCCACCAATGACGCCTACCCCACTGCCGTTAAAATTGCCCTTATTGCAAGCAATGAAAAACTGGTGGAAGTACTGGAAATGCTCATTGATGGGTTCAAAGAGAAGGAAAAAGAATTTTCAAAGGTCATTAAAATGGGTCGTACCCAGTTACAGGATGCAGTACCCATGACCCTGGGCCAATCCTTCGGAGCCTATGCTACCACCCTGGAGGAGGAAGTGCAACGGCTTTACCAGAATGCTGATCTGTTGAAAGAGGTAAACATGGGAGGAACTGCCATCGGTACCGGCATCAATGCTGACCCTGATTATAGTGAAAAGGTTATTTACCACCTTCAACATATTACGGGGCTAAACATAAAACTGGCATCCAATCTTGTTGAAGCCACCCAGGACACCGGTGCATTTGTAATGTATTCGGCTACCGTAAAAAGGCTGGCGGTAAAACTGTCAAAAATATGCAATGATATCCGTTT
The DNA here is from genome assembly GCA_964491395.1 of uncultured Bacteroidales bacterium. Lineage (GTDB taxonomy): Bacteria > Bacteroidota > Bacteroidia > Bacteroidales > UBA7960 > SKVR01. The sequence goes on along the minus strand of CAZBGI010000003.1, from coordinate 118,018 downwards.
AATGTCTTCCGGCCCCAGAGCAGGACTGAATGAAATCAATCTGCCTCCCATGCAACCCGGCTCATCCATCATGCCCGGCAAAGTTAATCCGGTTATTCCCGAAGTTGTCAACCAGATAGCTTTCAAAGTCATTGGCAATGACCTTACAGTTACACTGGCTGCTGAGTCAGGTCAGCTCGAACTGAACGTAATGGAGCCCATTATCGTGCAGAGTCTCTTTGAGTCTATCGAAATGCTGAAAAACGGGATGACTACGCTGCAGCACAGATGTATTTCGGGCATTACTGCCAATGAAGATCACTGCCGGCAGATGGTAATGAACAGTATTGGACTGGTAACAGCCCTGAACCCTGTGCTTGGTTACGAGGCATGCACTGCTCTTGCCAAAGAAGCCATGAAAACCAATAAAGGAGTGTATGAACTGGTACTGGAAAAAGGTATGCTTTCCAAAGAAGCACTTGATGAAGTGCTGAAACCGGAGAATATGATTGCTCCGCAGCGCCTTAGCCCTACCAATAAAAAAACAGAATAAATTCCACTCGAAAAGCTGAGACTGCACACCAGCCATTTACCCTGGAGATGATATATGCTGAAAGTTTGCACCAATCATGGGGAAATGGCAGGAAAAACTTCAATCACTAATTCTTTATACATAAAAAACAGGCTACCTCGAAATCCGGGGTAGCCTGTTTTATTCATCGCCAAGAGGAATTACCCTTCCCACTCTATTTTGTAAATTCCCAGGTTTTTCTCATCAAAAGACTTGATAAATTCAGCCCTGGAGGCACATTCTGTTCTTGCCTTGCGGATAAATATCTCAGTTGATTTGCGGTAATGCTCATCGCGATGGGTATCCTGCAACAACAGGTAGCTCATGATGATGTATCCGGCCATCTCCACCAGGCGGCGCGCATGAAAATCGAGCAGTTCACCGTTTTTGGCTTCCATCACCTTTTTACTCAAATGGTCATACTCATCGGTCATTTCCACGAGTAAATTCTTGAAATATTCAAATTCGGGCTTCACATGTTGTTGCTCGTACTCACGGATGAGCTTCAGATACGCTCCATTGGATACGGCTCTTATAGCGGCTACCACCTGCAATTGTGATGTACCCTCATAAATATTGGTAATACGGGCATCGCGGAATAACCTTTCAACAGGAAAATCTTTCATATACCCTGTACCGCCATGAATCTGAAGCGCATCAGAAGCAATTTCATTACTGTATTCGCTGGTAAATAATTTGAGCAAAGGAGTAAGTGCATCAGCCACGCGGTTATGATGTTTGGCATCATTTCTTTCTTCAGGTTCAAGCTTTCGGTGTTCCTGGATAAAACTGTAAGCTTTGTAAATATCAACATAGCGTGCAGTTTCGTAAAGCAGGGATCTGCCAGCATCAATTTTGGCGCGCATCACAGAAAGCATTTCGTAAACAGCGGGGTACTGGATGATGGGTTTTCCGAACTGTTCTCTTTCATAAGCATATTTCAAAGCTTCGCGGTAGGCTGCTTCGGCAATACCCACCGACTGGGCACCAACTCCCAGGCGGGCCGAATTCATCAATGACATAACATACTTTATCAAACCCATTTTCCGGTCACCTACCAGTTGTGCAGGAGCATCCTTGAAGACGAGTTCACAAGTGGGAGAACCCTTGATACCCAGTTTGTTTTCAATCCGTCTTACCGAAACGGCTTTGTGTTTACGATCATAAACAAACAATGACAAACCACGACCATCGGTAGTACCGGGTTCACTGCGGGCAAGAACCAGGCTTACATCAGCATCGCCATTGGTAATAAAACGTTTTACACCATTGAGGAACCACTGTTGTTTCTGTTCATCAAAGGTAGCCTTCAGCTGCACCGACTGGAGGTCAGAACCGGCATCGGGTTCGGTAAGGTCCATGGCAGCCGTTGCTCCTTTGTTGAAGCGGGGCAGGAATTCTTTTTTAATATCATCGCTGGCAAATTCATGCAGGGTTTCGGCACAATCCTGCAAACCCCATATATTGGCAAATCCTGCGTCGGCACGCGACACAAGCTCGGCAGCCATCACATAGGGCACCATGGCAAAATTTAGGCCACCGTATTCACGGGGAAGAGACATCCCAATCAATCCAGCTTTGGTAAGTGTATCATGATTTTCCTGGGTTCCACGGGCATATACCACTTCATTGTTGACAAGCTTTGGCCCTTCCTGATCTACAGATTCGGCATTAGGACCAATGGTTTCGCCACAAATCTCGCCTACAATTTCCAGCACCTTGTCATAAGAGTCAAGCGCATCTTCATAATCCTGGAAAGCATAATCATATTTATTCTTATCAGCAAAATCATTCTCTTTCAGACGAATGATTTTCTCCATAAGGAAATGTTTCAGGTGAAATTTTAAACTGGGGTTATCGGTATAAAAATTATCCATTTTTCTTACTGTTTAAAGATTTTTGCGCCTTTCCAACAGAAAGGTCATCTACTGTGTTTTACTTGGTGTTTTTCTTGTAAAACTTAATCATTTTAGGAATGATATCAGCTACATTGCCAATGATGGTGTAATCGGCAATCTGGTTGATGGGCGCTTTGGGATCGTTATTGATGGAAATGATCTTCGCTGATTCATTCATTCCGGCGGTATGCTGAACAGCACCGGAGATGCCGCAGGCAATATACAACTTGGGCCTGACAGTAACACCTGTTTGACCTACCTGGCGGGCATGGTCGACAAAACCTGCATCCACGGCAGCTCTTGAGGCTCCTACTTCACCCCCCAACACGTCGGCCAGTTCGTATAACATATCAAAATTTTCTTTGGAACCTACACCATAGCCACCGGAAATGATAATGGGTGAGCCCTTGATGTTGATTTTCTGCTTTTCAATGTGTCTTTCCAATATCTCAACAGCCATGTGGTTTTCTTTCAGAATGGTGTCCACATTTACATGTTTGAGCTCTCCTTTATGAGTGCTGTTATAGATTTCTTTCTTCATCACCCCTTCTCTTACCGTAGCCATTTGCGGACGAGTATCGGGATTGATGATGGTGGCAATGATGTTCCCCCCAAAAGCAGGTCTGATTTGATAAAGCAGGTTTTTGTATTCCTTACCGGTTTTATTTTCGGTATGATCCCCAAAAACCAGGCTGGTACAATCGGCAGTAAGACCACACTTGAGAGCGGAGGCCACCCTTGGAGCCAAATCACGACCTACCGAACTGGCGCCGAACAGGGCTATTTCGGGCTCTTCCTGCCTGAAAAGGTTGACTACAATTTCGGTATGGGGCAAGGTGAGATAGGGATTCAACCTTGAATTGTCTGCCACATGAATGACATCTACTCCATAAGGAAAAATTTGATCTTCAATACCCTTAAGGCTATGCCCTATAACAACAGCTTCCAGTTTACGATTAATCTCGTTGGCAAGCTTACGGCCTTTGGTAAGCAATTCAAGACTTACTTCTGCAATATGACCGTCTTCTATTTCGCAATAAACAAATATATTATGCACTTTGGTAAAATTTTCGTTCATGAATCAATTGGCTATCCTATCACATGGCTATCAATAAGCTCTTTCATCAGATAGTCTATATCTTTATCTTCGGCAGTAAGTTCTACCGAATCTTTATGCGCCAGCACGACATTTTCAATCTTTTTCACCTTGGTAGGTGATCCTGAAAGACCTAACATTTCCACATCTGCATCCAAATCAGCTACACTCCACTCTTCAATGCGAAGATATGGTTTGTTGGTCATCATTTCGGTATAGTCTTTAGTTTCATCCACAAGCTCCGATACCGTCCGGGCATGTTTGTATTGCATAAGCAGCTTGGCATGTCTCGGGCGACAAACAGGTGCTGAACTGTGCACAGTAATCAGCAAGGGAGTTTTGCCTTTAACCACTTCAATGCCCCTTTCCAGTCGACGCTTGATAACCAGTTCATCTTCCTTTACTTCCAATATCTCTTCGCAATAAGTAACCTGGGGGATGTTGAGTTTTTCTGCTACCTGGGGGCCTACCTGGGCAGTATCACCATCAATAGCCTGCCGACCGGCAATTACCAAATGGGGTTCAAGTTTCTTTACGGCAAGACTGATGGCATAAGAAGTAGCCAGGGTATCTGAACCGGCAAATTTTCTGTCGGTGATAAGATAGCCCGAGGTGGCACCTCTGTACATGGCTTCTCGAATGATTTCTGCGGCACGCGGAGGTCCCATAGTGAGGATTATCACTTCTGCATCTTCAATCCTGTCTTTGACAGATAAAGCCTGTTCGAGTGCATGCAAATCTTCAGGGTTGAAAATAGCAGGCAATGCACTCCGGTTTACAGTACCATCGGCCTTCATGGCATCTTTACCCACATTTCGGGTATCAGGTACTTGCTTAGCTAAAACTACAATTCTAAAACTCATGAATTATTATGTTTAAATGTAATGATGGATTTTACTTTTTTTCATTTCCGTCGGAAAGCCCTTCTGTATCCGGTTTATCATGGCAATCACCGTTGCACACAAAGCAATCGTTGATAAGTTTATCACTGATACCCATGGTAGAATATCCTCCGTCATGGAAAAGGTTTTGCATGGTAACCATTTTGGTCAGGTCGGAAAACATGGTAATGCAATAATCGGCACACTGTTCAGATGAGGCATTGCCCAGGGGCGACATACAATTGGCATATGTATAGAAAGCATTGAATCCTCCTACTCCTTTACCCGCGGTGGTTTGGGTTGGAGATTGAGATATAGTATTGACCCTGACCCTGCGTTTTTTACCATAATGATAACCGAAGCTACGCGCAATAGATTCCAACATGGCTTTGGCCTGGGCCATATCGCTGTAGGAAGAATAGGTTCGTTGCGCTGCTATATAAGAAAGAGCTACAATACTCCCCCATTCGTTCATCGCATCCATTTGGTAGGCTGTCTGAAGTACCTTATGCAGGGATATTGCTGAAACGTCCAGTGTTTTCATCATGTAATTATAATCCAGTTCGGTATAGTGCAATCCTTTTCTCACATTGGGAGACATCCCGACAGAGTGAAGAATAAAATCAATTTTTCCTCCCAGAATTTTCATGCTCTCTTGCAGCAGATTTTCCAGATCGTCTACCTGGGTAACATCTGCAGAGATTACTTCAGATCCGGTCTTTTCTCCCAGTCTGAAAATATCTCCTTTTCTTAACGCTACGGGAGCATTGGTAAGTGTAAAGACTGCACCTTCTTCTTTCGCTCGTTCGGCCACTTTCCATGCGATGGAATTTTCGTCCAGCGCACCGAAAATAATGCCTCTTTTTCCTTTCAACAGATTGTTTGACATTGTATTCAATTTTTATTAATATTCTGTTTTTCAAATAATTCTTCTGCTGCCTGCACAACAGCAGGACCGGGATTTTCGCCTCCCAGCATCTGGGCAATTTCATGTACCCGGTCGCGGGCACTTACTTCTTTTACGATGGTTTTGGTAGATTGGTTTTCGATGTGCTTATACACTACGAAATGTTTTTTACCCCTTGCTGCTACCTGGGGCAGATGGGTAACGGAAATAACCTGCATATTTCTGGAAATTTCTGCCAGGATATTTCCCATTTTAAAGCCTATTTCGCCAGAAACTCCACTGTCTATCTCATCAAAGATAATGGTGGGAAGTAAATTTTTGAGAGAAATGACCGACTTTACTGCCAGCATCAATCGGGATAATTCACCCCCTGAGGCTACTTTGGCCAGTTCCTGTGGTTCTGCACCCAGGTTGGCCGAAAATAAAAACTCCAGTTCATCTAAACCGTGATGATGAAGCTGTTTGGCAGATGTTTGTTTTACCATAAAACGGCCATTGGGCATCCCCAGTTCTTTAAGGATGTGGTTAATTTGTTTTTCGAGTGCAGGGAGTGCTTTGGCGCGCTTTTGGGATAAGTTTTCAGCAACTTTTTTTAGTTGCTCCTCATTTTGGTTGCAAACAGCGGAAAGGTTTTCAATTTCCATCTCCAGGGATTCAGCACCCTGAATTTTCTGGTAAAAATCATCCTTTATTTGTATCAGCTCTTCAATGGTTTGTACATTGTGTTTGTGCAGCAATTTCTGTAAAAGATCATACCGTTGCTGAAGTTCTCCGGCCCTGGCAGGGTCATCAGCAACATCCTGTTTCATCCTGCTCAATTCACTGCTTATATCCTTCAATTCTATTTCTGATGATTGAAGTCTTGAGAGAATGTCAGAAAAAGCTTTATCAAAACCTTCCAAAGGTCTGAACAAGTTAATGAGCTCATGCAAAAGATGGAGCAGGTTTTCAGGGCTGTTTTGGAGCAGGAAATCTGCCTTTTCCAGATTAAATTTTATTTCTCCGGAATGATTGAGAATCTGCAGTTCGTTTTCAATTTCCTCAAATTCTCCGGGCACCAGGGCTGCTTTATGCAATTCGTCAAACTGAAACTGGAAATAATCCAGTTCTGCTCTTACATGTTGTTCCTGTTCCTGCAGATTATTGAGTTTGGATTTCTCCTTTTGCAATGCAAGAAAGTCTTTTCTAAACTTCAATACATCTGTCATAATGCCGGCCCAGGCATCTGTCAGATCATACCTGAAACCAGAATTGGCAAACATAAGACTCTGGTGTTGAGAATGAATATCGATGAGTCGTTCTGCAAAAAGCTTTAGTACAGAGAGATTAACGGGCGTGTCATTGATAAATGCCCTGGACTTTCCCTGGGGGGTTATTTCCCTTCTGAAAAGGGTAGTATCATCATAATCCAGTTCATGTTCATCAAACAATTGCTCCATTTGAAGGTCTTTTACACGGAATACACCTTCTATGATGCACTTGCTGTTTTTGTTGTGTAAGGCACGAGTATCGGCCCTTTGCCCTAAAATCAGGCCCAACGCACCCAATAAAATAGATTTTCCGGCACCTGTTTCTCCTGTTATGATAGTAAGCCCGTCATCGAAGCTGATGTCCAGTTTTTCAATCAGGGCATAGTTTTCAATCAAAAGACTTTTGAGCATGTGAACCAAGGCTTAATTAGGCGAAGCCACAAAGATAACAAACTTTGCGATACAAGGGAACGTAAAAAACGCGAATTAAAGGCAGGTTTAAAACAAAAAATTAACACCTACTGCCCTCTGCCCGGTCTGCCACCAACTCCACCTTCTTGCTGGTTTATACGACGGTACCGGGCACTGTTGGCCGGGTCAATCTCTGAAAGAATCTGTACTGCCTGGTTTTTTTCCATGGCAGGTGCTTCACTGAAGAGATTTACCAACTCGTCACCTTTGGTGGTGGTAATAATAGACATGAGGTAACTTCCGGGTCGTTGCCGGTGGGTACGTTGCAACATCTCAAGAGCATTGATAACTTCACCCCGGGCAGTTTCCATATTATCGGTCATGCGATCAAAACCCAACCGATGGTAAGAGTAGAGTGCCTGACGGATATTTGAGTATTGTGAATTAAAAATGTTTTCGATCAACCAATACCGGTTTCTTTGTCCCTCAAAAGATTTCCATCCCCGCTCCGGGGCATTTTGAGCAAGATTTACTATAGATTGCGCTTTTTCAAAGTAAGGGGTTCCTCCCATGGGGGTAAAAGTATCAAAGTCAAACCCGATAATCAGATAAGCGTAATAAGCCAGCACAGATGTAAGGTTGTCGGTATGAGAATTATCGGCATATTCAAGCGGTTGGTTTTCCACATAGCGAAAGGTGAAATCTCTGTCGTTATGATTAATAACCGGGCTGCTGTAGGAAGTTTTGTAAATGGGACGTCGCGACTGCACCTGGATGGAGCCCTTGTATTCGTCGCTTCCTACTTTCTCGTTAACCGTGATAAGGATACTGGCTTCAATGCGTTCTTCCGGTTTATATTGGTATTCGGTCCAGTTGCGCTGGTTGACAAATTCATAAATAGAAGATTGCAGGGTCTGCAATATTTGCCTGTCTGTTTCTGACATTCCGGGAGAGCTGATTTGGATCATGCACTGCAGTTCCTGGCTACGAGAAAAGGTAATACTAAAAGCAAGTATTAAAAATGTTAAAATTGTTTTCTTCATGCTGGGTAAGAGGGATTTTCAGATATCATTCCATGACCGGGATGCTTTTCTTAATGCAAATAAATTTTATCAAATTCAAAGCGAAGCCAAAAGCTTATTGACCACATCCACCGCGACCTGATGCTTGCTTTTTAGTTCAAACCCTGAAATCTTGTTTTTATTGTCTATGAGGGTTACTTTATTACTATCACCACCAAAACCGGCTCCGGCATCATTCAATGAATTGAGCACAATAAAATCCAGGTTCTTTTTCCTGAGCTTATTTTGTGCATTTTCTACCTCGTTGTCTGTTTCCAGGGCAAACCCTGCCAACACCTGCCCGACTTTCTTTATCTTACCCAAGCTACCCAGTATATCGGGATTCAGCACAAGTTTGATTTCAGGCGGAGTGTCATTTTTCTTGATCTTCTGCAAAGCCGGTGCTACCGGTTTGAAATCTGCAACAGCTGCCGTTAAAATGGCGGCATTCATTTGCGGAAAAGCCTCAATGGCAGCACTGTACATTTCATCGGCAGTAATAACATCCACTCTTCGGACATTTCCAGCCGGTGTAGGCAAATTAACAGGGCCGGCGATAAGGGTAACTTCTGCCCCTCGTCTTGCCAGTTCTTCAGCAATGGCAAATCCCATTTTACCGGTTGAATGGTTCCCAATAAACCTTACCGGATCTATGGATTCATGGGTAGGTCCTGCAGTAACAAGAATTTTCTTTCCTTTTAATTCATCAAGGGGTTGAGAAAAATAGTGCTTCACCCCGGCAAAAATTTCTTCCGGTTCTTCCATTCTTCCTTTACCTTCATATCCGCAGGCAAGGTAGCCGTTTGCAGGCTCTATAATGGCAATACCGTTTTCTTTCAAAAAGGCAAGATTGCGCTGCACAGCAAAATGCTCGTACATTTTAACATTCATAGCCGGGGCTATGAATATTTTTTTGTCAAAAGCCATCAAAGAGGTAGATAAAGCATCATCGGCTATGCCATTGGCAAGTTTCCCGATAACATTGGCTGTGGCAGGGGCTACCACAAAACAATCACCCCAGTCGGTGAGGCTGATATGCTCGGTGGTATAATCATTCTCAGGTCCAAAAACCTTATCATAAATTTTGTTTTGGGAAAGGGATTCAAGGCTGACCCGGGTAACAAACCATAACGCATTTTCAGTGGTTACCACCCTTACCTCTGCACCGGCTTTTTTAAACAGCCGGATAAGAATTAAACTCTTATAAGCGGCTATTCCTCCGCTTATGCCTAAAATAATCCTTTTTCCCTGAAGCATCTTCAAAGCTTAATTTGCAAGAAGTAAAGCACTGAGGCAATACCGGAATGAATCAGTCTTTCTCCGGAATTCTGGAGTATATTTTTCCATTAAGAAATTCTGCAATAGCAATCAGAGATGGCTTGGGAAGTTGCTCATAATGCCGCGCAATTTCAATTTGCTCACGGTTTTCAAAAACCTCCTCCAGGTTATCAGTGGAGGTAGCAAATTCAGACAATTTATTGTTAAGTTCTTCTTTCATTTCAAGCCCTATCTGATTAGCTCTTTTGGAAATAATAACTACTGACTGGTAAATATTTCCGGTATCTGCATCAAACTTCCTTAGATCGCGTGTTTCGGTATTAATATCTGTCTTTACCTTCCTGGTTTCCATAATGTAAAAATGTATTTATCTTGAAAAATTAACTTCAGTTCTGTTCATTGCCCTGGCTTTCAACATCAGCAACTTCTTCGAGCTCGACAATTCTTTCTTCTGCGGTATTAAGCATTCGGTCAGCTTCTGTCAAAAATTCGCTTTCAGGAAATCTGTTTACAAGCTTTTTGTGCGCTTCTACCACCTTCTTATATCGGGCAAGTTGGCGGGCCTGAATACTATTCTCAGCATACTCAAAATGCGAACGAATGATAAAAAACATTGCTTCTTCCCTGTATTCGGTGTCGGGATAATCTCTGATCAGGTTATTGAATGAGGTTACTGCAGCCATATAATCGCTGATATTAAAATAGAGCTGAGCAGATTCAAAGGACTTAACTTCGAGCTTCTCTCTGAGTTCATCAATCAGGGTATTGGCTTCTTCCACTCTTTCGCTTTGGGGATATCTATTGATAAAGGATTGCAGTTCATTAATGGCGTCCCGTGTTTCAGACTGATCCAGACTGGGTCGGGGCGATAAAAGGTATTTGCAGTAAGCACTCAAAAAAAGAAACTCTTCGGCATGCTCACTGCGGGGAAAGCCCTGCGTGAAAGTCTTAAAATAATGTGCTGCCAGAATATAATCTCCCTGTTTATAGTGCGCCATTGCAAAGTAATAATTTAATTCCTCAGCATGCACCGTCCCCCTGAATGCCGGAATAATATCATTAATTAAGCCAATCGCTTTGTGATAATCGCCAGCGTAATAATATTCGTAAGCTTTCTCTCTCTTCAGATCTGCATCATCGCTTTTTAATAGTTTTTGATATTTACTGCAAGAGGAAATCAATAGGGTTACTAATATCAAAAATACCCATTTACTTTTCATTGGTAGCTTCAGCATGAATAATTGCCCGTTTTATGTTTAATGTTAATGCTGTTCAAAACAATTTGCAAAGGTAATGATTTTATTGGTGAATTGAAGCAGCCGATTTTGATTTCGTTATTTAGATGATAATATCTTTTACAATAGCCTAACGCAAAATTGAATCATAAATTATAGCCTGCAAAATTAAATATGATAGAACTAAAATTTAATGCCCTAACAAATTTTAGTGCTTACAGGATATGCCATCAGCTACCTAAAAATTCATGGTCTCTTTGAGCCTTGCATACCCTGCTTTGCTTACAGCCACTTTCATCCCATTGTTCATGATGGCAATCCAGGCATCTTTTGAATAAGGCTCGATACGCGAAATGGCCGTTAAGTTGATGATAAAAGAACGGTGAACCCTTAAAAAATTATCCGGTGCTAATTTTTTTTCATAATGCCTGAGAGTTTGTTTTTTTAACCATTGTTCTTTTTCGGTATGTACAATCACATAATCATCATTGGCCTCCAGGCATATCAGTTCGTCGCAATGTACTACCTGTATATGATTCCCCGATCGGATAACAAGTCTGTCCAGGTATTTTTCACTTATTCCTTCCTTCAATAAACTTTTTATGCCAAGTTTACCTTCTGCGGAAACTCGGGGAGACTGTAATTGGTTTCTTGCTTTTTCAAGGGCTTTTTCAAATCGTTTTTCATTGATAGGTTTAAGCAAGTAATCGCAGGTATTGTACTCAAAAGACTTCACCGCATATTCATCGTAAGCTGTTGTAAAAATGGTAAGAGGGAGGTGGTCTGCATCCAGCAATTCGAGCATCTCCACTCCGTTAATTCTTGGCATCTGAATGTCTAAAAAAACCAGGTCGGGTTTGAATTCATTGATTTTTTTTATTCCTTCAAAACCATCAGTACATTGGGCTACAATTTCCAGATCATTATAAGAATCCAGGAAACCGGCAATTAATCTTCGGGCCGGTGCTTCATCGTCAATAATGATTACTTTTATTTTGTTCTCCATTGATCACAATTTTTGCTGTTAGGGAAGACTTTGTGGAAGGGTAAGATAACAATTGAATATCCCATTCTTCGCTTCCACCTTTAACAAACCTGTTTTTTTGTATATCAGTCGCATTCTGTTTCTGACATTCTCAATTCCCACTCCTTCGCCCTTATACCGTTGAAACTGCTCATCGTAATTATTGGAAAGGGTTAATAACAAACTTTCTTCGGCTTTCTCACAAGTAAGCCTTATAGCACCCTCCCTGGTGCTTTGCTGCACACCATGTTTAACAGCATTTTCAAAAAGAGGCTGAAGAATCAATGCAGGAATTTGCCAGGTATGAAAAGCTGAACAATTCAGGAATTCCCACTGCAGTTTATCTTCAAACCGCACCTTTTCGATTTTAAGGTACAACTCAATATTTTGCAACTCTTCTTTTAGCGAAATAATCTGAAGCACATCTTTTCTGAGCGCTATTCGCAGAAAATCTGACAGATTTCCCAGCATGTCCCGGGCCTTGTCAGGGCTGAAAACAGTAAGAGAACTGACAGAATTCAAGCTATTGTAAATAAAATGAGGATTAAGCTGATTCCTTAGAGCCTGCAATTCTGTTTTTTCAACCAAAGCCTTCAATTCAGATTCTCTTTTTGCAGCCTCTTTTACCGATTGTTGATACACATTGAGAAAAAAGGATAAATATACCAGCCCGGCAACAAATAAACCCAGGGCGAACCTCAACTCACGTGATTGTGTCAGGAAATCAAGATATTCAGGCTGATTGTAAAAGAGTAAATGCAACAAAAAGTCCATTATGAACATCCAGGCCACCACTATTAATAATCCGGCCATTACACTGTTACGAATGCTGAATACCGAGTCTACCTTTCTGTGGCGGGCAAAACGAACCACGAAGCTCAGACTGAATAACATGGCGGCTAAAAGAAAAACAGACACAACAGCATCTGCCAGAGACTGCACCAGGGGGAATCTGTAGCGAAAATAAAGCAATGAAAAATGTAGTCCCGCCAATGAAATGGTAAAGATTGTATAGTTTATCAAAAATGACCTGTTATTTGGCAAGTCTCCGGGAAAACTCATGTTTTGCTGCTTTTTACGCTCGTGAACAAATAATCCCGGCAAAAGCACCCTTCTCATCAAACCGGGTGTTGTTTACCAGAACAAGGGTTGAATGATTTCAGGAAAAACGGATATATTGATTTGACTTATCAGACTGCTGAAAGCGTCTTCTATGGCTTTGTCAGGGGTTTCTCCAATACCGGAAATATCATCCAGGCTAACCATCCGGATGGAATTTCCCCCGGCGTCAGAAAGTTCAATTCGGGCCATCAGGGTGCCCGAATAGCGACTGCCATGTTGAACCGGTTCAGAAACACTGGTGTGAATAACCATCTTATAATCTGAATTCAAAATGTGCTCAGTTATACGAAAACCTTTTTCACGCAGAGTTTTTATTACCTTTTCTTTAAATGCAGATTCTGCATGACGATTATCCTGTACTGAGGCCATTGTAGAAGGTACAGAAACATAAAAAACCGGAGGGATTATCTCCACAGGGAGGGTAAAAGTATTTGAGCTGATTACCTCAAAAAACTTCTGAACCATTGCATCAGAGCTGTTTTGTTGTACAATCTTATCTAAATCTATAAAACAAACGATATGTTCATTTCTCATTTCCGGGTTTATCTTATCCGGAAAAACCCGGAAACGTCCCTGAGCATCAGTCGTAAATTTTGTTTCTCTGCCAGGAAGCCAGGAGAAACGGCTCACAACGGGCACTCCCGAAACGGGTTGAGAATTTTGGTTTACAACCATCGCCTGCACAGGAACCGTCAGTGTTCCAGGTTTGATTATAAGCTTTTCCAGGGGAAATTTAATGCTGAGATTTTGTATCTGATCTGACATATCTGCAATCAGGGTGGTTGCATATGGTTTATCCTCTCCGTCAATGCGAACAGTAAGTTCTTCTCCAACAAAATCGCTTATATCCGTAAAAGCGCGCACGTAAAATCCCAAAGCATCGGAGAATTGTCCCTTTTCGGCAAAATCACGAGCCTGTTCAAATTTGGTAAGCGATATAGAAAGGGCTTTGGAAATTCGCTCCTGCTTTATTTGCCGAAAGAGACTTTTGGAAAGCCGGTAATATACCCAGTATTGCTGGTCGTTTTCCCAGGTTTCGACCAGTTCGTACCCTTCGAGGTATTCCTGGGTAGACATTTTTATCTTGTCGCGAAAAAACTCGCCCGACAAGTGATTAAACTCGAAAGAATTCAACACAGAGGCAGAAGAAACATTTACAGAGATGTTTCCGGCGAGTTCATTGAGCGCCAATTGTCTTGCCCGTTCACGATAATCAAATTGTAAATTTTTGGCTACCACCCCCACTCCATGATAATAGGAAGAATGCCCGGGGGTTTGTAATACCCACTCCGGTGCTTCTTCTTTCAATCGTTCATGAGATGTTTTTCTTAAGGAAAAACATCCTGTCAAAACCGTTATTAACATCAGATAAATGATACCCTTGTTCATTCTTTTATAGCTTATTTTGGTACTTGTGATTCTTTGTTCTTTGCCCTTTAGATTACTGTAGCGGGCGATAAAGATGTTGGATAAACAAATGGGTACCTTCACCAAAATTCAGTAGTGTCATCTTTCAGGATCAAAATTAATCAAAGCTGTAGTGATTTGAGCGTTAATATCACTAAACAAAATGTCGCGCAACTGGTCAGCCGATGCTATAGACTGCTCAGCATTGAGCAGTTTTTGCAAAGAGGAATAGTTTCGTTCATCAATCTGCCACACATTGTTTCTCAGGATGGCAGGATACAGGTTTTTGGTTTCGCCACGATAGACAGCATATTTCATTTCATCACTTTCTGATTGATTGAAACGCTGCGAGAGCAGAATTTCACCGGTAAGGGTAGATATGAGCTGAATATTTACATTAAGTCGCACCCGGCTTGTGCGTGTATATTCCATATAGGTAACCTGCCGGTCACGATAAGTTGTCTGTCCTTCCTGGTCCTCAATAGCCACTCTTTCAAAACCGTTTTTCTCTTTTCGTCGCACTGAACCACGAGTTTTATCGTAGTCTAAGAAATTCACAACTAGCACTGCAGCAATACGGTTTCTATTATGCAATTCCCTGAGCATTGTTCGGTTTAATGCGCCGGTTGCCCCAATAAAGGAACGCTGAACCCTTCGGTTGATATCACCCAGATTATGAATTTTAATGAACGGATCCCGGGCATCCAGTATCATCTGAATAAGAATATTTTCAAATTCTTCATCATCCTGTGTATTGCCGGGTAAGGGATTGGCCAGCAAAGCCACAGGAAAACTTGCGCACTCCAGGGCTTCATCATGAAGAGAGGCTGCATCCTTGTAGTTTCCTCCTGTATCACCCATAACAACCTCAAATCCTCTGAATGCAGCCCTGCATCGTCCTGAACCCAGGTTTTGAATAGCGGCTCTGTAGACAGGTTCATTGCGGGCTTCAATATATTGAGATTTTACATCCATGTAGCCCGGGTTTATATTATAAACATCTCCCAATGCGTTTTCTGCCGCAGAGAAATCTTCATTTATCAGAAACACAGTGCCCTCTTTGTACCGTTCATTTAAGGCTTGTTGCATGCGCCGTCTAACATCCTTATACCCCGTATCCCTGGCGGCTATTTTTTCCCATTCGCGGTAGGCCAGCATGTATTTTTTCTGGCTGAAAAAGCGGGAACCATTCTGATACAACGGTTCCAAAGTAGCTGTATTTAAATAGGAGTGCGTGTCCCTGAAATCAGGACTTATATCATATATTTCTGTAAAAATCTTTTTGGCTTCATCAAAATTTTGTTCGTCTATAAGTCTTTGTCCCAGCTGATACCGCTCTTCAAGAAATAGTTCCTTTGCGTTCTCAAAAGTTCTGAGGGTGGCATGTTCAATTTTAAGATTCACCCCGGTTTTCTGCACTTTATCTGCAAAATTTTGCATTTCCAGAAAATCATAAACAGCTTTCTCATGATTTCCCCTTGTATGAGCCTCGGAAACTTCACCGGCAAGACCTTCAAGGTACATTTGTCCGGCACGTTTCAATCCCAGTTTCAATTCAACTTCTCTGGGTTTACGAACAGCTGCCTGGTAATATAGTTCCGCAGCTTCCCTGAACATACCGGCATGTTCATATTCAGCGGCTTGTTTAGCCATCCTGCGGGTTGCACAACCCATCATTAATAAGCTGATAAGGAGAATGAAAACAAAAAAAGAAGTAGATTTACTTTGCATATTAGTTGAATATTTTGGGGAGTAAAAATAACAATACTTTTTTAATCGTTTTTAAGAGATTTACTGCACTATCAGCAATTGAGTGCATTAAACAGGAAAACCCTGCCTAAATGTTTTCGACAGAGTTTTCCAATCAACAATACAACCTTTATAATCAGGATTTTAACTCTCCTCCTCCAAACATTACCAATCCTTTCAGGTAGAGAATTTTTTTGTTTTCATCAGTGGGTATATCCTTATCATTATTTCTTTCGTCAGAAAAGCCCCCAAAAATGGCAGTAACGTCGTTCTTTACAATCCAGTCTTCAGGCAGACGCATTGAAACACCTCCAAAAATACAAAGCATATCCACGGCATTTACTCCGGGAGCCATATCGGCTTTTCGCATATCGAGCTCTGCGCCACCAAATATCGCTGTAATCTTACCTCCCAAAAAGTTGCGGGTATTAATTATTCGCTCCCCTCCTCCAAAAATATTTATTTCATTGATATAATCGTTGATCTCTGCCCCTTCCGTAACGTTGATTTTGTTGGGGGTAAAACTCTGCCTTTTTATGATGATGGCCAATCCGGCAATTATTAATACCACAGGAAAAACAAACCGGAAAACATCTCTTATGCTAAAACCCGTTATATCGGCTCCCAGGAAGATGGCGCCTATGGTAAATAAGATGAGCCCTGTACTCTTATCTTTATGAGATGCCATAAATACCAGACCTAAAAAAACAAGGAGAGATTTCCAGGAAAATACATAAGAAGGAATATGCCAGGGAAGCAAGTCCCAAAACCTAAGCAATAAAGCCAAACCTGCAAAGAGCAATATGACACCTAAGACATACCGTTTTTCTGAATGATTTTTCATTTTCTATCAATTTTTAAGTTACACTGATTTGTTGAAAGCCAGCCTTTTTTGTAAATGAGGAAAATGGATTAACCTGGTAAAAGGAGAAGGCTTCATGATTATTGTTAAAACGTGACACAAAAATATTATTTCTCTGCGCTTTGTTTCCATAACAAATCGGTAACTGGCCTTTTTGGGTCGGTAATACCCTCTTAATCCCGCCCGGCACGATTCTTTTCCCAGTCGCTAATATGCAAATTCAGGGCTTTCACACTGATAACAATTTCCCAGATACTGATGGTAAGAGAGATAATTAACATCAGCAAACCAAGGCCGAAAATGATTTCTGCTGCCAGGTTTTTTCCCACGTAAATCAAAAACATACTGACCACACATAACAACAGGCTGCCCACTCCATATACCTGCATACTTTTGATAAGATAGATTCTTCTGCGCAAATTATCAATCTGTCCGTAGAGAATATGTGAAGGATCGGATTTATATTGTGCATGCAGGTTGCGTACAAGTTGTGCAATGGTAAGAAAACGATTGGTGTAAGCCAGCAGAATCAATGAAATAGCAGAGAATAACAAGGCTGGTGTGGTGAGGGTCAAAGGTTCCATGGCGTTGAGTATTATATTTTCCTTTGCGAAAGTAATCATAAATGTTTTGACATTCAGGATTTCCTGATACAGATTATTTTTACATATTCACAAAACATTACAACAACATCTGTTGTTGAGAAAAATACAATAAAAAAAACAACAATGAAAAGTGTTAAAACATTGCTGAATCGATATTTTTTTGTCATACTCTTGTTGGTCATTAGTCTGGAGATATTTGCTCAAAGCGGGACCATCCGGGGAAGGGTTTACAATGAAAAAAACAATGAACCCCTTCCCTTTACCAATCTGGTAATTTTTGGCACCAATATAGGTAGTACTACAGATCTTGATGGGAATTTTCTTTTTACAGGCATAGAACCGGGCTTTGTAAGGTTGCAGGTCTCAGCCGTAGGATTTGAAAAGAAAGTAACCGAAGAGTTTCTCGTTACCAACGCCCGTGTTGCCAATATAGATATAGGCATGCGCGAAGTTGACCTTCAACTGGAGGAAGTTGTGGTGGAAGCTTCTCCTTTTCAACGAAGGGAAGAAAGTCCTGTATCGCTCAGGCGACTGGGAATTTCAGAAATTGAGCGCAGCCCGGGCAGCAACCGTGATATTTCCAGGGTAATTCAGTCTTTGCCTGGCGTTGCCTTCACTCCCGCTTTTCGAAACGATGTGATTATCCGTGGAGGTGGCCCCAATGAAAACCGTTTTTTTCTTGACGGGGTTGAAATCCCCAACCTGAATCATTTTGCAACCCAGGGTGCCAGCGGTGGCCCTGTAGGAATCATTAACGTGGATTTTGTGCGAGAAGTGGAGATGTACTCCTCTGCATTCCCCGCCAACCGGGGTAATGCCCTTAGTTCTGTATTTGAATTCAGGCAGGTACGCGGCAACAGCGAAAAGATGAATTTCAGAGGCGCCGTGGGCGCCAGCGACCTTGCCCTTACCCTTGATGGACCGCTCTCTCAGAATACAACCATGATCTTCTCAGTTAGGCGCTCCTACCTGCAATTTTTGTTCAGTGTTATTGGTTTGCCCTTCCTTCCTACCTACAACGATTTTCAATTTAAAACCGATACCCGCCTTAATGATAAATCAGAACTTACCTTTATTGGTATTGGAGCACTCGACCAGTTCAGGCTTAACCTGGAAGCCAATGAAACTGAAGATCAACGATATATCCTGGATTATTTACCGGTAAACGAGCAATGGAACTACACCATCGGGGCAGTATACCGCCGCTTTCGCGACAATGGATTTGACCGTCTGGTGGTCAGCCGCAACATGCTGCGCAATTTTTCCTACAAACATCCCGACAATGATGAGTCTCAGCCCCGTACCTTCGACTATGAATCGGATGAGATAGAAAACAAAATCCGATATGAGCGTACGACAGAGATGGGAAAATACCGTTTTATATACGGAGCAGGGGGAGAATATGCCAAATATCTCAACAATACCTACCAGGAAGTGTTTTTTGAAGAACCTTTTATTATTGAATACAACTCTTTTCTGGAAATATACAAATGGAACCTGTTCGGACAGGTTACCCGAAGTTTTCTGGATGAAGCATTGTCTCTCTCTTTTGGAATCAGAACCGATGCCAATAACTATTCATCCAATATGTCTAATCCCCTGAATCAACTTTCGCCCCGAATTTCTGTTTCCTATCAACTCAGGGATAATCTTACCCTCAATGCCAGTACAGGAAGGTTTTTTCAACTACCTTCTTACACAACTCTCGGATATCGTGATAATGAGGGAGTACTGCGAAACCGCGAAAACAATCTCACCTATATTAGTGTAGATCATTATGTGGCAGGATTGGAATTGCTCCCAACGCCTCAAACCAAAGTTACCCTGGAAGGTTTCTTTAAAGACTATAACAATTACCCTTTTTCTGTGGTAGATGGCGTTCCTCTCAGCAGTAAATCAGTAGAATTTGGAATTTTTGGAGATGAAGAAGTGACTTCCACCAGCGATGGAAGAGCATACGGTGCAGAACTGCTTTACAGGGAGCAGCGATTCGATAATCTCAACATTATACTTTCTTACACCTTTGTAAGGAGTGAATTTGAAGATCCGGACGCAGGGTTCATTCCTTCATCGTGGGATAACCGACACATTGTGAATCTAACAGCTACCCGTAAGTTGCCCCGCAACTGGGATATTGGTGCCAAATGGCGGTTTTCGGGTGGAGCCCCCTACACCCCTTTCGACCTGGAAACCTCGAGCAGGCAGGAGGCCTGGGATACCCAGCGCCAGGGATATCTTGATTACTCACGGTTTAACGAAAACAGGCTAAAGTCTTTTCATCAACTGGATTTAAGGGTCGATAAACAATACTTTTTCAATAATTTTTCGTTAATGTTTTATCTCGACATACAGAATGTGTATAACTTCCAGGCTGAATTGTCGCCCAACCTGTTGCGGGAAACAGATGAAAACGGTTCTCCGCTGCCGGCAAATGATGGTGTGTATCAGTTGAAAGAACTGCGCAACGAATCCGGTACTGTATTGCCCAGTATTGGTATTATGTTTGAATTTTAAAAGCAAGGTATTATGATCTCAAGAAAAAGCTCAGTAATTGGTTTATGTAGTGCACTACTTTTTATGATTTCAGGTGTATTTACAACTGAAACATATGCGCAGCGAGGTTGGTGGCAAAAATTACGAAAACAGGATCCTCCGGAAAAAATAACAACCCTGGAACATGCAGAAGGCCATCAACTGGAGATCATCTTTGAACCCGGGCGTCGCCATAATCATCCCCTAATGGCCTTTTGGATAGAAGATACTTCAGGGATTTACATCCAGAGTTTATTTGTGGCTCAATCGATTGCTGAAGGCTATTTCCGGCATGGAGATGCTTCATCGGGTCGCTGGCAGCCCGGCCCCCTGCGAAGACCTGCGGCCTTGCCCTACTGGGGCCATAAAAGAGGAGTAAAAGCTCCTGATGGTTTTTATTTGCCCACCAGGGAAGACCCGATGCCCGACGCAGTAACGGGGGCTACACCCAAAGCAGCCTTTGTATTACATTCTTCCACCCGGCACAGAGAACCCAGGGTTTTTAATATTCTGATGGAAATCAATCAGTCGTGGGACTGGAACCAACATTGGCACAACAATAAATATCCTGAAGATTTGCATTACAAGACTTCAAGCCAGCCGGCATTGGTATACAAAGTCACCGTAGATTTGAATAATCTGCAAGATGAATACATCATGCAACCTATTGGACATAGTCACTGGTCAGGTGCTTCCGGTGAGCTATTTAACGATTTAAGTACCCTTACCACGGCGCTGGATATTGCACGGGAAATTAAAGTGAGGGTAACCCCGGCCAATGAAAAGATTCACTAATCAGGATACCCGGTCAGGATTTCAGGTTCAGCTTCTTTATCATATTTGAAAAATCACTCTCTTTTACGGGTTTGGTCAGATATTCATCCATCCCCATTTTCATGTACTTCTCACGATCTCCTTCAAATGCATTAGCACTCAAACCTACAATAGGCGGAAGATTAGTGAAGCGAGTTTTCATGATTTGAGTAGCGGTTATTCCATCCATCACGGGCATTTGAATGTCCATCAGGATAAGATCAAAATTACGCTTTTCGCAAATCTGGATGGCTTTTTGCCCATTGACAGCCAAAGATACCCTGTGGTTCATAGACTCCAGCATCAGGGTGATAACTTTCTGATTGATTGCTTTGTCTTCAACCAGCAAGATATCAAGACTGCCATTGGTGGTATCTTCGGTACGGCTGATTTCTGTGGCAATTGCAACCGGTTCAGTTTCTTTATGTGCCACAAAGCTAAACCAGAAAGTACTTCCTTTGTTTTTGTTTCGTTCGTAACCTATTGAACCTCCGAGAATTTCTGAAAGTTCTTTGCAAATAGCCAAACCCAGGCCTGTTCCATCAGAATTTCGGTTGTAAGACTGATCCGTCTGATAGAAAGGCTTAAACAGGTTTTCTACCTCATCAGAAGGAACCCCTCTCCCCGTATCGCTGATTAGCACTCTTATTTTCTTTACTTCATCGGGCAGGCTGGAATCAACTTCGTTTTTTATTTTGATACTAATGCTCCCTTTTTCAGTAAACTTTACCGCATTGGACAATAAATTGCTGATAATCTGAAAAATACGGCTATAATCTCCTTTCAGATAACCCGTTTCCTGTGGTGCCGTATCTTTGATGAAAACGATATCCTTGCGGCAAATAGAGAAAAAAAGTTTTTCGGCATCCGCAAGGAGTTTTTCGATGGAAAAAATCTCCTCATGTAACTTTACCTTCCCGGCCTCAATTTTGGAATAATCCAGCACCAGGTTGATTATCTCCCTAAGGTTCTCCCCGGAAAGAACCAGGGTTCTCAAATAGTCAAGCTGCTTTTCATTCAGGGGTGTCTTGAGAAGTAAATCCGCCATTCCCAACACACCAGTTAATGGAGTCCGTATTTCATGGCTCATATTGGCCAGGAAGTTCTGTTTGAATTCTACTGATTTTTGAGCTATCTGAACTTTTTGCTGCAGTTCCATCTCCTCCAGTTTTTTACGCTCGCGAATAATTTTAAGTTTTTTCAGATATAAGTAACTCGCTCCTGCCAAACCAAGAAAGATCAGGGCATACAATAAATAAGCCCACCAGGTTAACCACCATGGGGGAGCAATTTCAAAACCAAATTGCAGTTCATCACTAAAATACCCTTCCTTATTCATTGCCCGCAGCCTAAAATTGTATTTTCCGGGCTGCAGGTTGCCATAGTGTGCTTCAGTGTTTTCAGAAAGAGGACTCCAGTTTCCCTCCATCCCTTCCAGCATGTGCTGATAGCGAAGCAAACCCGTAATACCAGAAGAAACACCCGCGAAACTAAAAACCACATAATTATTATCGTGTGCAAGTGTTAAATTTTCCGGAATACCAAACCATCGGTTTACCCTATCAAACGAGTAATTGTCAATTTCTACTCCACTGGGAAGAACAAATGCAGAATCCTGGTTCTGCACCAACTCAGCCCAGGGTATTTGCTCATTAAAAAGACCCATCCAACTCAAATAGATAAAAGGAGTCCGGGAATCAAGGACGATGTTATCGGGATCAAATTTAGTTAGCAAATCATTGGCTCCGATCCAAATATTGTCATCGGTGGTTTGGATCATGGCCTTTGAATTTACCCCTACTCCCATGAAGCCATTATCGCGGGTAAAAGTTTTAAAAAAAATGCCTCTTTCATGCGCATTGGAGATTTGTTGATTCCTTTCCTTATCCACAATCAAAAAACTTCTTCCCAGAAACAGACTGATTCCCCAGCGAGTACCAAACCACATATTACCCTGTTGATCTTGCAGTATAGAATACACAAAATCACTGCCTATTCCATGCTCCTGTTTGAAAATGGTAAGCATATCATCATCGAGCATGAGCAAGCCCGAGCCATTAGTCCCAATCCAAAGAACGCCCATCCGATCAAGGAATATATCAAAGATATCATTGGTTGGCAAACCTACATCGGTAGTATAGTGCGTAAAACTTCTTCCATCGAAATAATTAACACCACCATCGCGCGTGGCTATCCATAAATTGCCTTTTTCGTCTTCCAGTATTTTCCGGATATAATTGTCAGTAAGCCCGTTTTCTGTGGTATATTGGATAACAATATCTTCTTCCAGTCTGAACAAACCATCCCCATAGCTGCCAATCCAGATTGTACCGTTATTTTGCTCAAGAACTGAAACAACTGAAATGTCAGACAGCAGATTGTCATCTTCAAATGACAAGAAATTATCTCCATCAAAAACGGAAACACCTTCAAACAAAAAACCTATCCAGATATTTCCGCTTTTATCTTCATAAAGACTTCTGATTCTGTTATCTTCAAGGCCTTGGTCCTGGGTAAACCATTGCAGAGAATCAGCATCTTTGGGCAACATCAGCAACCCTTCACTGTTCATTCCCAACCATTTATTCTCATTACGATCCTCCACAAGAGCCCTTATAAAAGATTCGGGAGCTCCTTCTTCTTTGGCATAGTGTCTGAAAATATGGCCATTGTAATATCCTACTCCCCCTCCATAAGTACCCACCCATATTTTATGGGTTAAATCCTCATGAATGGTTGTTATATTATTATTTACCAATCCATCATTTTCGGTAAACTGCTTAAAGCTATGTCCATCAAATTGTAACAATCCATTTTTCCGGGTTCCCAGCCAGATCTGACCATCGCTTGCCATATGCATTGCAGAAATCTCGTTATCAGGAAAACCATTGGCTTTATTGTAGTAAATCAATGAATCTCCGTCTAAAACCGAGATTCCGCCTCCCTCTGTTCCTATCCAAAGTTTTCCATCGTGATCAAATTCCAGGAATCTGACAAAATCACTGGAGAGGCCCTGCAGGGTGGAATAGTTTGTGAAATCTTTCCCGTTGAATCTGGAAAGACCCGTACTCCTTGTTCCCAGCCATATATTTCCTGCATTGTCCTCAGTTATAGCATAAACCACATTCCCCGGTAAGCCGCAGGAACTATCATATTGTACAAATTCTTTCCCATCATATTTTAAAACACCTGCACCAAAAGTACCAATCCATAAGTTCCCCTTGCTGTCTTCAAATATGTTTTCTACTCTGTTGTTGGGAAATCCATTGGTTTTATCAAAAACCAGGTACTGCTCCCCGTCAAAAATAGCCAGTCCTCCTGTTCGCATCCCAAAAATTAACCGATCCTGACTATCAGAGGTCAGATGAAGCAAAAAATTGTCAGAAAAACCGCTTTGGGAGGTATAGTGAGCAAAGTATTTTCCATCGAACCTTACCAGCCCCGCACCATAGGTGCTAATCCACAAAAATCCCCGATTATCTGTCACTATTGAACTGATATCATCATTGGGCAACCCCTGAGAGCGCGAATAGAAAGAAAAACTGAAAGGATTATGAGCCATCATATAAGGATCCTTGGCTTGTATGATTTTTGGCAACCGGGTACGGATGGTGTCAGGTACAACCGTTAACTTCATCGGATCTGCATAATTATTTTCGCCTACCCTTATAACAACAGGATCGGATTTCAATGGCAAAACAAGAGGGTCAATGAGCAAGGGTTGCTTATCACGAAAAGGGATAATTTGGGCTGTGGCCGCTTTTTTTACTTTGAAAGAGGGTTTGGGAAAAGTATCAGGAAATGATTGGTTTTGCAATAAAATTTTGTTGCCCCGGATGATTTCTTTTTCAGGAACAGAGGAATATGAAGATTTCGCGGGTTGCTTGTCAGGATTGCACCCCAGAAAAACAAGCAAAGATAATATGGATAAAAGTCTTTTCAATATGGTGGTGTTTTATTGTTCTGACCTTGTATTGAGAAACAATATGGTTCCAACATCCTGCAAGGGACCTTCATAAAGTTCAATGACTTCCCCTCCCTCATCTCTTATTATTTTTTCGATTATGTCGAATTGAGGTATATTGTCTATACTTCCACAAAAATAAACTTTTTTCTGATGAATGCCACAACAACCCCCCAAAAAACCATTTTTAAAACCTTGCAAAACAATATTTTGCGGAGACACATAGAGCACATCTCGGGATTCTTTCAGCATTGTGTGTTCAATTCCTTTGTCGGAAGTTAGTAACCAGCGACCAACTTCAATAGCATTGCAGCGAACATAACCCTGCTTACATTGCAAAATATTTTGATGACATATTTTCACTTTTGGGTCAGTTATGCCGGCATTGTGCAAAATTCCCCGATGGGTATACAAGGCGTTATAGTGAGCGGTATGGGGGTAATGGCTACCCACGGGTAAATGTCCCATGGTAAAAGATACTCCTTTGTCCTTCATAATATTAACATACTTTACAGGAGTATTGGGAGCAACTACCAGCCCTTTGGGATGTTGAAAAAAGAAAATATCCGGATGTCCGGAAATGGCCTCATAGCAAATTCCCGTGGTGGAAAATTCCACCACCTCTCCCTCATTTTGTAAAGATGCTTTGGCTGCTTCCGGTGCTTTTTTATCAACAAGTATCAACATGATAATCTCCTTTGGGAACTTCCCTGCCGGCAATGATTTTTAATTTTCTGAAATGTTTTTGCAGAAATATCTTGTTGCGGGCTTTGTGTCCTATAACTGTATTTATCTCCGATGGATTCACTATTAAGGTGAGCATCTGGCCTGATATGGTTTTGGGTAAATGTTTCAATTTATGGAACCAAACCTCACTAAGAACTAATTCTCCAAAAGCCGGATGAAAGGGTCCTGCCAATAGAGATTCTCCACTAAAAAACCCTTCTGAAGGGTGAAGTCCCATGCGCAGAATTTTCACACCCTCATGAGCGAATATATCATAGAGCCGGGCGCACAACTCAACTGACTCCTCGAGTGTTTGAGGAGAATATATCTTTTTCTTGAAAAGCTCTGCCAGGGGTGTATCCCTGATAACCAGGGTGGGATAAATCCTTGTTGTATCTGCCTTAAGCTTTACAATTTTCCTGGCAGTATGCAAAGCCTTTTCTTCACTATCACCGGGCAAACCCGTCATCATCTGTAAACCCAGCTCAAAACCAACGGATTTAATCAGTTCGGAAGCAATTTCTACCTCTTCCACAGTATGCCCTCTTCCACTTCTTTGCAATACTTCATCATCAAGTGACTGAGCACCCAGCTCTATGGCCACTACTCCCATTTCTTTCAACAGGACAAGTCCTTTTTCGTCAATGTAATCCGGACGCGTAGATAAACGAATGCCCTCAACTTTTCCCTCCTGAAGATAGGGTTGTACTGTTTCGAGGTATCGCATTTGCACATCCCATTCCAAACCCGTGAAACTTCCCCCGAAAAAGGCCACTTCTATCCTTCCCCTGCCAGAATGTAAAGTGGAAAGATGGGTTTCGATAATCGATTTTACTTCATCAATATCGGGAGCTTTACAATTACCGGTAATAGAGAACTGATTGCAATACACGCACCGAAAAGGACATGCAAGTTCGGGAATAAAAACAGGAATATTGAAATGACGCATATAAAACCCCTCAATAAACGGCGGACAGTAAAACCAGTTTTTACAGTCAATTATTGGATGACTACTTTATGAACTTCAATTCTATCCAATCCTTCGGTTTTGAAGAAGTAAACTCCTGCTGAAAAAGCAGTTAAATCGATTTCTGCATCACCCGTCATAACTTTGCTGAAAAGATGTTGTCCATCCATGCTGTATATATCCAACGTCCATTGTGATGTTTTTCCAGTCTCAATTTTCAACAATTCCTCTGCAGGATTAGGATAAAGCAGGAAAGTGTTTTCAGCAAAGTGAAAAACAGAAGTAGCCAATTCAAGAGACAGCAACCCTGAAATACCTTCACTTTGGAATTGGTCCTCCTGGGGAAAGCCATTGTTAAAATCAGCCACAAGTTCGTATTCTTTTTGTTCTTCTACCGAAAAAAGCCTGAAGTTCATGGATTCACCTTCGGAGAAACCATCAATTTCAGGAGTGGTGATATCATCGGCATAAACCATTAAAGCCTGATTTGCTGCAGGTTCAGCAATCTGTGTATATCCGGCACATAAACCATCAGAAGTAAAAACCCCCACAAAATCACCTTCCTGGAAGCTATTTTCCGGAAAGTAAGGTAAAGCAATAACATGAGAGCTAGCTGTTGGAGAAACCCTTTCCCAGGGCCCCTGTTGGGGCTGATGCAGGTTTGTCAAAAGATTCATTTCACATTCAGGAAATGTAATTTCTGAATCTTCAGACGCTTTCAACATATAAGCTTTACCTGGCAATAACTGGTTCAGAGAAAAGACATTCTGCGATGGCCAATACACCCCTTCTCCCCCAACTTCCTTAACCATTATTACCTCTGAATCATCCAATAACACGGAGATATCTACCGGGCACTCACTCGCAACAGGAATCAGATTCCATCCTTCATCGATTGAAATAGTGTTGTTTTCAGGCCAATCTCCCTGTATTTCCAAAGAAGTATTGTCATGAACTTTGATTTTATAACCCGATTGACTGTCCCATGTGGTAAGGGTGTTCACATTTTCTGAAGGCCACCATGTGTAGGTCATATCCTGAATTAGTTCCATTTCACCCGTCAGAGGTTGTAACAAATCTGCCATTTGGTCCTGGGCGGGAACTAAATAGCTCGACACACCACTCCAGCCGGAGGGGAGCTCAAGCGTTTGTGTTTCATAACCACCTTCTGTTACCAGAGAAAAATCGTCAATATACATTCCATCTTTGGTCACCGTATAATCACTGGAGAAATAAAAACGGATAGCAACATAGGGTTCGTCCAGATAATCATTCAAAGAATATACTTTTTCAGTCCATTGACTTTGGGTGCCTGAATAGGTATCAAGTGTATTCCAGTTATTTCCGTCCGAAGAAATCTGCAGATACATAAAATCATAGTTGTTTTCAATGTCATACCGGGTATAAAAAGACAGTGTCGCGTCTGTATATCCCTCAAGATTGACGGGAAAAAGCGTGGCATAATCTTCTCTGTCATTTTCATAGGCACCGTCGGGACTTTCAGAAAGCGAATAAGAAGGGGAAAAAGATTCATTGGAAGTAAGTCCCCACTGGGGACTTAACTCCCAGTAAGGAAAACCGTTTTCAAAATCAATGAAAAGAGGAAATGATATGGGGGGCATAGGTGTAACCCACACCCTGTTGGATGGTGCCGATTCTTCTTCACTATCGGAATAAACGGCTGTAACGTAGTATTCATACTGCACACCATTTTCCACTTCTGTGTCTGTAAACATACTGTTAGCAGAAGAGCTCAGGAAAATTCCATCCCGGTATATATTAAAATAATCCACATCGTACATTTCGTCCCAGTGCAATTCCACCATACCATCACCGGGAATGGCCAACAGATTGCGGGGCGGAGTTAAAAGGTCGGACAGCGTTACAACCGAGGCCATGGTAGCTTTTGAAAAAACAACGGCTTGCTCCTGATTATTGTAACTGGGACCAACCAAATCATTGGCGGTGTGGATATAAGGGCTGTAATTTTCACTATCTTCGAAAGGAAATATACCCATATAGCCATTGTTGTTAAAAGAGGTATGATCACTGTCGCCCCCGATCATCGTAGATGTAGTAATCATAAAATCGGGAAGGTAAACTGCTGCCACATCGGTATAAAAATCGGCAAGTTCTTTGGCAGACTGAGGATAAATCAAGGAAGTCATAATGGTGGTGTTGCCCGGTTCCAGATATCCAATCATATCCATATTGAAATATCCCAGAATTTCCATACCCTGCTGTGCACTTCTGCTGGCATAAGCTGCACTACCATGCAGCCCATATTCTTCGCCCGAAAAAGCACAAAAAACAATGCTCCTGTCAAATTCATACTGGCTGAGAATGCGCGCAATTTCCATAACACCGGCAGTTCCCGAGGCATTATCATCAGCTCCGGGGGCCATCGCTGAACTGGAATAAGAATCAGAATGGCCGCCCAGCACCACATATTCATCGGGGTATTTTGTCCCTGTCAGCGTAGCTATAATATTGTCACTGGCAGGCCCCCCTGACATGTCAAAATCCATGATTTCCACATCAAGGCCCCAGGAGAGAAACTTCTCGGCTATCCATTGTTGTGCCTGTACACTTTCAGGTGAATATGCATCGCGGGTGCCGTAGTTCTCAAGATGCTGAACCCAGCTTGTTATAGAATCGCCTTCAATTTCATCCAGCAAATCCTCCACCCATGCATCAGGTTCAAGGTTTTTATTGGGAGTATTTATCCTATTTTTTGGCAAGGCTGCACCCCTTTCAAAAACTTTCACCATACCGTCATTTTTGGCAGGCTGCAACGGACCATGGAGGGTTTCACAAGAACTTACTATCATAAACCATTCGCCATCGTAAAGAACCTCAGCCTGTTTTTCATTTTGGCTCCTCCATGCTGCTTTGTCCACATTGCCGTCAACATAAACAATATAGTAGCTCACATCGTTCTCCCAGGGATTCTCATCCAGAACAACATAGTTTTGTTTGGGCAAATCTCCCTTAGCTGTTGCAATGACAAACTCATCCCGGTAAAAATGAACAGTAAAATCCGGATTTCGAAAAAGACTTTCTGTTTCCCGGAAGCTGGATGTTGGAACAATTACCAGCTGAGCAATTAAAAGTTGAATTCCCCCCCAAAACAGCAGGACAAAAAAGGTAAGTTTTTTCATGTGTTTCAAATTGTGTTTAACCCTGGCCAAGGCCATCAGTTTATTAAAATCCTGCGAAGGATCGTTATTGGTTTATCGGCTGGTAAACGTAAACATTGTACAGAAAATCAATCATTTCCGAAAATAGAATAATTACCTAAAAAGAAATTCCTGTCTGTCGGAGAGACATGGAGATGAATTCCCATGAAAAGGATTCGATTCAAGGGTCAAATATAGAAGTATTTGAGCAATAAATTAACTTTACCCGCAAGCTTTTATGCTGAAATGTAAGCCATGAAAATTTCTCAGCAACTTTTACAGATAAAAATTGGAAGCCTGGTGCCACTATCAGAAGGTGATATTTCTTCCCCAAAAATCATTTTGTGCAGCTTTCCGTTCCCCGGGTTTAATAAAGCAATCATATCCGAACCAGTTTTACGGGCGAAACTTTCCAAACCATCCTGAAGATTTTGATTGTCGAGCAAATTGATCGAATAATTACGGAGATTTTTATTTTTTGCGAGTTTTTGCATCGCATCCAGAGCTTGATGACGGTCAGCAGGAGTTTCCATCACATGAATCAACTGTAAATAGGCATTGAGTTTACGGGAAAATGCAATGACTTCATCAATACCCTCTTGTTTCTTGTCATTCCAGTCAATGGCCAATGCGATAGATTTAATCTCCGATTTCGCGGGTTCATCGGTAAGGATTATCATTGGATAATGAATCTTTCCAGACATTTCTTTTGCCGCCGACCCAAAGGATATTTCCAGAAATGCAGGTTTTTCCTGACTACCACAAATGAGTAAACCCGCTTCATATTTACGCATGTAATGATTGATGCAATGATTATCATTTTTGTATTCCACCCTTGGTAAAATTTCCACATTCTCATGGGCAATCTCTTGGGCTTGTTTCTTCACCAGTGTTGTGTGTTTTTCCTTAACATCAATATTTATTTTCTCTTGCAGGTAAGGAGGAATGGCAAGATTCAGAACATTGCTAATTTCACGAGCCTGTTGGTTAGCTGAAAGCAGCAGATTAAGTACCACAACCTCCTTTATGCGCAGATGTGCAGCAAGATCAACAGCAAACTCAAGCGAAATTTCAGAAACCTGGTTCAGCTCGGATAAAACTAACATTCTTTTCATTTGCATATACGGAGAATTTTGCTTAATTTTCACCTCATAATAATAAATACATTTTGCGTTTCTTTATAAAGGCTTTTTGATCAGTATAAAAGCCGTAATTCAGTGCAAGATAGAATCATTGTCATTCATGTTGTTTTTTCTTCGCTCAATTTATTTAACAATTAAAAATTACGAGGTTAATGTGTTTAAATGTGTTTGAATATTTGAGCTTCGATTTTCATACCATTTTTCACTAAACAATTAAATTTGCTGTACAAAACTGATTGTTAGCACTTATCAAAAGGCTTTAAATGACATATACGAAAAATATGTGGAAGGATTTCAACACATTTTTTCGACAAACAACAGTTAGTAAATTTTTTTACTTTAAATAATTATACTAATAAATTCTATTGCATGAATAATACCAACCTTGAATGGCTTCCCAATCCTGTTATTCTTTACAATGAAAAGTGGGAAATTGCGTGGATGAATTCCTCTGCAAAGCAGGCGCTGGGTTATAAAACCAAAACCTTACCTGCAAACAAGGACATTTATTCTATTACTTCTAACATTGAACAAGACGATATTAACTTGATCGTAAATGAGTTAAAATCCAATAACCCCCAACCGATTATTAAGAGAATCTATCATATTCATGCTTCAGGCCATGCCATTACGTTTGATTCAAATTTTGGGAAAATCCATCCCGATTCCTCCCAAGAGACATTTTATTATATTCAATCTGCTATCGTTTCCGATTCCTTCCCAAGCAACATGGGCCATGAGCAATTAACCCCCGGCAACTTTTCTATTTTGGCCAAAAACCTGCCCGGCCTGGAAATGTTTCTTGTGGATAAAAATCTACAAGTGCATTGCAGAATGGGTAGTGAATCTCACAAGCAAGGATGGGTTAAAGATTCTGTAACCTCACCCCTGCTAACTGAATATTTTCCGGCCAAACAAAAAGATATGATTTTATCCCTGGCTAAAATTGTATTTGAAGAAACTCCTGTCAGTACAGAATTCCATTCTGAAAATCATCACTTTTCTATCCGCATGTTTCCCTTGAACGAAAAGGATAAGACACATAAATGCGTGGTTATTTTACAAAATATTACAGATGCAAAACGGGTGCAGGAGCAGCTCAGGCAATCCAAAGAAAAAGCGGAAGATGCCAGTGATGCCAAAGACCGGTTTGTAGCCAAGATGTCGCATGAAATTCGCACTCCCCTTAATGCCGTAATTGGTTTCTCTGACCAACTCCATCAGACACGACTTACGAAAAAACAATCTGATTATCTTACCATTATTGACAATGCATCTCATCATTTGTTATCCATTATTGATGATATCCTTGTGTTGTCTAAGATAGAAGCCGAAAAAATTGAAATAGAACACAACCCTTTTAATTTGCAAGAGGTTTTTGATTCTGTAAGCCAGGTACTTAGACATAAACATAAAGAAAAGGGGCTTGATTTCTATATTCATGCAGAAGATACTTTACACGAAAGAACATTCTCGGGCGATGCGCCCAAATTGCGACAGATACTTATCAATCTTGGCGGCAATGCCATAAAATTTACCCGAAAAGGCAATGTAAGCATTCGTTGTTTTCCTGTAAAACAAACTCAATCGACCCAGGATATCTGCTTTGAAGTTTCGGATACAGGCATTGGTATATCAGAAGAGGAGATCACCCGGATTTTTCAACCTTTTCACCAGGTAGACAACCGGATCGACAGGAGCTTTACCGGCTGTGGCCTGGGACTTGCCATCAGCAAAGAACTCCTGGAGGCAATGGACAGTAAGTTGCAGGTGAAGAGCACACCTGGCAAAGGATCTAAATTTTTCTTCACCCTTTCATTTGAAAAAAATTATCCAACCCTTCCCAAAAGAAGCAAACCTATCCTGTCATCCAGGAATAAAAAAGCAGGTAAAATTCTCTTCGTTGACGATGATCCGCTTAACAGAACACTAGGCTCAATTATTTTAAAAAAGCACAATATCAAATCAGATTTTGCAGCCTCAGGAGCCGAAGCGCTAAAAAAATTCCGACCCGGAAAATATCAGGTTATTTTTCTCGACATCAACATGCCCGAAATGAATGGCATGGAAGTATTAAATTCTATACGGAACAAGGAGAAAAAAAATCCACATAAACCCATAAGCAGGGTAATTGCCATGACTGCCAATACTGTAAGAAAACAAATAAGGGAGTATCTTAAAGCCGGCATGGATTCGGTAATACTAAAACCTTACAAAGAAGAAGCATTGATAAAGCATATTTTTGCTTATACCTCCGGACTGGATTTACAAGAGGATGTACCTGCAAAAAACGGGCAACAAGAACTATCCGGGAAAGAAATGAGCTCCTATGATTTATCACAACTCAGGCAAATAACCCGCGGAGATACAGAGTTTATGATGTTGATGTTAAATTCCTTCATTGAAAACGGACAGCAAATGCAGGAAAAAATAAAGGAAGGGCTCTTAAATGAAGACTATGGCAGTATTGCAGAAGCAGCCCACAGGCTTCATCCATCGATGGAACAGCTGGGAGTAGCCAAAGCCACGAAACTCCTGAAAAAAATTGACAAAAAATACCTCAGAAAAGAATCCTTTGCTCCTGATGCTGAACTTATCAATAATGCACTTGAGGAGATTGATAAAAGCCTTCTGGCTATACGGACAGCTCTTAAGGATTTATAATTATTAAAGATGAGTGAATTTAGATAAAAAAATCATATAATTTAGCAATCGAATGGGGATCTACTTCATAATACATGTCTAAAAAGGAAAGATTCAAACAAATTATTCAGAATTATTTGGAATTATTCGTAAAAACAAAACAGGAACTATGGGCAAGAAAATTTTGATCATTGACGACGATATTTACATTACCAGTTTGCTGGATAATTTTTTCAAGAAAGAAGGATACAATACACAAACCGCCAATAAAGGCAAACCTGCTTTGTTGCTACTTAAAAAGGAAGAATTTGATGTTGTGCTGTGCGATATCCGGTTGCCAGATATGGATGGGATGGATTTGCTAAGAAAAATCCATCAGCTTTCGCCCCAGACAGCAGTAGTTATGATGACGGCATACGCCGAAATTAAGGTAGCCGTCGAGAGTATTAAAGCAGGTGCATACGATTACATAACCAAGCCTATCCATCCTGACAATATCAAAAGCATTGTAAAAAATGCTATAGAGAAAAAGCCGGGAGAAGATCCAGATGTTCAAGAATTTATTACGGGGCAGCATACTGCCATGCAGAATGTTATTGAACAGTCAAAGCTGGTAGCTCCTACCAACATGGCGGTACTCATACAGGGAGAAACCGGTTCAGGTAAAGAGTACATTGCACGCCTGATTCATCAGCATAGCGAGCGGAAATCCAAAAAATTTGTAGCCATTGATTGTGGGGCTATTCCCAAAGAGCTGGCAGCAAGTGAATTGTTCGGACATGTAAAAGGTGCTTTCACCGGGGCTGTGGGCGACAAAAAAGGATATTTTGAACAAGCCAACGGAGGAACTATATTTATGGACGAAATAGGCAACCTATCCTATGAGACACAAGTTAAATTACTCAGGGCCATTCAACAGAAAGTTATTACCCGTGTGGGCGATACGCGGACAATAAATATTGATGTACGCATCATTTCTGCAACCAACAGCAATTTAACCAATCAGGCTCGTGAAGGTACATTCAGAGAGGACCTTTACCACAGAATCAATGAATTTAAACTGGAGATTCCTCCTTTGCGCGAAAGAGGCCAGGACATTATGCTTTTCGCATACCATTTTTTGCAGCAAGCCAACAAAGAACTCCAAAAAGATGTACAACAATTCTCGCCGGAAGTAGAAAGTGCTTTTTATGCTTACCAATGGTACGGAAACTTGCGTGAGATGCGTAACGTAATAAAACGCAGCACTCTTGTTGCCCGGGACCATGAGATAACCCCCAACTGCCTCCCTGAAGAGATACGACAAAAAAGTGCACCCGAAATATCATTCATTGATGATGCTTCCAGCGAACTGAGCCTTAAAATTGCCGCCCGGCAAGCCGAAAGAAAAATTATTGAAAATGCATTGCAGCAAGCACGGCAAAACAAATCGGAAGCAGCCAGGATATTGAGAATAGACAGAAAAACTTTGTACAATAAACTCAATGAACTGGACATGGATACCTGAAAAGGACTGCATGGCCCAGGAGCAAAACAGCCTGTGATAGGTTATAGACAGTTCACTTTGGGAGTAGAATACGCATTGGTTTTTGCTGCGTTACTCACCTGCTATCTGAAAACACCAATCAGAAAAGTGATTAATAAAGCGGTCATAAAAACCCAGAATACAGTAGAAACAGCCAATGCTGGGATATTTTGTTGCGCCGGGTCAGGCATATTCTTCCTTGCCGGATTTCGGGTTCGATACCGTGTAGGCGAAGCAGCAGCCAAAAACAAGGCAAAAATCAAAATTACTATCAGAATGGGAGCCCATGCGAAATTGTAAATCATAGGGCCCAAAGGTTCAATCCAGACTGCGGCTACCATACCAGCCAGGAACAATGTGGCAACAAAAGTCCAGTAACTTCCCCACGGGCCGGTATACTTAAAAACATAATAAAAAAAACTCCCTACCAATAAAGATAGTAATATAGCGAAAAAAATCTGATATAATAAGATCATGACTTGATTTTTTGGGTTGATAAATATTTCTGTCAATTTGAAAGAGGGATGAAATAATCAAGAAATCAATCAATGCTGGAGTCGTGCCAGTCTCAACCACTACTGAAGAATTCCTGTTACTTACCACAACAGTTTCGTTCAGGTATTTCGTTCAACAGTCATGGCAATCAATATCTGAAAATGGCATTGGTGCGTGAATTGGGTTCAGGCATTTGATCGGCCTCCAGCAAATAGACTTTTCCATTGTTTAAAATTGTATGTATGGCCGCAAAATTCAACAGGCAGGTTTTGAATTCGGGTTGAACCTCCCGGGGAATGACGGCATTTTTCTCTACGTCAAAAATTCCCCACAGCTCTTCATTATTTCTAATAAACAATGTATCCACACGCTTATTATAGGCTGCGGCAATCACCTCCTCTTCTTTAAAAGAGGCTCTTCCATTAGACAATGCCTGTTCAAAGGCCGATAATGCCTGCTTTCTGTCTTTATCAAAATAATCTCCCAGCAAATCCCTGGCTTTCTCATGCAACAAAACCGGGTCTTCATGCTCGGGATTTCCTGCAATGAAATGGTCATGCAGATTCTGGTAATCATTTACTTCCTTATATAGAGGAACCAGGTAATCAACTGCTGCCAATACAAGAGGACGCTTGCGATTCTTAATAAACTGCATCAATCCGTCATTTATGGCCCTGAAAAACTTAAGAATCTCTGTTTTTTCTTCTTCACTTCCTTTACCATGACCATGATACATTCCTTCTCCCTCATTGGCAGAGGTTTGGCCCGAACGAATCTGCAGGTTCTTGTCTTTGTAGTCATAACCTACCACGTCCTGAAGCTTCTCAGGTAGCAAATCATCCAATACGACTTCATTGATATGATGAGGAAAACCCTCATAAAACTTTACACCTGACAAGGTAAGGGCCAGCAGGTAATACTTTCCATCATCGTTTAAATAGGGCACCAGGGGTTTTAAGTAATAATGGTCAGAAACAAATACAAACTCCTGAAAATGGACGGGTAATGAAAAATACTCAAATTGCTCCCTATTTCTGAAGGCTACCAGGCCATCAGACTGATTGTTCCAAAAGTCCGTATCGTTTATCAATGCATTTAAAGGTTCCAGTAAATGCGCTATTTCCTTATTGTCCAATTGCCAGGATTGTAATTCAGCAGCAACCTTTTGCACTTGATTCTTAAAATTAATCCTATCTAATTTTTCGTTTACCTCCTTTCCTGCACGGTGGGTAGGTATAAAAATGGAGATACAATGGGGCGCTCTTACCTGCGCCAATTCTTTAAAGGTATGTTCTGAAAAATTACGCATCTTAATAATATTTTTATGAATTAATACTCGATTGTAGGTTTAAAACCCAACAGATAAAACACTTATAGCAAATCATCAGGGCAAAAATCAACCCGTTTTCAGGGTATATTATGCAGTTACAAAAACCAATGAATCAGGCTATACAGCGGGCCAACAGGTGGTGTAGATTAATTTCTACAACAGTATTCAACCTTCAGGGGGCAGCTGTTAATTTGCTGCATTGTCAGCAGGGAATTTTTTAATACAATAATACCGGAATGTTAAGCATTTCAGAAAAGTTCCTGAGATATCCTTCTGAAAACAACAAACGAGAAAAATAGGATTTACCATTTTTGGGGTACACAACCATATCGGGTCTTTTATGTCTGCAAATGTTTTCAAACGCAACATCCGGTTCGTCAATCCGAACAACTTCAGTGGAATCTGATGCAAGGAATTGGGAATAAGCCTTTAGGGCTTGTTGCCATTGCTCAATTTGCTGGCTGCTGTTAGAACCGGATTCATTATGAATCACAGCCGATGTATAGATTCTCTCAGCCAGGGGATTTATCCATGAAAACAGGTTTTCAAGGTTTTGGCTTGCCTCTTTAGATAAATCTGTTACCAGGCAACATTTGGCTGGTTTTATAAATTTTTTCCCTGCGGGGATGATCAATATCCTGGTATTTAGTTTCTGCAGTACAGTTAATACATCATCAAGTCCGCTGGCCATCGAATGAGAAGGATTGGTGGAAGTTATCACCATCACATTTTCAAACTCATCAAGTTTATCAGCAATAGCTTTTTCAGGATCGGTAATCTCAGCGATGGTATTTATTCTTAAGGGATAGTTCAATCGGGAGGCTTCCCTGCTTAGTAAGCGGTCCAGTTTTTCTTTGGCAATTTCGGTTTCACGATGCAATATTTGTTCGTATGATAATTTTTCTCCTGGGGTTATGCTTTGTGAATCAGAAATCGGGCTATAAGTTCCCTGAACCAGCTTAGGATCTGAATATTGAAGGATTTCTACCCTTGTTTCTGCATATTTAGCCACATTAAGGCCATACGGAATTATACTCGGGGTTTCTTCAGTAATGTCACTTAAAATTATCGTTCTCATCCTTTGGTTGTTTTCTTTTCTGTTAAAAATACCTCTTTTGTCTACTTTTATTACCGCTGTTTTATATTTCTGTCCGGTATGCTCATAATTATACAATATCGTGCCATTGGATTATTCTTCTTTTCTTCTGAAGAAAAAACTGCCTGTACACTGAACTTCTTCCCGGTACAAAAGTGTATTCTCTTTTTCCAATCAAAGCAGTATCAGTGGTTTATTTTGGGGGATCCTCCATTTATTTATATTTCAGGTAAGCACATTCTTTAAGCAATAAAAACGTTCATTTGCATTTGCCCAAACATTAGTGAGGAATTCGTTCCACACCCCGTGGATGGATGTGGTAAATAATCAATGAATCATAGACCTACTAAACATAAATGTAAATTACTTCCAGGCGTTAAGATATTTTTCCCCGTGAGATTGCGCTAAAAGCTTACCTTTGCGCGTCAAAATTTTATACTTATGTTAGAATCAAGAATTGGGGAACTTGCCGCCCTGGCCACTGCTTTTTGCTGGACTATTACTGCTCTTGCTTTTGAAACAGCGAGTCGGAAAGTTGGAAGCGTAGCTGTTAACATTATACGCCTGATAATGGCTTTTGTATTACTGGGGTTATTTTCCTGGTTTAACCGGGGTTTGTTTTTACCCCTGGATGCATCAAGTTACTCCTGGTTCTGGCTGATTCTGTCAGGACTGGTAGGCTTTGTGATCGGAGACCTATTTCTTTTTGAGGCTTTCACCCTAATAGGTTCAAGACTTTCCATGCTTATTATGACGCTTGTACCCCCTATAACGGCTATTCAGGGGTGGCTGCTTATGGGAGAGCAATTGACCTATATAAACATAGCAGGAATGCTTATGACGATGTCAGGTATCGCTCTGGTAATCTTCCAAAAGCACAAGCCTGGGAGTTCACGGATAAAATATCCGGTCAAAGGGCTGTTCTTTGCCTTCCTTGGGGCCGCCGGTCAAGCCACGGGTTATGCATTAAGCAAATACGGCATGGGCGATTATGACCCGTTTGCCGCTACCCAAATCAGAGTGATTGCAGGTATTTTCGGGTTTGGTATCCTGGTAAGTTTTTTCCGTCGGTGGCGAGCTGTTTTCTATGCTGTAAAACAGCCCAAACCCATGTTTTTGATGTTGCTGGGGGCAACCTTTGGCCCTTTCATTGGCGTTTCTCTCTCACTGCTGGCAGCCCAGAACACCAATACAGGCATTGCTGCAACCATTATGGCCATCACTCCAATACTTATCATTCCTCCCACCATGATATTTTTTAAACAATCTGTAAGCTGGAAAGAAATTGCAGGTGCGGCAATAAGCGTAGCTGGTGTTTCGTTATTCTTTATCTTTTGATAAGGCGAATGCCTTTCAAGAAAGTCTCAATAAGCTGCTCTGCAAGGATTCAAATCCATTGGTGGTATACATAGAATAAAAAAGAGAACCTCAATTTATATTTGTTTTGTTCAGAAAAAACAAACACTTCTTTAGCGGTTTAAAAAACGACCCGCAATACCGCAAAATCATTCTTCGCAAAACCCTTCTCATTCTTGCATCAGCAATAATGTTGATTTTCCTGCTGGTGGGCTTGCTTTTTATCAGTGTAAGAATGGGTATATTCGGAAAGATCCCTACTCATAAGGAACTGGCATCTGTAGAAAACTATTTATCTTCAGAAATACTGGCCGAAGATGGTCAGTTGCTTGGAAAATATTTTATTTTAGACAGAACACACGCCAATTATGATCAGATTTCCCAGCATGTTTATCACGCTCTCATTGCCACCGAAGATGCAAGGTTTTATCAGCATAACGGAATAGATTACCGCAGCCTTGGCCGGGTATTGATTAAAAGTCTGCTCCTTCAGCAACGTTCTGCCGGGGGCGGTAGCACCATTAGTCAGCAACTGGCCAAAAACCTTTTCGTCAGACAGGACAACGGCTTTTTTTCCATGCCTGTTAACAAAGCAAGAGAAATGATTGTGGCCAGGAGATTAGAAAAGATATATTCCAAAAATGAAATTTTGGTCTTGTATCTCAATACGGTTCCTTTCGGCGAAAATGTTTTTGGCATCAGCGCTGCATCTTTACGTTTTTTCAATAAAAACCCCGGAGATCTGGCCATGGAAGAGGCAGCGGTGCTTATTGGCATGCTAAAAGCCACTTCCAGCTATAATCCCCGCTTGCATCCTGAAAAAGCATTACAACGCAGAAATACCGTGATTGGGCAATTGCAGAAATACGGTTATATAGATACACCTCGGGCAGATTCGTTGCGAGCTATGTCTATCATGCTTGACTATAACCCTATAACTCACAACCAGGGCCCGGCCCCTTATTTCAGAGAAAATCTCAGGCAGGAGGCAGGTCGTATTCTTGAGCACTATAACCAACAAAACCAAACAGACTACGATTTATACACGGATGGCCTTCGCATTTACACTACCCTCAATTACGACCTTCAATTGCTGGCTGAGGCAGCTGTAAAATCGCAACTTAGCAAACAACAAAAGGTAATGGATGCGTATTACAAAAACCTCTCACCCCAAAAAGCATCCGCATTGCTAAACAAACTCATGCAAAAAAGTGACCGGTATGAGTCGCTCAGCAAAGCCCAGACGGAAGCATCAGCCATCAAAGCTGCTTTCAACAAACCAACAGCCATGGAGCTGTTTAGTTGGCAAGGCCCTGTACCTGTAGAAATATCGCCGATTGATTCCATATTCAGAATGCAGCAAATGCTGCATGGTGCTCTCATTTCCATGGATGCTACCAATGGACACGTTAAAGCCTGGGTGGGTGGAAACGATTTTCGTTTTTTTCAGTATGAGCACATTTTAACCCAAAGACAAGCAGGCTCTACATTTAAGCCTTTTTTGTATGCCACAGCTATACAACAGGGTATTGACCCGTGCGAATATGTATCAAACGAACAAACCATTTATGAAGAATATGACAACTGGAGCCCTGTAAACAGTCATGGAGAATATGAAGGTTATTATAGCATGACAGGTGCACTTGCCCAATCAGTCAATACAGTTTCCGCTCACTATATCAGCCTCACAGGTGTACTACCTGTAATCGAAACTGCAGCTAAATGCGGTATTCATTCTCAAATGCCCAGGTTGCCTTCATTGGCTTTAGGGACAGCCAGTGTTAGCCTGATGGAATTAACCGCTTCTTATGGTGTATTTTTAAAAGAAGGGGTACCGGTTGAACCCATCTGGCTGCTAAAAATAGAAGATAAAAACGGAAAGATTCTTTTTGAAAACAAAAAACAACAGCCTTATGAACCGGTCCTTCCCTATGATGCTTCCGTTATGACGAGGTACATGCTTCAGGCCGTTGTTGATAGTGGTACTGCAGGTTCATTGCGTTATCATTCAGGGCTGCGTGGAGCTTTGGCCGGAAAAACCGGTACTACCCAAAACAATGCTGACACCTGGTTTATCGGGTTTACTCCCAGTCTCATTACGGGTGTATGGACAGGGTTGCAAAATCCTGCTTTTGCCAAAATTTACGGAGCACCCCTGGGATCCAACCGCAGCGCGGTGCCATTATGGGGAGATTACCACCGCAGGATACAACATCATCCAGAAGTTCGCAAATATACCCGTGGCAATTTCAGTTCGCTTCCCGATTCACTGGCTGCAAAACTCACCTGTGCCATGTATGTTGAAGAACTTCCCGTCCGAAACTGGTGGGAGTCTGTCTTTGGACCTTCCGATAAGGAACAAAAACAACGCAGAAGAGAGAGAGAGCCGGATGAGAAACCCCGAAGCCGCCTGCGTCGCTGGCTTGAAGAAATTTTCTGACTGTTTCACCTGAAGATTAATTCCGACCTCTGCCGGGAGCTCCTGACCGATACAATCTCCGGTTAAAATCTCTTTCTGCATCATAGAGTTGAACTACTTTTTTTACAGGAAGGATTTCTTTAAATCTTTGATGATATTCCCTTCGTAAAGCAACCATTTCTTCCATGTTTCGGATATCTGCGTCAGCCAGTTCTATCAATTCCTGTTCTGAAAGATCGTCAATATTGACAGTACTTCTTCGTTCTTCGCGATGTCGAATCATCATTTGATTTCTCTTTTGGTTGTACTCAATGTATACAGGCCAAAAAACCTTGGCTTCTTCAGGAGTAAGAGAGAGTTCCTGGGTTATAAAAGCAATCCTTTGAGCTTCCATTTTCTTGTAACGATCCTGTCGTTGTCCCAT
This sequence comes from uncultured Bacteroidales bacterium, assembly GCA_964491395.1. Classification (GTDB taxonomy): domain Bacteria; phylum Bacteroidota; class Bacteroidia; order Bacteroidales; family UBA7960; genus SKVR01. The sequence goes on along the minus strand of CAZBGI010000003.1, from coordinate 76,071 downwards.
TCTCTGTTGGGCATAACTCATGGCAGGGATTAGAAACAGCAAGGTCATAAAAACTGTAAAACGGGAGAATTGTAATGTTTTCATAGCAATGTATTCTTTTGTGAGTTTTTTCTAATCAATTGTATCGTCTTCATAGGGTGCATCCATAAAAAAATTACCATAATCAATCAGGTAATCCATCATAACCGGATCCTCCTCAAAACTATCTTCCACCGGTATTTCATGGGTTTCATATTCATCCAGAATAATTTCATAGTATACATCAGACTGATATTCGGCATACCATTCCATCTGCGGAGACATATAGATCTCATCGGCAAAGCCATTTGTGGTTTCAGAAGGATTTCTGAGCAGGAACAAATAACCGGCAAGCAGCAGCATTACAGCTGTAAAGCCTGCAAATGCCAATCGGGGCAGGCTGTAAAATCCGGGTGAAAGACTTTTTTTCCGGCTTACCACTATCCTTTCCTGAACCTGGGAAGGCAAATTTTCAAAGTAATCAACGGGAACAGAAAAAGGATTTTCTTTCTCTAATTTTCCCAGTTCAGGGGCTATTTCCTGCAATTCCTTTTTTATTATATTATTTTCCATGGTATAGCAATTATTGTATTAGACACCAAAACCCATCAATAGTTTAAATGTCTTTTACAGATTCTTCAATTTTCTTTGCTGCATGATGATAGGAAGCCTTTAATGCTCCCACAGAAGTATCCAAAACCCGGGCCATATCTTCATATTTCATTTCATCGTAATACCTCAAATTAAAAACTACCCGCTGCTTTTCAGGAAGTTGGAGAATGGCTTTTTGAAGCTTTCTCTGTATTTCATTGCTACTAAAATAAGGGTCTGATTCCAGTTTCTCAGCCATAGTATTTTCTACATCCTGCCAGGGCAAGAAATACCTTCTCTTTTTCCGTTTAATAAAACTAAGCGCCTCATTGGTTGCTATACGATATAACCAGGTAAATAAACCTGATTCTCCCCTGAAGCTTTCCAGTGCTTTCCATGCTTTGATAAAAACTTCCTGAATTACATCGTTGGCATCTTCATGATCAAATACAAGTCTTCTTACATGCCAGTATAACTTCTCCTGGTATTTGCGCACGATTAAATTAAAAGCATAATCGGGATTATCAGAATCCTGAACCCATTCCAGTAATTTTTCATCGGAGTAGTGCACCATATAACCTGCAATGTTTTTTCAGTAGATGAGACTAACCTGAACGGAAAAGGTTTAATGAAACCAGACAAATAGGCATAAAAACTTTTGCTCTTTTATGGAAAAGTGTCTGCAAGTATCGGTCTGTTAAAAAGACGAACCAATAAAGACCAGCAGAATAATTATCAGAAATTCAGATTAACCGGGGTGGAAACTCCGGAATCAATTCTAAAGGTTCTTTCTATGGAAAAGGTGGTTTGAGTGGAAAACCGCGGCCTGTAAACAACCCTGTAATTTCCGGGTTGCAAATAGATGGTTTCACTCTGTACATTTTCGCGCAATACATGTACCACATCCAGCTTGTTTCCTTCTTCATGCAATACTTTCGCATAACCCTGAGCAGGCAGCCTGATAATTGCGATTCCAGGCTGAGGAACCTCGACAGTTGTGTTGTGGCTTTGCTTTATATCTACATTTTTCACATGTATACGTGGCAACGAGAGTACTTCAAGATCATATTCTCCCACAAGGTATTTTTCGGTATAACCAAAAGCCTGCGTGGTTAATGTTTCCATTTCTCCGGCTTTTCTTACAATGGCCTCATAAGCCACCTGGGTGGTCCCTCCTACCAGGAGTGTTAAACTACCTTGTGGAGCATCTACCGGGATAATATTATGGTTGCCTGGATTAATCTTCACATCCTCAATGATTACAGGAGGTGTTGTATGAACTTTTACGTCATACGTAACTAACGGATCCATATAGTAAAGTGTATCCGGCTTCCCCCTATGATTAAAGGTATGCACAAAATTATCCATGATCCTTCCGCTAACATGGTCATGCAAAGTCACAGGTACATTGGTTTCGGTTGGAAGACCATAAACATCCAGCAAATTGATTTGGGCAGTGGTGTTATCCAAAGCCTGGGAAATGACAATGTTGAGGCTTTGCCGGAATTCTGTTTCGCTGGTAGCATCAAAATATTGCCCAACGCATTCAAAATCTTCTTTAAAATCGCGACCAATACCTATGATAAAAGGTTTGAGAACAATTCCTTTTTTTTGCAATTCGCGGGATACCGCACAGGGATCACCCCCACATTCTTCTATGCCATCCGTTATCAAAACGATAATATTCCGGCAGTTGTCGCAGGGAGGGAAATCATGCTGCGCTCTCTCCAGAGACATGGCTATAGGAGTTGTTCCCCTGGGGGTTATGCTTCGCAATCGTTGTTTGATGCTGAAAATATTATCATCAGAAAAAGGTATTTCAAGTTTGGAATCGTCACAATCCTGCGGAGGGAAACGTTTTTGATGTCCGTATACTCTAAGCGCTAGTTGGGTATGGGGGGTGTGCTCGAGACTATCCAACAATTCAATGAGTAACCCACGGGCAATATTAATTCTCATATCACTCTGCCAACGGGCAAACATACTTTGGGACGCATCGAAAATAAACAGGATGCGGGTGGTGGGAGGTTCTTTTTCTTCAGTCTGTTGTCCCTGTCCCATCACTGCATTGGACAAAATTGCCAAGCCTATACATAAAAGTGTTATTATCCTATTTGTTTTCAATATCTGTGTCTGTGTTGCTTAGTAATTCTTGTATACCGATAATAATATTACTCTACGCAAAAAATGATAAAATGTTGCCCATAATTAAATCTTAAATAAATCCATGTTTCGATTTATCATGCCATCAAACTACAAAATTAATCAAATGCAAAAGGTCGAATATCAGAAATACTACTGAATCTTTCCCTAAAGCAGTACAGTAAATTCACTAAAAATGCCGGGTTTAAAGTGCAGTGTGTTGGTTAATTGCATCTTTATGTAGATATGCCTTAATCTACCCTATCATATTATTATTGCAATATAACACACATTTTTCCATACACCCCCTTCATTTTTCCATATCATTTCGTTAATTTGTTTACTATTTTTCAACATACCCCCAATTTTTACATACCTTTGCAAAAATATTTGATTATTATCTAAAATTAATACACTATGACCAACCGAAGATTCACTGCTTTAAACGAAGCTCTTTCTCACCGGCCTGAAGAAAGTAACGATTTGCCACCAAAAGTATCAGAATATTTTGGCATTAATGTATTTAACGATCGGGCGATGAGAGAATACCTGCCGGATGATGTTTACCGCAGTATTACAGAAAACATTGAGAAGTCGGAAAAAATAGACAAAAAAATAGCGGATCAGGTAGCTTCGGCCATGCGTGCATGGTCCATCAGCAAGGGAGCAACCCACTACACACATTGGTTTTTACCTCTCAATGGTGCAACGGCAGAAAAGCACGACGCATTTTTCAGTCCCTCAGCTGACAATCGCAGCATCGAACAATTCGACGGTAGTAAGCTGGTGCAGCAGGAGCCCGATGCCAGCAGTTTTCCCAGCGGTGGATTGCGCAATACCTTTGAAGCACGGGGCTACTCTGCATGGGATCCCTCCTCCCCTGCTTTTATCATGGAAAACACCCTCTGCATCCCTACCATTTTTGTGGCCTATACCGGGGAAGCCCTGGATTTTAAAACTCCCTTGCTCAAGACCCTTTCCTTTATTGACCGTGAAGCGACGGAGGTATGTCAACTTTTCGATCGAAGTATTACCAAGGTAATATCTACACTGGGCTGGGAGCAGGAATATTTTCTGGTTGACGAGGCCCTGTATTACGCCCGGCCGGATCTGGTAATGACCGGACGAACCCTTTTGGGTCACGCTCCTGCGAAAGGGCAACAGCTGGAAGATCATTATTTTGGTGCCATTGCTCCCAGGGCCATGGCATTTATGAAAGAATTTGAATACGAAGCATGGAAACTCGGCATTCCGGTCAAAACGCGGCATAATGAAGTGGCACCCAACCAGTTTGAGCTTGCCCCCGTGTATGAGGAAGCCAATATTGCCATTGATCACAACCAACTGGTAATGGTAGTGATGGAAAAAATAGCCCGTAAACACAAGTTCAGGATCTTATTCCACGAAAAACCTTTTGCCGGAATAAACGGCAGTGGGAAGCACAACAACTGGTCACTGGCCACCAACACAGGCAAAAACCTGCTTAGCCCCGGTCATACACCCAAAACGAATTTGTTGTTTCTAACCTTTTTTGTCAATTTCATAAAAGCCGTCTACACGCATGCTGATTTGTTTCGGGCCGTTATCTCCTCTGCCGGGAATGATCACCGTCTTGGAGCCAATGAAGCTCCTCCTGCTATCATCTCAGTTTTTATCGGATCTCAATTGACCAAAGTACTCAATGAATTAGAGGAAATGGTGAAAAACAGAAAAATGACACCGGAAGAAAAAACAGAATTGAAGCTCAATATTGGAAAAATACCCCAGATAATTCTGGATAATACCGACAGAAACCGAACCTCTCCCCTGGCATTTACCGGCAATAAGTTTGAATTCAGAGCCGTGGGTTCTGCGGCCAACTGCGGACCGGCAATGATTGCCCTTAATACGGCCATAGGGCAGCAGCTTAGAGAATTCAGAAAAGAGCTTGACAAGGCCATGGAAAATGGAGAAGAAAAGGATGAGGCCATATTTAAACTACTCAGAACTTACATTACACAATCTAAACCCATTTTATATGAAGGCAATGGCTATAGCGAAGATTGGGTAAAAGAAGCGCAGAAGCGAGGTTTGTCGAATTTGAGAAACACTCCCGAAGCTCTTGAAGCATACATTTCTGAAAAGACCCTGAAACTTTTTACGGAGACCCGGATATTTTCAGCAAAAGAACTGGAAGCGCGATGGGAAATAAGACATGAGAATTACGCAAAAGTGATCCAGATAGAGTCCAGGGTAATGGCCGACATGGCCGGAAATCATATCATTCCAACGGCAATCAGGTATCAGAAGCTTCTGGTTGACAATGTTAAAGGACTCAAAGAGATACTCAGCGATGAGCAGTTTAAACAACAGGCTGAATTGCAAATTTACATTATCGGAAAAATTTCTGAACATATTTCAGCTATTCGCAAATTTGTGAAGGAAATGATAGAGAAAAGGAAACAAGCCAATGCCATCGAAGAGGTTCATCTGAAATCGAGATTTTACTGTAACGAAGTAAAACCTTTTTTAGAGCAAATTCGCTACCATGTTGATAAACTCGAAATTCTCGTGGATGACGAAATGTGGACACTTCCCAAATACAGGGAAATGCTGTTTATCAAATAAGTTTCATTTATAAAATTGACGACAGAAAAGGGTCGCTGAAAACCTGCAGGTTTCTTCAGCAACCCTTTTCCTTCTTTCTATGGCCACTTTCTCATATATTTCTCAGGCCATGTCCTTTAAAACCATATCATACTCATCAGAAATCATAAACAACTCCCAGCCCGAATTGCTGTTTAAACTGTGTTGCAGGCCCCACGATCGGCTCTCCATTATCTGTTGTATCTCTCTCTATTTTAACATCATGGTCGTATAACAAATGAAAACCTACGGTAGCGGTTATAAATTTATTTACAGGCATGTTAATTCCCATCACCCAATCCACATCAGTATTCTTGCGGTTGCTGACATCGGAATCGGTGTAATTGTTGAAAAGAATGATTCTTGAATTCACATTTACATTGGTTATTACTTCCTTCTCAAACTCCAAGCGCAACAAAGCACCAAATTCTGAATTTAAGTTTTCATCTTCTTTAACCCCATATGCCCCTTGAGCAGCAAGCATATCATCCATTACAAAAGTGAACTTACCAGTAGCAGGAGAAAATAAAAGGGACAGATAATCAGTAGGTTTGTAGTCCAACCCCAGGGCAATGGTCAGGTAGCCAGGTGCCATAAAACGGGAAACGACCTCGTTGGGTTCTGAAGGGTTGTAACCCTTGTCAAATTGTGACTGGAAGTTGAAAATAGCTGAATACAATAACTTTTCATTGATTTTTCTACCAAATTTGGAAAACAAATCAATTTTATCGGTATTTTTTCGGGTTGGAGAATTTTCAAGTTTAACAATCCCATAAGACATGTCCAGGTAATTCTCCCAGCTGATTTTCCCTTCCGTAAAATTTGCGTCTATTCTTGCGTTGGAAGTTGAGGAAAAGGAATTTTCTCCTCCGGCAGCCCAATTGGTAAAACTTACCTGGTTAAGATTTTGTTGGAAAAAACCTGAAAACTCCCAGTTCCCTTCGTCTGTGATGGTATCCTGACCAAAAGAGTTACCCATGGTAATAAACAAAACAACAATTATCACGGTTAAATTTTTCATTTCTACAATTTTTATGTGAAAAATAATTTGCATTTGAATATGAAAAGGATAATATCATCAAACATTATAAAACTTAAAATGTTCTGTTTATAATTATCTTTTGCTGTAAAAGTAAATGTAATATCCTTTGAATTAAGCATATTTTACCATTAAAATTAAGTTTATCTGCAAGTTTTACTCTGTCAAATAACATCGAAACAGGACTTAATCAACTGATTTGAAACAACCATCCATCAATTGGCTAAAACCTGTTGCAATCATCTTGACAACTGAAGGTTTTTCGTGTATTAAATAAAACTTTCGTATATAATTTCACAAAACTATACTGAAAACGAAGGATTATCAGACTAAAGAAAATTGCAACAAAAAACACATGCATTAATTTAAACCCCATATTATGAAAGCTATTGTATTTGAAAGTGCAGGAACTCCGGCCAAAATAATGGAAACGGAGAAACCCAAGCCAGAAAAAGGAGAGGTAAGAATAAAACTCATAGCCAGTTCGCTGAACAGGAGAGACTACTGGATAAAAAAAGGAATATATCAGGGGAGCAATTTTCCTTGTATTATTGGATCGGATGGCGCAGGTATTGTTGAGGAAGCAGGTTCAGGAGCAGACCCTAATCTTATCAACAAAGAAGTGATAATCAACCCAGCCCTTAACTGGGGTAACAATCCTGATTTTCATGGAAAGAACTTCAAGATTTTAGGACTTCCCGATCAGGGTACATTTGCAGAATATATTTGTGTTCCTGCCGGGAATATTTGGGACAAACCCACTAACCTGACCTTTGAGCAAGCCTCATCTCTACCTCTTGCCGGTCTTACAGCCTACCGGGCATTGTTTACCCGGGGCGGGCTCAAGGGTAGAGAAAGAATACTCATCACGGGTATTGGCGGTGGAGTTTCGATGTATTTGCTGAAATTTGCGCTGGCATCTAAAGCAAAAGTATGGGTGACAAGCAGCTCAGAAAAGAAAATTAAGAAAGCCACCCAGCTGGGGGCAGAAGATGGAGTACTCTATACCGATGCAAATTGGGACAAAATGCTGCTTGAAAAGAACCCAGAAGGTTTTGAGCTCATAGTGGACAGTGCGGCAGGAGAAAACTTCGGGCGATTTCCTTCACTTCTCAAAATCGGGGGCCGAATTGTAAACTTTGGAGGGACAGCAGGCAAAATTCCGGAAATGACCGCTGCAAAAATATTTTACAAACAGGCTTCTATTTTAGGAACTACCATGGGAAGCCCTGAAGACTTCGCCAATATGGTTGAGTTTGTTCAAAAACATAAAATACAACCTGAGATAGACAAAATTTTTCCTTTTGAAGATACAGAAATTGCCTTCAAACATATGGAAAATCAAGAGCAGTTTGGAAAAATTGTCATAAAAATATCTTAAGGCCCTAATTTTTTTTAACAAGTTTTACCCCTTATTTCTCTTAAATTTGTCCTTTTTTGTCGATACTATAAAAATGCAAACACCTGTTTACCTGAAACTTACAAATAAAACATGCTACTTTTTCGCCACCAAATAAGCTTTCTAATACTGTGGTAAACCCTTAAAAAAATTTTAGTGAATAAACGAATTGATTAAACTCTAAGGGAATACTATATTTGATTTGTAATTGTTCTTTAAAGATTTGACTGTATTTTTTTTCGATATATACAAACAGCAACCTGCCTGAAATAGTGAGGCATTGCCAAGGATTAAGCAAAGATGATGAATCAGCGTTGATACGATGATGGTAGTTGAAGGATAGTTTTTTCCAAGGCGTGTCGGAGAAATAGTAATAGTTTTCAAGTGTTGTCGGATACATTGTGAAAATCGCTATACTTATTTCTCTCTGAATGGGGAGGTATCAGAGTTTTTCTATTGATGGCAGGTTGCTTATTTTTTTTATGACTGATACAGCTGCTGAAACAGCTGCTGAAAAAATTGGATTTCCAATGGAAATCCATGTTTTTGGTTTTATTGTTTTACAGTGTTAGTGGTGTGAGGGTTGTCTTTGTGAAAAGACAACCCTTTTTTTATTGCATGCATGCTATTGCTCCCCAACCCCTCAGGAATGAATAACATTGTTTTTTAATGCAAAACTTACCAGGGCTGCTGTATTTTTCAACCCAGACTTTGAGAGCATGTTGTTGCGGTGCCCTCCAACCGTGCGCGGACTGATTTTAAGTTTTTCTGCAATATCCGCGTTAGAATGTCCCTGACTTACAAGTTGAAGCACTTCCAGCTCACGCTTGGTAAAACTATCCAGGATTGTTTTTTCCTTGTTTTCCTGCCTGGCATTAAATACCTTTCGGGTTACCATAACCAAGATTTCATCACTGAAATAACCTTTCTCCTGTGAGATATTTTCAATGGCTTTTACCAGTTCTTCTTTACCAATATTTTTCAAGAGGTAGCCCAGTGCTCCTGCCTGCAACATCTCTTCAACATATTCATTTTCACCAAACATGCTCAAAGCAAGAATTCTTAAATCTGGCTTCATTTCGATAGCTTTCCGGGTGGTTTCAATACCATTTAAACCTGGCATTTTTATATCCATAAACACCATATCTGGTTCAATATCAGGTAACATTTCTAAAAATTTCTCTCCTGACTCTGCCTCTGCTATCACTTCTACTTCGGGTATTTCAGCCAGCAAATCTTTCAGACCATTTCTGAAAATAAAATGATCGTCCACAATTACTATCTTCTGTGCCATATCAATTTTGTTTTAATTAATTACTAAAATAAGTGTTCATAAAAAATGGCTCTCTGAATTCAATCTGCCTGGTATAATAACAGTAACCTTACACGCCTTTAAACCATTCTTATAGGGGTCAAAAATACGTAATCCTTTGCAGCAAAACATCCGTATTTTTATGTAAAAAAAATATATTTCAACATTTATTTTCACCATTTCAACCATTTCATTGATGCTGATTATCAAATCATTGAATGGTTCAACTTTTCAGAGGGATAAAAATCTTTACAAAAACTCCTTTTCCTGCGCCACTTGAAATCGCCACGCTACCATCTAAGGAGTGAATCCGGTTATGAATACTTTTTAATCCCATATGTGTGCCTTTTTCAGGTTGTTCACTTTTCAAAGTTTCAAAACCTTTTCCATCGTCGGTATATACCAGGGAGAGGATACTTTTTTTTATATCCAGGGTTATTTCAACTTGTTTGCAATCTGCGTGTTTGAGGGTATTATTTATCAATTCTGTTATCACTCTGTATACAGCAAGGGCTATTTCATTGTTAACCTCATCAAGCGTTGTGAGCAAGTTTAATTTTACGCCAAATTTTCCAATGGTGTTTATTTTCACAACATGCGACTTTAATGCTTTTTCAAGACCAAAGTCATTCAAAACTCCCGGTGTCAGATTATTGGCTATACTGCGGGTTTGACCAATGGCATCATCAACCAGTTCCCTGCAATATTTCAGTACTCTTTTTTGTTTTTCATTCAGACCTTTATCCAATGTATCCTGCATTAGATACATTTTAAGCCCTGATAAAAGGGGGCCGATCCCGTCATGCAAATCCTCGGCAAAACGTTTTCTCTCTCTCTCTTGCGTGGTTATTACAGTTTTCATAATATCCTGCTCCAGATGTTTTTGCTCTGTAATATCTCTTGCTACCCCAAATATTTCAAACGGCCGACCTTGCTGTTTGTATTTTATCCTCCCTTTCACCTGTAAAAATACCATGTCCCCGGTTTTTGACAGTGCTTTGGTTTCAAAAGCAAAGGAATGCTCTTGTGCAGACAGGGTTTTATGCAAAACCATCATAATTTCTTTTCTTTGTGTAGGGGCCATCAGGCTTAAAAGGTTTTTCCCGTCAAAAGAGGAATAGCCCAGTATGGTTGTTGCTGCCGAGTTAATTTTCAATATGTTCCCCTTGTCATCGATACTAAAAACAATATCAGGCACACTTTCAAACAATTCTGTGTACCGGGTTTCACTTTGCTGCAATTTCCTTTCTGAATCCAGCTTCTGCAAATAAGAACCAGTAAGTTCGCAGACAGTCTTAAGCAGGACTTTTTCATTTTTCTCAATGAAATCAACATGGTCACTCCGTAAAATACCCTTATCCCTGTAAACGGTTATGCTTCCCTCTTGATCAAGCCCAAAGGAATAGGAAATATCCGCGTAAGATCCTGGAAGGTTAAATTTATCGCAGCGATAATAGTTTCCTTTGTAGCTGATTTGTGTAAACGTTCCTTCGGGATGTAAAAAGCTTTTGGAAATATCGTTGGCCAGATACTTAAAGAATTGTTCTTCAGAAATTTCATCATTAATATACCGGGAAACTCTGTTTAAAAGACTCAACTCTTTTACTTTCTCATTGAGTCGAAGTAAAAGTAACTGGTTCTCCTTTTCTTTCTCCAGGATTTCGGTGATATCCCTGCCTGATGACTGGTATTCAATCACCTTTCCTTCCTGATTACTAACTGAACTGGTTAGCCATTGCACAATAACAGATTGCTTGTTTTTATTAAGCAATTCTGTTCCAAACACCGATGATTTAGTTTTATAAATAAACTGCGAGAGTTCGTCCTGATTAATCTTGCTCTTTTCTGATTCTAACAAAGTTAACCAGTTTTCCCCCACAATACTTTCCAATGGTTTTCCTACAAAACTGCAAAAGCTTTTGTTGGCAAAAACGATAGAAAACTGCCCTTTCCACCTCACAATCAGGTCGCTTTGCTCCTGCACCATGGTTCTGTATCGTGATTCACTCTCCTGCAAAAGTTGCTGGGTGGTTCTGATATCATCAATATCAAAGCAACTTCCCATATAGCCTGTAAAACGATTTTTGTGATCAAAAAGGGGCTGACAAAAATTCTTCACCCAGCGATACGCTCCACTCCGATGGCTCAACCTATACTCAATCGTAAAAGGTTTCTTACCTATAAAACTTTTCTGGAATTGCTCAAGTACTCTGGCCTGATCGTGGGGATGGATTCCTGTTTTCCACCCTCTCTCTGAAACTTTTTCTACATCAATTCCAGTAAAATCCACCCACTTATTATTGAAATAATCAAACTCCTTGCTGGCATTTACTCTCCATATAGGATTGGGAAAATTGAGTAATACCGTAAGATAATATTCCAGTGAGGATTTCAACTTCTCTTCTGTTCTTACCGAGGAAGAAATATCGCGCAAAACAACAGTTACTCCATCAAATTCATTTTGCAAAGTAAAACGCGGAGCGAGTTTTGCCTGGTAGAAAAATTCACTGCCAAAAGCTTTTACAGAAAAACGGATTCGTTCTGTTTGTTGGTGTTTTTGAGTCTTTTGAAAGGCTTCAAAAAACAAAAAATATACTTCATCGGGAAATCCGGCTTCTGAAAAATGGCTACCTACATTAAAAGTGGTTGCAATGCCCTTCAAGCCGGAAGAGTTGCTCTGATAACTAAATAGATCAGAGAACTGGAAATTGGCGTCCAATACAAACACCAGATCGTCCATTGATTCAAGGGTAGAGCGCATTACCTCCAGTTGCTTGAAGATAACCTCATCATCAACGCCCCTGGGCTGTTTCCCTGCCAATGAACTCATAAATCCGCCAGGTTGGTTACTGCTTCTTTTTGAAGAGGTTTGTTGAGAAATTGTTTTACAAAACGGTTGTCCATGGCTTTTTGATAATCAGCTGCATCAATTGAAGATGAAAGCATCACAATATCAGCCTTTTGATGTATAGAGGAAGGAAGCTCCTCGAATAGCTCGAGAAACCCAAAACCATCAATCTGAGGCATCCGGATATCAAGAAAAATAACTCCGGGGATGCGATCTGCCTCATTTTCCGCGATGTTCTTTAAATATTCGATGGCTGATTGGGCCGAGTTCTTAACGGTGATATCATTAGATAGCCCTGCTTTCTGGACCACTCTCTTGTTGACCAGATTATCAATATCACTATCATCAATTAATAAAACTATATCCAGATTCATAATCGTTGCTTTTTTATGGGCTTCTGAGCCAAAATTACCCTGAAAGATAACACGTTAAAGATATTAAATCTTTTGGTGCCAACCCGTAATTATTTTCGTATCAGACAAGTTATAGCCTTGCCTTAGGTCTTACCAAACCCTTAGTTTGCGCGGGAAAGACTTTCAGTACCCGATTTGAGGTTCGCTACTGCATTTGCCGCGGTATTGTTGTTTTCTGAATTAGGCAGTTCAACAATAAATGTCGTACCTGTATCTGGTTTTGTATTAACCTGGATATTTCCTTTCAGTTTGTCAACAATCTCTTTTACGATGTATAGCCCTATCCCACTTCCTTTGCTTTTTTCGCTGCCCCTGTAAAACATATCATAAATTCTCTCCAGGTGATTTTCCGGTATTCCGGGGCCATTATCTTTAACCTTTATCAAAACGTTATCAGCAGAAGTTTTTACGGTGATATCCATCACCGGATTATCTTGCTGGAAATCATGAAAATTGAAGCAATTGGAAACAAAGTTATTAAGAATCACCCCGATTCTTTTGGCATCAGAGAGAAAGGGAACAGTATCCTCTACCTGCGTGGTAATTTTCACTTTGTCAAATTGTTCTACATACTGATGGTTTTCTACGGCCTGCTGAATAAGAGTATTGAAATCAATTTTCTCATATAACACATCCATTCTGCTATTCCTTGAGTAATCAATAATATCATGGATGATTTTATCCAGGCGTGAAATGGATTCGCGAATCATGGACAGATAAGTCGTTCTGTCAGCATCATCAATATCAGACTCCAGTAAGTTCAACAAACCTAAAACAGACATAAGCGGAGACCTGAGCTCATGAGAGGTACTATAAACAAAATTATCAAGTTCCTGATTGGTTTTTTCCAATTGGCGGTTTTTCTCTCTCAGGGTTTTCTCTACTGTTTTTGTATCGGAGATATCACTCAAAACCGCAACAAAATGGTTGGTAGGCTGATTGTCTTTTTTCACGGGAGCCATATACAGCAATCGCCATTGCATTTCACCTTTAGAATTGGGCATCAGGCAAGCAAACTCTCCTTTGAAACTTGTTCTTGTTTTCAGGGCGTAAAGAATCTCGCTGCGGGTACCATTACTGACAGGACATCCCAACACATCCAGAAAAGTATTGCCCACAATTTCACTTTCATCCAATTCAGTAAGTCGCGAGAGTTCCTGGTTGGCATATATTACCGGATAAGAGTCCTTGTCATCTTTAATAATCAGGATTCCCTCCAGGGCGGATTCCATGGCACTTTTTTGCAAATACAACATTTCCTCGGCTTTTTTCCTTTCACTAATGTCGTAACAAGATCCAATGAAACCAGCGAAATGTCCATCCAGGTTATAAAACGGACGTCCTGCATTAATTACAGATCGGTATTCTCCTGATTGGTGCTTGAGCTTATGCTCTATGAGGAAAGACTTTTTGGTTTTGTAGGCATTGCTAAGCACAGAAGCAAAAATCTTTGCATCAGTGGCAGGAAGCTTACCATGCCAGTCGGTACGCATCTCAGTATTCAGGTCATTCCCTGTAAATTCAAGCCATGTTTTGTTGAAATAATCGGCCCTGCGGGTGTTATTGGTTTTCCATATCATTGTGGGAAAATCAGCCAGCATGGTAAGGTAGTAGTCACGTGCCTTTTTGAGAGCTTCCTCACTCTTTTTCTGGAGGGTTACATCGCGGCAAAGAACAGTTACTCCTTCTATAACTCCGAAAGTATTTTTCCGTGGAGAAATCTTTGCATTGTACCATAATTGTGAACCAAAAGCCTGCAGGTGATACTCTATTTGCTGGGGTTTATCTTCTTCAATTACCTGCTCAATGGTATAGATATACTTTTGAGCAACATCAAGTGGAAAACCTACATCGTAAATATTTTTACCAATAAAAACATCACTGGATAAGGCCAGGGTATTGCCTCCTGATGGCTGATAGTAATCAATAAAGTCACCTTCTTTATTGAGCGAAAACAGCAAGTCGTCAATAGATTCCAGTGTATTTCGCAGCATTTCTGCCTGCTCATAAAAAAGTTCGTTGGCAATTTCTTTTTCTGTAATATCCTCTACATTGAGATAAATCAGTCCTTTCCCCTCGAGAGTTATCAGGTTGATAAAATACTCCAGTTCTCTAACGTCGCCTTTATCTTTGGCATAACTCATGGTCAACAGCACTTTCTCACCTCCCAGTACTTGCTGTGTTTGGCTCATAAAAGCCTCAAAATCTTCAGGATGCAAATCTTTGAAGTTTCCTTCAAGCAAGGCATCAACACTTTTATCGTACAGAACAGAGGCCGCAGGATTGGCATCCAAAACTGAACCATCAGTAGGATCAACCAGTAATTTTGCCTGCGAACTATTAATAAACAAACTGCTGTGACGTTCTAATTCTACCAATTTTGCATGCCTGCGTAAAATCCTTTTATGAGCCTGATTGAATTTTAGGGTAAACAAATGAGAAGAGGATGGCAGGGTGAGAATCTCCACAGAGTCAGCAAGAGTTTCTTCTTCAATCTCTTTGATCTCCGATTCTTCCACTAACAGCAGGATTTCCGGCAATTCATCCCTGGGTTTCAGATGTTTCTGATTATAAACTGATTTATAGGTTGAATAATCCATTAACCAGGCATTACTGGTTACATTAATATCGAAGGCAATTCCATTGGTAGGTATTTTTTCAGTGGATATCAAACTAAACTTGACACCCGCAGAATGAGCCAGTTGCATCAAGCTATCCGGAATAGAGTTCCCTTGAAGAGAAATAGGAATATGTGGATTTGATAATGCCATGTAATTGTAAGAAGTGCTTTATTTAATGAATAAGCTATAATAAAAGCTTGGAAACAGAATTATTATTTTTTATGCAATCCGCATTCCCTGGTTTCGGGATTTTCCCACCACCATCTGCCGCTCCTGATATCCTCGCCGGGTAAAACAGCCCGGGTACAAGGCTGACAGCCAATACTCGGGAATCCTTTATCATGAAGCGTATTATAAGGTATTTTATGCTTTTTGATATACTCCCAAACATCTGTTTCTGTCCATTCCAGAAGAGGGTTGGCTTTAATAAGATGGTTATTTGTATCCCATTCAACAAGTTGCATATCTACCCGGGTAGGTGATTGTTCGCGTCTCAAACCTGTAATCCATGCATCCATCCCTTTAAGGGCTTTATGCAAGGGTTTTATCTTCCTTATCCCACAACACAATTTGCGATTCTCAACACTGTGATAAAAAAGGTTGATCCCTTTTTCATTTACCATCTGTTCAACTTCCCCGGCATCAGGAAATACAATTTTTATTTTCACTCCATAGCGGTTTTGCACCTTTTCTATCAATTCATAAGACTCATAAAACATTCTTCCGGTATCAAGGGTAAAAATCTCAATGGGAATGCCACTGGAGGCTAAAATATGGGTAATTACCTGATCTTCGGCTCCCAGACTGGTAGCAAATCGAATTTTGCCAGAAAATTCTTCCGCGAGTTTTTGCAGAAATGCTTCTGTTGAAAGGTTTTTAAGCTGACTATTAAGTACTGATATTTTTTCTTTGTTCATTTATCAATTGGCTATGTGATGATTGATTGATTCGTTTTAATTAAAATGACTGGCATATGCCAAAAATCATTTTGCCTGGAATTTATATATCCTGAAGTCGCAATATTTCTCCTGCCCTGATTCCTTTGGATGTTTTCTCCAGGGTGCAGCATTCATGATAGTAATCATGTTCAAAAACAAGAATATATCCTTTATCGGCAGCACGATTGAGAAACTCTTCCTTTTCTTCCATAGATTTGACAGGGTCTACATCGAAGCTGGGCACATAGGCCAGGGGAATATTCAGCACGGTTGCGATAAAATCAGCAGTAAAAACTACTTTTTTATCCTTATAGCTTATAAGCGGAATAATCTGCCCGCGAGTATGCCCATTCTTTACTTCCAGCTCAATCCCTTCACATATTGACATATTTTCAAAAACAAACTCTAATCTGCCCTCATCATAAAGAGATTGATAGTTTTCGGAGTGAAAAGAAGCTTTTTCTCTTGGATTGGGGTTAAGTGCACTATCCCACTGATCCTTTGAGCAGAAATAGGTAGCATTAGGAAAAACAGCTACAGGCGTTTCTCCATCATTTCCCCATTTTACAGCACCCCCAACATGATCAAAGTGGAGATGTGTGAGTATAACATCTGTGATATCTTCTGGCATGTAACCGTTTTCTGCCAGAGCCTTTTCAATACCTTTTCTTTCAAACAAATAAAAATATTTGTAATACTTATCGCTTTGTTTATTACCAAGTCCTGTATCAATAAGAATTATCCGGTCTCCTTTATCAACCAGCAAACATCTTGAGGTGATATTTACCATGTTATTCTCATCGCTGGGTACATGCTGCGACCAGATGGATTTGGGCACAACTCCAAAACAAGCTCCACCATCAAGTTTAAAACATTCAGGAATTATTGGAATTATTTTCATAGTAAGTTTATACTCAATTTTAACAACCTATGTTTCAAAAAACGAGCACAGGCATCATAAACCAACCAAAGGTTGTGAATCCTTTTTATGTGAATTTACTCGTTTACAATGAATTTATTGCTTTATAAGTATCTGAATTAAAACACATTACAACATCGCAATGCTACATGGAATGCCAAATACCTTGTTTTCAGATAAGCAATTATCAAACTCAGGGCAAAATTAGTAAAATTGGATAAAGATAAAATCAGTGTCTCACGGTAAATATCATTGTATTATAAGGGATTGCCACAATGCAGAGGTAAATTTCTTTCAATGAACTTTTATACATGTTGAAATATGTTATTATTCAGAATAAAAAATTATCAAAGGACATTTTTACAATTTACACTAACTTTACAAAAAATTTACATCCGGCTCATTTTTCCTGCATCGTAAACCTATTCAATCGTTGCACAGAAGATGATTTATTTTTTTAACCGTTAGAAAAGATACTACAAAATATATATGAACGTACATTTTATTGCCATTGGGGGAAGTGCCATGCATAACCTGGCCATTGCACTCCATAAAAAAGGATACAAGGTAACGGGTTCAGATGATCAGATTTTTGAACCCTCCCGCGGCAGACTTAAAAATCATGGACTCCTTCCTTCCGAAATGGGATGGTACCCTGAGCATATTCATGCCGAACTGGATGCTGTGATTCTTGGCATGCATGCTAAAGCAGACAACCCTGAGTTGCTTAAAGCCAAAGAACTAGGGCTGGCCATTTTTTCTTACCCCGAATTTTTATATAACCAGTCAAGAAATAAAACCCGGATAGTGATTGGCGGGAGTCATGGCAAAACAACTATTACGTCCATTATTTTGCATGTACTTCAGTATCATGGCATAGACACCGATTACATGGTAGGTGCACAACTGGAAGGGTTTGATGTAATGGTCAAACTTACTGATGATGCACCATTTATTATCCTGGAGGGAGATGAATATCTTAGTTCGCCCATAGACAGACGCCCTAAATTTCATTTATACAAACCACACATTGCCTTATTGAGCGGTATTGCCTGGGATCACATCAATGTCTTCCCTACCTTTGAGAATTATCTGGAACAATTCAGAATTTTTATTGACAAGATCAAACCCAACGGAAAACTGATTTATTGCAAGGAAGATATTGTTTTAAAAGAGTTATGTGAGGGAAAAACCCAGGAAGATATTCTTTTGTATCCATATACATACCCACAGCATGAAATTAAAAATGGCATAACAGTGATTCATCAGAATGAATTGACTTATCCGTTAAAAGTATTCGGAAAACATAATCTGCTCAACATTTCAGGAGCCATGGCAGTCTGCAACCAGCTGGGAGTTACCGATACGATGTTTATGGAGGGAATTACAAGTTTCCAGGGAGCAAGCAATCGATTACAATTGTTAAGCAGTTCTGAAGACACCGTGGTATTCAAAGATTTTGCGCATGCCCCTTCCAAACTGAAAGCAACAACCCGGGCCGTTAAAGAGCAGTTTCCGGAAAGAAAGCTTATTGCTGTGATGGAGTTGCATACTTATAGCAGTTTAAGCAAAGATTTCCTGGTTCAATACAAAGACTCCATGCAGGATGCCGATAATGCCATTGTTTATTACAATCCTCATGCTCTGGAATTAAAAAGACTTCCATACGTTGATCCCCGTGATATAAAAGACGCATTCGGAGGAGATAACCTGGAAGTAATCATCGATGCCAATAAATTGCAGAAAAAAATTCTCTCCCATAAACAGGCAAATGCTGCCTTCCTGTTTATGAGCAGTGGAGATTTCGGACAGTTAGATCTTGAAAAAACGGCCCAACAGCTTACTCAAAACCAGCAATAATTATGGTTCAGGAGATTAACCCACAACTGGAATCAGGTTGGAAAGAGGTATTAAAAGAGGAATTTCAAAAATCCTATTTCCCTTCGTTGAAAGAGTTTTTAATAACAGAACGAACCCAACATACCGTATATCCGCCAGGCCCTCAAATATTTGCCGCTTTAAATCAAACCCCTTTTGATAAGGTAAAGGTTGTTATTCTTGGACAAGACCCTTACCACGGACCCGGGCAAGCTCACGGGCTTTGCTTTTCTGTTCCAGCGGGCATCGCTCCTCCCCCATCTCTTATCAATATTTTTAAGGAGTTGAAATCTGATCTCGGGATAGCGTTTCCCGGCCATGGAAACCTTGAAAAATGGGCCCGCCAGGGAGTATTGCTTCTGAATGCGACCCTCACGGTAAGAGCCAACCATGCCGGTTCTCATCAGAAAAAGGGATGGGAAATTTTTACTGACAGAGCCATTGAACTGTTGTCGGAAAAAAGGAAGAATCTGGTTTTTATCCTTTGGGGTAATTATGCCAGGCAAAAGACCGCAATTATTGATACTTCAAAGCACAAAGTCCTCACTGCGGTGCACCCTTCCCCTTTGTCTGCATCAAGAGGATTCTTTGGCTGCCGCCATTTCTCCGCTACCAACGAATATCTTATGCAACACAATATGGAACCCATTGACTGGAACCTTAACAGCCCCTGAATGATTCGCTTTCTTTCAAATATTGCGTTGTGGGTGTTGCTTTGCCTGGTAGCAGTATTGCAGAGCAAAGGCCAGCAAACAGTGAGTCAGCAACGGCAGGAAATTTTTCGCCTTCAGGCAAACGACAGCATCAACACACGCAAGGCAGGTTTATTTGCAAAAGAAAAGATTTCTCATTTTCAGCACAAAGGCTATCTGCTGGCAACCACAGACAGCATCGTAAGACAAGCAAAGGAGTTTGTAATCTATATTTCCCCGGGCACCCAATATCATTACAGGATAAACGAACTGGTTATCGGCGATCGTGCACTTTTTGGGGCAGCCGTTAACCATCTTGCCCAATCGGAACCGGTAAGCTTTGAAGAATTTGATGCAGAAGCAGAACGTATCATTGATTATTATGCCCGGAAGGGGCATCCTTTTGCCCGCATAGAAAAACAAAATGTGCAAATTGAAGGAGATGTTATCTGGCTGGACCTGAAAGTCAATCCTTCGGAGAAAGTTCTTTTCGATACCATCAGTATTATCGGAGATGCAAACCTTAATCGCCATTTTTTAGAAAATTTCCTGGGTATTGAAGCAGGAAACCTTTATAATGAAGAATGGGTCCGGGGAGCCGAACTAAAACTTCAGGAATTGGAATATGCAGAATTAACAGGCCCTCTTCAGTTGAGTTTCTCGCCAGGATTAGCTTCATTACTTGTTCCCCTCACAAACATCCCCTCCAACAGGTTTGATGGCATTGCCGGATTTTCAGGAGGGTCAGATCCAGAAGCTTCCTTTCAGATTACCGGGATGCTGAACCTTTATTTATCAAATGCCATGGGAATGGGAGAGAAAATTGACATGCAATGGCAAAGCCCGGGCTCAGGGACCCAGATTCTCAGCCTTCAGGGCAGCTACCCCTACCCTTTCAGGCTTCCCATGGAAACAGAAATGATGTTTGCCCTTCACAAACAAGACTCCAGCTGGTTGCAAGTACAGGTAAAACCTGCCTTCTTTTTTCCCCTATCCTCCGGCAGCAAAATGGGAGTGTTTTGGCATAATACGACCAACAACCTTATCAATACCCAGATCCGGCAATATCCTGAGAATTCTTCACCCAACCTTGATTTCACAATGAATCTTTATGGATTGGAATACAGATACAGCACAAGCGCATATTTCAGGAAAATAATGCAGGAAGGCTTCAGGGTAAATTTGACGGCATCGGCCGGCATGAAAAGCATCCAACGCAACGATAACCTGCCCGACAATGTATATGATGAAACACAAATGCGAACCACCCGGGTGAACCTGTTGTCGCATATTGAAAAAAGATGGCAAACAGGAAGCAGGGCCACATTACTGGTGGGCAGCCGTTCCGGATTTATCAATGGAAAAAACCTCCCCCCTAATCAATTATTCCGGCTGGGAGGATTTCAAACGCTTCGCGGTTTTGATGAATTGTCTCTTCTTGCTTCAGCTTATTCTTTTGCAGATGTTGAATTCCGGTTTTTTACCGATCCGCAAAGTTACTTTAGCTTTTTCACCTCCGGGGGATGGTATCGGCAAGCAAGCTCAGATAACCCAAGCAACGATTTTCCCGTGGGGTTTGGCACGGGTATCAATCTTCAAACCCGGGCCGGTATTTTTTCCCTTAACCTGGCACTGGGTTTTAAAAAAGATGTATCGCCGGAACTCCGTAATGCAAAGGTTCATGTGGGATACATCTCCAGTTTCTGAGCAATTCCGCTTATCCCTTTTCTATAATTGCAGTGAGTTTTTCAATCCGTTCCTGAAGGCTTTTCATTTCGTCCATTTTTTCATTGAGCGATTTGCTTACCCCCATGAGCTGCTGACTCAAATCAGCCAATTGCAAAGCCATCATTCCTTTTCCTTCCTTTTTATACTCACTGTATGTTTTCTGGCCGATGTTGGATTTAATAAAGCTCATAAAGTCAAGCAGGTATTTTTCCATCTCTATGTCAACGTCTACATTGGTTGTAAAATCCTGTTTAATATACTTAACATCGAAATTAATGAGTTGATCATTGGCCGAAGAAACAAGATCATTAAAACATTCAATATACGTTGTAAAAGGAGTAATCAAATCCCTTGGCATATTGTAAACCTGCATCATTACCTTTGCACTTTCCTTTTTGCGGATTTCCCCGAAAAGAAAATGCATGGTGGCATACAACCCCCTCTTGATAACTTTTTCAGGGGGAAATTCGCTTGGGTTATTTTCAAGATAGAGCTTTTTGAGTCCGGTAAGGTTGACCATGCTCAACGGAAGCTTTTTTATGCTATTAAAGCTTAGATCAAGATGAACAAGATTATTCATATTCCCAATACTCTCGGGCAATTGAGCAATCTTATTGTTGCTAAGGTCAAGGTTGGTCAGATGAGTGAGATTTCCAAAAAACTCAGGCAGGAAATCCAATTCATTGTGATTAAGGTAGAGTGAACTCAAATTGGTAAGATGACAAAACTCATCGGGTAGCTTTTTTATATTGTTGTAGGAAAGATCCAACTTCTGCACATGACTTAATCTGCTTATTTCAGGAGGCAATTCGGTAATCCCCCTGTTCGAAAGGCTTAACTTCTTTAGTTTTTGTTCTTTTGCCAGTTCAATGGCTTCCAATACTTCGTCTCTGTCCATAGTTATAAATAATTTTGACCAAAACTATCAAAAAAAACCATGCGGAAATTACGCAATTTTCAACTAAAAACACAGACGATTTCATTCAGCATCCTGTTTTATAAGCAGGTAAATCCTCCTGAATTGTTATCAAGGGGAAGCGTTTTATCAGGCTGCTTCACTTCACTTTTTTTCTGTTAATTGAATAAATTATTTTGCATTTAACCAAGATAACAACCATCTGATGAACATAATCTTTATCTTTGTACAATGAAGCTAAAGCTTATATCTCTGCTTGTTATCAACATGATGCTGCTCATCGGCTGCAGTAAGGTTACCCGTATCAGCCATGTTAACATGGCGCACGGATATCATGAAAAAAAAAGCAACATAAATGTATCCTATCTTGTTTCCCATATTGACAAAGAACTGAGTCTTGTACAATTTAAAGTTCCGGCCGACCAGCTTCTGTATGTACGTGATGCCCGGGAAAATTTTTACCTGGCCGGTTATCAAATCACAGTTTCACTGTATGATTCTTATGATCAAGGAGGACATCTTTACACACAAGAACATAGCTTTACTGACACTTTGTACCTTGATGAGAGCAGGAGTGTAGAAAATGAGTTTACTCTTGCTGTTCCCACGGGAAAATCGTATACACTTCTCTTCTTGTTTGAAGATATAAACAGAAGGTTAACAGAAAACTTTCTTGTCAGAACAGACAAGAAAAGCATCTTATCTGAAGCTTTTTTTTCGCTATCGGCTGTTTCTGACAGCAGTATGCATCACCCACCCTTTTTTTTAAACCCGCAAAAAGAGTTTATCCTTACCCACGCCCAGGATAAAGATTTCTCCCTGGAAGTGCAGCGTTTCTCTTTGATAAACGAAACCCCCGGTGCACCGTATGTCACTCCCGGCGAAAATAAAGATGAAGAAGCAGAAGAACTGCACTTTACAAGCGATTCGATATACCAGGTTGACTTTTCCGGGGGAGCAGCATCCATTCAATTGCCGGGGAATGGATTATACCGATTCTCAGAACCCGGCGATCCAGAATTAGGTTTTTCGATCAAAAGCTTCTGGAAAGGATTTCCTCATCTTCCTGACAATGACACACTCTTATTCCCCCTGAGATACATCACTTCAAGCCATGAATTTGATGCATTGTTTTCACTGGGTGACGCTCATTTGGCTGCTGAAAGGTTTTGGGCAAAAAGTACCGGTAATCCTGAGCGGGCCACCACATTGATGCAACGCTATAACCAAAGAGTTGAGGATGCCAATGCTTTGTTCAGTTCATTTGTACCTGGCTGGCAGACAGACAAAGGCATGATTTATATTATTTTTGGACCACCGGATATGGTTTTTCATCAAAACGATGGAGAAACCTGGCATTATATTGAGGGATTTAACAGTCCCGGAGCTGAATTTCATTTTTTAAAAATCGATAACATCCTGTCTGACAATCATTACAGACTTGAAAGAAAATCAGATTACCGCAGAAACTGGAACCATGCAGTAGACAGATGGAGAAGATAATCGACAACCTTATACTATTTACTTTAAAACAATAAAAATTGGAGAACTACATATTTGGCATCAGGCCTATCATAGAACTTCTGGAAGAAGGAAAAATACCCGAAAAAGTATTTATTCAAAAAGGCCTTGAAGGGGCTACCTTCCAAAAACTCTTTCAACTGATTCGTGAAAAAGAGATTCCTTTCCAGATGGTACCCCAGGAGAAACTTAATCGTATTACCCGTAAGAATCACCAGGGAGTGATTGCGCAAACAGCTGAAATAGAATACCATAAACTGGAAATGCTTCTTCCTCAAATATATGAAAAAGGAGAAACGCCTTTGCTGGTATTGCTGGATAAGATTACAGATGTACGCAACCTGGGAGCTATAGCCCGTTCCGCTGAATGTGCCGGAGCCCATGCTATTGTTATGGGCGAAAAATCCAGTGCACCGGTAAATGCCGATGCCATCAAAACATCGTCCGGAGCACTTACCCGAATTCCGGTATGCAAGGAAAGAGATTTAATGGAAAGCATTGCTTTCTTGAAAGAGAGCGGCATTCATACCGTAGCCTGCACCGAAAAAGCAGCCCACAATCTGTATGAAAGCAAGTTGCAGGGGCCTTTGGCTATTATAATGGGATCGGAAGAGAAGGGTATTTCAAAAGCATGTATTACCATGGCCGACAAGAGTATCTCTATACCACAGCGGGGACAAATCGGCTCATTAAATGTTTCGGTGGCCACCGGAATTGTGTTATTTGAAGTACTCAGACAGCGAGAATATATGACTTATAATCAGTAATATGTATCACCCGGTAAATGGCAGCCATTCTGATTCCCATAAGCTTGTCACATCCCTATAACAGGATTTCGATGAAGCAAATGAAGTAAATGTAAATTTGTTGCTGGTCTTACGGAGTCCATCCCAATACAGAAAAGAATTTAATTTTGTTTAAAATGAAGGAAGCAGGTATTTTTATTCCTTGTTTTATTGACCAGGTTTACCCTCAAACCGGCATGAATATGGTAAAATTGCTGGAACAAATTGGGGTAAAAGTACATTACAATCCCAACCAAACATGCTGCGGTCAAATGGCTTTTAATGGAGGCTACTGGGAAGAAGCACGGTGTGTAGCCGAAAAATTCATCAAAGATTTCATGGATTATCCATTGGTAGTAGGTCCTTCGGCCTCATGCGTGGGTATGGTAAAAAACTACTACAACGGGATGTTTGACAACTCGGCCTGGCACAATCCCAACCGGCAGTTGGGGCGAAAAATATTTGAATTGACCGATTTCCTTGTAAACCACATGAAAACAGAGGATTTTGGAGCTTCCTTTCAAGCCAAAGCAACCATTCACGATTCATGTGCTGCCATCAGGGAATACGGGCTGAAAGATGAACCCCGCCGGTTACTTTCCAGGGTAAAAGGACTTGAAATCATTGAAATGGAACATGTTGATGTTTGTTGTGGCTTCGGAGGTACCTTCTCGGTAAAACATGAAGCCATCGCCACTGCCATGGCCGAACAAAAGGCCGAAAATGCGCTCAAAACAGGTGCTGAATACATCATCAGCACAGAAGCATCATGTCTGATGCATATACAAAGTTATATAAGCAGAAATAACCTGCCCCTGAAAGTACTCCATATTGCCGATGTATTGGTAAAAAGAGAATAATGGGTGGCAATCTTAACACTTCCGAATCGTTCTCACAAGATGGCTAGAAGGATGATCATCCGGTTCTCTCCGGCTTTGTTATAAACTTGTATTCATTACAGACTCAAATCCGGAAATAATGTATAGGGTGTTTATCCCACAAAAAAAACAGGTGAGATTTGATGAATCTCACCTGTTTTTTTATGATGCAATTTTATCGGGTGCTTTTCAGAAATTTGTACAATTCGCTATCGGTTGTAAGAATAATACTGGTTTCCTCATCGAAAGATTTTTCCAGAGTCTCCATCGATCTGAGAAAAGTATATAATTCGCGGGATGTAGCATTTTTGTTGTAAGCCGATGCGTAGATGGTAGTGGCTTCGGCATCCGCCTTACCCCTGATAATTTCCGCTTCACGGAATGCCTCAGATTTAATCTGAGCTAAATCACGTTCTTTGTCGCCTTCAATTCTACGGGCTTCACCCTGCCCTTCAGAACGAAACTGATCAGCAATACGGTTTCGCTCACTTATCATGCGGTCATACACATTGCGCCTTACTTCGTCCACATAATTCATGCGCTTAAAGCGGAAATCCAGTATTCGGATACCCAGATCTGCCGTTCTCTCATTGGCTTTTTCCAGAACCATAGCTTCAACTTCTTCTCTACCTACAGATATTTCCTCCAGTTCCTCCATATCTTCAAGATAGTCTTCATACACCTCGGGCGTACGATTGCTTGAGCGCACCAGATCGAGTAATTCATGGCTGGCAATGGCATTTCGTGTTTCACCATCCAGGATATCATCCAGCCTGGATTGACCGGAGGATTCATCCCGCAAACGAATAAAAAACTGCAATGGGTCGGTTATTTGCCAACGTGCATAAGTATCAACAAAGATAAATTTCTTGTCTTCAGTAGGAACCTGGTTGGGATCGCCATCCCATTTTAAGTACCTTTTATCAAAATATTGCACCTTTTGAATAAAAGGAATTTTAATATTTATTCCGGGTTCTGTTCTTGCTCCACCAATGGGTTTCCCAAATTGGGTAACAATTGCTTGCTGTTTTTCATTGAGAATAAAAATAGAATTAAAGCCAAGCAGGGCCAGGAGAACTACAATTCCAATTAATAATATATTTTTTGATTTCATACGTAAATTTCTTTTTATTTGAATCAGGGTGTTTGTGCTTTTTGTTTATCAATATTGAGCAACGGCAGTAAATTGGTTCCTTTCTCATCCATAATGATTTTGTTTCCTAATTTAGGAATGATCCGCTCCATTGATTCCAGGTACAATCTTTTTTTGGTTACTTCGGGTGCTTTCACATATTCTGTATAAACTGCATTGAATCTTTCCGCTTCACCTTTGGCACTGTTAACCCTTTTAAGGGCATAAGCGTTGGCGAGCTCGATGGTTTCAATGGCTTCACCTCTGGCCCGCGGTATCACCCGATTATATTCCGACTCAGCTTGATTTATCAATGTTTCACGCTCCTGCTGCGCCTGGTTTACAGCATTGAATGAAGGTTTCACCGATTCAGGCGGATTAACATCCTGCAGTACTACCTGATCAATCCGTATCCCATTTTCATATTCATCGCACATTTTTTGCAGCAACGCCTCTACTGTTGATGCAACCTCCTGTCTGCCCACGGTTAAAACCTCATTGACAGTTCTGTCTCCAACGATTTTTCTCATGGCAGCCTCAGACATATCCCTCAATGCACCATCAGCATCTTTTACTCTAAATAAGTAATTAAAGGAATTGACAATCCTGTACTGGATAACCCATTCCACATCAGCCAGATTTAAATCTCCGGTAAGCATCAGCGATTCCTGCGAAAAGTCACCAGTGGCATACTGGGTGCGGGTATCGGCCCGGGTAGTACGAAAACCAAACTCTTGCTTCAATTGCCGTTGAACCGGAATCTTATGCATCACCTCTATTCCAAACGGCAGAATAAAGTTCAACCCGGGTTGTAAGGTTCGGTTGAATTTACCCAACTGTACAACCACCCCTTCTTCTTCCGGGGCAACAGTTTTAACCGAAGTAAATAATACAATTACCCCCACAAGTACTACTACGACAATCTTTATGTTTTTTTTTATCATGTCGGAGTAATACTGCACTTGTTCTTCTGGTGTTCTCATAATTTCTTGTTAGATTAATACAATTACAATTTATCGATGCCAAGGTAAAACAAAAAAGGATATTGGCAAAGTTTTTTCCATCCATCCCTATCACAATTGCATGTGTAGATAGGCTCCGATTATTATCAGTGTGTAAAATGTATCATAAGTCTGGCATATATCACTTTTTAAAACCCACAGCCTGTTTCGACACTCTTTCGATTACATGAAAAAATGTTTACTTTTGATTGATGATAATAGGTATAGATATAGGTGGAAGCACCACCAAAATTGTGGGTTTTAAAGAAAACACATTACATGAGCCCCTTACAGTGGAAGCAAGTGATCCCATTGCCTCTGCAGCAGGTGCATTGGGGAAATTTCTTAACACCAACGACTTATCCATACAAGATATTGAACTCATCAGGATGACCGGAGCAGGAGCAAGTTTTATCCACAAAGATCTGTTGGGTATCCCAGTGGAAAAGGTAGAAGAATTCATTGCACTGGGATATGGAGGTTTGTACCTTTCGAAACTTAAGAAAGCCGTGATAGTGAGTATGGGAACAGGTACAGCCATTGTAAAAGCCCATGGAGACTGTATTTCTCATATTGGTGGCACCGGTGTGGGAGGAGGCACCATAGTGGGATTATCCAAAGCGATGCTCAATCTTTCCGATTTTGACAATATAGTCGCCCTCTCTGAAAGTGGTGATTTATCCCTGGTTGATCTGAGCATCAGTGATATAACCAAAGGAGATATCGGGAATCTGCCCGCCACACTAACAGCATCCAATTTTGGAAAAATGAGCGATAAAGCATCTAAAAGTGACTTGGTTAAAGCCATTTTAAATATGGTATTTCAAACCATTGGCATGATGGCTGTGCTGGCCTCCAAAGTTGAAAAAGACAACCAGATCGTAATGACCGGCAATCTGGTAAAAATTCCCCAGGCACAAAAAACATTTCAGGAACTATCCAGGCTTTACAATGTTACGTTTTACACTCCCAAATATGCCCGCCATTGCACTGCTATTGGAGCAGCCATCAGTTATAAAAGCCCATAAAAACTTTCAGCCACCAGTAAGCAGAAATGCCCCGGTTTAAGATTGTAATAGTATTGTATGTGTTTTCTATCCTGATTTATAATTGTTACATGTTTTATACCGGATAATTTCTGAGAAACTGACAAATAATAATTATGCTCATGTGGGACAAAAGCGTTGAAAAGTGCGGTTTATGAATTGCGGACAAAGCCGGTATCAAAAAATTTTTCAAAAATGGAAGGTTTGTTCATCAGAGAATATCAATCATCAGATTATTGTGCTATAACGGAGCTATGGAATCGGACGGGTTTGGGAGGCTCTCAGAGAGGAGATAACCAACAAACCATTGAAAAGAGTATTGAATTGGGGGGTAAAATGCTGGTGGCCCTTACTGAAAACCTCGAAATAGTAGCTACCTCATGGATGACTTTCGACGGTCGCAGATTCCATCTCCATCACTTCGGCGTTATGCCGGCTTTTCAGCGGAAAGGCATTGGCAGACTATTGGCACAACGGTCTATTGCTGTTGCCAAAGAACAAAATATCCAAATTAAACTGGAGGTTCATAAAGACAATAAAGCTGCAATAAACCTTTACAAAAGCTTAGGCTTTACATACCTGGGCGACTACCTGGTTTATATCATACGAAATTTTTCATCCTAACATTTAACGTTAATTTATTTGGCTGAAAAATCAGCACAACTCTTTCCCATTTAGACTCTATCGAATATTATCATAGTTTAGTTGGATAAAATCTGCACTTCAATTACGATCCAGCATTTTTTCCTTTATAAAGGAACTTATCCTTATAATGAACAGAAAAAAGTTTTTAATCAGTCATTTAACTTTTCAGATTTCTATTTTCATCTAAGTTTTCTAGGTGTTTACCGAAACACAAAAATGAGGGTATATGGCTATATTTTATTGCCTGAGTTTTGATTATATTTGGTTAAAGCTGTAAAATCAATAGACAAACGCCAAACATTAGTTTAATTATGTTAAAATCAGATACAATACTTGAAAACCTTAAAAATCTTGAGACAAGATACAAACTTGACTTAAAGTGGTTGCTTAATATTGTTGAGTTTTTCACCGTATTGCTCATTATCCCTGTTTCATTTATAGCAACCAAATGGTTGTTTTTTGCGAATAACAATTGGAATTCCAACATATACCAATTCGCTACTTATACCTTTTTCTTTATTTTTTTCTGGTTCGTGTTTTATCAGGTTACTTCCATGGCTATGCTTCCCCGTGCACAGCGTTATATCAGTGCTGTTCTCCTGTTTTTCAGGGGGTATTTTCTTATCTTTCTGAGTCTTGTTATCCTTAAGTATACTTTTGGTCTCAGCGATATACCCTTGATGCTGATATTCCTTCATGTGCATCTTAGCTTTTTCATAACCCTGGGTTTACGCTTACTGACCTTACGTTTTTTACGCATGTACCGAATCAATGGATATAACCTTCGCCATATTGTCATTATCGGCGACTCTTGTTCTTATCAGATAATCGATAAATTGTCTAACCAAAAAGACTGGGGTTTTAACATAAGGGCTATTATTACCCAATCCAGGTTCATCAAGGAAAAGTTTGGACAGGATATACCTATTATGGCAGGTGCTGAAAACCTTTCTTACATATTAGAGAGCCAGGTTGTCGACGAAGTGTTTTATTGCAAAAGGCATATTCACAAATCAGAAGTTCGTCAAATTGCCAGACTGGCCAATGAAATCGGGGTAGTATTCAGGGTACAATCCAATGTATCAACATTATCCCCGGAAAAGGTTCAGCTCAAAACACTCAATGAAGCAGGAAAACTTACCCTGGTAGATATACCCTCCCGGAAACTGGCTCATGATGTTAAAACTATAACTGATGTTTTGTTTTCTTCTGTAGCACTTATCCTGCTATTCCCGGTCTTGTTAATGATTGGCATTATGGTTAAGCTAAGTTCTGACGGCCCCATGTTTTTCGGTCAGGAGAGAGTGGGTCTGAGAGGAAGAAAGTTCAAGCTCTACAAATTCAGGACCATGGTTACCAATGCTGAAGCCATGATGGAAAAGCTAAGAGATCAAAATGAAATGGATGGTCCTACTTTTAAATTAAAAAACGACCCCAGGATAACCCCTATTGGTAAAATATTGAGAAAAACCGGCCTGGATGAACTTCCTCAACTTTACAATGTGGTACGAGGAGAAATGTCACTCATTGGCCCAAGACCGCCACTTGAGTCGGAAGTTAAACAATACGAGCGTTGGCAGCTAAGAAGACTTTCAGTAAAACCCGGCATTACCTGTACATGGCAAATAATGCCCCACAGGAATGATATCAAATTTGAAAATTGGATGAGAATGGATCTCAATTACATTGATAACTGGACTCTTACCCAGGATATTAAACTGATATTCAAAACGATATCTACAATGATTTTTGCAACCGGCAGATAATGCCAGGACAGGCAACAATATTGTTGTCTGGTCGTACAGCGCAGTTCTAAAAACCGATTCATACGATTAAGTCTGAATCGGTTTTCTTTTTAGTTCATTATATAAACGGTTCTCCACCAAATCATATACTTGTTTTTCAGGTAATCTCAACCCGGTCCCTGTCTTAAGATTTTGATAACAACAGAAGTTATCGAACAGGAAACAATGGTATATTGTTAATTCAACAGATAAATAAACATACAGCTCTTATTAAAATTTAACTTTGTCATGATTATCTCATTCGTTAACTGTAAATAACAACCTATAGGTCAGTACCATGATTATTTTGTCTAATTTTGCTTTTCTGTAAAATCTTAAAAAAAATCGAATAATGAACAAAAAAGTTGCATTAATATCAGGAATAACGGGACAAGACGGCTCCTACCTGACCGAATTATTACTTGAGAAAGGCTATGATGTGCACGGAATCATAAGAAGAGCCAGTTCTTTCAACACATTTCGGATTGATCACATCTATAATCAAAAGGATTTATTAAACGAAAGATTCTTCCTTCACTATGGTGATTTAACTGATTCAAGTAACCTCAACCGACTTGTTGAGAAAATACAACCCGATGAAATCTATAATCTGGGTGCCCAGAGTCATGTACAGGTCTCTTTCGAGGTTCCTGAATATACCGCTGAAGTAGATGGTATAGGGACCCTTCGTTTTCTGGATGCCATAAAGGAAACAGGTATTAAAACAAAATTCTACCAGGCTTCAACCTCAGAGTTATACGGGAAAGTTCAGCAAGTGCCCCAAACAGAAACGACCCCTTTTTATCCCAGGAGCCCATATGGTGCCGCAAAATTATATGCCTACTGGATCGTAGTGAACTACCGTGAAGCCTATAACCTGTTCGCAAGCAACGGAATCTTATTTAATCATGAAAGTGAAAGACGAGGAAAAACCTTTGTAACCCGCAAAGCAAGTGTTGGTGTGGCAAGGATCATGGCCGGGCTTGAAGATAAAATACTCTTTGGTAATATTGATGCTAAGCGCGACTGGGGTTATGCACCTGAATATGTGGAAGGAATGTGGCGCATGTTGCAGGTAGATGAACCCGAAGATTTTGTTTTGGCTACCAATGAAACGCATACTGTGAGAGAATATATCGAGGAAGCCTTTGATGTACTGGGTGACGCAATCGAGTGGAAAGGGGAAGGAGTCAATGAAGT
Organism: uncultured Bacteroidales bacterium; assembly: GCA_964491395.1. Classification (GTDB taxonomy): domain Bacteria; phylum Bacteroidota; class Bacteroidia; order Bacteroidales; family UBA7960; genus SKVR01. The sequence continues at coordinate 44,000 of CAZBGI010000003.1, read as the reverse complement.
AGGTATCCGTAAATCGGACGGTAAAGAAGTAGTAGGAATAGACCCTCGATATTTCAGACCTACCGAAGTTGATCTGCTCATTGGAGATTATTCCAAAGCAAAACAAAAGCTTGGATGGGAGCCCAAAACCAAATTCAAAGACCTGGTAAGAATCATGGTTGAAGCAGATTTCCAGAAAGCAACAGACCGCAACTCCTGAAACAGATGAGAATTATCAGTAATAGGTTTAACAATTATTTTTTTTATAAAACACCTGCATCTTTGTATTCTATTCATGATAGATAACTGATACTATCATAAGCATAATCCGAAACATACCGGCAGGCTTTATGGTACTATCCTATCAACATATTACATCACCGTACGACGATTCGTTCCAAAAAAAGAAAGGATTCATCAATCTATTGATAATCAAGTCTTGTGAAAAATCAATAGTCCTTTCACAAGAATAAAGAGGTTCGTCAGGGGTTGTACGAACAAGGTAATGGTTAAAACAATACACATCAAATGGAAAAAAACAAAAAAATATACATAGCAGGACACAAGGGTATGGTAGGTTCTGCAATTGCCCGGAATTTAACCGACAGAGGATACAACAATCTGACTTACCGATCCTCCAATGAGCTTGATTTGCGGGTTCAGGCCGATGTTGATGCATTTTTTGAAGCAGAAAAACCAGCCTATGTATTTCTGGCAGCAGCAAAAGTTGGAGGAATTCTGGCCAATAACATTTACAGGGCAGAATTTATATACGAAAATCTGATGATCCAGAACAACATCATCCATGCAGCAAGAAAGCATGGTGTTGAAAAACTCCTGTTTTTGGGAAGCTCCTGTATATATCCCAAACTCGCTCCACAGCCAATGAAGGAGGAATACCTGCTGACAGGCCCTCTTGAATATACCAATGAGCCCTATGCAATTGCCAAGATTGCAGGAATTAAAATGTGCGAGAGTTATTTTAAACAATACGGAAGCAATTTTATTTCGGTAATGCCCACCAACCTTTATGGGCCCAACGATAATTATGATTTGGAGAAATCGCATGTTTTGCCTGCCCTTATCAGAAAAATGCACCTGGGAAAATGTATCGAAACCCATAATTGGAACGCGATCAGGGCAGATTTGAACAAGAATCCTGTAAAAGGTATATCGGGTCAAAACAGCGAACAAGAGATTTTATCTGTCTTGGCAGAATTTGGAATTTCCGGAAATTCAAAACCAGAAATGGGCCCAATTACCGTTAAGCTTTGGGGAACGGGCGAGGTTTACAGAGAATTTTTGCACGTTGATGACATGGCCGACGCGTGTATTTATGTGGTTGAAAACGTTCAGGCCGGGAAACTCTACAATCAACTCGAACAAACACATATAAACATTGGCACCGGAATCGACCTGACTATAAAGCAACTGGCCGAAACAGTAAAAGAAATTACAGGCTTCAAGGGTAAAATTCAATGGGATAAAACAAAACCTGATGGCACGCCCAGAAAACAATTGGATGTATCGTTATTAAATAGCCTTAACTGGCAATACAAAATAAAACTCGAAGAAGGTATTCGAAGTGTTTATGAAAATTATACTGTATCCTGAGGCAGATACCCTGCTTCAAGGAAAGCAGGCAAACAATATTTATATGTATCTATATATTTTTTAAAAGGCACATTAATCAACCCTTAGAAGAATTTTAAGTATATGGCTAATATTTTAATTACCGGTACCGCAGGATTTATTGGTTTTCATAATGTGCTGAAACTTATAAAAAACCCGCAACACCATATTACAGGAATTGATAATATCAATGACTATTATGACATTAATCTTAAATTCGGCAGACTGGAGGAAAGTGGAATAAGAAGAGATAAGATAGAATGGAACCATCCTATTCAAAGTGAACGTTATCCTAATTACGTGTTTTATCGGACTCATCTGGAAAACAAGGATCAAATAAACAAAATCTTCGAAGAAAGAAAGTTTGATTATGTGATCCACCTGGCGGCACAGGCCGGTGTCAGGTATTCACTTACCAATCCGCAAGCCTATGCTGATTCTAATATTACAGGTTTTATCAATATCCTGGAAGCTTGTCGCTATCATAAACCCAGGCATCTTCTATATGCCAGTTCCAGTTCCGTGTATGGTGCCAACACCCAAATGCCATTTTCGGAAGAGGACAATGTGGATCACCCCGTAAGTCTGTATGCTGCCACCAAGAAAGCCAACGAATTGATGGCACACACGTACAGTCATCTTTTCGATATTCCCGTAACAGGATTACGATTTTTTACAGTTTACGGGCCCTGGGGACGGCCTGACATGGCTATTTTCCTCTTTACCAAAGCCATTCAGGAAGGTAAACCCATCCAGGTTTTTAATAATGGTAAGATGATGCGAGACTTTACCTACATCGATGATATTGTAGAAGGAATAACCAGACTTATGGTTAAACCTCCACGGCCAAATCCGGAAATCCATGGCGATGCTCTTCAACCAGATATTTCACATGCACCCTACCGGATTTATAACATCGGCAATTCTAAACCAGAGTACCTTATGGACTTCATTGCTGCTATTGAGGAGGCTTTGGATAAAAAAGCTGTAAAAACCATGATGCCCATCCAGCCGGGTGATGTTGTAAAAACATGGGCCAGTACAGAAAAACTCAGTCAAGCAGTTGGATACAAGCCCATCATGCCCATCAAAAAAGGCATTAAGCATTTTGTGGATTGGTATAAAATATTTTATAACCAATAAAAACATACCAGGAAGACAATTCTCTTCAGGTTACAACCTAATCAATCAAACATATGCCAAGGCCCACCTTTTAGCAATAATCTAAGGTGGGCTTTGGCTGTTTTTCTGCAAATCAATTATCAGGTTTTATTACTGATAAACAGTATATTAAAAAATTTCCACAAAAATCATCACCTCATCTTCATTACTAAGCAGAATGAATATCGATGCCGTAAATTACGAAAAAAACCTAAGTCAACTAGGTATTATTACTTATAAATAATGATATTTGACAAAAACCCTTCCCTATCGCAAATAATACGCAACTGATATTCAGCAACTTGTAAAACTTATTTACTAGTATATCATCCTTTCTGAACCAAGCAAAGACATTTTTTCCTAACACCAAACAGCAGAAAAACTATACAAAAAATAAAATACATAAAACAATAGGACATTGTTTGAAGGAAACATGCCTGCTAACTCTTTCAATAAGCGATAGATAACACCTAATAAAATCGAGAAAAATCACGTAAAAAAAGAGATTTGTGATTGTATATCTTTACCCGTGAATGTTAAGGAATGACGCAATTTCGATGGTAGGAACAACGTGCACACTGGTGCTAAAAAAAACAGTTTTTATGGCAATCGCGAAACAAAGGTTTAAAAAAAAACAGAAGCTCAACAAAGCAAAACCAGTACAATTGCCACTAGAAAAACCCCATTCTTAAGTATAATATTGAGCGCACATGCCTATGCAGAGAAAGTTTTCGCAAACAAGTAAAAACAAAAATCATCAATTGCGATACCCTTAACACGAATAAAAGTCTACAATTAAAAAAACCACGAATCAATGAACCACCAAAAATTTAATTATCTAACCACAAAAGACGGACAGAAAGTATTACCGGCTTTCACCAGAAATTTCCCAATTCATGGTAATAAAAACTCATTCAACCTATCAGCAGAAAACCAACATTTAACCACAAATCTAACCCACACTGTGAAAAAATCAATTATTCTATTCACCCTTGTTATCATTGCCATCATTACAGGAAACTCAAAAACCTTGCTGGCAGATGAGAATTGTTTACCTTATGAAGTCCCCGAAATAGCCAATTACAATGATTTTGACAATGTTGTCTATATTGACCCTTCGGCCTCCAACGGAGGCAATGGAAGCATCTCCTCCCCTTTCAATACAATAAACGGACTGCGTAATAACGGTGCATTACCCAATAATACAGCGTATCTCATAAAAAGAGGCACCCAATTAAATGAAAGAATTTACGCTGTTATGAATGACTCCTACATTGGCTCCTATGGTGAAGGAGAAAGAGCTATCCTATTTGGAGGTATCCATGTAAGAGATGGCTCTAATAATGTTACGATAGATGATCTGAACATACAAGCCACCTCCCCTAGTCCAACAGCTGCCGGTAATAGTTCAGTAATCTTCGCAGAAGATAGTGATGTATGGAACTTAACAATTGCAAATTCTCTTATTACAGGAGTATATGATGGGGACATATTTTTAAAATATCCCTACAGGTGCATAAAAGCCCGTTCAAATAACCTGGTCATTTTCAATAACCATATTAGTTATTGTTTTGATGATGCAGTAGGAACAGGCTCAGGAAACGGAAGCCTCACCATGGTAAGGAACTACATTCACCACATGGATATGAAACGCGTGGGTAACGAGTATACCGATACTCAACCAGGTGCTCAGACTGATGGTTCTGAATTCAGTTTTAATTGTGGCGATGGTATACACAGCAGAAAGCAAAAGGACCTGTACATTGCAGGAAACTATGTTGACAGAAGCGCCACATCCTGGAAATTTGCATTAATTCTAAAATCCCCCTGGAGTGATTCCGATTACAAAGGAGCAACCATCGAATACAACACTTTTGTGGGTAATAATGGGGGCCCCGGGGGTGGAACCGTGGTTTACCTGGAGGGACCCCAGCAATCTACCCTGAAAAAAAATGTTTTTGATGCAACAAATAAAGGCTCCCAAATCGGCCCTGGAGTAATCTACGACGTTTCGGGAAATGGTGGAAATATTCCCAATCAACAATCCCCTTATGGAATTTATGATAACCATTTTATTCGTGGAAATTCCTCCAAGGCATTTTATTATCCTTCATCTGCCTTGCCTGTTATTGAAGAACGCAACGAGTTATTTACCGGCTACGACAGCTATGAATCTTACCTTTCGCAAAACCAGGACACAGGACTTGTGGGTAGCGATATCAATCCCCTGACTTTTCTTACTCCGGATGATGACCTTTGTGGTACGATAAATCCTGATACCTATACATTGGATGTCGACATCGCAGGCAATGGCGAAGTAAGCCTCGATCCTGAAAAGAATTATTATGATTCGGGTGAAGTCGTTACACTAACAGCGCATCCTGATGCAGGGTGGGATTTTCAACAATGGACCGGAGATGTTAATAGCAGTAATTTATCTACTGAAATCATCATGAGTGATAATAAATCCGTTACTGCTCAATTCCTGGAAGCTACTGAAGAGCCAGAACCTTATGTAGTACAATCTGCTGCAGGATTAAATTCAGCCACTTTCCAACAACCTGCTACCGAAGGAAATCTCCTGGTAGCTGTTTTGGCGCACCGGCAGGATTCTCTGGAAAATCCGGATATTCCTGAAGGTTTTACCCTTAGAAAGGTCATCCAATACAAATCTCATAGTCATGACCGCCATGGACTGCTCATTTGCGATAAAATTGCCGATGGAACCGAAACGGATTTTAATACCAGCTTTGGCACCACAATTGATTTGGGCGGTATCGTTATAGAATTTGATCTCCAGGACATTAGTTTTTATGATGCCAATGCCATTACCAGTGGTACTGAAATAATACCTCAGTTTACGGAAAACGTACCCCAACCTTCATCGGCTCATTTATCTGTTGGTGCGGTAGTATCACGCAACGCCACCCAAATGACCGACTGGAACAATGAATTTGTTTCACCCCTGGGCAAACAAGCTCAAATGGGTGTAGCAACCCGGCTGGATACTAACGCCAACAAACCCGGGAATGTAACCGTACAAAATGACGGAGACCAGGGAGCCCTGATCGTGGCAAGCTGGATTTTGCCCTCCGGGGAGGAACCCGATCAGTCCTTCCTCATCAATACCACTGTAACGGGTAGTGGCAACATAACCTTAAACCCTGACAAAGAAGAGTATGATGAAAACGAGGAAGTTGTGATTACCGCTACCCCTCAGTATGGCTGGAGCTTCAGCAACTGGACCGGTGATCTGTCAGGAAATACCAACCCTGCTACCATCAATGTTGATGAAAATAAAAATATCGAAGGCGTATTTACTATCAACTCTTATACCGTAAACTCATCCGCCAGCCCATTGGCTGGCGGACAGACGACAGGAACCGGCGATTATACCCATGGTCAAATAGCCACTATCACGGCAAGCCCGGCTGCGGGTTATTCTTTTGTCAACTGGACTGAGAACGGGATTGTAGTATCGTCTCAAACCCAATATTCATTTACTGTAACGGACAACAGGAACCTTGTGGCCAACTTTGAGCCCCTCTCCTATACTGTTTCATTACAGGCCAATCCTTCGGCGGCAGGAAACACCCATGGAACCGGGGTTTACCAACATGGAGAAAACGTAACGATTGAAGCATTACCCAATGAAAACTACTCATTTATAAACTGGACCCACAATGGAACAGTTGTATCCAGCCAGGCCAACTACTCATTTGTACCAACCCAGGATATGGAGTTAGTGGCTCATTTCAGCCTTGATTCCTACCAGGTTTCACTTGAGGCAAGCCCCGCGGATGGTGGTACTTTTTCAGGTGACGGAAATTATAACCCGGGAAGCACGGCAACTTTACAAGCAATTCCCAATGAAGGGTTTGATTTCATCAACTGGACCGAAGACGGTACGGTGGTATCTGACCAGGAACAATATTCTTTCGTGGTATCCCAAGACAGGCACCTTACCGCCAATTTTGAGATGAAAAGTCTGCACATTTCCCTCAGTGAAAATCCTGCGGAAGGTGGAAATACAAGTGGCGGGGGAGTTTTTACCTATGGCGAAACTGCCAGCGTAGAGGCAATTCCCTCTGAAGGTTACACCTTCATTGAATGGACCGAAAATGATAAAACAATCTCTACTTCACCCAACTTTTCTTTTACTGTGACCGAAGATTGGGATCTCGTGGCCAGTTTCAGCCAAAACCCACATACACTTACTCTCGATGCAGATCCTGTGGAAGGTGGAACAGTCGAAGGCGCCGGAACATATTCCCACGGACAGAATGTTACTATTTCAGCTACCCCACACGAGGGTTATAATTTTATTAGCTGGACGGAAAACGGTGAGTTTCTTTCCGGTGAGCCGGTATTGAGCTTTGAGTTATCAGAAGACAGAAATATTACCGCGGTTTTTGAAGACAATAATTATGAACTCAACCTGGTAGCATCCCCGGAAGTTGGGGGTTCAGTCTATGGTGACGGCATATATGCGGGCAATAGTGAAGTACAGGTCACGGCTACCCCCAACAGCGATTATTCTTTTGATTACTGGACCTTGAATGGCATCATAATATCAAATGAACCGGAATTTAACATAACAGTAATTGAGTCCATGACTCTGGTAGCCCATTTTGCATCCAGCTCCCCTCCTGTTTTTATCGACACAGAGGTCTGGCCTGCAGGAGCAGGATTTGCTTTCGGGGGTGGAGAATACCTGAAGGACCAAACGGTAGAACTTAAAGCGCTGCCCATGGATGATAGTTTCACATTTGTGGGTTGGTTCAAAGATGATCAGCTCGTAAGCAAAGATCCGAGTATTAGTTTTAAAGCCGACAGTTGTCTGAACCTAAATGCAGTCTTTGATTACAATATCAGAAGATTTAAGGTGTCTGCAACTATCAATGAGGATTTACCATTTCCAGCCTATAATAGATTACCTGAAGTAACTGGTTCAGGAGTTTACAAAGAAGGTGAGACGGCCATAGTGCAGCTCCTTGCCTCTGAGGAAATTATTTTTGTAGGTTGGAAAAATGAAGCAGGACAAATTATTTCCCGGCAAAACCCGTATAAGTTTGAAGTAAACCGAAACACGCAACTGGAGGCAGTTTTAAAAGTTAATGAGTTCGCGTTTAATGATCTGGAGATTTCTCCTAATCCATCCAATGGAAATTTTAAATTAAACATCTCTACCGATTCAGAAATTCAGGTTCTGAATGCACAAGGATTTATACTGGAAAAAGTATTCCTGACTCAAGGGGATAATTCTATTAACATAGGGCACATGCCTCCGGGAGTATATCTGATACGCGTGCTTACAGAAGGTAAGATTTTTACGCAGAAAGTCATTATTAAATAGCTTTTAAGAAGTCGCTAAATACTTCCAGGAATAGTTTCTGACGAATCTTTTCCGAATGTTTGGAAACTTTATCTAACCGCTTAACTGAAAGTGTCACAGGTAGCGATACAACTTTAAAGCAGCTAAAAAAAGGGTTGGTGACGGTGAAACTGTTACCAACCCTTTCCTCTTTTATTACATGTAAAAATTCGCACACAACACATTAAAATCCAGAATAACAAATTCAACTTGTAAAATTATTTACAATTCCGATCAAAACAAACTGCAGTTTATTTGTTTATCCCTATGTTTAAAATAAGCATATAGAAAAGAAACAAATTGAATACATTGAAATACGATTAAATCAAATAACAGCAGGTGACCACTTGCCTGATGGATTGTTTAATAACTCTCCTGCTTTTATGAATTAGAGAATCGTCATGCGAATACATTGATCAGCTGATTTTGCCGGATAAACAAAGTATTTTAATTTTTATCAGTGAAAGTATCGTCAAAAGTGTTTTCTGATGTTAATGCTTTCCATTCAAAAAGCAAAGTTAAAACACTGGCTAGATGGAACTTACACAAACAAGTATATTCTTTTCTTTTGAACACAGTGCTTATACAATTGTATCCTGATAAATCCAGAAAAAGCAATGTTACCCTGGTAGAATCAAAAATTAGCATTCTTAAATACTATGACAGTAATGTCGTGGTTGCAAAAAATTAATTATAAATTAGCTGCTACTAACATATTAATGTAATACAATGAATTCCATATGGAGAAATTTAGGCTACCTGAACTTAAAAACACTATATTTCAATTTTTCAATGTTCCCTTTTAAGCGAGCCATGCAATTGCCTGTTTTTTTAAGTTCTAATGCTAAAATCAAAAGCATGAAAGGAAAAGTTGAATTACCCGACAAAATAAAAACGGGCATGATAAAGATAGGCGCCTCCGAAATTGGTCATTACGACAGAAAACATAACAGACCAATCTGGGAAAATAAGGGCAAAGTTATTTTTAAAGGAGAAGCTCTGATTAAATTTGGGGCTAAAATTATCGTAGGAGAAACAGGGGTTTTGGAAATAGGCGACAAATTCAGACTATCCTCAGGTAGTTATATCATCTGTTATAAACAGGTTACATTGGGTAACAACTGCAGAATTTCATGGGACACCCAGATTATCGACACTGACTTTCATCGGATTTTTGACGAAAACGGAAAAACCCTCAATCCCAATAAAGATATAATCATGGAGGATAATTGTTGGATTGGCAACAGGTGTAACATTAACAAAGGATCCCGCTTTAAGGAATATACCATTGTAGCAAGCAATTCTCTTACCAATAAAGCATACAACCAATCACATGTTATCTTAGCAGGTATGCCGGCATCAATCACTAAAACAGGTGTAAATTGGGGAGGCGATATTTCGGAGACTGAATATTAGCAAACAAACAATTATCAATTCAGAAACAAACTATAAAATGGACGAAATAAGAGCATTTGGTTTGAAAATCCATAACGGTAATATGGCTGAAACTATATGCACCATTGATGATGCAGTGAAAAACCGATCAAATGTAATACAACATATTGTAGTAAATGCAGCCAAAATAGTTAATGCTCAAAAGGATGAAGATTTACGGAAGGCTATCAATAACTCCAACATTGTAAACATTGATGGGCAACCCGTAGTATGGGCACTTCGCTTTCTGGGTCATCAGGTATCAGAAAGAGTTGCAGGATGTGATTTATTTCAGGAATTGGTTGCCGTTTGTGCAAAAAAAGGATACAAACCCTATTTTTTTGGAGCAAAAGAAGAGGTTCTTCAGAAAATGATACAGATTTTTAAGCAAAAACATCCGGCGTTACAGATTGCAGGATATAGAAATGGATATTATTCTGCAAAAGAAGAACCCCACATCGCTGATTCAATCAAAGCAAGTAAAGCAGACATGCTTTTTTTAGGCATTACCAGTCCCAAAAAAGAAATATTTATTGACACCTATTCAAAAAAAATGGAAATACCATTTATTATGGGAGTAGGTGGGAGTTTTGATATTGTGGCAGGAAAAACCAGGCGAGCACCATTGTGGATGCAAAAATCAGGGCTGGAGTGGCTTTACAGGGTTTATCAGGAACCCGGCAGAATGTGGAAAAGATATTTAACAACCAATACAGAGTTTATAATGCTGGTTTTGAAAAATAAATTCAAAAAGAATAAACGCAAATAGCGAAAATCGGGCTATAGGCTAGTGTTTACCTGTTGTTGCTTTGATCCTTTGCTGTAAAGCCCGGCCAAATTTCTCCCAGGTATGGTTATGAATGAAATCACGAACCTTGTCCTGTTTCATTTTTTCAGATTCCTCATTGAAGTTTAATAATAAATCAATGAGTTCCTGAAAGTTATTATAAGTGGTAATGATATCCAGCTTACCCATTTCCTGAAATGCACCAACGTTGGGACCCACAATATTAGCATAGTGGGCAATGGAATCTGTTAAAGCGCCGGAACTAAGCACCGAATCACCTGAATAGGTAAACAGGACGATTCTCGATTCCAGGATCAGTGAAGCCAACTCCTCCTTACTGACAAATTCATTCCTGAGAGTAATCTGTGAATTCGTATACTGGTTCAATTGATGATAAAAACTATCAGAAACCGTTTTACCCACAATCATTATTCGGAACCGGGAAGAAATTCCCTGGCTTTTCAGATGCTCCAAAAATACATGAATCCCCTTATAGGGCGAGAGAGAACCCCAGATAAGTATATCGTATTTTTTTGCAGGTGGAACCCGGGGAAGACTCAGGGGAACAATGGGATGGGGAAAGTAAAAAATCTTTCTTGAAACGCCGGGGCAGCGTTTTTCTGCAAAACGAATCCCTTCCTCTGCATGGGTAATAATAACATCGCTCCTTTTCAACAGTTGACGGAAAAGAAACTTTTTCATTCTTAAATTACCCGGAAAATGTGATATTTTATTGTGAATGGTCCAAACCACTTTTATTCCCCAAATTCTTTTCGTTAACAGGATGAAATAAAAAAAGAGGGCCTGAAACAATCCCCATTTTTTGTCCGGTAGATCCTCAATCCAGTTTAAAAACAAAAAATCTATCTTCCCGATATAAGGAATCAGGTTGAAAATACCCTTTGCTGTGGGTTTGTTCTCATTCAAAAATTCAATTTGTTCTCTGACTGATTCTATGAAGTTTCTCAGGTAGGGATTATTGGTCGTATTCTTCCCTCTTTTGGTTCGCGGATAAATATAAGCTTTATAGTTCATTCCTTTAATTTTTAATTAAGCCATTTGCTTTTCAGTATCTGCTACTTTCAATAACCATTGGAAAAGTTCATGAAAGCAATACTGCATAAATGGTTGCAAATTCTATCAGGGCACAAAACACATATTCTGCAAATCAGGTAAGTTAATTCCCTGGCAATAAGAGGCCAGATTCGGTATAAATAATATTTGGCAAGTGCCTTTTGCATTATTCCTCATCTCAAAAGATAATTGGCAATGAGCTTACTTTTTCACAACCCCCAGAAAACCCAAAAACTTCCATTTGACAAAACCGCCGACATATTTGGCGTATTTCTTTATCAAGGGAAGATAGGCCAGTCTTGAATGAGCATGTCTTTTAAGGAATAAGTGATTCTTTTGAATGTTAAAATTGGATTTGATACTGGTAAAAGATTTAAATAGCTTACCAACGCTTCCCTGGTGAACGATCCCGGAATTGGAAGTATCATTATAAATGATCAACTCAGAAAAAGCAACAAGCTTAAATCCAGCCTTTTTCGCCCGGAGTGTAAAATCACTATCCCCATGATATTGAGGAAAGTTTTCCTGGTCCAGATAACCTATCTTCTCAATCACAGATTTATGAAAACAGGTGCCCATGCCGGGAAACCAATCCACCTCAAAAGATTTCTCAAATTCGGGGCCATCTTCTTTCCTTTCAGCATACATGTGTTTGGTGCCTTTGCGTGGGTCAAACTTCCCTCCCATCCCCCAGATTAAGTTTTTATGCAACATAAAAATCTTTGATCCTATAATAACCTCATCAGGCTGTTGCTCTGTAATCAACAATAGATTTTTCAAATAATTTTCGTCTGGAAGAATATCATTATTCCACCAGAGGATGTATGCTGTATCTAAATTCTCAAGCGCATACTCCATTCCCTTGTTAACACCTCCGCTCCACCACAGATTTCCATTGCCTTGCAAAACATGAACTTCAGGATAATTGCTCTTTACCCATTCGTAGGTACCATCAGATGAACCATCATCAACAACAATTACATCTATTTGTGATTCATATTCAGGGAGTGAATTAATTTGCCTCTCCAGGCTTTTAAGGCACTTCCGGGTATATTCCAGTCCATTAAAAACAGGAATAATAACAGATAACAATGATTTTGTCATAGCAATGCAAATGAATAATTGGATTTTATCAGTTTACGGTTATACAAGGCACTAAACGTAAACAAACGTATGAAATAAGCTTTTTAAAGGGTTGCTATTTGAAAAACAGATGAATGCATCCATAATTAACCTTAAAATCGATGAGAAGGCTTCATACAGCAAATTTGTTTTGCGCAAAAGTAATACTTTTAAAAAACAATACAGCCCCATTAAAGTTTACTTTCGTATAAATCATTAATCGTTATGAAATATTAATTTAATATTTCGTCTACAAATTACATTATTTAGTAAATTTACATCTTCACTAAAAAATACACACAGGTAAATAGTTACATAAACATATACATAGCAAAAACATGGTTCGCAAAAATATCCATGGTTCATAACCTTAATTCAGAACAGCGCATTTTTAAATGAAAAAAATTCTTTTGATATCTAACAAGGTTCATCATTACCGTTCCCACATATATAATAGCTTTTCCGAAAAGTTCCGGTCACTCGGATTTGAATTTCATGTTGCAAGCAACCATTTCCAGGATGTTGATTTTGATATAAACTATAACAAGCACGTCCTGGAGTTTGGGGTTCAACGTTATATAAAAATAATTGACACACTAAAACCCGATGTGGTAATCAATTTTTTGCACCTGAAAGACACCATTTTCCTGCCTATCCTTGTGTATTGCAGGCTAAAAAAGATACCCTGTATTTATTGGGGTCATGGACTGAATTTGCATGAAAAGAAAAATGTTTTCAAAAACCAGTTGTTCAAATTAATCCATAACCTTAGCTCTGCTATTATCCTCTATACACCTAATGAAACAAAATATATTGCTCCAAAAAATCAGTCAAAAACCTTCATTGCCTATAATACATTAAACTTTTCATCCCTTACCCCTCAAATTATCAGGGATAAGAATACGGTAAAATCAGTCTATGGCATTCAAGAGGATTTTGTGGTACTGTACATTTCGCGAATTCTCCCCTATAAAGGACTTGATGTGCTTTTAAAACTGATTCCCGGAATACCGGAAGTTGGGTTGGTAATTATTGGACCCGGCATAAGTAAAGAACAACAGGCACAGGTAGAAGCTGCTGAAAACATCTATTACCTGGGGGAGAAATACAACAATGAAGCAGATGAAATATTCAACATGGGAGATGTTTTTAGTACTCCCGGGCATATTGGCCTTGCATTAAACCAATCTTTCTTTTGGGGGAAACCCGTGTTGGTGTTGAATAAAAATCATGCACCTGAAATATTTTACATGAAGAATGGCGAAACCGGATTTGTTTGCAGGAATGAACAAGAACTCAGAGATAAGATCATTCTACTTCAGAAAGACAAAAAGCTGCTGGCCCAAATGTCATCCAATGCGAAAAAAGTAGCAGAAGACCAGATGTCTATTGAAAGAATGTTTCATGGTTTTCAACAAGCCATAGAGTTTTGTGTTACCAGAAAATAATCAGGATGGCCTGTAACGAATAAAACACAGAACACGTGAAAGAAAAACATAAAAGCATATTCAGGAACCTCATTCGTATGAGTCCTTTTTACAGGAAACTTTCTCATGATTTCGGTGAGAATAAGATTTCCCAGCCAGAGAATACGCCCATGCTGAGAAAAATTTTAAAGTATGCCGTAAAGAACACGCCCTATTACAGAAATACGATAGCAGATGCAATGAAACAGCAAAGCATTTCATTGGAGATGTTCCCATACATAAAAAAAACCGATGTAATTGGAAGAGAAAAGGAGTTTATATCAGACAAAGCACTTTCCTTTATGCTGATGAAAAAATCAACCGGTGGAACATCAGGACTTTCACTAAACCTTCAGAAAGATTTTACCTCTATTATTGCAGAAACTTTTTTTACCGACCGAATCTTTTCCATGATCAGCCCGGTGAAATCGCAAAAAATTGCCATCTTAAGAGCGATAAAACCCCAAAACGGCCTTTTCGAATACAATCATCCGCTGCTTATACTATCTTCATATGATATCAATGCTGAAACAACAGAAAAGTACCTTGCCTTGCTTAAAGAATATAAAATTGATTGCCTGCATGCATTTCCGTCTTCACTGGCTGTATTGTGCAAATATACCAATGAACTGAAAAAACCCACAGAACTTCCTGAACTTAAAGGAATTGTCACCAGTTCAGAAACCATAACCAAAGAAGACAAAAAACTGATCTTGAATACTTTTCCCAAAGTTAAACTCATTGATATTTATGGACAAAATGAACATGTAGCCCTGGCTTACGCTGTCAATCATGGCCCTTATCATTTTGTAAATCAATACAGCTTTGTTGAATTTCTGGACTCGGGCAACACTTTTGAAGGCAACAAGGTTTTTGAAATCATAGGAACCAATTTTTATAACAAATCCATGCCCTTGATAAGATACTGCACAGAGGATTATGCAGAAATTGACAACCACGGAAAAATACTTTCGATTCTGGGAAGATCCCAGGATATAATCATAAACAACAAGGAAGAATTGGTGCCATGTATCTTATCCATGCGCCCCAATACACTGCAGAATGTAATTAACTACCAGTATTACCAGGAAAAACCAGGAGAATTGTACTTCCGTGCTGTAGGCAATAATGCCTTTAAAGAAGAAGATGAAAAAGCAATTGAAAAAGACATCTTTTCTTCCTTTGGGGGAAAAATTAAACCCATTATCTCCAAAGTGAAAGCCATCGAGAGATTGCCCAACGGAAAACAAAAAAGACTTGTACAGAAGTTGGATTTAAATCAATACAAATAATTCTATAGCCTGACAACAAATAACAAATTTCCTGAAAAGCTCTTAAACAGTCTTCTACACACCCAGATACCAACAACTAAACAAAAACAAATAAGGATGAAAATAGATATTATTGCTGGTGCACGCCCCAATTTTATGAAAATATCTCCCATTATTGACGCCATCAGAGAAGCCCGGGACAAAGCTCATAACATATCATTTCGTTTGGTTCATACCGGACAACACTATGATAAAAACATGAGCGAAAGCTTTTTTGAACAGTTGGGCATACCTGCTCCAGATATCAACCTGGGGGCTGGTGGAGGAACCCAGGCATCACAAACTGCTGCTATAATGCTGGGATACGAAACACTTCTGATGGAAAGTAAACCAGATTTGTGCCTTGTTGTGGGCGACGTAACATCAACCATGGCATGCTCAATTGTAGCACAAAAAATGCATGTTAAGGTTGCTCATGTAGAAGCAGGTATTCGATCGGGCGATTGGACGATGCCGGAAGAAATCAATCGCATTGTTACCGATAGTATAACCAATTATTTCTTCACAACAACCGAGATGGCATCGCAGAACCTGGCTAAAATGGGAATTGAAGCGAATCGCATCTTCCTGGTGGGCAATACAATGATAGACACCTTACTGAAACATATGGACAATTTAAAAAAACCTGAGGTATGGGACACGCTGGATTTAAAACAGCATAATTACATTGTAATGACCTTGCACAGACCTGCAAATGTAGATGAAGAGTCAAATCTCAAACACATGATCGATGAAATAATCCGCCATTCCCAGGACAAACCCCTGATTTTTCCTGTTCATCCACGCACCGCACGCATCCTGGAAAAAGCAGGCATCAAGCATCCCAAACTTCACACTGTAGAACCCCTGGGGTATCTTGAGTTTAATTATCTGGTAAAAAACGCCATGGCTGTCATTACCGATTCCGGTGGAATAACAGAAGAAACCACCGTTATGGGTGTACCTTGTATGACATTGCGCGATAATACCGAACGTCCTGAAACCATCACACAGGGAACCAATGAATTGATAGGAACCCATCCGAAAGCCATAAAACCCGCGCTGGAAAAACTCTTTTCCGGAAATTGGAAAAAGGGCTCCGTCCCCCCACTATGGGATGGCAAAACTTCCCAAAGAATCGTTGAGATTCTGATACATTTATCACATTAAGAAATCGATTTATTTTTACCCTGAAAAACGCAAATCTGTTGAAACGAAATACTCCAGGAATCTCTCCCACCCAAAGTTTTATGAAGCTAAAGGCTTATGTAGAAAAAAATGAATATAAAGGTTGGGATCCTTATGATGGAATGAATTCCGTTATTTTCCAGGCAACTCCGTTGAAATATCACTGGTTGCCAAGGATGGCATGGATTCAGTTGTTTAAAAGGTCCCCCATTAATCTGAGACCCTTATTTTTGGTACCAAAACAATACAATACCAAAGGACTGGGGTTATTTCTCTATGGCTATTGTCAACTGTATCATATAAGTCAGTCGGGCAATACAACATTCGGAAGTTCTGAGGAGATACTAAAGAAAATAGTTTTTCTTTCTGACAAGATCATTGAATTACAATCGGAAGGTTACAGTGGTGCTTGCTGGGGATACAATTTCGACTGGCAAAGCAGGGTTTTTTTCCAGCCCAGGTATACTCCAACGGTTGTGGCAACTTCCTTCGTGGCCAATGCACTTTTTGAAGCCTGGGAGATTACCTCAGAAAAAAAATACCTTGACACCGCCCTCTCTGCTTGCAATTTTGTTGCAAAAGACCTAAACAGAACCCCAGATCAGTTCGGTGGTTTCTTCTTTTCTTACTCACCTGTGGATAAATCGCAAGTCTACAATGCATCCCTTCTTGGGGCCCGTTTACTGGCTCGTGGGTTTAAATATACCGGCAATTCTGAATGGAAAGAACTCGGCAAAACAGCCATCGAAACCATTATCAGGTGCCAGAATCCGGACGGCTCCTGGGTATATGGAAGCAAAAGCAACCAGCAATGGATCGACAATTTTCATACAGGTTTTAATCTGGAGTGCATTTATGAATACAAAGTATATACACAAGACAACCAGTTCGACAAAGCTTTTCAAAAAGGGCTGACATATTATCTTACTAATTTCTTTGCCGAGGATGGAACTCCGGCTTATTACCATAACCAAACCTATCCGGTAGATATTCATTCTCCGGCACAATTGATTGCCACACTTATAAAAACAAATAATGCTGAAAAGAACCGGCCGTTGATAGAAAAAGTACTGTCATGGACAATACAGAATATGCAAAGTCAACACGGTTATTTTTACTATCAATTAAAGCCTGTATTTTCATCCAAAATACCCTATATGCGCTGGGCGCAAGCCTGGATGTTTTACGCGTTCTCCATCTATCTGAAAAAGCAAGGTTGTATACCCAAACCCTCAAACACACACCTTTGATATTATTTGCGTTTCGCATGCTTTTCTTGTCCGGGACAATGGTTCGGCTCAATTATTTAAACACAGATAAATACAGACAACAAAATAAAATAGTACTTTTAGAAAAGCACCAACTTTGACATAAAGAGAATTTTGTTGATTTCTAGAACAAGATATCATTCCCCTGTGATATTTTAAATCTAAAAACCAAAGAATATGTTAGAAAGCCCACTATTCAAACGAATGCTGATAATAAGTATTTTTGTTTTAGCCTCAAGCTTTTACACCCTTATTTTCATTCCTGAGCCTCTGCGAAATATCGGTGAAATGGCAGGCATAGGTATTATCATATTTGTATTGCTGTTTCAGCAGTTGTCAGGTTACAAAACAGGGGAAAAGCAACATTTCAAAAAGGAGATATACTTACTATTACTGGCCGCATTTTTTAGTATGTTTATGGCCAATGCATTCCATAATCAGCCTTTTACCATCACGCTTATCGCTCAGCGATACATCTATTTTTTCTTTTTCTATTTCTTCCTTCATACGATAAAACCAGAGATCGAAGATTTGGAAAAATTATTTCTCCCTCTGGCCTTTGTATATGTGTTTCTTTATTTAACCCAGTACATGGTATATCCAACGCGCATTGTTGATTCCAGAGTGGGGGTAGAACGCGGAACGGTCAGAATATTCATCCCCGGGGGTGGTTTTCTTTTGCTCGCTTATTACATGTCCTTGCAAAAGCTATTAAAGAATTACGAGCTAAAGTATGGAATATATTGCCTTATATTTTTTGTGATCAATGGTATATTGCAAGGAACCCGGCAAAGCCTGGCATCCATTGTCTTGCTAACTGTAGCCTTTATTTTTTTCAGCAAACAGGTTAAATCCAGAACCCTGGTAATGTTGATGGCAGGAGTGGCTGGTTTGGCGGTATTTATTCTATTCCAGGATATTTTTCTTGAATTGATTGCTGTCACCAGGAAGGAATCCACTGCAACCCGGGAAAACATCAGGCTGGTGGCCGTAAGGTTTTTTCTTACTGAATTTATGCCCAACAATCTGGCCTACATTTTTGGTAATGGCCAGGATAGTTTAAATTCCAGTTTTGGAAAAGAAGTAAATCTTTACAAAAAACTTGGACTCTATCAGTCCGACATTGGATTAATAGGTGATTACACCAAGTTTGGATTGCTATTTGTCATTGCCCAGTTAAGCATTATGGCCCGGGTTATTTTCGGAAAACTTCCCAAAGAAATTGTTTATTTAAGATACTTTTTTATTTCGCGGGCACTGGTCATGTTTACAGGTTCCAATATTTTCAGTAATGCCACCGGCATCGCCTTTTTCATGATTGTGCTCTACATGATTGATAAATATAAAAACCAGGAACTTGAAAAGAATGAATTGCATGAAGAAACTGAAGAAAATGACAACAAATTAAATTACGCATATAAAACATAGTTATACAAAAACCACCACACATAAAACAATAATATTATTACGAATACTTAATTTGAATGCAATGTAACTATTCTCCTCTTGTCTCCAACCTCCTGCAATAAGTGAGCTAATCCTCCTCAAAAAGGTTCATTAATCAGTAAAAAAAGAAACTCAAAATAAGACAAATAAATGTCATTCAAAATAACAACCCTGAAAAATGTTTTTCAATTAGGTCGATTTACATATACCGGAGAAATAGTAAGCTTTTTAGCCTCCATTGTCATGGCACGCTTACTGTTGCCTGAAGAATACGGAATTGTAGCGATGATATATGTAATCACCAATTTTGCCGGAATCCTTACAGGTTTGGGGATTAGCTCTGAGGTAATTAGAAACCCTTTCCAATATACTTTTCACAAGGCCATGCTGAACCTGTCAATTTATGTAGGTTTCGCACTTTTTATTCTGGTGATTTTATTGTCTTATCCCCTGGCTCTCTTTTATGAAAACAATGCGTTGATTCTTCCAACCCTGCTGATTGCTTTCAAATTCCCCATCAGAAGCAGCAGTGCCGTATTTTACGCGCTTTTAATAAAAGAACGTCGGTACAGTCTGGTAGGAAAAATCGAATTAACCAACAACCTGTTATCCAATGCTTTAATGATAACAATGGCTGCAGTAGGTTTTTCTTACTGGTCGTTGATTGTACCGTTTTTATTGGGTGAGGTTTACAAATTATTCCATTACAAATCTTATACCTACCTGAAACTCAGGTTTTATCCGTTTAAATATACCAGAGTTGCGTTTAAATATTCGAAAGCCTTGATGGGAAGCATACTGGGTGTAAGAATGATAAGTTACTGGGGACGCAACCTTGATAACCTCCTAATTGGCAAAAACTTTGGTGAAACTTCGCTGGGTTTGTACAACAGAGGTTATCGTTTTCTTAACCTGGCAGAAAAAACCATTGACAATTTATTTGGAACCATTTTGTATCCCAATCTTCAAAAACTAAAAACTGACGGTGGTAATGTAAACCACGAATACATGTTCTTTGTGGGATTAATCACCCTTGTCAGTTTCCCCGTGGGGGCGGTGCTGATTTTAATGCCTGATTTACTGGTTAAAATTCTCTGGGGATCTAACTGGCTGGGTACGGTACAATACTTACCTTACTTTGGAATGGTTGTCCTCTCGCGCACCAATAAAACCAATATTGAAGCCATTTTTAAAATCCACTATAAGGAAAGGCTTCTGTTCAGATTTGGCGTCTTTAATTCTGTAACGATTGTCGTTTCCATTGTTCTGGGTTCATTACATTCCCCGTTAATGATAGCCAAACTGATTGCCATCTCACAAACAGTTCTGATACTGCCTGTTGTTGTTTTCTATGTGTTTATTTACGATATGAGATTCGACCTCAAAAAAACAATGGTTTTCTATTTACCCCGAATTATACTTTTAACCGGCACATTGACAACACTTCTTTTGAATTATTACTGGCTTACCTTTGCCCAGGTTTTTCTTTACCTGGTATTCCTGCTATTAGATCTAAGCAGTGATTTTAAAAAGCTCATTACAATAATCCACGCAAGGTCATCCATGAAAAAAAACTCAAAGTAAAAATTCTATTGCCGGAAGCCGAAACTCCACTTAATGAAAAAATGAACCTTCCAACTCCTGTTTTAATTTAGTTGTATAATTTGGATGTTTTAAATCGTTGAGTCAACCCAATCCCTCTCTCAGATAATTGCTGTCTCTCCATTTTATGGAAACGGAAGTAATTATTCTTTCTAACCACTTAACTACCAACCCAAGAAAACTATTGAGAACCGATAATTAGCATCGATTGTCTTTCGTTGGAATTCCATTTTCATAAAATTAATCATGTAAATATCTACATTATTACGGATATCACGAATAGACAAAATACGTAGAATCCACAATTGATGCCCACTTTTATTCGTCGTAATTTAAATGTAACAAATCGTCGTTTTTTATCGTTTTGTTGGTTTTGTTAAAATTATGACAATATTATGAAATTTACACACTACTACACTTTTGTTACAGGAATCAGGAAATTATTGCTAATTATTTCGCTGGTACCTTTGTCTTTATCCTCTCAGAATGCAACCAGCCTGGGAGGTGTTTATAACTCCCAAAACAAGGTCTTATGGTTGAAAGCCGAAGACATTACCCCGGACGAAGACGGGTACGTGAGCACATGGCCCGACAGCAGCGGAAAAGGGAATAATGCATTTTCCGAAGAAAGCTCCCACCGCCCCGAATTCCTGAGCAGTTCGTCCATTTTCAACAACAAACCGGCGGTTCGCTTCAACAACGGCGTCAACCAGCACATGTTGCACATCAACGATGATGAAAGCCTTGACGGAATGCAGGAACTGACCATCATTAGTGTGCACAGAAACAGCACTCCTCCAGCAGATGGAAATATACAGGGCATCATAGCCAAGACCGGATCTGAAGGTCATAATAATTCGTGGAGATTTTATTTCCGGTCTTACAGTAACTCTTCCTCGAAGGTTTTATCCATGCGGCTTAATACGCTGGGAGACATGAGTTCAAGCTATTATCACTACAACCAGGCAATGATTCAAACGGGTATCTTCTCCGGATTGGAAAATTACAGAGCCCTGCACTCCAACGGCAAAATAATCTCAGGTCCTCAGAATTTCGGCAACTCATCCGTTAACCGAAATGAAGGAACACAGGTTATCATTGGAAATACCTTCACAAATGGTAATGGCTGGTTAAAAGGAGAAATCGCTGAAATCATTGTTTTACGCGATGAGCTCAACCAGGCCCAGCGATTGATTGTAGAAAGCATGCTGGCCTTTAAATATGATTTCCCTCTGACAGGAACAGACAGCTACTTCCTGGATGATTATAAAAACATCGCTCACAACCATGACATAACAGGGATAGGAGGCATCATGACCTCCGGCTTTGGATACCAGAAGCACAGTGCCAGCACCGGCAGCGGAGGGGGACTATACCTGTCGGAGGTAGGCAACTCCATCGATGAGCACGATGAGTTTGTATTTGCAGCCCACAACGATGAAGCGCATGATACGACTACCGCAGATCTCCCCTCTGACCCAGACCTGGAAGAGCGTTGGGAGCGGGTTTGGCGCTTAGAAAGAACCCTTGACCCGGGCCAGGGCAATGGCACCGCCATCAGAATTGGATTTGACTTTGCCGAAGCCAATCTTCCTGTTGAAGCAGAAAGCTTGTATGTGCTTTTATACAAAGAAAATTCCTCAGGTCAATTTACAAGATTGCCCATCTCAGCTGCCCCTTCCGGTAACAGGGTTTCATTCAGCGTACCCGACGAACACTTACAAACAGGCTATTACACCATTGCCAAATCAAGCGCGACAGTAAAAACATGGTCTACCGTTCAGTCCGGTGCATGGGAAAATCCTGCAACATGGGGTTTGGCTTCGGGATATCCCGGTGAAGATGAAATCAACGACAGGGCAGATAACATTGTCATCAACAATACGCACAATGTAACCATCAGCGATGAAAATGCCAGCTACAGCCATGGCGATTTACGAATAAATAACGGAGGGATTTTGACCCTCAACACTACCCGGGGACACTCTTTTAACACCATCAGAGGACAGGGACGTATCGTCATTACCGGAGACTATTTCCCCGATGGTGAGGCTGCTAACTTTATTGCAACTAACGGAGGAACAGTTGTGTACAATGGAAATGGAAGCTTTGACTTTACCACCAACCGCGAATTTAATAATGTGGAAATCGAACTTGACACCCCCAATGACCAAATTAATCTTTTGGCCAACTTCCATCTCAATGGCTCCCTGGTGATTAAAAACGGGGTGCTGCTAATTAATGATAACAGTTCGGTAGCCAGAAATATCCGGGTTTCAGAAAATCTGGAAGTACAATCTTCAGGCCAATTGCTTACCGGGGAAGGAAATGCACGACATCAACTTACACTCCAGGGGAACTTCATCAACGATGGGATTGTCCGCTTCAGCAACCTTACAGACCCGCTTTACAACATGCCCGCTGATGACGGTATGGTCGACGTAATCTTTAACAAACAACAAAAAGACCAGGTTATACAAGCCAATGGCACGACGGAGTTTTATCGCATTGAAATTGCCAAGGGCGCAACCGACAGCCTGTTCATTCGCTCAACAAATCCTGACCGGTTCTTTTTAATGGGGCAAAACAACCTTGACCAGACCACTGGCCACTGGGCTCCCAATCTGCCCAATGACAATGCACTTGGTTTGCTTTCCGGAATTGTTGTAATCGAAGAAAATATTCACATTCCCAGCATAAAAACCGAACATGAGCCCGGGTATGCAGGAGACTATCTGATTGATCAAGATGCACAAATTATACTTCGGGGGGGAATATTGGAAGTGCCTGAAGAGATTACCTCTCTGGGTATATTTGGCGCTTTGATCATCATGAACGGTTCTCTCAAAGCCATATCAACTGACGGCGTAGTGCTACGCCAAACAGGCAGATTTGAAATACACGATGGAACAGCAGAAATGAGAATGTTCAGAACATCAGTTGCATCAGGAGTTCACAGAGGTTCTTACATCCAAACAGGAGGCAGTGTTACGGTATCAAATCCAGGCAACAAGGGAAACATGAATTATTATAATTTTACCCTGCCCTATCCAAGCAACAGTTTTAGCATGACCGGGGGGGAGCTTACAGTTACCCATCCCAGAACAACCAATGATCCTTCACCCTCATTTCTGGGGGGAATACTGATTTCTTCTCTGCCTGAAAACCAAAACATAACAGGTGGAACAGTAAATCTTGTTCTGGGTAATCATCGCAGTTTTATCATCAACTCGGCCGCGCCTTTTTATAACCTTGAATTATCCCGTACTTCTTCCAGTGATGTAAGATTTTTACTGGCTCCCTATCCCGGAGGAGTCCCCGATGGTGGCTCCAGTAATCCGCCTCCGGCTTCCGAAGCATTTCCTCTTCATGTATTAAATAATCTCACATTGAAGGGTGGCACTTATCCGGCCAGACTGGATATGAATGGATATAGTGCCATTATTGAAGGGGATATTCTCCTGGAAGAAGACACCCGGATATGGGGTGAAAACGCTTTTTTGACAGTTTCCGGATCAGGAAACAACACCCTGGAAATAGAAAGCCCCACCGATGTATTTACCATCGGAACACTAACCCTCGATAAAACCGGTACAAGCGACACCCTTTTTGTAAAACGGAGCAATATCAATGACGACAGTGAAATTTTGTTGATTGAAAACATGCTGAGCACCCGGAAAGGCATTTTTTCTTACGATACCTATCAAATCAGTCTGAAAGGCGACTGGGAACTGGATGCTCCTGTGGGTTCTGCCAGCGAAACAGGAAAATTAGTCCTTAATGGTTCGGATTTGCAAAACATTACCGTCACCGACCCAGCCTCCCCATCTGTAATAGGACACCTGGAGATTAGCAACAGCAATGGTGTTAAATTAAATAAAAATGATATCCAATCCATTTACAAACTCACGCTCAGCGATGGCATCTTCAACATCAACAAACATGGCATCACCATTGAAAATGAGATAGAGGGAACCGGATATGATGCAACAAAAATGATTGCAACGGCTGGCGGACACCCTAACGGGGGCTTAAACCGACTTCTATCCGGTGATAACACGCTTCAATTTCCTGTAGGAAGTATTGTCAATAATACTGCCAGGTACACCCCGCTGTCGGCAACATTTTCCGATGTTCAGGAGGATGTATACATAAGTGTAAATCCGGTAAACAGCGAATTACCCACCCTTAATGGAGACAATCCGGATGAAGCTTTGCGTTATTACTGGAAAATAAGGCATAATGATGTAAACACACTTCCAATGGTAGACGAATATGAATTTACCTTTGATGCTTCAAGCCTTCCTGCTCCTGACCTCCAGTTTGTTCCGGGAAAGGTTATTGGACAGCAACGAGATTTTGAAGATTCGGACAATTACAATGAAAGCAACCGAACCATTACTTTTAATGGTGATGGTAATGGCTTTGCTCTAGAGCAAGGAGAGTATACAGCCGGTTTGGAAAGTAAATTTTCCGGTTTGGTACGGGTATTTTACAGCAGAAGCAGCACCAACAGCAATGCTCCTGCTGACTGGCACGATACTGATACATGGTCAATGGAAAGTCATACCGGAGCTAGTAGTGATGATTTACCCGGTGCGGGAGACCTGGTGCAGCTGGGAGTAGTTTCCGGCAATCCTCATGCTGTTTATATTGACAGTAATGTTAATGTGGCAGGAATTGGTTTTGAGGAGGAAAATAATCAGCTTCCAATCCTTGAAATAAATGACGCTGCAAATACCATGAACCTGGGTATTGTTTCAGGTACAGGACACTTAGTGATAAAACAAGGAGTTGAGCAGGCAACCATTGCAGGCGACTTCGAAGATTTTGTTGCCAGTGAAGACAGCTATATAACCTACAAAGTCACGTCGAATACAGGAAATTACAACATAGCTTCCGGTTTTACCCTGTATCCCAATCTGCGTTTGGAAGGAATGCCCGAAAGTACAGCCCGGCTGATGCTCCCGGATAACGATATGCTTATAAAAGGAAACCTGGAAATAGCCCATCTGGCCGGGGTCATTTTACATGATGGAGCAGAAGGAAATATGATGGTTGAAAAAAACCTAATTTTAGGCGACGACGGAGAAGATGTATGGTTGCTTTTTCCTGAATCAGGCAGCAGCAAAACCATTCATGTTCAGGAAAACATTTACCTGGAAGGATCGACTAACTCAGGAATCACTACCGAGGGCCCTGCTGATGATATCAATCACTTTCTCATTGCGGAGAAAGATATCATACATAACAACGGCGAATTAGTTTTTTTTAATGGTGATGAGAGTGCCACGCGCATTACGCTGAAGCTTACGGGAGATTCTGATGGAATTTACACACGTGATGGAGGTACGAAACCAGATTTTTATCGAATCATTGCAGAGAAAGGTGACAATATAGAAACAACTTTTACATTTCTTCATGATTTCAATCTGAACAGCAGTGCAGGCAATTCCCAAAAGCCCCTTGAACTTGTCAGCGGAAAACTGATACTGGAAGGGTCAGGCACGGATATCCATCTTACTACAGGTGGTAATGACTTTGAGATACCCTCCAAAGCAGGCCTGCAACTTAAAGATAATGTCATTGCCAGAGCCAGTGCAGAAGATGCAGGAATTACCTTACGTGGATTGTTGAAATTAGAAGAAAATGCTCAATTACTGATGGCAGCACCCTCTTCCAAAGCGCATATTCAGTATGGAGCTTCCGGAACGGCAAGGCTTGAAATAAGCGATGATGCCCTGCTGGAAGTAGCATCGCATATCCGGGGGTTTCTGGAAAACGATAATGGTGTACTTAAATATGTGCAAGATGGTGGCACTGTATATGCAGGAAAAAACCCCGACTTGCCTTTCAATCCCGTGCACAATAGACCTGGTGTGCTCGAAATCTTAAACCCCGGCAGTTTGTTCCATTTTACAGGCGGAAATCTGTATATTGTCAGAGGTCATATTCCGGATCCGGGGCATCGGGAAATTTTATACCTGCATCCGGCCGAAGTGAATATTCATCCTGATGCAACACTGCATTTAGGTCATCAGGGCATAACCAACAATCTTTACAAAGTAACAGTTTCATCCAGCGCTGTATTACCCAATGTGGAGGTATGGCTGGGAGGTACTGTTGAGGCTGAGATTAACTCTAACCTATACATACAGGGCAACCTTTCCATCAATGCCAATAAAATCCTGAACGCCAACCAGTCTGATCTGCATATTTATTTAGCAGGAAACCTTGAGAACAATGGAAATTTTCAGATAAACAACGGCACGTTGGAAATGAACGGCGAAGAGCAGCTTATTTCAGGAAACTCACAAACAGCGCTGAATGATCTGATAATAAATACCATTCAGGAAGTTGCACTGGATACCGACATTACCATTTATGGAGATTTGCAAATTTTGGAAGGATATCTCAGTGATTTAGGAAAGGATATTGTTTTAAATGGGAATATCCATAATCAGTATGGACATCGTAGTTCTGAAAATACGGGAGGGTTTTTTTTCTCAGGCACGAACGGACCTCAGGAAGTTTCTGGTTCAGGAAGTTTTGGTCGGTTCATTGTTCAAAACAGTGACGGTGTAATGCTTTCCAATTCCATTGAAATAGACAATATGCTAAATCTGAATTATGGTACATTGTATATTGACAATCATTTACTTAACATGGGCCCGGAAGCCACGCTTAGCCCGGAAAATCTTGAAGACTTCAATGCCAACAGAATGATTCAGTTAAGCGGCGATATCAATGCTCAGGGGATGCGTTGGTCGGTAAACGCACCGGCTGAATACATTTTCCCCATCGGAGTATCTAACAAATATACACCAGCCTGGGTAGATGTAACTTCCCCGCAAAACAATGCCAATATAGGCATTGCACCAATTGATTCCAGGCATCCCAATATCACTACCACGCCCAACCTCAATTTCTATTGGTCAGTACACAGTGAGGGATTGTCAGGCTTTACAGGAGATCTTTATTTTCAATACAATGACGCAGATGCACAGGGTGATCAAAGTGAGTATATTTCAGCAAGACTTTTCGAGGAATCGTGGTCCCGTTTAACTTTTGATGAAGTAGATGAATCCGGCAACTTAGTTACCTTCCCTTACAGCACCGGAGTTAACAACTTAAGTGGAGATTATACCGCCGGGGAAGACATCCCGGAAGTGGTACTCAGATTCAGAACCATAGCAGATGGAGACTGGCCCGATAAAGATATCTGGGAAAATATCACGGAGGGATATGCGGCTGATGATGTTCCCGATTCAGGTCCCATAGGTCAGATTGCTGAAATTGCAGAGGGTGACACCGTTTATACAGGGCAGAATCGAAAAATATCGTACCGCACAAGAATTGAGGGAAATCTTATCGTGGAAAATTCATCGCCCACACATTACCTGGGAGAGGTAACCGGTGATGGACGAATCATTCTAGACTTCCCTACCCTGCCCCTTGGTAATTATCAAAACTTCTTGACCAATGGTACTCTTGAATACACAGGTAATACTGATTATACGATTGACCCGGCAAGATTTCCTTTGAGTGGAATAAACAACATTGTATTCAGTGGCCATGGTAACCGTAGAATGCCTTCCGGCTCTCTGGTTGTGCATGGAAACCTCGAACTCCTTGATGGTGTATTCGTTGATTTCTCATACAACGACGTTAGCGTTCAACTTAAAGGTAATCTTTCCAAGAGCAGCAATAGCATCCTGTTTAGTGGTAATGGAAGCGAATCCTCAACCCTGTCATTCACCGGTAGCAACCCGCAGAACATTGAGGGAGATTTCTCCAATCAAAGTAAATTGAATATAGTCAGGATAGACAATCCTGCAGGAGTTTCGGTTGATGGTACTATAGAAATACGCAATAATCTTGAGTTATTGAATGGGAAAGTCAATACATCAGAGACCAACATGTTGAGATTGCTGAATTCTGCTGTAATTAATGGAGCAAATAACCAAAGATTTATCAATGGACCGCTTCAAAAGCAAGGGAATACCCGGTTTATTTTTCCGGTGGGAGATAACAACCGGATGGGGCGTATCGCTTTTCGTCCGGCCGGTGATGTATGGGATGACCAAACCATCCTGCAGGCAAGCTATCATAATCAAACACCTCCCAATGATGAACAAGGCCTGGCTCCACTGGTGCAAGTAAGCTCTGTTGAGTATTGGTCATTATCAACATTATCCAACAAATCAGAAAATATTGAAGGTCAGGTGGAATTATTTATCGAAGATGAAGAATTTAGCGGAATACCTTTTCCGGAAGAAGTAATGGTGGGATGGTATAATGAACCGCAGGAACATTGGGAAAGCCAGGGAGGAACACCACAGGGATCCTCTCCGGTGTATGTAAGATCAAATGTACTGGATCTGGCCGAAACAGAGCAATTGTTCTCTTTCGGAATTGATGGTTTCAGCAATAATCCTCTTCCCATTGAATTGTTGTCGTTTACAGCAAAAGCCCTTAACGAGACTGTACGTGTGGAATGGTCTACGGCAAGTGAGATTAATAATGATTATTTTACTGTCGAGCGCAGTATTGACGGAAAACAGTTTGAAGTGGTTGGTTATCTGGATGGTTCAGGTACCACTACAACGGTAAATTCTTACAGCTTAACCGACCTCCACCCACACAAGGGAGTATCCTATTACAGGCTGAAACAAACGGATTTCGATGGCACCTACGAATATTTTGATATGGTGGCTGTACAAACAGATGAAAGCCGTGCAGATTCTCCGCAAGTAACCCTGTTTCCCAATCCGGTTAAGAATGGAGTTCTGAACCTGCTCCTTGATGATTTCCCTAATGAGGAAAGCCTTGACATTTTAATATCAGATCTCTATGGAAGGGTTATTTCCCTGCATCAGATTTATACCGACCCATCAGGTTCAGCAAATCATTCCATTAACAATTTACAGCAACTGAAGCCAGGAATCTATTTTGTAACCATTCAAAACAACAATACCAGGATAAAGGATAAGTTTATCCTACGGTAACAGAAACCATCCCCTGAAGAAGGGGATAGTAACCGATGGAATCTCCGGGTTCCTTGTATGAGCAACAAAATTATTAACCGCTTATCGGGAACAGATTCGTTAATGTCCTTGCCCCGGGAGAAGTTTGAATCTGTTCCATCTTCTAAAAAACTCCAATGAAAATGGGAAGTTATTCCCCGGCATGTATCTGCCCTCATTGAGCAGTGCCTTGTCAGCTGA
>CAZBGI010000003.1:0-13830 GCA_964491395.1 uncultured Bacteroidales bacterium | reverse complement strand
GGAAGTTATTCCCCGGCATGTATCTGCCCTCATTGAGCAGTGCCTTGTCAGCTGACAAAGTGAGACATAACCAAAGCGTCAAAAATAATGAACTTCATCAAGCAAATCCATTACCCTGCAAAATTGCATGATTGTATTTTTTGTTTTACATTTATAATAAATAACAGAATATGAATGGTAAAAATTTAGGCTAATCCAAAAGAAAGGTAAAGCAGTAACCTAACAATCTATCCTTATGCTTTTTAACTCTCTGGAATTCTTGTTTTTTCTTCCCATAGTTGTAAGTATCTATTTCCTGATGCCTCCCAAATTCAGATGGGTTTTGCTTCTTCTGTCCAGCTATTATTTTTATATGTGCTGGGATTACAGATACATCGTTCTGATTATAGGATCTACCACGGTTGATTATTTTGCCGGCATTGGCATCCACCGTTCGCACAATAAAACCGTCAAAAAATGGCTTTTGGCAGCCAGTCTTATCGCCAATCTGGGATTGTTATTCTTCTTTAAGTACTACACTTTTTTCGGGAACAATATCAATCTGTTATTTGAACGATTCAACTTATTGGCTGAAATTCCCTTATACGACTTTCTGCTTCCGGTGGGGATATCTTTTTACACATTCCAGACCCTGAGCTATACCATCGATATTTACCGGGGCAAACAAACACCTGAATACCACCTGGGTCGTTTTGCTCTTTTTGTCTCATTTTTCCCTCAACTGGTTGCCGGACCCATTGAACGTTCTGTCAACCTTCTCCCCCAATTCCGGGAGCAGTTTTCATTTGACTATAATCGCATTCGGGATGGTATTTTGCTCATGTGCTGGGGATTTTTCAAAAAAGTAGTTATAGCAGACAGGTTGGCAGAATATGTAAATAAAGTTTATGAAACTCCTGAACTTTTCAACGGGATGCATAGTGCCCTGGCAACATTTTTCTTTTCCTTTCAGATCTACTGCGATTTTTCCGGCTATTCTGATATTGCCATCGGCACTGCACTCATCATGGGCTACCGGCTTATGACCAATTTCAAAAGACCCTACCTGGCTTCAAGCATAAGAGATTTCTGGCAACGATGGCACATTTCATTGTCCACATGGTTTCGCGACTATGTCTACATCCCCCTGGGAGGTAACAGGGTTGCCAAATGGCGCTGGCAATTGAATTTGTTTATCACCTTTACCGTTAGCGGCCTCTGGCATGGTGCAGAGTGGACCTTCATAATCTGGGGAGCACTCCATGGGTTCTATCTCATTTTTGCTATCTGGACACACAAGCAACATGCGATGTTTAATACCATGTTCAGGTTGAACCATCACCCTGCCTTGCTTAGCGTGCTGCAGAGTATTGCTACTTTTATTCTCGTTTATGTTTCGTGGATTTTTTTCCGGGCAGCCAACACCGCCGAAGCTTTTACCATTATTGCCAATCTGTTTAACTGGTCAGATGCCGGCAGCATAAACATATTCAGATTTCCTGTTGATATGTACATTTCTTTGACAGGAATTGCTGTGCTGCTGGTGGTGGAAATTCTTGAAGAAAGATATCAACTCTACCGAAAAATTAAGTTTACCTCTTATAAATCCCTGAAATGGATTACCCTGGCTATTCTTATTTTTACGATTGTCTTATTGGGCGTATGGGATGAATCAGACTTTCTTTATTTTCAGTTTTAAAAAAACAGTCCTGCAACGCTCAAACCAGGTTGTTTACCAAAAACAACAATACCTGTATCGATATGCCATACAATAATCACAAAATAGTTGTTTGATTCTACAGGAGTCAATATTCAATGTTTAAAAATCTTATACAATAATATTATGAACACCCGATTGCTTAAGACAGCCATTTATGTTTCCGGTTTGCTATGCTTCTATGGTTTTCTGGCTATAAGAATTGAGCCTTTGTATAATTTAGTTCTTTCAGAAAATAAACAAACCACCTATTGGGACGATAATAAACATGGTGAACTATATTACTTTAATAACATCTGGGATTTTCGGGAAGAGATTCCTCCAGTTGAACCCAAATATCAATACTCTGAGGAACATCCGGAACTGGAAGAAGCAGACATTCTGACCTATGGCGACAGCTTTTTAGATTTTTCACGTCATACACAGCTTTCCAAAAGGCTGAATGATTCCTTGGAAGCCGATGTATTTTATGAATATTCGGTTTATCCGCAAAAGCATCTGGCCAATGAAAAATACGAAAATCAGGATCAGAAATTATTAATATACACCCGAACGGAAAGGTGGATTCCGATAACCTTTGGAGAAGATGCATTTGGAGATGTTCTTGATAATACCCCTTCCCGGAAAAAGGACAACACAAAATCTTCATTCCTGGTAAGAAAGAGTAAAAAGCTTCTGGATATACTATTTTATGATCGTAGTGAAGAATTGTACAGTGCCTTATTGCAGCGATCTTACGTATTTGGCTTTATCAACTCAGCCATTTCTACCCTGAAGTTCAGGTGGTTTGGCTATGTATCCACTTTTACTCCCAAATATACTTTTACCGAAGACAGACCATGGCTCTTTTTTCATGATCAACTTGGAGACACAAAATCAAGTTATTATTATCAGTTTACCGATGATGAAATCAAACAGATTGCCAGCAAAATTCATGAATTCTCTGAGGATCTAAATGATCATTATAACCTCAAGCTGGTGTTTATGCCCGTTCCATCAAAATTCACCATTTATCATGATTTGATTGATCCGGAAACGCCCTATAACGGTTTTTTGCCGAGGCTGTTTGAGCAATTGGATAAAAAGGGAGTTCATTACGTAAATCTATATCACCCCTATTTAAATGCTGATGAATATGTATTCTATGGTACTGATGAGCATTGGACAGAAGAGGGCGTTTCAATAGCTACCCATGAGCTCATTAAAGAGCTTAAGCAATTGGGTGTTCACTAATCATTGCCTGAACTTCTCCTTCCACTTGCGCCTGATAAGACTAAGAAACTCCGTAAAATGAAAATTGTTTCTATAGTAATAGACAATATCATTCACGAAGCGATCACCGGGATTACTATCATATAAAGATTGTGTTTCAGAAAGAAAAATCTGATTACCCTGGCGATCAAATATTACATTCAATTCATGGGGTTTCATTACCATGTTATAACATCTGGCATTATGCTTACCCGGTACTCTGGATAAAACAAACTTACTCTTCAACGCTGTTTTTTCTTTATTTCCATAAAGATTAACCTGAAAATCAAAGGCTTTTAGATCGGAGTTGTGTTTTTTGAGGATATCAGGTAAAATTTCAAAAAAGGAGTCATAGATGCTTTGCGATTGAGAAAGTTTTCCAAAGTTGAATTTTTTCTGATTGATCAAAAGGGGGCTCTGATAATATACGGTTTCAAGTTTACGATGTGTACCCGGGTCGTCAAAATTGCAGGCCAGAGCTATTCGTGGAAATACATAATACTTGTTATGCAGGATCATATAGGTGATGTAATTCTTTTTCCAGGAAGAGTTGGGCCAACGTTTGACGTTGCCAGGTACCTGGTCAAAAGAATTGATAATTTCCGGCCTTCCATTACTTTTAAACCATTCCAGGAAAGGTTTCCACATTTGCCAGGTCCAGATTTGCCCCCATGAAGCCTGCTGAAGAAAATAATTATCATATCCGTCATCAATGGCAGTAAAAGGCCAAGGATTTACTTTCTGCTCAATGCGGTTGTAATTAAAAAGTGATATACCGGCAACATCCGGGTCGTTTTTGTAAAATTCCAACGCTTGTAAAGTATAATCATAATACCATTTTGAAACAAATAAATCATCTTCCAGGAAAACGACCGACCCGTACCTTTCAGTAAGTCCTCCACAAAAGTTAAAATGGTCTCTCAGACCCAGATTTTTTTCATGATAGATTACTTCTTTGGGGCCAAACTTCCAGTGAAAATCATCCGCAAATTTTTTTACATCCAGATTCTGATCATGCTCATTATCAATACTGATAACCAACCTTATGTGGGCATCAGCGGGATAATATGCAGCGGCAAGGGAATC
Source organism: uncultured Bacteroidales bacterium (assembly GCA_964491395.1). GTDB lineage: Bacteria > Bacteroidota > Bacteroidia > Bacteroidales > UBA7960 > SKVR01. The sequence continues at coordinate 9,797 of CAZBGI010000003.1, read as the reverse complement.
AAGAAGACGCTCAGCAGGTTTTACCCTGTTATAGAGAGCCACAACAATGGCAGGAGAAGTTTGAACCATTAACCATATATATTTAGAACAACAAATTACAAAGGGGTGAAAACAGCTGTTAACCTTACCAATCACGAGGATCTTTTGAAAAGCCTTGCGCCTATTCTGTTTTCTTTAAGCAGACCACTTGCATACTCTGAAAAAGTAAAGGGTCTTTTCAGGAATTTTTTATGCCATTTCAAACAGGCCCGGTTATTCCTAAGGCGTGATTTCAGAAGAAAATAAGCATACCGTCGTCTTATCAGTTTGTACTTTCCCTCCAGTTCGGGAAAAGAAGGTAAAAATCTGTGAATCCTGGATTCCTTGGCATGCCACAAAGTTTTAAATTTTTCCGCAGTGGTTACCGTACCGGCTTCAGCATGTCTTCGGGTGAAATTCAAAACAGAAAAAACAAAAACAAGGTCAGTAACATTAAACATTTCGTAGGCCAACCTGGTATCCATATGGATGTCATCTACCGGAAAAATCCTGGGATAAAAATCCAGACGCTTCAGATGCTCAACCCTGAAAAATAACTGGGTAACAGAACCTGTAATTTCCATTTGATCATTAAGATGTTTAAGTAATACATCCTTCCCTTTGTAAGGATTCCCGGTAAAATAATCTATACCATATCCATCTACCCTGGTCCCCACAAGTCGGTAAGAAGAACCAATACCCGCTGAAGGAAATTTTTCCATTAAATCAACCATCGATTTTATGGATTCAGGGAAAATAATGTCGTCGGCCTGCACTACCTTGAAATATTTAGCTTCATCGGAAATGTAGTCTGCCGTTCTGTTCCAGTTACTGGCAATATCAAGAAACTCAGTATGATTGTGCAGATGAAAGCGATTGTCCCCTTCAATAAAATCGGCAACAAATTCCCCGGTTTTATCGGTACTTGCATTATTGACAATATGGCATTCAAAGTTTTCATAGGTTTGATTCCTGATACTTTCCAAGGCTTCAATAATATACTTATCCCCGTTGTAAACCGGCACACAAACCGTTACTAAGGGCAGTCGGGCTTTAGAGGTATCCATACAAATGTTTTGTTAAAATTAGGATTTCAGTTGTTTTTCAAAAAAATAAAAAAGCCAAGATAAAACAATTTACCGGGTCAATTACAGTACTTCAGATTTTACCCAGTATTTTTTCCGCCTCGGTGTATCCTCTCAAAAAGGATTCATCAGACCATGCGTAATTCCAGTCAGCAAATCTTCCTCCAAAATGGATGTCATTTTCCATTAAAAATCCATGCAACAAATCCACATTCTCTTTCCGGTCATGATCGAAAACAATCTGGGCAAAAGGCGATAACCATGCCTTTTCTATCAAAATCTCGTCATTAACCCGTAATATCCCAAGTTTGATCAATTCATCCTTAATAACAGGGATGAACTCTTCAGGAGACAGGGTAAGGGGCTTGTATTTATCTGAAAAGTAAATTTCCACCTGCACACTGCTGCATCCCGGAGGTACGTTGCCCGGGCCAAACATACCCGGAAAACTTAACCGGGTGCTGTAAAAATCCTCATCATAAACATACCTCCAATGCGCAGGACTGATAGGGTTTCTTTTTACCCCAAAGTTGACCAGAACACATTTTGTCCATGCCAGTTTGTTGGCGGCATTTTTGACTTCCGGTGGGCAATTCTCTATCCGGTGAATGAAATCAACAAGGGGTAATGAGGAGAAAACATGATCAAATTGCACTTTGGTTCGGCTATTAAACGTTGCTGTCTTGTCCTTTATATTTATAGCGGTCAGTTCTTGTTGATAATTAACAGGATAAGTTTTTTCAATCCCGCTCATAAAGGAGACATATCCTCCATTATTGGGATACCTGAAACCTTTTATATAGTGTACATCCTGTGTTGCAGGAGATAGCATGCCGTAAATAACTTCAGAAAGATCGGGTTTGTACAACCTGGGCCCCAGCCAGTCAGTACTCATATTCTCAGCTTCTGTTGTGTGAAATTTTCGTGTGTACTTCATGGGAAAGTTCTCGGCGAACGTTTTCCCATAGCTGGCATAAAGCCAATCCCTGTATGTATTTATTTCTTTGTTTTCTTCGTACTTACAGGCAATCATTTCTGTCAGAATCTGGGTATTCAACTCAGGATTAAGCCCGTGCAGATTGATCTGAGCAGGATGCTTTATCCATTGTCCTTTCCAGTAATTATCGACTATGGCTTCAAATTCATAAAAATCATCAGCTACATTCTCAGCAAAGACCTTTCTGACATTGTCACTTTTTGTGAATGATATATGCGGACCATCATCAAATATCCATTTATTGTCAAAAGAAAAAGATGCACAATGTCCCCCGTAATAGGTTTCTTTCTCGAATATCCGGGCATGCACCCCTGCTTCTTTGAACTTTTTTGCCGCCCCATAACCCGCCATTCCTGCACCTAAAATAAGTGTATTACTCATGTTCTTTTTGTATTATCGTGGTGGTAAAAATCAGTCACCAACATTCTTAAAAAATAATTAAATAATCAAACTTACGTTATATCCGGGTTTTCCACCAATCAACGGTTTCTCGCAGGGCTTCATACAACGAATAGTTTTCAGATAGTTTCACCATGTCTTTTAAAATGGAGTTGTCTGCCACAACCACTCTATTCTCTTTAATTTCAGGATATTCGATCTCCAGTAAATCAGGTTTTTCCACGATACCGGCAATCAATTTTCCCACTTCCGATAGCTTTACAGGAATTCCTGTTCCAATATTTATAATTCCTGAGTAACTATGGAAAATCAACCCCGCAAGTATCCTGCTTACATCTTTTACATACATGTAATCCCGGTATATACCTCCGTTTCTTATTTGGGCCGGTTTATCATTCAACAATGAATAGATAATATGGGCTACCAACCTGTCTTTATGTTCATGTGGCCCGAAAACAAAAAATATTCTTGGCCAAACCAACTCAATATCAAAATGTTTACAAAACGTAAAAGCATAATCCCTCAAAATGTTTTTGGTACTGCCATATAAATTATCGTAGGAAAGGGGGGTTTTGTTCTCTATACAAACTCCGTACTCCCACTGGTATTCAACCCCAGACCCTGCAATTATCAACCTTCTGCCTCCATTCTTTTTAAATTCTTCCAACAAATTCATGCTTTGCTGAAGCCAAAGAAAGTTTGATTCCATATTATAATTACTGGGAGACATTCCCCATGCCATGTGTAACAGGTGGGTTGCTTTTAATTTTTCAAGTTGATTTTTTACTTCACTTGAATTTAGCAAATCGCATTTAATGTAGGTAATATTTTCGATGCTGCTTTGATAATCGCCATGGGAATGAAGTATAAAAAAATCCGCGTGTAAATTTTCAAGAAAGGGTAATATATTTTTTCCAATAAAGCCTGTACCGCCTGTGATAATAACTTTTTCCATAAAGTGAATAATTATCTACATAAAGCATTATTTATATAAAAGGGGAGTCAAAATCCTTAAGCAAGGGCAGGCTTCTGTCTTTATCTGAAAGCCTGGGGTTGATTTCTTTCCAGTCATACCCGATGGAATCCCATCGTATACCACCCTCCGAATCTGCGTTGTATTTTTTAGAATTATAGGATAGAAAAATGGCATTCTCTGAGGTGGCTAAAAAGCCATGCGCCAACCCCGGAGGAACATAAAGAGATGTTCTGTTTTTGTCATTCAATTCCACCGCAAAATATTCACCGTAGGTTTTGCTGGTTTTTCTCAAATCAACCACCACATCCATGATAGAACCCGACAAGCAGGTTACTAACTTAACACTATCGTACGGGGGAGATTGAAAATGCAAACCTCTTAACACGTTTCTTTCAGAAACGGAGTAGTAACTTTCTTCATAGGCAGAACATAAATTCAATTGCTGGAATTGTTCAAAATGATACACTTTAACAAGGCCTCCCCGGGAATCAAGAAAGGGAGTGTTGAGTATTTCGTAACATCCTTCAATTTTGGTGTTTTTGAGTTTAAATAATCCCATTTATTCTAGGGTTTTAGCTGATATCATTTAGGTATAAGAGTACTTGTTTTTCGGTGAATAGAGGTATTTGTGTCTTGTCCAGATAATAAGTTTGATACCATTCGGTGGTCTCTTTAATGGTTCTCTGAAAATCCCATACAGGCTGCCATGATAATAAATGATAGGCCTTTTCAATGGTTAAACTCAGAAGCGAAGCTTCGTGCGGGGAATTCGTTTTTTGGTGAAACCAATCTCCGGAACCCCAGTTTTTCAGGATTTCATTGACCAATGATTCAACATTTTTATTGGAGGTCACCATCGGTCCAAAATTAAATGCGGAGCAATATTTTTTTAAATCCGGAGCACTGTTTGATAACGATAAAAAGGCTCCCAGGAGCAAATAGCCAACAACAGGTTCAAGCACATGCTGCCATGGGCGGGTTGCTTTAGGGTTTCTCACCAATACAGATTCCTTTTTCATCAAATGACGGATGCAATCGGGAACAATGCGATCTTTCGCCCAGTCACCCCCTCCAATGACATTCCCTGCTCTGACAGAAGCCAGTTTCACATGATGATCTTTCCGGAATTTGTCAATATGAAAAAATGAATTCCGATACGATTCAATCACTATTTCTGCAGCACCTTTACTTGCAGAATAGGGATCAAAGCCTCCCAAGGGGTCAACTTCCCGATAGCCAAACAACCACTCTTTATTTTCATACGCTTTATCGGAAGTAATGCAAACGACAGTTGTTTCTAAGTTTAACTCCCTGACAACATCTAAGAGGTTGACCGTGCCCATGATATTGGTGTCGAACGTTTCTACCGGAGTATAATATGATTCTCTGACAAGAGGCTGTGCTGCCAGATGAAATATAAAGTCCGGCTTTGTTTCAGCAACACAATTTTTCATTTTATCTCTGTCTCTGATATCACTGAAATACTGGTTGATATTTTTCACCAAACCGGTATCTTCAAACAAAGACGGATGGGTGGGAGGTTCTAAAGAATAACCTGCAACTTTGGCTCCCAAGCGTAGTAATACCAGGGCCATCCAACTGCCCTTAAAACCTGAACTGCCAGTTATGAGCACAGTTTTCCCCTTATAAATCTCTAATTTATCGTACATATCTTAAAGAATTACCAAATCTTCCACGGAGATTTTTTAGAATCCCATAATTCCTCCAGCAGATGTTTATCTCTGAGAGTATCCATGGGTTGCCAGAAACCATCGTGGCGAAATGCTGCTAATTCACCATTTTTGGCTAATATTTCCAATGGTTCCTTTTCCCACACGGTCTGATCGTGTGTTATATAATTCAATGCCTTGGGTTCAACAACAAAAAATCCACCATTTATCCAGGCATTATCCACACCATCACCTTTGGGCTTCTCCCGGAAACTTGATATTTTGACATCATCTTCTTTGAGTGTAAACGCTCCAAATCGACCGGGCTGCTTAACTGCAGTAAGGGTTGTGAGTACATTTTGCTTTTGGTGATAATTGATCAAATCACGAATATTTACATCACTAACACCATCTCCATAGGTAAGACAAAATGTTTCACCGTTTATATGCTCAGCGATTTTTTTTATCCTCCCTCCTGTCATTGTATTCTCCCCGGTATCTACCAGGGTAACTTTCCAGGGCTCGCTGTTTTTGCGATGCACTTTCATCTCATTATTGCCGAGATCAAATGTTACATCTGACATGTGTAAAAAATAATTGGAGAAGTACTCTTTTATCATGTATCCTTTGTAACCACAACAGATGATAAATTCATTCAATCCGTAAAAGGAATAAAGTTTCATAATATGCCAGAGGATAGGTCTTCCTCCTATTTCGACCATGGGTTTAGGGCGTATTCCACTTTCTTCACTGATTCGGGTTCCAAATCCCCCGGCTAAAATAACAACTTTCATAGTGTAATCAGAAGTTTTTAGTATGCATTAAAAAGAATAATTATTTCGGTAAAGATTGCTTCTCTCGTTAAACATTAGGCTTTTTATCCATCCTAACTCATTATTTTTGCAGGTTTTTTCCCTACTTTTTTATTGTTTTGTTTCTTACTGTTAAAATATGTGTAATTACTATATCCATAAGTAAGTTTACTTTCCTTCTCTCCATTTACCAGCAAATACAAATTGGGAATTTTCTTTTTATCTAAATCTTCCATGCTGTTAGAAAATGCATTTTTCTTGGTGTAACCTAGTCTCGTAATATAAAGCGTGAGGTCGGCATAATTCATAAGAAGGAAAGAATCCGTTAACAATCCGTAAGGAGGCGTATCAATGATTACAAAATCGTACCGGCTTTTTAATTCTTCAATAAGTTCGTGCGTTTTGGGGTCAGAAAGCAAGGCAATCGGATTGGGGGGAATTCTTCCTGCCTGAACCAAATCAAGATTTGGCTCTTCGGTTTTGATAATTATTTCATCAAGTTTAGCCCGGTTGATAAGATAAGAACTAACCCCCGGGATGCCGCCCAACTCAAAACCACTCATTATTTCCGAGGGTTTGCGAAGGTCAAATTCCACCAAAATACACTTGCTGTTGGCCATTGCGAAACTTGTGGCAAGATTAAATGCAGTAAAGGATTTACCTTCTCCCGGAATGGTAGAAGTAACCAGGATTACCTTGCTATTCTGACCGCGTAAATAGTATACCAAATTACTTCTCAGCATATAAAAGGCTTCTGCCAGGGGCGATTTGGGATAGTTAAGCACCAGTTTTTCTTTTCCCGACACAGCGGGTATGGAACCCGCCACCCCTAAATTAGTGATAATACCGATATCTTCTTTGGAGTCTACCCGGTTGAGAATGAGTTTTTTCCCCACGATAAATCCACCCGGAAGGGTTACTCCGGCCACTAAAAAAATAGCATAAATGAGTATCGCATTGGGAGCTGCCACTCCTCCTGCACGAGGAGGCTCAATAATTTTAGCATCAGGAAGGCTGGAGGCTTTAACAATCTGGGCCTGTATGCGGCGTTCAAGTAAGTTGGTATATACCGCATCATTCAACTTAAAACGTCTCTCTATATCAAGTAACTCGCGCTGAGTACCCGGTAAAAGAGAAAATTCCCGGTTCATTTCTTCCAATCGTTCATTCAGTTCGTTGAGCTCGCTGCGTGTAGTTTGTAAACTAAAATTAATATTCTCCGCAATTACATCTTTCAGGTTTTCAATACGAATGTTGATGGTGGCAAGCCTGGGGTTGCGTGTTTGGTCCTGCCCAAGCATTCTCTGCTTCTCAGTATTGAGTGTGGTGAGCTCATTAATCAAACCGTTCAATGCCGGATCATTGAGCCCTAAAGCAGAAGGAGCCAAAATACGCACTGAATCTTTAAATTGACTGAAATAATCTTCCATTTGCTTGAAATGATTAAACCGCCGCTGTACTTCCGCTTTGCGGTTTTCAAAAGTCTGAATCTGATTATAAACGGTTTGTGATTTATCATCTATATTCATCACTCCGCGGGAGAGCCGCAAATTTTGCATCTGCCGCTCAGACAAGGAAAGATCTTCAGAAATTTCTCCCAATTGTCGTTCAATGTGTTCAATGGTTTTATTGGCCAGCAAATTGGCTTCTTCAAAATTCCTTTCTATGTATGTTTCAATGAGTTTATTCAGAAAATCCAGTCCAAGATTTCTATTGCTTATTTGCAGCTTTATATGGGCAAGGGTGGATTCATTTCCCTGTGCAGATATGGACAATCCATTTTTGAAATCCCATACTTTTCGGTTCAGATTATTGAACTCGAAAAAAAGGTCCTTTCCCCGAAACCGTTCAGGTGAATAGTTAGAGTTGAGCAAAATACGAAAAGAACCGTGCTCATTGGCCACAGTTGCCCCGAAATTATAAATGCCGGAAATTTCAAAATCAGAAACTCTTCCGGTAACCCGATCCGAACTAAAGTCAACCAACTCGACATTTTGCCCCTGGGCAGAAATAAGAAAGCGGTTTTCATTCAAAATATCCACGTGAAACCTTACCCCCGTAGGCTGACTATTCCCTTCATCCGGCACAATAATAAAAGGTGCGCTTTTATAAATATCCTGCAACCCGAAATCAGTTTGTTTTGGAATAATTTGATCGCGCATAAAATAACTGATGCGAATATCCATATCCTTCACTACATCCAATATCAGCGGTAGTGATTGAAGATAAAATACTTCATTGTTGAAATTCTTATCCTGCACCATAAAATCAAATGCCCGCAACAAATCATTATTGCCCCGGCTCATGGCTCCATTGTTGTTTTCGGTTTGCAAAACAATCGATGAGGATAACTGATAGGATTTGCTGGCATATCTTACATAAAAAAACGCAACGATGAGCATTAGCAAAGCAAACAGGGCTAGTACGTACCAGTAACGGAGAACATCCCTGAAGGCTGATGCTAGGTTAATGGCTAATATATCTTTGGACTCTTTCATTTAACAAGGTTATTTCTGTAATTACAATCAAAAGGTTTTCATTGATTTTGAACAAAATTGTAGATTACCAGGCTGGTGGTTACAAAGGTCAGAATCAAATTGTAGGGGACTGTTGCCATGCCCCATTTTTTTCTTCCCAGGGGTTCGATAAACACAATATCCCCTGATTTTAAGTTGTACCATTCCGATTCAAGTGTGCTGGCCCTGGTTAGATCCAAATATTTCTTGTGCCGAACACCACCTTCCTCTCTGATAATGAGAACCTTTTTACGATTGCCAAATTCACCAATGTCGCCGGCATATCCGATGGCCTGCAAAACATTGATGTTTTTATAGTCAAACATATAGGATCCCGGCCGGCCCACTTCTCCCAGCACTGTTACTTTGGCATTCATAAAACGCAGGAATACCGATGGCATATATAAAAATTCATCCAATGATTCTTCAATCTTATCACTGGCTTCCTCCAGGGTATAACCATCTACTTTCACACGGCCAATCATAGGAAGCTTGATTTGTCCTTCTTCGTTTACTACATATGTGAGCATCCGTGCATCATTCCCTCCACGCCCCCCTTCACCTCCAATATTCACAGGTTGCTCATCGGCACTCCCTATTCTGACATAAAGTTCATCTCCGGGACGGATGCGAATATCAGCCGGCTCACCATGAAATGTCATCTGGCTGTCGGATTGAACATAAGATACTCGCTTTACCGGCACGCAAGAAACAGCCAGCAAGGCTATCAGCAGCGGAAAAAATAAAATGTATCTTTCTTTATACATATGTCGTTTTTTCATTTTATGGTTTAGGTGAACAAAGATAAAGCTATAATTGCCATTCGTAGTCATATTTTTATGTTTAACAGAATATTTATTGTTTCTTAGCATTTAATTCAGTTTGATTTGCATGGTCCTACCTTCTCTCAACAGCACGTTGATTATAATTGCGAATTTTTACAATCAACACCTGAAAATCACCTTCCATTAAGCTATACATAAAGATAACACAAATTGAGAAGCGATTTTCAGAAAAAATACATGCGCAAAAGAATTACGCATGTTCGAAGTGATAGCGAAGTACTGATTGTTGTTAGGGTTGAGGAGGGGAAACAAAGAAAAGAACACCAACATGCTGAGATTCACCTACCCCATTTTATCAAGGAACTTAGCTGAAACATAAAATAAAACAGATTTGACCGGGAAATACATCCCACTAAAAAAATAAAGAACAGATAAAAAACACCGGGTTTTGATTTTTTTCATAATTTGGTCCTTCCAAAAAAATATGACAACTTTTTTGGGTTGCGACACGGATTGACGTGTCAGGGGGGTATATTTGC
>CAZBGI010000002.1:19955-121974 GCA_964491395.1 uncultured Bacteroidales bacterium | reverse complement strand
AATATTGTTGGCGAGCTCCATCTGACTAATTTAATCAAATTATAAACAGATGAAATCATTAGACAAAACTTTCCTCGAATTTTTTGCCGATATCAAACAGCAGATAAAAGAGGCGCGTTACCGTGCGCTTCAGGTGGTGAATAAAGAAAAAATCACCCTTTACTGGAATATCGGCAAAACAATATGCGAACGGCAGCAACAATATGGCTGGGGAAAAAGTGTGGTGGAGTTGCTGGCTGTAGAATTGCAGAAAGAGTTCGTTGGGATTGACGGGTTTTCAGCACGTAACTTATGGAGAATGAGGGTTCTGTACGAACAATACCATCAGAGTAAACTAATTTCTGCCACCATTGGTGGCAGAAATTCCCTGGACGCACAATATTATTATCCTGGAGAAATGCAAGGATGAGCATGAACGATTTTTTTACATCAATCTAACCAAAGAGAATCAGTGGTCAAAAGGATTGTTGATCGCTGCCATAGAATCGGGTCATTATCAAAAAACGCTGCTGAACCAGACCAATTTTAAAACAACTCTTGAAACACCATTTGACAAAACCGCTGAAGCCATCGTAAAGGACGAATATACTTTTGATTTTCTGAACCTTACCGAACCCTATTCTGAAACTCAACTGGAACAAGCCATACTGACCAATATCCGCAATTTTCTTATCGAAATGGGCGGCGATTTTTCATTTATCGGTAACCAATATCCGCTCAAGATAAGCAACAAAGTTTATGAAGTTGATCTGTTGCTATTCCACAGAGAGTTGCAATGTCTTGTAGCGATTGACCTGAAAATTGAAGAGTTTAATCCCGAATTCGCCGGAAAGATGAACTTTTATCTGTCATCGCTCAATCATCTGTTAAAGAAGCCTCATGAGAATAATTCCATCGGGATCATAATCTGTAAATCCAAAGACAGGACTACAGTTGAGTTTTCGCTTCAGGACATTCATAAACCCATCGGAGTTGCCACCTACTCGTTGCGCAAAGAGTTGCCGAAAGATATTCAGCGCTTTTTCCCTTCTAAAAAAGAATTTATTGAAAAGGTGGAAAGCATCACAAAGTATATTGTTGAAAAAAATGAAAAAAAGCAACAAGTTGATGGGAAAAAAGCAAATGACAAGCATTGATAGTTTTACACCCTCATCAAATCACCCAATCCACTTCCCCACCACCGGTGCCTGGTAGTTTCTCATCTTACCCAGCAGTTCATCAATGGTTTCTGCAGATAGTACCATATCGCGATTGACCTGTTTTAAAAAACCGTTACCGACCATGGTGTCGAACAGGCTGATCAATGCGTTGTAATACCCATTGATATTGAGCAATGCTACCGGTTTGAGATGAATTTGCAGCTGCCCCCAGGTGAGCATTTCAAAAAACTCTTCCATAGTGCCGAATCCGCCGGGCAGAGCTATGGCGCCATCACTAAGCTCATTCATCATGGTTTTGCGCTCCTGCAGAGTGGTTACCAGATGCAGTTCGGAGAGATTGTCGTGGGCAATTTCCTTTTCTTTCAGAAAGTGGGGCAAAACGCCTATGGCTTCTCCTCCATGCTCCAGCACGCCATTGGCCACCTGACCCATCAGTCCCACTCTGGTGCCTCCGTATACCAGACCGATTTTTTGTTGGGCCATGGTTTTTCCCAGCAGCCAGGCCTGCTCGCTGTATATCTTTTCATTCCCGGCGCTGGAGCCGCAAAAAACGGATAGTCGATTCATGTTCTGTATCTTTAAAAATAATTTATTCTGAAAGAGTCTCTCTCTTGCCAGGTATTACAATCTTTCGGCAACCGCAGCAATCAGTCGGGCCGAAGGCAAAAAAATCAATTGAGCCAAAAGGGTTCCCAGCACACGGGCAAATACCATGTAAACGATGTACTTCCTGAAAAGGCTCTCTTTGGTTTTACCCAGTACAACATCATCGGTCATCACAGACAAAAACGGATCGATAAAGATAAACATCAGGATGGTAGCCACCCCATTGATAACGGCTGACAAGCTGCTGGCAGTTGTGCGGAATTCAGGATTAAAATAGCCTGCGTACAAAGCTGCAAGCACACCCACGGTAATGATGGCTACCGCAACCACATTCATTACAAACACTTTCCATGGGAAATCTTTTTTGAAGGAGAACTCCGCCACATTTCTGGCCGAAGGTATGGTAATATTATCTCTCACGGAAGATATCCCAGCTTTGGAGAAACTATGAATTACCAAAGAAGGAACAGATTTGTACATACTGAACTTTTCCACCGCTACTGAAAGAACTCGCTGAAAAGTGGGAATCATAAACCCTCCGACGATGGTTGCAATGGTTCCTGCCAGGATTATCAACCGGAACTCCCCAAGATTTTCTCCTACATCCGAAAGGATGTTGCTTTCAACTGTTTTGGCCAGCAAAGGAGCCTGAAAACCATAGGCTGTGCGCGAAACCAACACCAGAATATTAAACAGGGCAAAGGATACAGCAATGCGTCCGGTTCGTATGCCCACAATCCTTACAGAATAAGACAGGGTTGTTATCAGATTGATAAGAAATACCAGTATCAGTACAGCCATTACCTGGTTTGTCATCTTGTTTCGTATTGAGGGATTATTACCTGTTGTTGAACCTGAATAAGTCTGTAATATTTAACAGATGAGCAATTACTTTCAGAAAAATGACATGTTTTAAATTTATCAACTTATGAAAGCTGGCACGGCAAAAATAATGAAAGTTGTAAAAGCGGAAAATAATCAGGTTGAATTAAATCTAAAATACCCACATTTATTTGTTTTTAAATCAGACCAATCGCAGAAGAATGCGTATGCAAAACAAGGGGTGAATCCTCAGAAACACCCCTTGCTACATATATTACATTGTACAATTTTACCGTTTGATCACCTTATTCGTTTTACGATGGCTTCCTATCATCACTTCAACGATGTATGTTCCGGAGGGAAGCGCCCCTATATTGGTGTATACCCGCAACTCTCCGGGGGGCATACGCGATTCAACCACATCCTGCACCATTTTTCCTGAAAGGTCGTATATTTTCACCGAAACATTTTCGAATCGTTCAAGCAAAAACACAATACTGAGTTCATCGGTAGCAGGATTGGGATAGGCCTGTACATTCATTTCCTCCAGAAAATATTGATACTGTTCATCATCCACGGAGGTTATAATTTCTCCTCCACAACCCAGACCCAGGGGACTCCAGCCCTGGTTGTTGTTGTCATGAATTTCTGCAATTTTATTTTCCGGGTCCAGACGGGCATAAATGCGCAAATCATCCGTCTGGTACATTTCCAGCGTATTGATAAATTCCATTTCCACTATTTGGCGGCCTCTTGCAGGAATGCTTCCTTCTGTGGTGAATAAGGTCTCTCCATTGATATCGGTCAGCAAAACACCACCTTCATCCGGATTTCCGACAAAAAACTCCACCTCAACGGGTTGATTGGTAGCTACCAGGCTATAATTCATTACTGTAAGGGCCAAGGTTACGGTATCGTCGGGCAAGGGGGCTGTTTGAGAAAAGAAGATGGATTTGGTTCGGTTCACTTTGGCATCATCAGGATTCAGGTTGGAATGAACGACATCATTTTTCCATGGGAGATTCAACGCCGGGTCGGCCAGGGTGCTATACTGATCTTCCCAGAATGTTCCCAAACCACCTACAAGGGGAGTTACTTTGTAGGTCACCACACCTGTACCATCTTTCGACCAGTAAATAAGCGGCTGCGCGGCATAGTTGTACTCACCGTCAGAGCCTATGATATTGCCAATGGAAAAGTCAAAAGCCGTGGAGCTGCTCACATTTTTACTGGAAATATTCACAGCACCTTCATTATATTCGGCTTCGAGATTGAAACCCAGCCCCCAACCTGAAACAGAAAAGCTGGTAGATACGCCTGCCTGCCAGCTTTCAGTATTGGTGTTTCCAAAGGTTTCTGTATAGCTCAAAGAAAGGCTGTTGCTGCCCGACACAGAATAGCTAAGATTTGCCAGACCGTTAAATATCAGGGCATTGGCATCAGGTTCTTCGGGATAGTCGGGGTAATCTTCGATGGTTTCAATGTCGGGATAGGAAAGGATATTACCGGGTTCGTGGTGAGGCCGGTAGTTGCCCAGGGCTTTGGATGTAGAGATATTAAGGACCATATTATTAGGTTGTTTGGGGAATACACCCAACACATAATCCACTATTTCACCTGCCGCATCTCTGACCGGATACTCCCAAACATCGAGGGGAATTCTGAAAAAATGCACTTTATCGTCAATGACGGCCTCACTGGTAAGGGTTTGTTCCAGAGTAATGCTGGATTCCTGCAAATTACTGAATTGCTCTCCGTAGCGTGCTTCCACACTGGCGCTGACCGATGCACCATAGAAACCTCCCCCGACTGACGTACCGGCGCTTACGGCCCAGTCACTGTTGAGCTCTACAGAAGTGATAAACTCATCGGTGGTGGTTTGTGAAAATGTAGCACCGAAATTACAGGGGCCACCCCCAAAGCAATTGTTGATATCATATTCCACTCCATCAATCAAATCCCAATGCACAGGAGGAGCACCGATAACCATCACAGGCATATAATAATCACATTCATAGTGGGTACCTTCTCCCAGGAAAAAGTCATCGCCATCATAGTTCCCCAGGTCGATGGCAAAAGAACGGTAGCTTTGTCCGCTTTGCTCTTCAAAACTATAAGAGTTAAACTGGGTAAGATTATCTGTCTCCCCCTCTGCCCCGAAAGCTCTGAGTTGAAAAATGTTGTCATTTCCTCCAGAGAGGGTTTTATGAAGGGTCAGTACGTTATCGCGTCCGTCTTTGGTAATATCACCTATAGCAAAAGCTGAACCCGATTCCTGTAGTTCATTGGTGTTGCCAAGTCCGACGGTAGATTTCAGATGCAGGGAGTTGTCTTCTTCAACACCCATTACAAATAAATCGGAAGAAGTAAAAAAAACAGCTTCCTGCCTGTCATCACCATTAATGTCGCCACTTTCGCCAAGCATGGGCAAGCCCGGACCCTGCCCATCGCTGGTCATAAAATTATGAAAGAACGAAATCTCATCAACAATGGTGATGGAATTCAGATCGCTGCTCACTCCAAGATGATAAAAGAAGAAATTGTCAAAATCATCGTCATTTACACCGGCGTATATGGCCAGTCCTGCCACCAAAGTAGCCGGACCACTTTCTACATTCCGAATGGAGGAAACTGCATTTTGGGTATAAGCCAGATTGTTGGTATTAGGCTGACTTATTACCTGGGCAATAGCCGTATCCTCGAGGGTTAAACGAGCCTTTGCGGTAAGGGTAGCACTGCCGCTTCCGCTCACCTCATATACCTTAATGAAGGTAGCATATTGTCCCGTGCCGGTAGTATTGTTTTCCACGGCCATGAGTACAAGCTCATCTTTACCGTTTCCGTTCAGATCGGCAGCATGAGCGCTAAAGCCTTCAGATGCATTGAAATTAAAAGGGACAATGTCTTCATCAGCAATGGATGCTCTTTGATTAAGCTCAAGGGTTCCGTCGCTGTCAAGGATAATGATTTGAATTTTGTTGAGGGTAGAATTTCCAATGATGAGGGCAAACTCGTGGGTCTCATCACCATCAAAATCTCCTGCAATGGCTTGTATCAGACCTCTTTCATTTTGAGATGCACTCCCAATGGGGATAGTTTCATAGGCATCGGGGTTTTCCAGTGAAATATCCCTGAAAATTGTACCCTCTTCTACCTCCACCGTTTTGTTGGCAAGTGCATATTTCAGGTTGCTTCCCTGCCGGAAAACCATTAGAATATCGTCGAAAGCATCACCATTGATATCAGCAGATACCGCCATGAGTCTGGCCGGCCCGCTCATTCCGGCCTGCGAATCCTGCACGATGGGGGTCTGGTCAAAAAACGAAAATTCGTGCTGGTTACTGGCATAACTGGTCCAGTCAAATCCCAGAACTTTCTGTCGAAGCTGTGAAGTTTCTTCGGGGTCAGCCCATAAAATCAGTAAATCCTGGGAGTTATAACGCTTGGGATCAAACTCGAAGGGATTGTCAAACTGGGCAGTTAATTTTACGGAGAAAAAAAAAAACAAAAAAAGCGAAAAGTAAATCCTGTTTTTCATACGTTTTAAATGGTTTGGTGAATAAAAACTGAAATGATTAAAATTGTGAGTTAGCCAGAATTTCAGCAATAGAAGTTACATTGATTTATTTACCCATTAAAGGAAATGAAATATCTCAGGCTTCCTTCTCTAAGTTAATCAAAATAATTCACAAATTTAAACGTACGTTTGTTTTTTTGGGGGGGGGGTGTAAGTTACTCTCCTGTTTCGCCCACAGAAACATCATCGAGAAACCAGTTGTGGGAGTCCTGCCCCTGGTATCGAAAGGCGATAAAAATATTTTGTCCTGCATAATCCTGCAAATCCACCATCGTATTTTCCCACGAGCTAACCACGCTGGAAGTGGTCCAGATTTGGACAAATTCACCATCTTCAGGATTCCCCGAACCTAAAGAAACCCATATACTATTGTTATCATACCATGCGGGCCAGGAGTTATAAGACCAGAAAGAGAGTTCGAAATTGCTGTTTTCCGGAATCTCCATTAGGGGAGTTACCAGCCAACCTTCCTGCATTCCGTCAAAGGCAGGTCCGTAATTATGGAATGCACTTTGCGCACCTGATGGGGTGTGGTTTTGTACAGTCGACAATTCCCATTCTCTGAAAGCCCCATTAAGGTTATAGCTTTGCCAACCCTCTGGAGGAAAATCGTCCCCTTCAAAATTTTCTGTCCAGGGGAAGCTGGTTATGGAAAAAGGAGGCTCCGTTTCGAAAACAGCCTTCAGGGTATAATCTTCGGCCGGCATGACAAAGATGTATTCAGGTTCAGTACTTTCAATATTCCCCTGTTCATCTTTCCAGGCACTAAAAACATAACCTTCAGCGGGGGTAGCAGAAATACTCGTTTGTTGTCCTGCCTGGAAATTTCCAGCTCCATTGACAGCGCCAGAACCCTCCGGTTCCACCTGCAAGGTCAGGTTGTAAGTGGTCAGCTCTTCACTCTTGATGCATCTTACCGAAAAGCCGGTATTTTTCGCATAAGCCGAGCGACTCATTCCCTTGTTACTGTAAATAAGCACTTGTGCCCAGGCAAATTCTTCTGTTGCAGGCGTAGCACTCCAGAAATAGCCATAGTTACCCTTGTGCATAAACCCCTCCTGAGGATTATAAACTCCGGAGGGCAGGGCGGCGAAGCCATGAGCATCGGTTCCGAACCTTTGTGCATGTGCATCCCACCGGGGATGTTCATCGGTGGAAAATTCATTGCCGAGAGGGGAATCTACCTGCCTGCGCGATTTCAACTCAGTACCGGCGATATTGTTGTTGCCCCATGCTTGCGGATCAAGAAATGAAGTAAGCTCCTGCCAGTCATCTACTGTAGGTACACGCCAGCCTGCCGGGCATAATTCTCTGGAATCGTTTACAGCATGCCAATTGTATAATTTACCATACAGTAGGTTGTTTTGCATGTCGTTGTCGTACGCAACCCATGCACCTTCCACACCACTTGCGAAGCTTGCGGGGGATGAGGGAATCAGTTCTCCGTTAACATAGCGCTCCGTTCGCAGATTCTCTGCCATCCATTCCTGATCTCCGATAATGACGGTTTCATAAACATTGCCATCTATATCTGTCAGGGTGTTCTGTCCCAAAACAGATTCATTCGGCAAAAACAGAATGGCAAAAAAGGAAACTAACCATAGGTTTTTCATGATCGGGAATATTGCATGAATAAATACAACAGATAGGCACCGGCAAATGATTGTACAACCGGTTCTTTCTGATATACACACCGGCTGGGTTTCCAAATGCCAGAAATATCAGGCTTTTTTTCTAAGTCCTTTATTAACCAGATTATACCATTTTTTTAAGGGATTTCCTTCGGTTTCACTTTGATCACCATAATCCGTATAGCCGTAGCCATACCCGTAGCCATATCCATAACCGTATCCATAGCCGGTACGTGACAGTTTCACATCGTTGATTTCAATACAGATATTACGGGCATCAATTTTTTCTGCAAATTCGTTTAAGAATTCAAGGCTGGATTTATCGCTGAATTTTTGCCTTACGATAAATATGGCAATATCAGAGTTTTTGATGAGGTTAATGCCATCAGGAACAATCCCAATGGGTGGTGTATCAATCACAATATAGTCATACTGGGGTTTGAGGGTTTTCATCAACATATCCATGGTTTCTGACTCCAGCAACTCACTGGGGTTGGGAGGTATGGGTCCGGCAGAAATAACCTGCAGGTTGGGACTATGCTCTACAGGTTGAATAATCTCTTCCAGGGTGTTGTTTCCTACCAGGAAGTTGGACAACCCGGGAACCTGATTAATATGAAAGTCATCAAAAATACGGGGCTTTCTAAGGTCTGCTCCTACAAGCAACACTTTTTTGCCGGACAAAGCAATTACAGAAGCCAGGTTGATGGCTGTAAAGGTCTTGCCCTCCTGCGAGCGGGTTGATGTGATGGAAATTACTTTGTTTTTGGTACCTGTGGCAAAATACTGCAGATTGGTTCGCATAGCCCTGAAAGCCTCTGTAACCGGGGATTTATTATCGGCGAAAACTACCAGGTTCAGGGCTTCCACTTTTGCTGCGAGTTTATTGTGAGGTATCACACCCAAAATAGGAAAATCGACCATGTCGGTAACCTCTTTTTTATCCTGAATGCGATTATCGAAGAAATCGCGCAAAAGAATCAATGCCAGAGGAATAATCAAACCGGCAACCATAGCAAAAGTATAATTGCGTTGCTCCTTGGGTGCCACCACACTGGTAAATCGTGCCCGGTCAACAATTTTGTGATCAGGTACATTGCTGGCCATGGCAATGCCTGCCTCTGCACGCTTTTCGAGTAAATAATTGTAAGTAGAATTACTCAGGTTGAACCGTCTCTGTATGCCCACATATTCCCTGGCTGTCCCCGGAAGTTGATCAATCCGCGATTCAACAGTTTCGATCCGTCGGTCAAGATCTGTCATTAAAATATCTGATGCGCTTTGTATACTTCTGAGATTTTCTTCAAACGCCTCCAGGGCCTGTTCTATTTGCCGGTTGATATTCTGAATAGCAGGATTCTCCCTGGTCCCTGATTCCATTAAACGGGCTCGTTCTGCATACAGATTACTTAACTCGCGAATATGATTTTGCAGCATAGCATCTTCAATTCCCAATGCTGAAGGACTGAAGACTGTTCTGAAGTCGCCCTTATTGTCAATATATTCCAGCAGATATTCGTAATACTGGCGTTTCAGGTTTTCGATGGCTCTTTGGTTGTCCAGTTCCTGCAATTCACTGAAAAGCTGTTGGGCAGCTTCCCCCACTTCCATGAGTTGGTTTCGGCTCCTGAAATCTTCAAGAGAAGTTTCTGCCAAGAGCAAAGAATCGGAAACAACATTGATCTGGGCATCTATGAACCGAATGGTGTTTTCAGCAATCTGGTTTTTTTCATACAAACTCTGCTGCACATACACCTCGGTAAGGGTATTGAGAAAATCTACTGCACGCTCGGGATGGGTAGCCTCAAATGATAAATGAACAATGGATACCTCATCGTTAAGGGGCGATACCCCCAATGAATTAACGTACCCGGAAGTAAGAGAAGCTGCGCTGTTAATTACAAAAAGATATTCTCTGCTTATATGACTTTCCGGGTTAAAATTGGTATTTTTGGTCAGCCTGATTCGAAAACCATCTGCCTGAAAAACATCTCCAAATTTCACCAGATTCGTTTCTTCACCGTTGCGGATTCTGAACCGTTTCTTCTCGGTGAGCTTGATTTCATAGGTATCCTCCGATATAATCTTAACATGAAACAGCCTGTTGTAGGGCACAGGGGAGCTTTCGTCCCAATCCACTATAAAAGGCGTGTTCTTGTAAATCTCCGTGGTCCTCATTTCGCCTACAAGCCTTCCAATGTTGTAATAGGAAACTTTCACATCCATTTTCCGGATGGCAGAATCTACCAGCGAATAGGATCTTAATACAGCCATTTCGTTAAACAGGTTGTTTCGCTGGTAGAACAAATCGAGTTCTCCCATGATTTGCCCGGGGCGAAATCCTCCTTTGCGGTCATCGCGGATGAGCACCGTAGCACGGGTGCGGTACACCGTTTCGGAAAATTTATTTACAAAATAGGCGATGGTAAGCGCTACCGTAAGACTGATAACAAACCAGTACCAGTATTTCGTATACTTGAAAATTATCTTTTTTACATCCAGTGTTTCTTCGCGGAAGGGGTCTTTATTCATACGTGGAGGATAGGGTTTCCTGGTTTAAGATCAGACAACACGCCTGAATTAATTACTAAAGTAGTTGATTAGCAGAAGCGTAGTAGATATGGTGGAAAAAATCAAAGCAAATGGAAACTGATTAAACCCCAATCTTTTTATTCGTTGAGGTTCAACATATACAATGTCGTTGGGTTGCAGGTAATAATAATCTGAGGTGAGAGTTGATGCATCATTAAGGTTAATGGATCCAAATGTTGCCCCTTCGTCGGTTTGGCGGACGATGGTAATATTGCGTTTGCCAAAATCGGTAAGATCGCCGGCTGTGGCAATGGCGTCAAGTATACTCACGCGGTTATCGTACACGTAATATTTTCCGGGGCTTCCCACCTCCCCTAATACAGAAAAAGAAAAGTTAACAAGTTTTATCAATACCGTAGCTCCAATCAAATATTCTTCAACCTGCGTTCCAATATGCCGGGTTGCCTCTTCAATGGTTTTTCCTTCCACCATAATCTCGCCTAACACGGGCATGGTAATTTCACCGTTTTGTTTTACATTATAACCATGTAAATACATCTGCACGTTGCCTATCCCTCCACCACCGGCAGCCGTTGTGCGCTGTCCGCTCCTGTCGCTGTTAAACATGGCATAAGACTTCTCATCGTGGGTAAGAACCTGGATGTGTAAGATATCACCTGATTTGATGCGATAATCGGGCCGGGTAAATTCGAAGCGCTCCATCTCTTCTGCCTCCCGTTGCAGATAAACAATTTTGTTGTGGGGTGTGCAGGAGGCAAACAGTGTCACCAACAATATGGCTCCTAGAAAAAATGGCCGATTCAGGTTACATTTTGAGAAAAAAACAGAACATTCTTGCAGGCGGTAAGGGGTCATAAAAAGTCTCAGGTTTGTTTATATCGGGGAATATTTCCTTTTGGAATCCAATAAATCCGGACAAATTTACAATTTTATATGGATATCCACATGTTTTTTTACGCAATAAAGCTTTGCAATAATTTAGTACAACGGTGCTGCCAAACGATTATTGTTCAACAAGGTAACCTCCCTTATCATCACATAAAAAATCCATACATCACCCTTCCTATCATAAAATATAAGAATAGCCCGATAATATCATTGGAGGTAGTAATAAAGGGTCCCGTGGCCAATGCAGGGTCAATCTTAAGTTTATCCAGCGCCAAAGGTACGAAAGTTCCAAAAATGGAAGCAAACATGATTACGGTCATCAGTGACACACTTACCGTGATACTTAGCGCCAGCGAGGGTGCAAAGAAAAAACTATACAGGAGTAAGATGGCAGAACAAACCAGTCCGTTGATAAAACCCACAGATGCTTCCTTCCATAGCTTGGGAAGAATCCCTGCTGTGAGGCTGTTATTGGCAAGGCCTTTTACAATAAGAGCTGAAGACTGCACGCCAACATTCCCTGCCATGGCCGGTATCAAAGCCATAAAAAAAGCCATTTCGGGATACATTCCTATCTGTTCTTCATAATTGGCAACTACTCGTGAACCGATTATCCCACCGAATAATGCCACCACCAACCAGAACAAACGTCCCTGGGTAATCTCCCAAATCTTATCGTCAGACTCAATATTCTGGGTCATCCCCGACATCATCTGGTAGTCTTTCTCGGCTTCTTCTTTGATAAAGTCTACCACATCATCAATGGTTATTCTTCCAATAAGACGCCCCAATTCATCAAGTACGGGCATCACTACCAGATCGTATTTATTCATCAGGTTAGCCACCTCTTCCCCTTTTTGAGTTGCTTTTACACTCACAACATCGGGAGAATACAGTTCCGCTACTTTAGCCCTGGGAGAAGCGATCAAAAGTTTTTTGAGCGAAAGCAACCCCAACAATACATCATCGTCGTCTACCACGTAAACTGAATACACTTCCTCTACCTCTTCTGCCTGTTTTCTCATTTCACGAATACAGGTAACTACATGCCAATTGACATTTACCTTGATGTACTCTTTGGCCATTAATCCTCCGGCAGAGTTGGACGGATATACCAGCAAATCGGCAATATCTTTAGCCTGTTTCCGGTCTTCCAGGTGATTGAGCACATCTTCTCTTTTCTCCTGGGGTAACTCAGAAATAAGGTCGGCAGCATCATCCGAGTCAAGGTTGTTGATAAATTCCCGGGCAATTTCCTGGGTGGAAAAGGAATCGAGAAACTTTTCCCGCACGTCATCTTCCAGCTCCATTAAAACATCTGCAGCCTCTTCCTTTTCCAGGAAGGTATACAAATATTTTGCCTCTTCCAGGCTTAAGTCATCAATAAACTCTGCAATGTCGGCGGGATGTAGCTCATTGACGATTTCCTGCAGAAAATCACGTTGCTCCTTCCTTATAGCATCCCGTATAAGATCCAGGTTGATATCTTTTACTTTTAATGTCATATACTTTGTATAAACCGAACTTATTTCTTACTGGAAAGCATATTGCCTACGGTACTTATCTCCACAAATGAAGGACCCGATTTTTTGCCGTAATTGCCGGCAAGAACAGCAATCAGGTCCTCCTGATTAAGCTCATTTGATTTCATGAGTCGTTTCAGGGTATATTCAATAAACTCCTTTTTAGAGGTTTCTACATCTATAAAGTCGGCATAAATACCATAGTTCAGTGCAAGTTCTCTCAAAACCCGATCATCGTAGCATTGTGCATAAATGGGTGATTTTCCACGAAATGCCGCCAGGTATCGGGCTGTTTTTCCTGTATCCGTGTCTGTAATGATGGCTTTGGCTTTTAGTTTTTCGATAGACCGGACCGCCATTTTAGACAGAAATACGGATATTTCATTCTCATGAGGCAATACATTATCTTCGGCAAAAAGGGATCTCGATTTTTCGGCTTCCCTGACAGTTTTGGCCATGGTAAGCACCGATTCCAGTGGATATTTTCCGTAGGCAGTTTCGCCACTGAGCATCACAGCATCAGCTCCGGTGAAAACGGCATTGGCAATGTCAGTAACTTCGGCCCTTGTGGGGCGGGGACTTTCAATCATGCTGTGCAGCATTTGGGTGGCAACAATAACGGCCTTCTTTCTCTTTATACACTTGGCAACAAGATTTGCCTGAATGCCGGGAATTTTTTCCGCAGGTACTTCAATGGCCAAATCGCCCCTGGCCACCATGATACCATAAACATGATCGAGGATTTCATCTATATTATCAACACCTTGCTGGTTCTCAATCTTGGCAATAATTTTTATCTTGCTGTTGTGTTTGTCCAATATCTCCTGAATAGACAGTATATCTTCTTTGTTGCGTACAAAAGAATGGGCAATAAAGTCAATATCATGTTCAACGGAAAATTTTATATATTCCAAATCCTTTTCAGACAGGGAAGGCAAGGCAATCGTGCTTCCGGGCAGGTTGATACTTTTTCGGGGTTTTATCAACCCCTGGTTTTTTACCTCACAAATAAGATACTTGTCATGCTTCTCTTTTACCTCCAACTCAATATCACCATCATCTATCATAATGCTTTTGCCCACTTCCAGGCTGGCCACAAATTCTTTGTAATTGACGAACAAACAATGTGAAGAGGATGCTCCTTCAGGATCTCCGGCAACCTTGATGGTTTGCCCTTTCTGAACTTCAATATCTTTTCCTGAATTTACGGTGCGAATCTCCGGACCTTTGGTATCTATCAATATCGGGACACGCCTGGTAATCTTTTTAACCGTTTCCATGATCTTCAGGGTGTCGTCAGGCTGCTGATGGGCTGTATTTATGCGCACCACATTCATTCCGGCTTTTATCATTCTGCGCAGAAAGTCTTCATCACAGTATTTATCGGAGATCGTCGCAACTATTTTGGTAAGTTTATCCATGGCTCAGTAAATTTTATTAAGTGTTTTGTGCCAACCAACAGGCAGGAAATATTTCTAACAAGCAAGAGTTTTCTCAATACCAGTTCAATAAGCGAGTCTGATTCACAAAGGGTATATGCAAATTGTTCCCTGCAGTCTTATTGATGGTAAAGAAAGGTTGTGCAACTGCTCATCGACCGTAAACCCAGTTTTGAGAAAAATACTTTTTTTGGCTATGCAAAAATACAAAAAATAGGGAGGTTGACGGGTTTTAAAGCAAACCGGCAGCTAATATTTTCAGTCCCGACTTTGCTGATATTTGTGTTCTGCCATGCTTTTGTTTTATACAAGATCCTTGTCAAAGCCAGGATTATATCGTGAATTTTTCTATTTTTGTAGTTTTTGAAATTTTTACAAAACTCAATCTTTTCCCCATGACCAGGTCTTTATCTTTACTGATAATATTAATCGTTCTGACATTATCAGGCATCACCCAGGAATTTTATCGCACAGGCTCACCCGACAATGTTGACAGTATACCCGAATTCGGAATATTGCTGGCCGGAGGTGCCTCTGATAATGATGATGGGATGCAATGGCTTGCAAAAAAAGCCAATGGTGGAGACGTAGTGGTTTTGAGGGCATCAGGGTCTGATGGGTACAACGATTATATTTATTCGCAGCTGGATGTAGAAGTCAATTCCGTTACCTCCATTGTAATAACCAGTACTGAACAAGCCAGCAATACAGAAGTCTGCCAAACGGCAGGCAATGCTGAAGTCATTTTTATCGCTGGTGGAAACCAATGGAACTATTACAACCACTGGAATGGGACCTGCCTGCAGGAGGTCATCAACAGTCATGTAAATGATAAAGGAGGAGCAATAGGCGGCACCAGTGCCGGACTGGCAATTCTTGGCGAAGCAATATACACAGCCGAACAAGGTTCGGTATGGAGTGAAGAAGCACTTAACAACCCTTATCACTGGCGTATAACCCTGGAACGCAACTTTTTGGACATCCCCTTTATGGAAAATATTGTGACGGATTCCCACTACAATAATATTTACGGCGATGACAATGATCGACAGGGAAGACACATGGCTTTCATGGCCCGCATGATTACCGACTGGCAAATGGAAGCAAAAGGTATGGGTGTGAACGAATACACCGCGGTGGGGGTAGAACCCGACGGCACGGCCAGAGTGTTTGGCAATCCGGCATATGATGACTATGCTTATTTCCACATAACCCTGGATGCTCCTGAGGTTTGTGAAGAAGAAGAGCCTTTGCACTGGACCAACGGGCAAAATGCGGTGGCTGTTTACCGGGTGCTTGGAGATACGGAAGGTTCCCGTTCCTTTAACCTTAGTAACTGGCAGGAAGGCAATGGAGGAGAATGGTTCCGGTGGTATGTAGATCAGGGTGAATTGATACAGGTGGAAGGCAGTCCGGTTAATGTGGAACCTCACACCTACAATGAAGATACAGCAATCCGTTTATATCCCAACCCGGCAGATGATATTGCTACCCTAGTATCTGAAAATGGCACAACTTTTTCCTGCTACCGCATTTTTGACATCTCCGGTCGACTGGTCAGGGAACAAACCATCCCGGACAGCCGCAGTTATTCTTTCAACTTTTCAGACTTACTTCCCGGAACTTATGTTATGAAAATTCATACCAGTGAGGGAATTGTGCCGCTCAGAATTATCAAAAAATAATGCCGTTATCTTCCATGTTTATGGATGTACAGGAGGGTAAAAAGATGATTCATCAGTCCCCCAATTGGGATCAAGTCGATTTATTGGGTGTTGGCTTTAGCAGGTAACAATAAAGAAACCCAGAACGTACATCTATTGTTGCCAGGTATAACAAACAAGGCTTACTGTTTTAAAAGCTTGAAAGTTTTTATTTCTCCCTCGGGAGAACACAGGGTGAGCACGTAAACTCCAGCCGGCAGAGGGCCCAGGTCCTGCTCCTGGCTGTGCCGGTTGAGAGTATTTTCAATCCATACCCTGCCGTTGACATCCGAAAGCTGCCAGTTCCCGTTGTGCCATTCCTCAGGATAGTCAATGGTGAACTTCCCAACAACCGGATTGGGATAAAATCCTGGCGACAGAGTGTCGGGAACAGGAATGTTTGTAGAGTCCCAGATCTGGTAGTTCTTGAGCATAAAATGCCTGGGATCAAAGATTAGTTCCTTTACTCCTTGCGGTATTTCAACAACAAATTCCTGAAGATTTTCTTGCTGAAAAAACCTCACCATTTGCATGCTGTTATCATCAAAAACAATGTTGAATTCCACTGCTCCGGCAAAAAAAAGCGGGTAGCTTGCTGAGGTAACCTGGGAAGACTGTATGTGCAGATTGCCGTCTTTTTGCCACCACATGATTTCGTAGGTAGGAAATCCTTCACCATAATACCACTGATCAAAAAACCATTCCCAGTCCTGCCCGGTTAACCCATCCACGGTTTTCCGAAAGTCATCTCCTGTGGCAATACTATCGGCAAAAGTTTCCTGGAATTCTTCCATAATATTAAAAAACAAGGAATCATCATTGATTTCGAATCTCAGTTGATGAAGAATAGCAGCTCCTTTCCGATAGCTTAGTCTGCCACTGAAAATCCTCCACACATCGTACAGAAATACAGGAGGCACATAAACACTTCCGTCGGGCAGAGACTTGATATTGTTGTGCGCAAAATCCATCCAATCGCGGGCATGTTCTGCCCCCACCAGAAATTCGCGGGCAAGAAATTCAGCATAAGTGGCAAAACCTTCATTGATCCAGATATCGCTCCAGGTGGCACAGGTAACATTGTTGCCAAACCAATGATGGGCCAGCTCGTGCGCTGTGATATCAAATCCAAAATAGCCCATGGTGGACATGGTCTGATGCTCCATAGCTCCTCCCATAGGTGCCTGTGCATGACCATACTTCTCTTCCCAAAACGGGTAGGTTCCCCATAATTCCGACATCATCTGCATCAATGGACTGGTTTTTTCAATATTCTCCCGCTGGCTTTCCAGTACTTCAGCATAATTATAAATAAAATTCTGAACCCAAACACTGTCATTGGGTGTATCAAGGGGTGCCATAAAGCTAAATTCCTGGTAGTTTCCCACAGCCATAGAAATCAGGTAGTATGCAATGGGGTAACGTGATTTCCACTCATACCGGTTTCTCCCGTCGTCCAGTTCCGTTACCTGATCGAGCAAACCATTAGAAGCAGCAACAAACCCTGCCGGAGTAGTAATAAAAACATCCACGCTGTCGGCTTTATCATTCAATACCTGCTTCACCGGAAACCATTGCCGCGCATTATGAGGTTCAGAGAGAGTCCAAAGCACCGGATCTCCATAACTGTTGGTCTCTGACTGAATTCCGGAGAAGAAGCCTTCAGGAGAAGGTTCTCCCGAATAAAACACCGATACATCCATCATGGTTCCCATGGGTTGGCTCTGGCCCAGATCAATTTCCAATACATTATCGGTGTGCTGAAATGACAGGTTTTCCTCACCACTGACAACCTGACTTACACTTAGCTCATCCCATAATTCGAGCACCATGTACCGGGTGGCTGAACTGGTGATCTCAGCCAAAACCCTGACAGAACCCTCTATAAATGTTGAAGCAGGATTCACCTCCAGATCGAGTCCGTAAAATTTCACATCATAATCGTGAAGCCTGGCATCCTGATCGTAAATACCTATGGAAGGACCGTCCAAACGAGCTTTTGCACAAAAATGTGAGCAGTCCCCGGGCGTATGTTCATGTAGCGAAACCTGTGCCTGCGATGAAAAGAACATCCCGGCCAAAGCAAGCAACAGGTATACAAATGAGTTAAAATGGGTCCTCATAATTTTTTCGGATTGTCTTACATCACCAACTATTAGTAACATCGTATGAGTAGCAGGTCCTTTTTCATCAGGTACATAAAGATACACATTGTTTGAGAATTATTCTGAAAAAACGGGAGGGAATTGTTCCCTGTTTGCCATGTGTGCGTTGACGCACATAAAATGTGCGGTTTTGGACAATCTTTCAGGTTTCAATATATGTGTTTTTTATCACATCTTTGTGCCATCGGAAAAGCCAGATATACATCTTATTGCCTTGCTACATGTGGATTAAAAAAGGAAAACCCGGCAATTCCTTAAAAAACTATAATCGTTTGTAACGTTTCCCATCCAACCTGCGTCTTATGCGAGAACATTGCTTAACGACCATTCTATAAGGTTTTGTGAAATTTAAATCAATTTTCCGTTCCCAAGGAGGCCTTTTGGCATGTTTTATGATAAAGCCAGAAAACGTTTAAAACGAAAAAAGTTTTACCTGTTGTAGATATGGAAACAAAAGAAAGAATTCTTCATCAAGCGTCAGAAATGTTTTTCAGGTATGGAATCCGTTCCATCACCATGGATGAAATTGCTCAATCCATAGGAATTTCCAAGCGCACACTTTACGAAAGTTTCTCCAATAAGGAGGATTTGCTCTCGAGTTGCATCGACTACCAGTACAAGGAGAATGTAAAATTCAGAGATGCAATGGTTTCAGCGCATAAAAATGATCCCCTGGAAATCATCTTTCAGCACTTTCGGCAGGCACTCATTGTATTGAATGGCTTACACCCCAATTTTTTCAATGACTTGCAGAAGTATCACCCCCGCATCTGGAAAGAACAGATTGAAAGCAGACAGGAAGAGAATATTGCATTTACCACATCCATGATAAAAACAGGTGCATCCAAAGGAATCTTCCTTGAAAACGAACACCCGGAAATTTTAAGCACCATGATTCATTCTGTGATGCAAATGATAACACTGGGAGGCCTTTTCCCGGAAACAAAATATCCCCGGGCTGAAGTAATCCGTCAGGTTTTGCTGAATTTCATCCGCGGACTTGCAACCGAGGAGGGACAAAGGTTGATTGACGAAAAATTTAACTCAACCCCATCAGCAACAAATTAATAATAAAAACAGCAATAAAAAGCAAAATGAACATTATTCGATTACTCTTCACCGCAACAACAGTATTGATGGCCATCTTACCCCTGAGGGCCCAGTCAGACACTTTGCGCCTTACACGGGAAGCTGCGCTGGAAATGGCATTGGAAAACAACCCTACCGTGGCCATTGCCCGGCTTGAAAAAGCCCGGCTTGAAGCCCGTGTCAACGAGGCACGGGGCAACTTGCTCCCTTCCCTTAACGGTACCGGCTCATATACGCGAAACCTGAAAAAGCAGGTTATCTTCTTTCCCGAAGAAATGGCTCCGCTATTCGGGGGTGTTACCGCCCTTGAAGTAGGAAATGACAATTCATTTATGGGTGGATTGCAACTGGCACTGCCACTGTACAACCCTGCCATTTATGCAGGTATTAAAACCGCACGTACCGAACAGGAAATTGCAGAAGAAAATTTCCGGGCACAGTCGATTGAGCTAACCTACAACGTACAACGCGCATGGAATGATGCTTTGCTGGCTCGTGAATCGCTCGAGGTAATTCGTATCAGTTTCGAAAATTCCCGCGAGAACCTGGAAAACATCCGACAGATGCATGCACAAGGACTTGTGGCCGAATATGACCTCATCAGAGCCGAAGTACAGACAGAAAACCTCAAACCCGATCTTTTACAAGCCACCAATGCTTTTGAACTCAGCGTCAATTTTCTGAAAACGTTGCTGGGAATAGCAGAAGAAACACCCATATCCGTGGAGGGAGACTTGCTGGAGAGCTCAGAGGAAATGCTGAAGGACTTCAACATCACGGAAGCGGACAGAGCTCTTCACAACAATCCTGATTATGTAAATCTTGGTTTACAGCAGGACTTGATTCTAAAACAGGCGAAATCGGTCAAAGCGACTTCCCTGCCTGCCCTGAGCGCAGTAAGCAGCTACATGTATCTTTCCGAGGCCAATGATTTTAAAGTAGGCGATTATAACTGGGTAAATACTGCTTCAGCGGGTTTGCAGTTGAGCATCCCTATTTTCCGGGGTTTTACCAACCGCAACCAGGTTAAACAACTGGAAATCGGCGCCCAACAAATTCAGATGCAAAGAGAATATCTCAAAGACAATCTGAGCATTGAACTGTCCAACATTTTAAAAAACATGGATGTAGCCCTTGAAAAAGCGGTTCATGCACAACGCAATGTGGAACTGGGCCAAAAAGGGTACGACATTGCCCGGTTACGATACGATTCGGGCCAGGGAACATTACTGGAAGTAAATGATGCAGATGTTTCACTGACAAGAGCAAGGTTTAACCTGCTTATGGCAAAACATGAGCTTCTCCAGGCAAAAGCACAGTACGACAGGTTTATCGGGAAAAATTAACCCTCCAATTAATATAACAGCAAATTGATTTTTAACGACACATATTAAACTTAACAAACAAAATGAAAGCTTCAGCAAAAATTCAGGGTACCATCCTCATCCTCCTGGTCTTTATATTTGGGTCGTGCCAGACTGCTACAGAACAAGCAGAAACTGACAACAGGGTATTGGTGAAAACACAGCCAACTTCAGTAGATACAGTATCCAACAACCTGGAATTTACAGGTTCAGTATTACCTTACGAAGAAGCACATATTGCTCCTGCTGTACCGGCCCGAATCAACAAAATTCTCGTAGATGTAGGCGACAAGGTTTCCAAGGGACAGCTTTTGGTAGAAATGGATAATACTCAATTGTTTCAGGCCCGTGTGCAACTCGAAAATCTTGAAAAAGAACTTGCCCGCCTCGACACTTTGCTCAAGGCCGGTGCAGTTACACAGCAGTCATACGACCAGTTACAAACGCAGTACCAGGTAGCCCAAAGCAATATCGGGAATTTATCTACTCATACACAAGTTCGATCTACCCTGGACGGTGTTGTTACAGCAAGATATTTCTCAGCGGGTGAAATGTTTTCCGGCACTCCCTCCTCTGCCGGTAAACCCGCAATTGTAAGCATCAACCAGGTTAAACCTGTAAAAGTAATCGTAGGAGTATCAGAAAAATATCTCCCCCAGGTATCAAAAGGGCAGCCTGCCGGTGTTACTACCGATGTATTTCCGGGGCAGCTCTTCAATGGAAAGATAAACCGCATTTTTCCCACCATCGACAGGGCAACAGGAACCTTCAAAGTAGAAATCGTGATTGACAACCAGGAAGAAAAACTGCGTCCGGGTATGTTTGCAAGGGTCGAACTAAAACTTGGAGAACATCAGGCGCTGCTGGTTCCCGCCATGTCAGTACTGAAGCAGGCGGGCTCAAACGAACGATACGTGTTTATTGTGGAAGACAATAAAGCACAAAGATTAACCGTAGAACCCGGCAAAAAATTCGATGACCGGATAGAAATCCTCTCAGGATTACAACCCGGACAACAACTGGTTGTAACCGGCCAGCACAATCTGATTCAGGGTTCGGATGTGAAAATTGTGGAGTAAGAAAAAGTTATTCAACAGAAAAGAAAACATACGCATGAGTATATACAGCACCGCCGTTAAAAAACCCATTACCACACTGGTAATATTTATTGCCGTAATCGTAATGGGAGTATTCAGTTTGCGCAACATGCCCATTGATTTGTACCCGGAGATAGACCCTCCCTTTATCAGTGTGTTTACCATCTATCCCGGGGCCAGTGCAGCAGATATTGAAACCAACGTAACCAGACCTCTGGAGGACAATCTCAGCATTGTAACCAATCTTAAAAACCTGACTTCCCAGTCACGTGATGACATTTCAGCCATCACCCTGGAGTTTGAATATGAAACCAACCTGGATGAGGCTACCAATGAAATCCGGGATGTCATTGACAGATTGAGCAGGTTTTTACCTGAAGGAATTGAGCAACCCACCGTGTTCAAGTTCTCCTCAAGCATGATTCCGGTAATGATGCTATCGGCCACTGCTGAGGAAAGCTACCCCGCTTTGAACAAAATACTGGATGAGAAACTCATCAACCCCCTGAACAGAATAGAAGGTGTAGGAGCGGTAGGTATCTTCGGCGGTCCGGAAAGAGAAATCCAGATCAATGTAGATCCGAGAAAACTGGAAGCCTACAACATGACCGTAGAACAACTGGGCGGCATATTGGCAGCTGAGAATATCAACCTCCCCTCAGGAAACGTGAAAGTGGGAAGTGTGGATTACCCCCTGAGATTTACAGGTGAGTTCTCGGAAAGCGACCGAATCAACAACATTGTCGTTACGACTTTCAATGGCAACCCGGTTTTTGTAAGAGACATTGCAGAAGTAAAGGACACTCTTAGGGAAATGACCATAGAAGAAAGGATTGACGGGCAAAAAGGATTGCGGCTGATAGTTCAGAAACAATCAGGGGCCAACACGGTAAAAATTGCCAATGAAGTGAATGAAATGCTCGGGGAAATAGAAAAAACGCTTCCTCCTGACATTACCATCGGAGTATTATTCGACACTTCCGAATTCATTAACAACTCCATAAGCAACCTCATCAGCATTTTATACTACGCGGCCATTTTTGTCACCCTGGTGGTCTTGTTTTTTATCGGAAGATGGCGGGCCACTTTCATTATTATCCTCACCATCCCCGTATCGCTGGTCACTGCTTTCATTTATCTGTATTTTACAGGCAATACCCTCAACCTGATTTCTCTGTCCTCTCTAACCATTGCCATGGGTATGGTAGTAGATGATGCCATCGTGGTGCTTGAAAACATCACCCGGCAGCTGGAAAAAGGCAGCTCTGCACGCGAAGCAGCCATATATGGCACCAACGAGGTGGGGCTTGCTGTTGTGGCCTCTACCCTTACGGTGGTAGCCGTGTTTCTTCCCATGACCCTCATCAGTGGACTTATGGGATTGTTCTTCACGCAGCTGGGATGGATTGTAACCATTACCATCACGGTTTCTACCATCGCTGCCCTTTCCCTTACTCCTATGCTCTCTTCACAGTTGCTGAAATATTCTTCAGCAAAACGAACCGGACTTGGACCAAAAACAAGTGCCTTTATTGACAAAACACTCTCGGGGCTCGACAATTTATATATCCTTTTGTTGGGGTGGGCTGTTAGAAATAAATGGAAAGTAGTATTTGTCTCCCTCCTGGTTTTCTTTTCAAGCCTCTTCCTGACAGGATTTATCGGAACAGGATTTTTTCCCGAAGCTGACAACAGCCAGATAGAAGTAAGTATAGAATTGCCCACAGGCTTAAGATTGGAAGAGACCTCAAAAACCGCCAGGGCCATAGAAGAAATAATTGAAGAAAAATACCCCGAAATAGAAACCATCAGTACCAGTTCAGGTTACAGTGCCGATGCAGGTATTTTTGGAAACCCAAGAGCGGGAAGCCACACCATCGATTTAACCCTAGGTTTGTATTCGCCCGATGAGCGAACACGCGATGTATGGGAGGTGGCAGATGCCATCCGGGAAGAGCTATCAGTATTTCCTGAACTTGTTACCTACTCTGTAGAAACAGAAGGAGGAGGATTTGGTGCCGGAGCACCCATTCAGGTGGAGGTTTACGGTGAAAACTTCAATGTCACAACAGCCTTTGCCCAGGAGCTGGCAGAAAAAATGAGAACGATAGATGGCACCAGGGATGTGGATTTGAGCCGCGGACCGGAAAAACCGGAATTACGCATTGTTCCCGATCAGGAAAAAATGGCTTCTTTTTCCCTGAATACCAACACCGTCTCAAGAGCCATCCGCAACCGGATCGAAGGAATGACAGCCACTCTTTTCCGTGAAGATGGTGACGAATATGACATTGTGATACGACACAAGGAAGAATTCCGCAACACTTTATCCGACATCGAAAACATCCAGGTGATGAATCCCATGGGGCAGATGGTCCGTTTGGAAGAATTTGCAGTTATTGAAGAGTTTTACAGTCCTCCTAACATTGAGCGAAAAAACCGGACGCGCTATCTCACGATAAACAGCCAGCTTTTTGGACGATCGCTGGGCGAAGTAACAGCAGATATTGAAGCAGCCATTGAAGAAATGGACGTTCCTCCGGGTATATCTTATCGTTTAGCGGGTGAAATACAGGAACAGCAGGAAGCCTTTGCCGATCTTTTATTATTATTGTTATTGAGCATTTTCCTTGTCTACGTGGTCATGGCATCTCAATTTGAGTCTTTTAGTATGCCCTTAATCATTATGATGGCAGTACCGTTCTCTTTCACGGGAGTATTGCTGGCTCTGGCAATCAGCGGAGGAGAACTCAATGTAATATCTTTTATCGGTGCAATTATCCTGGTGGGAATTGTAGTTAAGAACTCTATCGTACTGGTAGATTATACCAACCTGCTGGTGGGTCGTGGCAAAAGCATCATCACCGCCGTACGCATGGCCGGAAAATCGCGTTTGCGCCCGGTACTGATGACCACCCTTACCACCTTATTGGCAATGATTCCACTGGCAGTATCAACAGCCGAAGGGTCTGAAATCTGGCAACCTATGGGAGTAGCAGTGATAGGTGGATTGAGCTTTTCAACTCTCATTACCCTGGTAATCGTCCCTGTGGTATATGCGCTCAATGGTGCCCGGAAAATAAAAAAAGCACGAAAACAAAATCACAAAGCATTGCTGCAGCAAGCCCTTTAAGGGTTTGCAGCAGCCTTTTCGAAATATTTTACCATCATTCAAACCTGACGTAACATGAAAGCAGTATTTATCGTTTTTAACCAGGCTCTGACAGAGCGGGTTACAGAGATGCTAGACAAACTCAATGCCCGCGGATTTTCACAATGGCAGGATGTAAAAGGGCGTGGCTCTCATAAAGGAGAACCCCACATGGGAACACATACATGGCCGGCAATGAACTCAGCCATCCTTTCGGTTGTAAATGAAGAGCTTGCACAAGAAATTCTGGCAGGGGTGAAAAAACTCAATGAATCAGCAGAGATGCAAGGCATGAGGGCTTTCACCTGGCATATAGAAGAAACCGTATAACAATTTTATTGATCCTTACAATTATTCAACCATAAAACAACATAATATGACCTATTCAGAAATTCACGGGAAAATAAAATTCATCCTGCATAAAGAGATGAGGGTTTTCAGAGGTTCTCCCTCTTATACAGCCCATTTTTATGATGATTTTGGCCTTTCAACCTGGGAGCTCAATCTGTTGCTGTATAATGTGGAAAACCATTTCAACATCCGACTGGAAAATGGCCTGGAAGAGCAACTTTCAACGGTCAACCAACTTGTTACGGTTATCCACAAAGAAAACCAGAGAAGGTTTCTCAAGCAGGACGCGGCCTAATGTTACACCAAATCATCAATGGCTTGAGCGAGCTTGCGGTCTTTGTCTGTGACCACACCCCCTGCATCATGGGTTGAAAGCCTTATTTGCACTTTGTTGTAAACATTGCTCCAATCAGGGTGATGGCTCATCTTCTCGGCAGCCAGAGCCACGCGGGTCATGAAAGAGAATGCAGAGATAAAATCGTTGAATTCGAAACTCTTTACCAGCTGGTTATTTTCTTCTTTCCACATAATTTTCAGGCGTTTAAAGGTTTATAACTGCTCTTTAAACGCCTGTTTGCCGGCAATGGTTCAAAAGAAAATCAATAAACCTCCGCTTCAAAGCCAAGAGCTTCTACTTTCCGGGCAATTTCCATGAGTCTTTCAAAGGGAATTTTTTGCAGGGATTCTTCCGGGGTGCTGCGGGCAATGGGGTATATCATGACCAACCGGGGTTGGATTTTCTGCAAATGGCCCAACCATTTTTCCACTTCTTCATCTGTCGAATTATCAACATATTGCCCATTGTACGTTCCTTTCACGAAAAGTGTCTGAATAATGGCTTTCCCTTTAAACTTTTCCAGAGAAGAAAGAATCTGATCCAGGGAAACATTCATCCGGGGATTGTTGATTTGCTGAAAAGTTTCATCTGTACCGGCATCAAGCTTCAGGATAGGCTGATCGGTTTTCAGCAATGCCTTTGCTACTTTAGGATCTGAAGCTTTGCTGGAGTTGGTTAAAACCGACACCAGGGCATCCGGGAAATACTGATCTCTCAGTTCCAGCGTATCATCAACAATCTGCGCAAATTCGGGATGGATGGTGGGTTCTCCGTTACCGGCAAAAGTGATGGAATCGAGCAACGCATTTTTTTTCCTCATTGCCGAAAGCTTTTCCTCCAGAGCTTCCCGAATTTGACCTGCTACCGGGAATCCCTTCTCCACCTCATGCGTTCGGGTCCATCCGCATTCGCAATATATACAATTAAAAGTGCAATGCTTGCGCGCCGTGGGAAGTAAATTCACCCCCAGCGAAATACCCAGGCGCCGGCTTTTTATGGGGCCAAAGATTATTTGTTCGAAAAGGAATCCACTCATAAAGAAGATGGTAATTTAGGGTTGTTCCTGACAGAACAGAAATACAATTACTGCCCGGCAAACTAAACTGAAAGTGATGTTTCCTTGTTAGCCTTATCCTCCTTTTCGTGGGCAAAGAATTTTTTCTGGAAGACAAGCAGGATAACCACACCAACAGAAATGGCCGAATCGGCAACATTAAATACCGGCCGGAAAAAGATAAACGGCTCTCCGGACCAGAAGGGAAACCACTGGGGTATAGTGATATGAATGAGAGGAAAGTAAAGCATATCTACTACTTTACCGTGCAAAAAGGAAGCATATCCGCCTCCCTGGGGTAAAAATTCAGCCGTTTGGATAAAAGTACTCTCGGAGAACAACAATCCATAAAAAGCACTATCAATGATGTTTCCCAGTGCCCCGGCCATGATCATGGAAATGCAAATAATCAGCCCGGTATGCACATTTTGTTTGACCAGTTTCACGATATACCAACCAATAAACCCCACGGCGACAATACGGAAAACACTCAGTATCAGCTTTCCGTATTCGCCGGAAAACTGCATCCCAAAAGCCATACCCTCATTTTCAATGAAATAGATATACGACCATTCACCAAACACAGGAATTCCTTCTCCCAGTGTCATCGAAGTTTTTACAATAATTTTGGTGGTTTGGTCAACCAGCAAAACCAGAAATACAACAATCCAGGGGATATGCTTTTTCTTTAGGTGTAAAGCCGCCATCTATTTTTTTGTGTTCTGATTAAGTTTTGCTTCAATGCTAAGGGTAGCATGGGGAACACTTCTCAAACGTTCTTTGGAAATGAGTTTGCCGGTGGCACGGCAAATACCGTACGATTTGTTTTCAATGCGGATAAGTGCGTTCTCCAAATCGCGGATAAACTTTTGCTGGCGGGCAGCAAGCTGGCTGTTTTCTTCTTTGGATAATACCTGAGACCCCTCTTCGAGAATTTTGAACGAAGGGGAAGTGTCGTTGGTATCATTGGCATTTTGGGTAGTATATGCTTCGGTAAGAATTTTCAGACCGGCTTTGGCTTCTTCAAGCTTTTTCATAATGATGCCTTTGAACTCCTGCAGCTCTTCATCTGAATATCTTGTTTTTTCTTTTTTGGTTTCCATATCTATAGGGTTTTATCGTTTATTTTTTTGCCTTACGGATGAAAACAAATGTTTTTACATCGTCTTCTATGTCTACCTGTGTTTTGGGTTCCCCCTCCAGACTATCGACATAATATAGTTTTTCAGCCAATGTTTCAGAGCAAATATAATCATTATTGTTGACTATTGCATCAGATATTTGATCATGTTTTTGCACCCATAGCTCGATTTTATCGGTTACTTCGAGGTCATTTTCTTTCCTCAGGTTCTGGATTCTGTTAATCAGTTCGCGGGCGATACCTTCCTGTCTTAAATCTTCGTTAATGGTAATATCCAGCGCAACCGTAACCTTACCTTCAGCAGCTACCAGCCACCCCGGAATATCCTCAGAAGTAATTTCAACATCTTCAGCACCCAAAGAAACAGTTTGTCCTGCAACGTCAAGGGTATAAGCTCCTTCTGTTTCTATCCGTGCTATCTCCTCCTGGCCAAAACCGGCAACTGCAGCAGCAATCTGTTTCATTAACTTACCATACTTGGGTCCGAGGGTTTTAAAATTGGGTTTTATCTTTTTCACCAATACTCCCGTGGTTTCGGTCAGGTATTCGAGCTCTTTCACATTCACTTCCGAGAGAATCAGGTTTTCGACGCCTTCCAGTTGTGCCCTGAATTTCTCGTCCAGCACGGGAACCATGATTTTCTGCAGAGGTTGTCTTACCCTGATGTTTACTTTTTTCCGAAGTCCCAGCACCAGGGAAGAAATTTTCTGGGCCAGTTGCATTCTCTCCTCCAGATCCCTGTCCACAAAGGCAGCATCAAAAACGGGAAAGTCTGTAAGATGAACAGAAATATGTTCTGAGCGCTGGCTGACCTGGTTAAGGTCGGTAAACAAGCGATCGCTGAAGAAAGGGGCTATGGGAGAAGCAAGCTGGCTAACGACTTCCAGGCAGCGATAAAGCGTCTGATAAGCAGAAATTTTATCCTCGGTGTATTCGCCTTTCCAGAATCTGCGCCGACACAACCGAACATACCAGTTGCTAAGGTGTTCATCTACAAAATCCTGGATAAGCCTTCCGGCACGTGTGGGTTCAAAATCATGATAACAACCATCCACTTTGATTATAAGGGTATTGAGCTCCGAAAGAATCCAACGGTCAATTTCAGGACGATTTTTCAATGGCACTTCAGGCTCTTTGTAGGAGAATCCATCGATATTGGCATACAAAGCAAAAAAGGCGTAAGTATTGTACAAAGTGCCAAAAAACTTGCGTTGTACTTCTGCAACTCCTTCCAGGTCAAACTTGAGATTATCCCAGGGTTGGGCATTGGTAATCATATACCAGCGTGTGGCATCGGGGCCATATTTTTCAATGGTTTCAAAGGGATCCACAGCATTGCCCAAACGCTTGGACATTTTATTGCCTTTTTTGTCGAGCACCAGCCCGTTGGAAACAACCGTTTTAAATGATACTGAATCAAAAAGCATGGTAGCAATGGCATGCAAGGTAAAGAACCAGCCACGGGTCTGATCAACCCCTTCGGCGATAAAATCGGCCGGAAAATTTTGCTCAAACTGCTCTTTGTTTTCAAAAGGAAAATGGAACTGTGCATAGGGCATGGAGCCGGAATCGAACCACACATCGATAAGATCTGTTTCACGGTGCATTTTCTTTCCTGTAGCTGATACCAGAATCACCTCATCCACCTGGGGCCTGTGCATATCAAAAACAGCATAATTGTCTTTGGACATATCTCCTGCTTTGAAGCCGGCAAGAGGATTGGACTTCATATAGCCCGCCTTCACCGATTTGTCGCACTCTTCTTTGAGTTGTTCCAGCGAACCAATGCATATCATTTCTTCCCGGTCTTCTGTAGCCCATACCGGCAATGGAACCCCCCAGTACCGCGAACGGCTCAGATTCCAGTCCTGCAGGTTCTCAAGCCAGTTCCCAAAACGTCCCGTACCGGTAGATTCAGGTTTCCATTGGATGGTTTTGTTGAGCTCGATCATCCTGTCTTTCAAAGCGGTAGTTTTGATAAACCACGAATCCAACGGATAATACAATATGGGTTTATCGGTTCTCCAGCAATGTGGATAGGAGTGTTCATATTTCTCCGCCTTGAAGGCCTTGTTTTCGGTTTTCAGTTTGATGATGATATCTACATCTACCGGACGATCCTTTTTGGGATCAAACTCCGGATCATATTCCGGTTTTACATATCGTCCGCCAAAATCAGGCATTTCATCCACAAATCGCCCCTGCTTGTTGACCATGGTCAGGGCACCCAGGTTGTATTGCTTGCCCACTTTAAAGTCATCAGCACCAAAACTGGGTGCAATATGCACGATACCTGTTCCGTCTTCTGTGGTAACAAAATCGCCCAGCACCACCTTGAAAGAATCTCCTTCTTCCGGTACGATAGAAGGAAGAAGTTGTTCATAATGAATATTCTCCAACTGACTTCCTTTATACACTTTAACAACCTGATAGGGAATTTTCTTATCCCCTTCATTGTAATCCTCCATTGCCAGTCCGGCATTTTTAGGATCAAAAAAGCTGTGCATAAGCTCTTTGGCCAATACAACCGTAACAGGTCGAAAAGTATAGGGATTGAAGGTTTTTACTTTTACATAATCAATATTTTTACCCACGGCAAGCCCGGTATTGCTGGGCAATGTCCAGGGGGTGGTTGTCCAGGCCAGGAAATGCACTTCATCTTCTCCGTCGGCGAACAGGAATTCTGAAGTTTCATTGCGCACCAACTTGAACTGGGCAGTTACAGAATTATCTTTCACCATACGGTAACAGCCAGGCTGGTTGAGTTCGTGGGTGCTCAATCCTGTTCCGGCGGCAGGAGAATAGGGTTGAATAGAATAGCCCTTGTAAAGCAGCCCTTTTTCGTATAGCTTGCTCAAAAGATGCCATACGGTTTCAATATACTTGTTGTCGAAGGTGATGTAAGGATCGCTGAGGTCAACCCAATATCCCATGATGCGGGTAAGTTCGTCCCAGGTATCCTTGAACTTCATTACATCTTTGCGGCATGCTTTGTTATAATCAACAATGGAAATTTTGGTTCCGATATCTTCTTTGGTTATGCCCAAAAGTTTTTCAACTCCGATTTCAACCGGCAACCCGTGGGTATCCCAACCGGCTTTCCTGTTTACCAGGAAGCCTTTCTGGGTGCGGTACCGGCAAAAAATATCTTTGATGGCCCGGGCCATGACATGGTGTATTCCCGGAAGACCATTGGCCGAGGGGGGACCTTCATAGAACACCCAGGGCTTGTGTCCCTGGCGAAGTTCAAGGCTCTTTTCAAAAACCTTTCCGGCTTCCCACTCTTTTAATACATCTTTGCCAATCTGGGATAAATTGAGTCTTTTATATTCAGGATACTTTCTGTCCATATGCTGAAATTGTGTTTTGCTAATTATTATTTAAACCCTTGTAAATCATTTCAGGCAGGTTCTACAATCAAAGGCGCAAAATTATAAAAAAAAAGCACATGAGGGGTCAAAAGATTCAAGTGTGTTATTCCGACGGTAAACCCAGTTCGCCACCGGACAAAATCACATGCCCGGAGGGGATGTTACTTTCACTACCTGGAGGGATTGCTATTACCGTTGCCGCCTGAAACATCAGATAATTGGCAATGATCCCTCATCATTGTTCGCAAAACCAGTGTTTTAAGTCTTGTTTGTTAGCTGCCCTTTCTCCTGATGGTTGAGCAAATTCAACGGGTTACGACTGGAATTACAAACTATACTCTGCGCAGATTAAACTAAAAATGCCCCGCTGACATACTATCAGCGAGGCAATTCTTACAGGCAATACAGAAAAGACTATTCTTCCTCTTCCTGCTCGGCTTCGTATGCTTTGAGCAATTTGTCCTGAACATCGGAAGGTACCTGCTGATATTCGGCATACTTCATACCATACATGCCCCTGCCGCTGGTGAGTGAGCTCAACGTGGTAGAGAACTTATTCATTTCTGCCAACGGTACCTTGGCTTTAATAATCTGGTAATTTCCTTCTGAGTCCATTCCCATGATGATGGCACGACGTCCCTGCAGGTCGGTCATCACATCACCCATCTTTTCTTCGGGCACCATGACTTCCACATCATAAATAGGTTCAAGAATTTTGGGACCTGCATTTTTGAATGCCTCACGGAAAGCATTTCTACCTGCCAGCTTGAAAGAGATTTCGTTGGAGTCAACAGGGTGCATTTTACCATCATAAACATTGACCACAATATCACGGGCATAAGATCCGGTGAGAGGTCCTTCTTCCATTTTTTCCATGATCCCTTTGAGAATGGCAGGCATAAAACGTGCATCTATAGAACCCCCTACGATACAGTTATTAAATACCAGTTTGCCGCCCCACTCCAGTTCGTGAATATCCTGTCCACGCACGGGGAATTCAGTTTGGTTGGGCATACCTTCGTAGTAAGGTTCAATCATCATGTGTACTTCACCAAACTGGCCTGCTCCACCGGATTGTTTCTTATGACGATAAGTTGCTTTGGCATTTTTGGTGATGGTTTCCCTGTAGGGAATTTTGGGAGAAAAGAACTCAATGCCCACTTTGCTGATATTTTCAATCATCCACTTGGCTGTATTCAGGTGCAATTCTCCCTGACCTGAAAGGATAACCTGCTTCAACTCTTTAGAATGCTCATACTGAAGAGTGGGGTCAATATTGTTCATCTCTTTGAGAACACCGGCAAGTTTTTCTTCATCCGCAGTATTTTTGGCTTTCACAGCCTGACGAATTTTAGCATCGGGGAAAACAATAGGTGCTACAGCCAGTCCCTGGTTTTTTCCTGTTGTGAGCGTGCTGTTGGTATGGCTGTCTTTCAGCTTAATGGTAGCTGCAATATCGCCGGGGAATACTTTTTCAATCTTCTG
The DNA here is from genome assembly GCA_964491395.1 of uncultured Bacteroidales bacterium. GTDB lineage: Bacteria > Bacteroidota > Bacteroidia > Bacteroidales > UBA7960 > SKVR01. The sequence goes on along the minus strand of CAZBGI010000002.1, from coordinate 89,467 downwards.
GCGGTTCTTACCTGCTACAGCAAACAATTGTGAAAGCCTTTCCTTCGAACCTGAAGTGCTGTTTACCAGGTCAATGGCTTCAGTAAACGTACCCTCATATACCTTAAAGAAAGAAATTTCTCCCAGGTGTGGTTCAATGGCGGTTTTAAAAATAAGTGCTGTTGCAGGGCTCGCAGGGTCAAAAGAAAGTTCTTTATCTTCTGTGGTTTTCTCTTTGGCCACCTCGTTGGGCGCAGGCAGGCTATCAGCCACAAAATCAAGAAAACGGGCTACCCCCTGATTGTGTTTGGCAGAAACACAGAACAACGGGAACATGGTGCGGGTTGCAATACCTTGTTTAATCCCTTGTGATAGTTCTTCAGGGCTGAGGGTGCCATTCTCGAAAAAGTTTTCCATCAAAGCTTCATCACTTTCAGCAGCTGCCTCAATAATGGCATTTTGAAATTCATCTGCTTTGTCTTTTTCAGCTGCAGGAATATCGGTTATTTCAGGTTTCCCTCCATCTTTGGGAAACTTATACATTTTCATTTCCAGAACATCCACCACGCTATCAAAACCAATACCAGCATTCACGGGAAACTGGGCAGGAATAACCTTGTCACCAAACTGCGCTTTGAGTTGTCTTACAGACTCATCAAAATTGGCTTTTTCGTGATCAAGTTGATTAAGAACAAACACGGCTGGCTTTTCAAGCCTGTTGATTTGTCTCATGGTTATTTCGGTACCTACTTCAACACCGTTTTGTGCGTTGACCACCATCACGGCAGTATCAGCAACTTTTAATGCCGCTATTACCTCACCGATAAAATCATCAAACCCGGGGGTATCAATAATATTGATTTTCTTGTCTGCATATTCCGAATACAACACCGTTGAAAAAACAGAAGCCTGACGTTCAAGTTCAATCTCTCTGTAGTCAGAAACAGAGTTTTTATCATCAACAGATCCCCTGCGGTTTATAACGCCTCCTTCAAAAAGCATGGCCTCAGCCAGGGTCGTTTTGCCGGATTTGGTGCCTCCGGTCAAAGCAATGTTTTTAATCTCGTTTGTTTGATATAGTTTCATTTTGAATTAAATTTTTATGAACTGGTATATTTTCAATTCAGGTGATTATTTGGTTTGAAATAAATTACGGTACAGCTTTTTTACAACAAGGCGAAGGGTACTCTTTTGTTTCCTGCTGTCAGACTCAGTATAACCTGATTATTACATTGTTTGAACCCTTTGAAAAAAGTGGCTAAAGATAGGAAAAAACTACAAAGTACCGAAAAAAACAGTTTAAAATTTATATTCAACAAGCTGTCCAAACTCCTCCAGTCTTTTTTGTATATCTTCGGTACTAAGTTGGGTAAGTTTTTCCGTACCAAACTTCTCCACGGTAAAGCTCGCCATGGCAGAACCATAAATCACGGCCCTTTTCAGGTTGTCGTAACTGAGATCTCCGGTTTTGGCAATCCATCCCATAAATCCACCGGCAAACGTATCTCCTGCGCCGGTAGGGTCAAACACCTCTTCCAGGGGCATGGCAGAAGCAAAAAATATTTTGTTTTCATAAAACAAGAGGGCTCCGTGTTCTCCTTTTTTGACAATCAGAAACTTCGGCCCCATGGTAAGCACTTTTCTTGCCGCTTTTACCAGGGAATATTCTCCTGATAGCTGTCTTGCTTCCTCATCATTGATGGTAAGTACGTCAACCATTTTTATTACCTCAAGCAAATCGACAAGAGATACATCCATCCAGAAGTTCATGGTATCCATGCAAATGAGTTTAGGACGGGTATTCATCTGCTCAATTACACGTTTCTGGATAGCGGGAGTCAGATTTCCCAGCATGAGGTATTCACTGTTTTTATATGCTTCGGGAAGCACAGGATCAAAATCAGCCAAAACATTCAAATCCGTAACCAGAGTGTCGCGAATATTCATGTTGTCGTGGTATTTACCTGCCCAGAAAAAAGTTTTCCCTTCAGGTATCACCTTGATCCCTTCTGTATTAATATTGTGCCTTTTCATCAGCTCCAGGTGCTGAGCAGGAAAATCTCCTCCTACCACAGATACAATGCGAATATCATCGACAAGATGGCTGGCAGCCAGCCCGATATATGTGCCGGCACCTCCTAATATTTTGCCCGACTTACCATATGGGGTTTCCACTTCGTCGAAGGCAACTGTTCCTATAACTAATAAACTCATGATTTTTTATAAGATTGAATTTTTAAAGCTGCAAAGTTATTATTTTAAATCACTTATACCTAACACAGACAAGCCCGGAACAAACCCTGGTGTCAACTCTCCAATCTGTTTCAGGATGATGCTGAAGGCAAGTCCTTCGACTTGATTATGCTATTCCTCCCAGCAGCTTGCACCCGGAAGCTATCTCTGAAACGATGAAAGAGCCCCCTGTTTTAGGCCCAAAACTGGCTTGTAGATGAGAGTACGAACCTGGCCAATGGCTTTTGGGATCACCCTTTCAACTAAAGTGGGGAAATCTAACCGGCGTTTACTTTCGTTTTCCCCGGGTATCTCTACCCAGCATTGAGGATTAGGACGGTATTTGTTCCTTTGTTGGGATGCCATGAGTTCTTCTTTGTGTGTGATACGATAATCCTGCAAGGATTCGACTTCCAACTTATCTACGCCCCTAACTCCTTTGTTGTGTTTTTAGCTGTACTCAGGCTGCGTTCCTTTTCAACATAAACTACCAGGGCAGCGATGCGGGGTAAAAAGCAGCATGCAGATGACCCCAAAAAACAAAATAAAACCCGCTCTAAGGCGGGTTATTGGTATAATCTGAAAGTTTTTATTCCACGGTAACAGATTTGGCCAGGTTTCTGGGCTGATCCACGTTGCATCCTCTCATGACCGCAATATGGTAAGAAAGCAACTGCAAGGGAATGCTGGCCACGATAGGCACAAAGGCCTCGTCGGTATCGGGAATTTCAATCACATAATCAGCCATTTTGCTTACCACGGTATCGCCTTCGGTAACAATGGCCACAATGGATCCTTTACGGGCTTTCACCTCCTGGATGTTGCTGATTACTTTGTCGTAAGAGCCCTTGCGGGTAGCGATGATTACAACGGGCATGTTGGCATCTATCAGGGCAATAGGACCGTGTTTCATTTCTGCTGCGGGATACCCTTCAGCATGGATGTATGAGATTTCTTTGAGTTTGAGTGCACCCTCCAGTGCAAGGGGGAAGTTGTATCCCCGACCCAGGTAGAGAAAGTTTTGGGCAAATTTAAACGTTTTGGAAATATCGAGAATTTGTTGATTTACCTTCAGGGCTTTTTCCACCTTGCCCGGCAGAGCGTCCATTTCAGCCAGCAACTGGTAATAGCGGTTTTTCGGTATAGACCCTTTTTTACTGGCAATGGACAAGGCAAGCAATCCCAAAATGGTAACCTGGGCTGTAAAAGCTTTGGTGGAAGCCACACCGATTTCAGGACCTGCGTGGGTATAAGAACCTGCATGAGTTGCCCGGGCAATGGAAGAGCCTACCACATTGCAAATACCTATTATCGTGGCGCCTTTGGATTTGGCCAGTTCGATAGCTGCAAGCGTATCGGCGGTTTCGCCAGACTGACTAATGGCAATCACAATGTCATCTTCATGAATAACGGGATTGCGATACCGGAATTCAGAGGCATATTCAACCTCTACCGGAATCCGGGCAAAGTCTTCCAGCAAATACTCCCCTACCAGGCCTGCATGCCAGGATGTACCACATGCAACAATTATAACCCTGCGGGCATTGATAAATTTTTGCTCATAATCAATAATTCCTCCCAGGGTAACAATCCCTTTTTCAGCGTTGAGTCTTCCACGCATGGAATCTTTGATAGAACGGGGCTGCTCATAAATTTCCTTGAGCATAAAATGGGGAAATCCACCTTTCTCAATGGCCGAAAGCTGCAACTCCAGTTTCTGGATATAAGGATGTTTTTCTTTGTTTCGAATGGTTTTTATTTTCAGCTCACCTGCCCTGGTGACTGTAGCTACCTCTTCATCATCCAGATAAACCACATTTTTAGTGTACTCAACGATAGGGGTAGCATCGGAGGCAATAAAAAACTCTCCTTCACCAATGCCTATAACCAGCGGACTTCCTTTTTTGGCCGCGATAAGCATATCCGGCTGGTTTTTATCAATGATAACAATGGCGTAGGCTCCGACGACCTGATTCAAAGATATTCTTACAGCTTCCAGCAGGTCAACTTTTTCATTGTGTTGAATATCTTCAATAAGATGAATCAAAACCTCGGTATCCGTTTCACTGTTAAAATGATGATCACGGTTGATCAGTTCTTCTTTTAAACTGCCGTAATTCTCAATTATTCCGTTATGAATGATGGCAAGGTTTTGGGTTTCGCTGTAATGAGGGTGAGCATTTACGTCGTTGGGTTCGCCATGGGTAGCCCATCGGGTATGAGCAATTCCCGAAGTTCCTGAAAGATCGGCCCCCTGAACAATTCTTTCCAAATCCGACACTTTGCCATGGCTCTTGAAAACTTTCAACTGTTCATTCAGCAATGCAACTCCTGCACTATCATACCCACGGTACTCCAACCTCTTCAATCCCTTTATAAGAATCGGGTATGCCTCTTTAGACCCAATATAACCTACTATTCCGCACATAATCTTAGCTGTTAATCTGTATTGGGTTGCGTGTATTGGATTTCAAGTCGCAAGGGATTATCTCTCCCTGTTCCTTTAAGCACGGCTCTTCCCGCATTTTGAGCTGACCCGCTTACCCTGAGGTAAAGGGGTGTATTGGCAAAATCATCGTTAAGAATTCCCTGAAAATGCCTGGTAACATTAAAAGAATATTCTCTTTTATCGGCATCCAGTTCACCGCCAAAATATTCCTGCCCGACAAATTGATCATCGAGACTGATCAAAACGCCCGGTTCCTGAGGATCTTCTCTGAAAAGATAAAGGAAGCGAGCCAGTTCAAGGGTGTCTTGAATATAATCATCATCAACAGGAATAATCAATTTGGCCTGGTTAATGGCAATATCTCCCTGCATTTCATCCATGAAATTCTGAACGGAGGGCATTAAAATCTTAACCCGAAAATTAGACATTGATTGCACAAACAAAAGGCTGTCACCCTGCAGGGTATCACCCTCAAAAATCTGTGCTTTTATATTCTGGTCTGCAAACTCATAATCGAAATTTTGGTAGTGATTAAACCTTCTCGCCAATGGGTCATTCATTAAAAACTCAAGGTTCTGATTGTCTTCATCTTCTATTTCAGCATAATAAACGGTAAGTTTTGACTGGCTGTTGCTAAGGTTGAAATATAGCATGGAGCCGGGCTGGTCAGGTTCTTCCATTTTCAAAACAAACCCTTTCAAATAGTTTCTGAAATCATCGTTAATGGTCATTTCGCTGATAGAATCCCTGTCATTGAAAAACCTTCGCCCCAATTCTGTATCAAGCCTGAGTCTGAGTTGAGGAGGAACCCTGGCATTATCTTCTCCCAGATAAAGAGTATCACCGGGAAGGGGCAGGAAAGCGGAGTTTTCAACCAAAATTTCATTTCCCGCAGCCAGTTGCCGGTTTGACCAGATACTATCGGCAGGAATTCCCTCATCAAGTTCGAAAACCCTCACGTGGTGGGTTTGGGTAATATCGCCATAATAACCGTTGTATGCCATACTCAATACCACAGAGTCAATTCGCAGAGAATCAGAAGGAATGTCCGGGATTGTGGGGGGAAGGCTGCGGGGCAATACTTCGGTATATAATTCAGCACTGGTTTTTCCAAAAACCGGGTCATTGATGAATCCCAGCAGGCTGATATCCGTGTTATGGGTGAGCAATGAATCTTCTATCTGGGTGTACGCAACCAGAGGAAGGGTGTCTAAGTCAGATTGCAAAGGGGTGTCTATTAAGTCCAGACCAATCTCATCCATATCATTACAGGCGTAAAAGGAAAGAGTGAGAGACAATAATCCGGCAATAGCCAGCGACTTTAAACGGAAAAAACCCCGGTAAAACCGGGGATTAAAGAAATTTTTCAAAACAATATTTGATTTGGAGTTAGTTATTTTTATCATCTTTTACGTAAACAAAACGCAAAGGTATGGTAAAAATTATTGAGTGAGCACAGAATCATTCACAATAATTTCATCATAGAACTCATTGTAGGCATCCATATAGTTTTCGGGCTTTTGATAGCCAAGGACGGGTTTACCTGATTCTTTGGCATATGCTTCCAACTCGGGGTTAATGTTTTCGCTTCCAATGATAATTCCGTCGGAAAAGTCGATAGCCGTTTTGCTGAGATTAACATAAGAGGGGTCTTTAAGCCTGGGTGTAAATTCTTCTCCCACTCCCTGGGTTTTAAATTTCTGAGCTATTTTGGCATCAAGTTTTCCTTCAAACCCGTCATCATAAATAGAATATACGACCTTGGTATCGGAGAACATTCCTGAATCTTTCAAGGCTACTTTCACATAAGCGGGCATGAGGGCAGTAAACCATCCGTTGCAATGAACCACATTGGGGGCCCAGCTAAGTTTCTTTACGGTTTCAATTACACCACGGGTGAAAAAGATGGCGCGTTCATCATTGTCGGCAAACATTTTGCCGGTTTTATCAAGCACGGTAAATTTGCGTTTGAAGAAATCATCGTTATCGATGAAATAAATCTGCATTCTTGCTGATTGAATAGAAGCTACTTTGATGATGAGGGGGTGGTCGGTATCGTTAATTACCAGGTTCATCCCGGAGAGGCGGATTACTTCATGCAGCTGGTTTCTCCTTTCATTGATATTGCCGAAACGTGGCATGAAAGTTCTGATTTCTTTTCCCCTTTCCTGAATTCCTTGTGGGAGTTGCCTTCCGATGAGGCCTTTGTGGGTTTCTTTCAAATATGGGGTGATTTCCTGCTGAACAAAAAGAACTTTGGGTTTTTCCATAAATGCTTTAATTGACTGTTAGTAAAAATGTCATGCAAAGTTACACTTTTTTTTGCCATTTCTCAAATTATTCCCTTAGCTTTGCCGGCTTATTCAAAACCTTTGGCTAAGTGTATTAAGTCGCTAAGGAATAAACACTTATGTTTGCTGCTCCTCTTTGCAACCCTGGTATTGACTCCAAAAACCGGCAGAGGATTTGAAAGTGTAAAGAAAAATTAACACAATTCTGCTTTGATTGTGGTTCAAACGATTTAAAATTATTTACGCGTGGAAATTATCCGTACCATCAGCCAGATGCAGGCTTACAGTCGTGCCGCCCGGAAATCGGGTAAAAGCATAGGTTTTGTTCCCACCATGGGGGCATTGCACAATGGGCATTTGATGCTGGTTGAACAGGCAATGGCTGAAAACGATATTGGGATTTGCAGTATTTTTGTCAATCCCATCCAGTTTAATAATCCCAAAGACCTGGAAAAATATCCGCGGACTTTTGAAAAAGATATTGCATTATTAGAATCGCTTGGATGCGATGTGGTTTTTTATCCCGAAGTTGAAGAGATGTACCCCGAACCGGTAACTCAAACCTATGATTTCGGGTTGCTCGACAAGGTAATGGAAGGACGGTACAGATCAGGGCACTTCAATGGTGTGGCCATTGTGGTAAAAAAACTATTTGACATCGTACTGCCCCACAAAGCTTATTTCGGAGAGAAAGATTTCCAGCAACTGGCGGTGATAAAGGCCCTGGTGAAAATTGAATCCATGAACATTGCCATTGTAGCCTGTCCCATAGTAAGGGAAACAGACGGGCTGGCGATGAGTTCCAGGAATGTAAGGCTGACCGACTCACAGCGCAGCGAGGCACCTCTGATTTTTCAAACCCTTGTTAAAGCTTCAGGGTTATATAAAACGGAAAAGGTAGAAACAGTTATTGAAAAGGTTGCTCACACCATCAACGCCAATCCGGAAATGGAACTGGAGTATTTTGAAATATCCCATCCTGAAACATTGGCCCCCATAAGAGGAAACAAACCAGACACTCCCGTGGTAGCATGCATTGCAGTTTACATGGGACCGGTAAGGCTCATTGATAATATGATTTTTAATTTGTAATTTAGCCGCCCCGACAAACAGATAGATACAACTGCAACAAAACCCTGTAATCATCTGTTTATAGTATCGTTAAAACAAAAATAAAAAGCCCCGTAATTACCTCATGTTTATAGAAGTTCTAAAATCCAAAATCCATCGTGCCATTGTCACCCAGGCTGATTTGCATTATATTGGCAGCATTACCATTGACGAAGATATCATGGATGCCGTAGGCATAATTGAAAACGAAAAGGTTCATGTTGTTAATATCAACAACGGTGAGCGACTGGAGACTTATGTGATAAAAGGCCCTCGGGGAAGTGGCGTGATTTGCCTTAATGGTCCTGCGGCCCGCAAAGCTCAAAAAGGCGATGTGGTTATCATCCTTTCTTATGCCATGATGGAACTTGAAAAAGCAAAGCAGCATACCCCTGCCATCGTTTTCCCCGACGACAACAATAAGTTGTAAAACCCTTGTGTCATTTAACCCTGTAACCGGAAATACTCATTTCAAAAACATCAACCTTTGAAAGTTTACCTGAAAAGATATGCCAAAGTATTTCTGTTTGCTTTGATAGGAATTTTTATCCTATGGTTGATTACCCGCAATCAGGATATTGAAAAAATCTGGGATGAAGTGCGGCATGCCAATTTTTTCTGGATCATACTGGCTGTTTTTAGTGGTTTTCTGAGTCACCTGGTGCGGGCCATCCGCTGGAACATGCTCATCCACCCGATGGGCCATACTCCTGCTACTTCCACAACCTTTTATGCTTTGATGACCGGCACACTTGCCAACCTTGCAGTTCCGCGTCTGGGAGAAATTACACGCTGTGTCACCCTTTCAAAATATTCACGTCATCCCTTCAACTCCATTGCCGGCACAGTGGTTGCTGAGCGGGTATTTGACATGATAACGTTGCTGGTGCTCATTTTTATGACCATCGTTTTCCAGTTCAGCTATCTCAAAGGATTTCTCAACAGTTTTATTTTTGGGCCCCTGATGAAAATGATTGAAGATAATTCCCTGGCCCTGTTTCTTTCGGGCTTGGTTTTTCTGGGGTTGATGATTTTTGTTTTTCGATATCTGAAAAAAACCAGCATTGATAAAGCTGGGCTTGCAGGAAAAATAAAAAGACAGGTAATGGGATTCTGGAAAGGGGTTCTCACCCTGAAGGACATGCAACAGAAGACAATGTTTATCATCCTTACCCTGGCCATCTGGGCTTTTTACTTCTTTACAGTTTACCTGGTTTTCTTTGCCTTATCCGGCACCTCCATGCTGGGCATAGCTGCAGGATTTACAGTCCTGGCTCTCGGCAGTCTGGGCATTGTAGCACCTGTTCCCGGAGGTATCGGAGCCTATCATTTCATTGTCATTACTACCATGACCGAAGTGTTGGGTATCGTCCCGGAATCAGCCACTTCATACGCTTATATTGCACATGCAGCACAGACTTTTACCATCTTACTTCTTGGTGCCTTTTCCTGGTTAGTCTTATCCGTGAAATACAAAGATTCTGTGATCCAAAACGCCAATAAAAACCCAATGACATGACACGCAACGACATCATCAACCAAAAAATTCTTTCTCCGGAACAATTGTCGAGAAGCCTGGCCTATTGGAGATTTCAGAACAAAAAAACGGTATTTACCAATGGCTGTTTTGACATACTGCACCTGGGCCATATAGATTATCTGGCCAAAGCCGCTGATCAGGGTGATATTCTCGTGGTAGGCTTAAATACAGATGCTTCGGTACAGCGGCTTAAAGGACCCGACAGACCCGTTAACAATCAGACTGCAAGAGCGCAGTTACTGGCCTCGCTGTTTTTTGTTTCTGCCATCGTGCTTTTTGACGAAGATACTCCCCTTGAACTCATTAAAAGGGTTCAGCCTGATGTGTTGGTAAAAGGAAGCGACTACAAGCCTGAAGATATCGTAGGTTACGATGTAGTAATGGCCAAAGGTGGTAAAGTAGTTACCATCGATTTCCTTGAAGGATATTCCACCACCGGGATTATCAACAGGTTTTTGGAAAGCAAATAAGCCATTTTCCTTTCATTCTGTTCTAAAAACCACCGATCCAACGCCTCAACCCTTCCATGTCTTCCCATGGCTGCCGGTAGAGAGGTTCTTGTACAGGTTCACTTTTTGTAATTCCACTGGTGATAAATGCCATCGCCTGCTGAAAGGAGTCTTCCTGAGGATCTCCAAAATCTACAGTCAAATTATCGGCTGCCGGAATATCAGCCGGGATTCCATCAAAAAACTCTCCCTCATCATCGGCATTTTTCACATTGATGGTAATAGGGGCTACAGCCCATACCTCATTAAATCTCAACACATCAGCTCCCATAGGCTTGCCGTATGTGTCAGCACCCACAACGTAAACATCTATGTAAGGTCTGAGTCCGTTGATAACCATTTCGCTCGCACTGGCAGAGGCACCTGTTGTAATCACAACCAATCGGTCAAGGCCCAAACTGTTGGGCTCTTCAGATAAATACTCCGTTTTGTTCCTTTCTTGCTGATAGGCATTATAGTAATACTTTGCAAAGGGTTCTCCTGCCAAATCCGTCCCTGCAATAAGACTGGAAAGCTGCAAGGCAATGGATGTTAATCCTCCGCCGTTGTAACGCAGATCAAGAATCAAATCATCAATTTGCTCTTCGCTGAAATCCTGAAAAACCTCTTCCAGTTCACCCTGGGTGGAACCGGAAAAATTCTGCAATACCAGGTATCCCACTTTCATTCCTTCCTGCTCAACCACCTCATGATGCAACACTGTATTCACGGCGAGTACCTCCTTCTGGAGAGTAACATTCACCTGCTCTCCGGAGGGGGTAATAAAAACAAAATCATTGCTTACGCCCACCTGATCTTCGCCCAGCAACGAACTTATACTTACCGAGGGATTCATCACGGTACCGTTAACTTGCTCCAGAATCCAGCCCCTTCTTATCCCTTCCTCGTACATGGGAACATTGTTATAAATGTGACTAATCCTGAGGTTTCCACTGTTATCCCAGGCAAAACCTGCCCCATACCCTACAAATTCAGTATTGGAAATATAGGTATAAAACTCTTCCCAATCTGCGATGAAACTCCATCTGTCAAGAGGCTTATAGCGAACAGCTTCCAACACCTCATGCAGGTTGGCAAAGGATGAGGGATTGATTTCCGGCATCTCATCGGTCCAGTAATACCATTCTTTCATAAGGTCATTATAAAACGATTCATTCTCTTCATTTAAGATGACGGGGGGTTCTTCTTTATTGCATGCACTGAAAATAACGGACAAGGAAAAGAAGACGAGCAGCAGAAAGACATTAGGAACAGGCAGATTTCTTTTCATGATAAAATTTTTTAGGGATACTTGCTAAACACAAAAATAATCACATTTATTGTTGGAAGCGTTCATCACAAAAAAGAAAACCGGTAAAAACTGAAAAAAATCCCGGTATGCCGTTAAAGACTTCATGAAACAACAAAACGCGGCCAATTAAAATCTTCAACTGACCGCGTTCTATAGCCGGAAATTGTGATCTGTCAATGAACTTTCGGAAAGGTTCTGCCGGGAATAGTTTTCCGGTAATTCACAGCAATCCGCTGGTGAGTTCAGTTTTACCTTCTGTAGCGGGTTTTTTCAGCCACTACTTTTTTTACTTCATCAGCATGTATGCGCTCCTGCTGCATGGTGTCCCGTTCTCGAATGGTAACCGTGTTGTCTTCCAGGGTCTGATGGTCAATGGTAATACAGTAGGGAGTCCCAATGGCATCCTGGCGACGATAACGACGTCCGATGGCATCTTTTTCTTCGTAGGCACACATGAAGTCGTATTTGAGGTGGTCCATAACTTCACGTGCCTTTTCTGCCAGTCCGTCTTTTTTCATCAGCGGAAGCACGGCTACTTTATAGGGAGCAAGCATTGGGGGAAGATTCATTACGATCCTTTGTGAACCATCCTCCAGGGTTTCTTCATTATAAGCGTGACTGAGTATAGCAAGAAACATCCGGTCGAGACCAATAGAGGTTTCCACCACGTAGGGGACATAACTCTCGTTGGTTTCAGGATCAAAATACTGCAGTTTTTTACCAGAGAATTTCTGATGTGCTCCCAGGTCAAAGTCGGTACGCGAGTGAATACCTTCCAGTTCTTTGAAGCCAAAAGGAAATTCAAATTCAATGTCGGCAGCAGCATTGGCATAGTGGGCCAACTTGTCGTGATCATGAAAGCGATACACTTCATCGGGCATTCCCAGTGATTGATGCCACTTCATGCGATTTTCTTTCCAGTATTCATACCACTGCTTTTCTTCTCCGGGTCTTACAAAAAATTGCATTTCCATTTGTTCAAATTCGCGCATGCGGAAGATAAACTGGCGGGCAACTATTTCATTACGAAATGCTTTTCCAATCTGGGCGATACCGAAAGGGATTTTCATTCGCCCGGTTTTCTGAACATTCAGATAATTGACAAATATTCCCTGAGCGGTTTCGGGCCGGAGATAAATCTGATTGGCATCTTCACTTAATGAACCCATTTGGGTACTAAACATCAGGTTAAACTGTCTTACGTCGGTCCAGTTTTTTGATCCCGACACAGGGCATGCAATACCCAGTTCTTCAATCAATGTTTTTACATCTTTCAGATCGTTGGCTTCCAATGCTGCCACAAAACGTTTCATGATGGCTTCAATTTTTTCGCGGTTGGCCATAACCCGCGGGTTGGTTTCACGAAACATTTTTTCATCAAAGCTCTCACCAAAACGTTTGGCAGCCTTTTGCACTTCTTTGTTGATCTTTTCTTCGAGTTTGGCCACATGATCTTCAATGAGCACATCGGCACGGTATCTTTTTTTGGAATCTTTGTTGTCAATGAGCGGATCGTTAAAAGCATCCACGTGGCCTGAGGCTTTCCAAACCGTGGGGTGCATAAAAATGGCAGAATCAATTCCCACAATGTTTTCATGAAACTGCACCATGGATTTCCACCAATACTCCTTGATGTTGTTTTTCAGGGCAGAACCATTCTGACCATAGTCATATACGGCACTTAGTCCGTCATAAATTTCACTGGACTGGAAAATAAAGCCATACTCTTTGGCATGGGCAATAATTTTTTTGAAAACATCCTCTCCTTTAAGCATACGATAATTTTTCTATGTTTATGTTATTTATTTTCAGGACTTTTAAAAAGATTTTTCTTGTTAATTACCACCTTCAGGCTTTTAGGAATGACGGTAAAACGAAAAGGTGACTGACCCAGTGATTCTCCATCTGCTTCCATCAGAACCGGTGTTTTGGGTTCTATCACAATATGTCTTCCCTGGTGCATTTCAACCTTTTTATGGCGGCCAATGGTTCCGTTATACAACCGATTGACATTGTATATAACAGCCCACTTGCTCATGTCTTTAATGAGGGTAAGATCAAAAAGTCCGTCATTGGGAATGGCATTGGGAGCTTGTTTCATCCCTCCTCCGTTGAACTGTCCGATACCCACTCCCATGCTGAAGACATGATGGTTCATTTCAGTATCGTCTACTACAATGCGGGTGGGCACTGATTTAAAGGTAAAAAGGGAAGCAAAAATATTTTTAAGATACACAAACGGATTGGCTCTTCCCAAATCCTTGTCTGCGTTGGTTTTTTTGGCTACAAGACCATCAAAGCCCAGGCCTGCCATGTTGATAAAATAACGGGTATTGGTTCCGCTGCCATTGGCGAAATTTACCATTCCTGCATCCTGGATAAAAGTATCTTCTTTTTTTATCAGGGCGATGCACTTGTCATAATCACCCGGAATATGGTAGGTGCGCACCCAGTCATTCCCTGTTCCCACAGAAACAACGGCAAGGGTGATATCGGTGGTCTCAGCAACTTTTTGATGAAACACTCCGTTTACGACTTCATTGAGCGTACCATCTCCACCAACGGAAATTATTTTTCGAAAGCCTTTCTCAATATGCTCTTTGGTAAGGGCTATGGCATGACCTCGTTTCTCCGTAAATACGGGATAAAAATCCAGGTGATGCTTTTTGAATAACCCTGCGATTTTTTCCCAGTCTTTCTCACACTTTTTCACCCCGGCGTTGGGGTTCACAACAGCCAGCCAGGTGGAAGTTACATCCTGTTTCTCCAAAATTTCCGTTTCTTGTTATACTTAATATTCAACGCTTTAGGCAAACAGCACCTGTTTTTCAGCGAATTGCAAAAGTACAAAAAATGCTTACGCTCTCACCAGATTTTTTTCCAGCAACAAACGGGCTATCTGCACGGCATTGGTGGCAGCCCCTTTCCGGAGATTGTCGGCAACAATCCACAGATTCAGGGCATTATCACACGATTCATCCCGGCGGATTCTGCCTACGAAAACCTGATCTTTGTTATGACTGAAACGGGGCATGGGGTAAATATTCTCTGCAACATTGTCCTGAACAACCAGGCCGGGAGAATTGGCAAAGAGGTTCATGATTTCGTTGAGGTGGAAAGAGGTTTTCATTTCCACATTGACCGCTTCTGAGTGCCCTCCCTTTACCGGGATTCGAACTACAGTAGCGGTTATTCTGATATGCGCATCCCCGAGAATCTTTCGGGTTTCATTTACCAGTTTGGTTTCTTCTGTAGTATAACCATTGGCCTCAAAGTCACCGCCATGCGGAAAACAATTTAAATCAATGGGATAAGGATACACCCTTTGGGGGGTAATGCCAGCCCGTTCGTCATCCAGTTGTTTTACAGCTGCCACACCGGTGCCGGTAACAGACTGATAGGTAGAAATCACCAATCTTTTGATGCCATAAGCCTTGTGAAGAGGATTCAGGGCTACTACCATCTGGATGGTGGAGCAATTGGGATTGGCAATAATCCTGGTTCGTTCGCTGAGGGTATCGGGATTCACTTCCGGCACCACCAGGGGAACTTTTTCATCCATGCGCCATGCAGAGGAATTGTCAATTACATAGGTACCTTGTTGAGCAAATTTTTCGGCCCATTGTTTTGAAGTGCCTCCCCCGGCAGAAAAAAGTGCTATGGCAGGCTTTGCGGCGAGTGCGTCTTCAATGCTGCATACCGTATGAATGTTTCCATTGAACTCAATGGGTTTTCCCACCGAGCGTTCAGAGGCAGCAGGGAAAAACTCACTTACCGGAAAATTGCTCTCCTCCAATACTTTTATCATTACATTGCCAACCAGGCCGGTGGCGCCAATCAAGGCTAGTTTCATATTTATAAATTTTAAAACTTTCTAAAGTCAATTGGGCAAAAATAGTATATTTACTATCTCAAAATCAAGGCCCATGCACAGAAAAGCAATTTTACCCCTGTTTTTTCTCCTGCCATTGTTTTGCTTTGCCCAGTTTACAGATGACTTCAGCGATGGTAACTTTACCCACAATCCCGAATGGATTGGCGAGGAGAATAAATTTCTGGTAGAAAACCAGCTACTGCGGCTCAATGATAACCAGACAGCTGAAGCCTACCTAGCAACCCAAAGCAGCATGATTCACAATACCCAATGGGAATTTTGGATACGACTTGCTTTCACTCCTTCCAGCAACAACCATCCCTTAATTTACCTGGTAAGCGACAACAATGATCTTTCCGGCGCACTCAATGGTTATTATGTTAGAATAGGGAAAGACGGTACCGACAACAAAAGATTGTATTTTTTTCGCCAGTCGGGTGAAGATCATACAGAGATAATGTCGGGATCTTCCAATATTGCCTCTCTTAGCAACAACCGGATTCGAATTAAAGTCGTTCGCGATGATGCCGGTAACTGGGAGTTTTTTGCTGATCCCACAGGAGAGAATTTTTTTCTTCCCCAGGGTAGTGCTTTTGACAACGAACATACAGTAAGTGAGTGGTTTGGCTTAAAATGCCGATATACCGTCTCCAACGCTTCTGCCTTTTATTTTGACGATATTTATGTGGGAGATATTATTCCTGATGCCTCTCCTCCGGAGGTAACAGGAATTTTGGCCCAATCTGACAATACGCTGGAGGTGTTATTTTCGGAAGCTGTTGAACCGGTTACATCGCAAAATGTTACAAATTATTTCGTTGATCAAGGCATCGGCGCTCCCGAAACAGCGATGCTGAGTGATGAAATGCCCAACAAAGTTACCCTCCATTTCTCTGCAAACTTTGAAGCAGGAGAAACCTACAGCCTCACCATCATTAACATACAGGACTATGCAGGAAACCTTATGTCTCCTTTTACCGGTGACTTCGCATGGTATGTGCCTCAAAGATTTGATGTGGTATTCAATGAGATCATGGCCAATCCAACCCCGGAAACAGGCCTGCCACCTCATGAATATGTCGAGTTATTCAACACTTCATCATTTGACATAAACATGGAAGGATGGACCTTTCGTCATGGTTCTACGGATCGGGATCTTCCGTTTGCGGTGATTCCGGCAGGAGGTTTCGCAGTGCTGACAACCACAGCCGCCTTCGACGAGATGGACCAATTTGGCAATGTGGTTGCTGTACCGGGATTATCGGCCACTGCACTCACCAATGCAGGAAACACCCTCACCCTTTGGGATGAACAGAATGAACTCATTTCTTTTGTGAGCTATGCAGACACCTGGTACGATGACCCTGAAAAAGCCAACGGAGGCTGGTCGCTGGAAAAAATTGACCCTTTCAATTTTTGTGCAGAAGCAGATAACTGGAAAGCAAGTACAGATGCCGCTGGCGGAACCCCGGGCCGGATTAATTCGGTGATAGATGAAAATCCGGACACAACGCAACCTGTGTTGCTGGGTGCTGCATGGGAAAATGAACTTCAGATAACCCTCTATTTCAGTGAAATCATGAACGAGGAAAAGCTTTCCCGACCTGAAAATTATATGGTTAATGATGCTCATCCCCTGGCTGTGTCAATACAAGAACCAGATTACAAACAAGTTATGCTCTTTTTGAGTATTCCCCTGGAAAGCAACACAGTGCATGAAGTGACGCTTTCAGAAAACATTACCGATTGCGCAGGCAATCCACTGATGGAAAATACGGCTCTTTTTGCGGATTATATTGCCAAGCCCTTTGATGTGGTATTTAATGAAATCATGGCCAATCCCACACCTGTGGTCGACCTCCCTCCTTACCGATACATCGAGTTGTATAATACCTCTCCGTTCCCTGTTCACCTCAGAGGTTGGACCTTTACCCATGGCACTACCACAAGAGAGTTACCTTTTATTCCGATAATGCCCCAGGGATATGCCGTAATCACGACCCCATCCGGAGCAGCTGCAATGCAGGATTACCAGAATGTGTATGGAGTTCCAGACCTTTCCACAAATTTTCTTACCATTGGAGGGCTGACGCTGAGCTTGAAAAATCCTCAGCAAGAAAACATTTCTTTCGTAAGCTATAACGAAACCTGGTATGATGATGCTTCCAAAGCCGATGGAGGTTGGGCACTTGAAAAGATTGACCCTTTAAATTTTTGTGGAGAATCGCAAAACTGGCAAGCTTCTGTAGATCCCAGGGGAGGTACTCCGGGGGCACCCAATTCTGTAATGGGTTCCAATCCGGATATCGATGCACCCTTTTTGCTCAGGGCCGGATATGAATCTCCTGAGCGTATCAGTCTGTTTTTTAATGAACCCATGGATGGAGAATCATTGAGCAACACGACTGCTTTTGCAATTGATAATGAGATAGGTGAACCCCAGGATGTAGTTCTGTTTGGTCCGGAAAACAAAAGGGCAGATCTTCTTTTATCTCAACCCCTTCAACCCGGTATTACTTATGAGGTTAGGGTTTTCGCAGAAGTTACTGATTGTGCAGGAAATGTCCCGGAAACTGGCAGAGCCCGGGTAGGTATACCGGAGATGGCAGACAGCCTGGATTTGGTAATCAATGAAATCCTTTTCAATCCCCCTGACGGTGGTGAACGTTATGTGGAAATTTATAATCGTTCTGCCAAAATTATTGATCTGCAACACTACATCCTTGCATCAAAAGATACCCTGGAAAATATCCTGACCAGCCTGCGGCATGTCAGTGCAGAAAGTCAGTTAATCTTTCCCGGGGAATACCGCGCACTCACTCCTGATCCCGCCCGGGTGAAGAAACAATACAGAACTTCCAACCCTCTTTGGTTTATTTCCATGCCCCTACCCTCCATGACCAACACAGGGGGAATAGTTGTGTTAGCCAGCAAGGGACAGCTAGTGACAGACATGCTGGCATATAATGAAGACATGCATTATGCATTGCTTACCGACAAAAAAGGAGTTGCCCTGGAACGTCTCAACTATGACCGACCCACTCATGAGAGGAGCAACTGGCATTCTGCAGCAGCCAACGTAGGTTTCGGCACTCCGGGTTATCTTAATTCACAGTTTACCATCAACAAAGAAGCAGGTACCCATAAATTTGAGCTATACCCCCGGATTTTCTCTCCTGATAATGATGGAAGCGATGATGTATTGAACATTGCCTACGAAATGGAAAGGCCCGGATTTACAGCCAACCTTACCGTTTATGACAGCCGGGGGCGCCATATAAAAACCCTGTACCGATCAGAATTACTGGCTACCCAAGGCATACTCACCTGGGATGGCACTACTGATGACCATCACAAAGCAGACATGGGGATTTACCTCATTTTTGTTGAATTGTTCGAACCGGGAGGTACGGTTAAAACCTATCGTTTTTCAACAGTACTGGGAGGAAAGCTGTAATTTATACCGACATGGCAATAGTAGCCACCCAAACCCTCACTCCTTTGATGGCTTTGAGCTTTTGGGCGCAAGCTTCAAGAGTTGAGCCGGTAGTGATAACATCATCTATCAGCAAAATGTTTTTCCCCCTGAAAGCCTCAGGCTTTTGAACACTAAACACGGTTTCAACATTTTCCCATCTCTTGAACCGCCCTTTCCGGGTTTGTGTATCCGTTTTGGTAACACGCACAAGATTGTTGAGGTGCATGGGCCTGCCGAAAGATTCACGAATTCCCCGCCCAAACATTTCACTTTGATTGAAACCCCGCTTGAATTGCTTTTTTTCATGCAAAGGAACGGGAACAATTTCATCAATAGGTTCCCATACAGGTTGATCTTTCAACTGACGACCCAACATCCTGCCAAGGTAAATTCCTATTTCAGTTTTTCCCTTGTATTTAAAATTATGAATCAAATGTTGAACAGTCCCTCCCTTCTGAAAATAAAACAACGCAGTAGCCGTTTCAATATCAACCCGACCCCAGAAAATCCGGGCCATTGTATTTTCCCTGTCGTTGTGAAACCGCGTAAGAGGAAGTTCGTACCGGCAAAAACTGCAAAGACATTCTTCATCCTGGATTAATGCCCGCTTGCAACCATTGCATAAACGGGGATAAAACAGTGACAAGAAATCATTTGTGTAAGACTTTATTTTTCCTAGCACCATCATGACCAATCCACTTAGTTATACTTGTTTTTAGCATCCGTAACAATTATTTTATCTCAGTTCCTTCATAAGCGTAAAAACCCATGCTTAAATTATTGAAAACAAGCTTTAATCATAAAAATAATATAAATTTGCACAAGAAAAAACAAATTAAACCCAACAATCAAAAAGAGCAGTCTATTGCCTATTTGGCGGCAAAAGAAACCCATAGTTATTTTTTGCGTATTACAGATAATAAGTAAGAGACTTTTGTGCCAGAACATTTATTACAAACCCATTAAATCATTATCTTACTAAATGGACACTAGAAACAAATCCAACCAACCATTGACAAACAGAAGCGATAAAGCTGACCTAAAAAACCGCAATGAAAATATTTACAAGGGAACCATCCTTGTACTGGTAATAATTATCGGGGTACTCACTTTTATGCTCATTACCAGTCGTCAGACGTTGCAAGAGGTTTCAACGGAAAAAACCGTTGCAGATGACCTTAACACGGAATTAAAGGAAGAACTCAACGATGTTTTGACCGAGTATAATATGGTAAAATTTGAGTACGACAGTGTTCTTACCAAACAAGACAGTATCATCCAGGTCAATGCCCGCGAAATTGAAAGGCTTATCGCCCAGCAAAGTGACTATCGTCGTATACGCAGACAGCTCAATGTCCTGAGAGAGATTACCCAGAATTACGTTCAGGAGATAGACAGTTTGTACACAGAAAATCATGTTTTAAAAGCGGAAAATGTTGAAATGAAGGAGGAAATTCAGCGTGTAACCCGTCAAACCACCCAACTGGCCGAAACCAAAGATGAGCTTGAAGGAAAAGTTGAGGTAGCTTCTGCCCTGAGAGCTTACCAAATCGATGCTACTCCTATTCGCCTGAGAGGCCGTAGCAGAGAGGTTGAAACTGACCGGGCACGTCGAATAGATCGCATCAAGGTTTGCTTTACCGTTGCAGCCAACCCCGTTGCCAATCCGGGAAGCAAGAATGCCTACGTAAGGATTGCCGAGCCTGATGGCAACATCCTGAGACTGGGCGATGATGACCGCTATTCCTTTACATTTGAAGAAGATACCCTTCAATATTCTCTGAGAGGACAATTCAATTATGACAATCAGGATACAGAACTATGTCTCTATTGGGATAAACAGGATGATTTTGAAGAAGGCATGTACCTTGTGTCTATTTTCACGGATGAATTCAGACTTGGTGAAACCCAGTT
Organism: uncultured Bacteroidales bacterium; assembly: GCA_964491395.1. Lineage (GTDB taxonomy): Bacteria > Bacteroidota > Bacteroidia > Bacteroidales > UBA7960 > SKVR01. Next base: position 68,800 of record CAZBGI010000002.1, on the reverse strand, counting down.
TTCATTGCGCTAATGGCAATTTTTGCTGACTGTGCACTACGAAATTATTACACACTAAAAGATTGTTGTTATGGAAGAAAATATGAATGAAAAAGAGACCACTTATCATGAGCCTGCTCGCAATGGTAGTGGTTCAGCTGTTGTTATATTCCTGGCAGTATTAGCGGTATTATTAGCTTTGGGAGGAGCCTTGCTGTTAAGGCAAATGCTTTCGGCCAAATACGATGCACAGGTGGCAGCCATTGAAATAAAAAATGTCACAGAAGAAAAAGAGTTATTGTTGATGCAACTCGATGAGCTGGAAGAAAAGTACGCCCAGCTATCGGCAGCAAACCAACAATTTGAAGCACAGCTGGCAACCGAACGCAGAAGAGTATATCAACTTAGGACACGCCTTCATGGCGATGACTCCACAGGTGAAGGTAATGGCATAGAACAATACCGACAGCGTATAGAAGAACTGGAAGAGCAGCTGGAAAACTATCAGAACCAGCTGGAAGTTTCTGAAGAAGAAAACAATGTACTTACCAGCGAAAATGCTCAGATTCGCGAATCACTGGCACAGACTTCCTCACGCACTGAGCAACTGGAAAATAAAGCAGAGGAGCTCGAACAACAGGTCGAAAAAGCCTCCATTCTTACCATCAGTGATCTGGAAGGTACTGCCCTGCGGGAAAAAAGAAAAGGTGACGAACCTACCACTAAAGCGCGAAAAACCGACAAAATAAGCATTTGCTTCACCATCAATGAAAACCTGGTGGCCAACCCGGGCAACCGCGATTTTTTTGTTCGCCTGATTAATCCCAGCAACCAGGTAATGACCACTTCACCCGACAATACCATTGAGTTTGAAGGCGAAACAATTCAATACACGCTCAAACGAACCGTTAATTTCCAGAATGACTCTCAGGAAGTGTGTATGGTATGGGATCAGGACGAAAGATTTGAGAAAGGATATTACAACGTTGTTGTATTTTCTGAAGGAAGAGAAATAGGATATAAACTTTTCCAGCTCGATTAAGAATTGTCACCAACTGAAACAACAAATCAAGTGAAACCGGAAGATGAGAAAATCCTTCCGGTTTTTTTATGGGGCAAAATTATTACTTTTGTGCTCCTTGTGCTGCCTTTTCGACAAAGCACCCATGTGCCTGGCAAAGTTGCCCTTTTTTTTTGACACATTGCTTAAAACTTAACAACATACTTTTATGAAGATTTCTCTCAATTGGCTCAAGAATTACATTCAGATTGATGAAACCCCGGAGACAATAGCGCGGTTACTAACCGATTGCGGATTGGAAGTAGAATCGCTTGAAAAAACAGAATCGGTAAAAGGAGGATTGAAAGGTATCGTGATTGGCAAAGTGCTTACCTGTGAGAAACACCCGGATGCTGATCGCCTCAGCCTGACTACTGTAGATATAGGAACCGAAGTGTTGCCTATCGTTTGTGGAGCCCCTAACGTGGCCACTGGTCAGAAGGTCGTGGTAGCCCCTGTAGGAACAACATTATATACTTCATCGGGAGAAAGTTTTCAGATAAAGAAAGCAAAAATAAGAGGCCAGGAATCAAGAGGAATGATATGCGCCGAAGACGAACTGGGTCTGGGCACTTCCCATGAGGGTATTATGGTGCTCAACTCCTCTGTAGAAACCGGAACCCTGGCTGCTGATTACTTCAACGTAGAAGAAGATTACTGTATAGAAATTGGCCTTACTCCCAACCGCATTGACGCTGCTTCTCATTACGGAGTAGCCCGAGACCTGGCAGCAGTAATCAATCACCTGAAACCCGGCACCAGAATAACCGCTCAAAAACCCGATGTCAGCCATTTCAAACCCGATGAAAACACTGCCGATATAACCCTTACCATTAAAGACAGTGCCGCATGCCCCCGGTATTCAGGTTTATGTATTTCGGGAATAAAAATACAGGAATCACCCGACTGGCTCAAAAACCGGTTGAAGACCATAGGTCTGAAATCCATCAACAATGTGGTAGATATCACCAATTTTGTGTTACACGAAACCGGCCAGCCTTTGCATGCATTTGATGCTGCTAAAATTGCGGGCAACAAAGTAATTATAGAAAAACCCCAAAAAGACACTCCGTTTGTAACCCTGGAGGATGAAGAACTGAAGCTGACAGGCAATGATTTGATGATTTGCAATGAAAAAGAACCCATGTGCATGGCCGGAATCCTGGGAGGTATTGACTTCGGCGTAACGGAATCCACCGATTCTGTTTTCCTTGAGAGTGCCTTCTTCGAACCTTCCGGAATTCGCAAGTCCTCGAAACATCATACCATCAACACAGATTCGTCCTTCCGTTTCGAAAGAGGTGCCGACCCGGAAATGACCTTGTATGCCCTGAAACGTGCCGCTTTATTGATCAAGGAATTGGCCGGAGGCAAAATAACTTCCGAAATAATGGATGTTTATCCTGCCCCTGTAAAGCCCTTCACGGTTACCTTCGGGTATGAATCCGCTTTTCGCCTCATGGGTAAAACCCTTGAGAAGGAAACCCTCAAAAGCATTCTTCATTCCCTGGAAATCAACATCCTCAAAGAAACAGAAGAAGAGCTAACACTGGAAGTTCCTCCCTACAGGGTAGATGTAACGCGTGAAGCCGATGTTGTGGAAGAAATACTGCGGATTTACGGTTACAACAACATTGAACTGCCCGAAAGGTTGCATGCTTCTATTGTTTCCTCACCCAAACCCGACAAAGAAAAATTGCAGAACATTGCTTCAGATATTCTCAGCAGCCGGGGATTCAATGAAATCATGAACAATTCTCTTACCAGGGCAGCCTATTACCAAAGTGAGATTTTCCAGCCGCAAAGCATCGTCCATATTCTCAATCCTCTGAGCCAGGATTTGGGTGTGATGCGTCAGAGTCTCTTTTTCGGAGGCATGGAAACCATTGCCTGGAATCAAAATCGCAGGATTTCAGACCTGAAAATCTATGAATTTGGCAAAGTCTATTTCAAAGAAACACCCCCTGCTGAAGGAGGGCCGCTGAAATTACCCGGCTACAGGGAACAAAGAATGCTTGCTCTTTTTATGACAGGTAACCGGCAAGCGGAAAGCTGGCACGCCAAATCAACCCCCCTTACCCTGTTTGATTTAAAAGCTGAGGTGATGGTATTGTTGCAAAAAATGAACATCCACATCGAAGATACTACAGCTAAGGAAATCCAGGGTGAAGGATTCCTGGAAGCAGGTATCGCATACCAGTTTAACGGAGAAACATTGCTTGAACTGGGAGAAGTATCCAGAAGCTTCCTCAAGTCATTCGACCTGAAACAGGAAGTTTTTTATGCCTCGGTAAACTGGAAACTGGTAGTTGAATTACAAGATAAAAACCTGATTCAATACACAGAAATACCCAAATTTCCAGAGGTAAGAAGAGACCTTGCCTTGCTTATCAATAACAACGTAAAATTCAGCGATATAGAAAAGCTGGCAAAAACAGCGGAAAAAAGATTGCTGAAAAAAGTTCGTCTTTTCGACATATATAAGGATGAAAAAATGGGCTCTGACAAAAAATCTTATGCTATGAGCTTTACCCTTATTGATGATAAGAAAACCCTTACTGATAAAGAAATAGACAAAGTAATGAATCGGATTTCCAAAACACTGCAAAAAGAACTGGATGCCATTATCAGGTAGTGAAGCCATTTTTGGGGGTGATTCGCATGAAGGAGAGGCACTCAATGGGTTTCTCCACAAGACACGGTAATAATAAAAATATAATATGCAAGACTTCAGCAAGACAATTTCTCTCTCCGATGAAACCATGGAGCAGAAAGTAAAAGAAATGATTAACCCCCGGTTAGGTACCATTGACCGAAAAAAAGCCCTTTCCACGCTAATGGGGATGATAGATCTCACCACCCTGGAGGGAGCTGATACAGATGAGAAAGTGCGCGCCATGTGCCAGAAAGGAATGACTATTGACAAGCTGGGGCTTGGACTTCCCAATGTGGCAGCCGTGTGTGTTTACCCAACCCTCGTGGCCACTGCCCGTAAAGCCCTTGAAGGAAGCCGGCTAAAGGTAGCATCCGTTGCGGGAGCATTTCCTGCCGGCCAATCCCCCATCCATATCAAAGTTGCAGAGGTAAAATATACGGTTGAAGAAGGAGCCGATGAAATTGATATGGTTATTTCGAGAGGCAGCTTTTTACAGGGAGAATACAACCGCGTTTTTGATGAAATAGCAGCTATCAAGGAAGCCTGCGGCAATGCCCATCTCAAGGTTATACTGGAAACCGGAGAGTTAAAGACAGCAACCCTGATCAGGCGTGCAAGTGAAATCGCCATCAAAGCAGGAGGTGATTTCATAAAAACTTCAACCGGCAAAATACAACCCGCAGCCACAGAGAAGGCCATGCTGGTGATGCTGGAGGCCATCAAAGACCACTTCAATGAAACAGGAAAAATGGTAGGAATCAAACCGGCAGGTGGCATCAGTGATGCAGAAACGGCCCTGAAGTATTATATCCTTACCGAAGAGACGCTGGGCAATGAATGGCTCAGCAAAAACTGGCTGAGAATTGGAGCCAGCAGGTTGGTGGATAATCTAATCAATGAATTGAAGTAAATTACTTTTTGCGCAAAAGGCGCTTAATGGCTTCCCAATGCTCGTGATACCAATTGCGATTGCTTAATCGTGAAAAAACATAATTGCGCGCTTTGCGACTCCATAGTACCCTAAGAGGCAACACCCCATATTTCTGAAAAAACATGATAAGCAGATGATAGCGGCGCAATTGTGCACTACTCATCTGCAATGTAACCTGATGTCTTTTAAGGAAAAAATATCCGTATTTTGAGGATGCCAGTTGCCGGGGCATTGGCAATCCAAAAACCTTATGCATCAGCTTCAGATATGCCAGGGAGGCTTGTTTGTAATGCCCGAAGTGCAAAAAAGTATCCAATGCATCCACTTTGCGACTCAGCAAGAGTAAATCATAAAGATCGCGCAAAGAAACATCGGCATGATAGTGCCCGCTATGCATCAGCTGCGCATGAAGGAAATTGTGGACGAGCCTGTCGGCGGGCTGCATAAGCCAAAAACCTTTTTCCTTATTTGCTGCAACTCTGTTCTCAAGGATTCGCTGATTTGAGAACTTGTTTTGATAGAGGTATTGCACCGCCATACGGTGAATTTCAACGCCTGCCACCAAATCGCTGCGCAAAAGAATGGGGTAATGCATCGTTGATTCCACGGCGCGGGGAATGAATTCTTTTTGCGTGAAAAAGCCATGATTCCTCAATACTCCGGCGGCCTTAAGCATGTTTCCTTCTCCTACCAGCACATCCAGGTCATACAGCATCCGTTCGCCGATGTCGCTGTATAATCCATCCAGTATGTTCCCGGTACCTTTCATAAACAGACACTCTATATTCTCCTTCAGAAAAACATCTCTCACCAAAACGGCTTCCCTCATAACACTAAGATTTCTTTCCCTGTTAAGGGCGAGCACTTCCTGCAGGTACTCATTGAGTGGCTCAGGCAAATAAGGGGTGAGGTTGTACTGCTGAAGTTTGAGGTACAGGGCAGGTAACACATAGTTATCGCTGCCCATTTTCACGAAACCATTCCAGTTCATGGATGAAGAAAGAAAAACAGCAGCAATCTTTTCCCGGTTTTCCGGGATGCAATCAAGGGCCAGAATCTGACCTGAAAGATAGTACATGCCAGCTTTATCCATGAATATGCTTTGGTTCTTCCTCCTGCCTGGGTTATCTTGCAATCCTTACCGGCAGATTGATAATTAACATGGGTTGTCTGCAAAATTACGGTAAAAAGTATATAATCAACAAATTGTTGATTTTGTGATCAATTTTGTATTACTTTTGCAATGAAATCAAAGCTATTATACATTGGAAGATTCACCTGAGCCTTATTCGTGTTTTGTTTCAATTCTACTGTCGTTTTTCCACACCTTTAATACCGAAGCAGCGTTAGGATTGCTTGTAATGGTTCTATTGCTGGTCCTGTCGGCCCTGGTATCGGGTTCGGAAATTGCATTTTTCTCCCTGAAACATTCCCAGTTAGAAAACCTGCGTGAAAAGGGTGGTACACGTGCCCTGAGGATTATTCACCTGATAGAAAGTCCCAAACAGTTGCTTGCCACCATTCTTATCACCAACAAGGTGGTCAACATTGCGGTTATTATTCTTTCTACGTATGTTCTCACCAACATTTTAAATTTTGAGGATTACCTGGTTTCCGGACTTATTGTCCAGGTAATTGCTGTTACCTTTCTTCTGCTGTTGTTTGCTGAAGTATTGCCCAAGGTATATGCCACCCAAAATGCGCTTAAATTCTCGCTGAGGATGTCAGGCACCCTGATGGTTTTTCGCACACTCTTTTATCCTTTGAGTTCGCTGCTGGTTAAAACCACCAGCTCTATTGACAAAAAACTCAAAGCAAAAAAAACAGAGCTCAGTGCCGATGAACTTTCGCATGCCATAGATATTGCCCATGAAGAAAAAGGCACAGAAGAGGATAGGCAGTTGCTTTACGGCATTGTGCAGTTCCACAACATTTATGCAAGGGAAATTATGAAGAGCCGGATGGATGTTGTAGCAGTTGACGAAAACACCCCTTTTCATGAGCTCATCAAAACTATTGTGGAAGCCGGCTACAGTCGCATACCGGTTTATAAAGAAAATTTCGACAACGTTATCGGCATCCTGTACATCAAAGATTTGCTGCCTCACCTTGACGCAGGCCCCGACTTCAGATGGGTAAGTCTTATCCGTAACTGCTTTTTTGTTCCGGAAAGCAAAAAAATCAATGATCTGCTGAAAGAATTTCAGGAAAAGAAAATCCACATGGCCATCGTGGTAGATGAATATGGAGGCACATCGGGTATCATAACTCTTGAGGATATCCTTGAAGAGATTGTAGGAGAAATCAATGATGAGTTTGATATCGAAGAAACGATATATTCGAAAGTAGACAGCAAGAACTATGTTTTTGAAGGACGTACTTTGCTAAAAGATTTTTGCAAAATAACCGGCATCGACTATGCCAGGTTTAATGAAATTAAGGGAGAAGCCGATACACTGGCCGGCCTCATTCTCGAAGTAAAGCAGGAGTTGCCTTTCAAGGGAGAAAAAATCCAGTTCGAGGGCTTTCATCTGATTGTTGATGCCGTAGATAACCGAAGGATCAAGCGTATTCGCGTTACCATCGAATAGCCATCACAATATATCGGCAAATTCAGCGTCTTATTTTTACCAAACGAAACCCCATCATGACACGTAGCCATTTCATATTCCTCCTAATAATTCTTTCCATAGGGCTTTTTGTTGCTTGCGAAAGAAATCCCACTCCCCTGCCCCGGGCTTATTTCCGGATTGACCTGCCTGAGAAATCATACCAGGATTTTGACACCATTTTTCCCTATCGCTTCAGCTACCCCGATTATGCAGAAGTATTGCCAGACAGCAGGCCCAACGCCGAGCCCTGGTGGGCAGATGTGTATTACCCCGATTTTAAAGCCGTTATACACCTGAGCTATAAGTCTGTAGACGATGAAGAAGCCCTTTATGAATATATTGAAGACAGCCGTGGCTTTATCAACAGGCACATCCCCAAAGCCAGTGCCTTCAATGAAAAGACATATACCAACGAAGAGCATGAGGTTTACGGTATACTCTTTGAAATAAAAGGAAAAGAGGCCGCGTCACCTGTGCAGTTTCATGTCACCGACAGCACCCGTCATTTCTTACGCGGCTCATTGTATTTTGGGGTCACTCCCAACAACGATTCCCTCGCTCCCGTTATTGATTTTATCCGGGAAGATATCATGCATATGGTGGAGACCCTCGAATGGACCCGATAATCTCTGTTTAATCAGTGCTGACGCCCTGATGTGTTTTTTTTTTGAAAAATATTATTTCTCCCCCTGTAACATTCCGGCACCTCATTTCGTCACATTCATAAACAGCAACAAAACAGCAGCTTACTATCGATGACGGCAAAGGAATACAATCAGTGTGTAGATGAACATGCCGACGGCGTTTACCGCTTTATCCTTAAAAACATCAAAGACGAGGATAAGGCACAGGACATCGTACAGGACAGTTTTGAAAAAATGTGGACACGGGCAGACGAGATAGCTTTTACCAAAGCCAAATCCTACCTCTTCACCACTGCTTATCATACCATGATCGATGTTATCCGGAAAGATAAAAAACAGACCGAACTCAATGAGGAAGCCTTTAACAAACACCATGTAGAGAATAAATACAGCGACCTGAAAGAAATCCTTAACGAAGCAGTTGCCAAACTTCCTGAGATACAACGACATGTAATCATGCTGCGCGATTATGAAGGATACTCCTATCAGGAAATTGGAGAAATAACCCATCTGAATGAATCTCAGGTAAAAGTATATATCTACAGGGCGCGTACTTTCCTGAAAAACTATATCGGCAAACTTGATGCAGTATTGTAAAGTCCGGGTACCATGAAAAACAAAAAATATTTTGCCAACTTATACTTATAACTAACACAATGCACCATTTACTCCATAGCACGAAATCAACCTAACCAACAAACTTACAACAATGAACATCACAAGAGAAAATTACGAAGCTTACTTCCTCGACTACCATGAGGGAAATCTGGCAGACCGCCAGATAGCTGAGCTCATGGAATTTCTCGCGAAGAACCCCGCTTTAAAAGAAGAATTTGAAGCTTTTGAGATGGTCATGCTCGAAGAAGATTCTACCCCATTGCCCTTCGACCGAAATGTTCTTAAAAAAAGCATTAGCGCAGGCGCAAATTCCGACATTGACGAAACCCTGCTTATTGCTTACCACGAAGGAGATTTGGAAGATGCTGAGAAAAAGCGGGTACTCAAAGCGGTAGCGGAGAATCCTGAAATACGGAAAACCTTTGCCTTATATGGCTCAACCCATCTGGAAGCGGATACTTCCCTTGTTTTCCCTGCCAAACAGACACTGAAAAGACATGCTTTGGGAGGTCAAACCCTGGTGTGGCGCAGAATGGCTGTAGCCGCAGCATTCTTAGCCTTCATGGCAGCGCTTTACTTCCTGCTTCCCCGTTCGCAAAACGTGCAACAACTTGCTCAGAAAAAGGAGGCTCCCACCCTGCTTCAAACCGATGAAACGTCAGGTTTAGAATCCACGACAGAGGAAATGCCTGTATTGACGGCAAGCTTACCGGTGCCCCAACCGGAAAAAAGTACTCCGGCTGTCAATGAACCTTCCCAGGTTGCTGTCCCCCGCCAGCTTTTACACCACCATGCAAATCAGCTGGCTGTCATTACACCCAAAGCGCAGGTGCAACTGGCAACTCCAAAACAACCAATCCAAGAGATAGCCCTGAAGGATGATTTCTACTGGTTTAGCTATGCAGGAAACATGGATGTTTCGGAAGAAGAGGAAATGACCACGCCACAGGTAACAAAAAATCCGCGTTACTCTTCCTTAACGGATTTGGCCTATAGTGGGATTGAAAGAAGCACAGGCATTGATATAAAAAGCGTGGAAACCAGCATTACCAACCGCAACTTCGGATTGTGGGATATTGCAGGCATTGGACTAGCCGGTATCAGCCAGATTACAGGAACCTCGCTTACAATAGATAAAGAGAGGGATGAAAACGGACGTATTACTTCCCTGGGTATAGGAGATCGGTTTAAAATCAGCCGTTAAACTTCAGCTATTGCCTGTGTGACACCTGTCAGCTTTGCGCCTGCAGGTCGCTGGTGTTTCCATCTTCTGTGCGACCATAGCCAGCTCTCAGGTTGATTCAAGATATCTCTCTGAAGATAAGAAGCATGCAAACAGGTAAGACTTCCCTCAACGGTAAATTCCCGGGGGTTCCCGGCAATCAACTCGAAATGTACATAATAGTGCCCTCTTTTCACTTTCTTCACTGAACCCCAGAAAACCGGCAAATTGAATTTCCGGGCCAGCACTTCTGTCCCCTTGAAAAAAGGCGTTTCCTGGTGCAAAAATTGCACCCAGTAAGCATTATCGGGCGCAGGGGTTTGATCTCCTATGAGGGCTGTGGCAATCACCTCGTTTTGGTGCCTGAACATCTCCCGGACAAGGTTTTTCATACTTGCCAGGATATTTCCTGTCCTTTGGCGCATTTTCAAAGTGTCTTTGTCGACTACTTTATCGCGCAAAGGTCTGTAGGCAGTAATTATCTGGTGTCTGTTATACAAAGGAAAAGAGGCACCTGCCCATTCCCAGTTGCCTGTGTGAGCGAGTACAATAAGGATGCTCTTATTCTGTTGATAGTATTGGCTGAAGAGATCCTGTGATGATTGGCTGTAAACACAACGTCGCTTAAGGTGGTCAGGTGATATGGTTTTTAGTTTTAACACCTCCATCATCACATCCGCAAAGTGGTAGTAAAATTTCCGCTCTATGATAAGGCGCTCCCGGGGGGATTTCTCCGGAAAAGCATTGCGCAGGTTTTTACGAACTACATTTACCCGGTAACGGAAAACCCTGTAAATTAAAAAAGCAAACAGGTACGCTACTCCGTAAAGAAACCACAGGGGTAAAAATGAAAACAAGTATAACAGTCGTGTAAGAAATACAGACCAATACTTTTGATAAACGGATTGCTTCATTATTAAGAATTAGCTTTTGAGTGTAAGTTGTGTTAACAGCAAAATACGATGAGTAAAGGATGCCAATAAATCCCTACAACCAGCTTTTGCTGTAATTACGCTTCTTTATTTTTCCAGCCATAAACATGGTAACCTTTCAGCCGGGTCTGGAATCCATGCAACCGAAGGAATTGATTTACTTCATCCGCGGTCGCTTCACCATACCTTTCGCGCCCCCCATCAACTGACACTTTCTTTGTATTTTTTATTTGGCTCCCCAACCCTTCCAATACCTCCATTTCAGCTCCTTCGGCCTCAATTTTCAGGAAATCTATTGTTGGAAATTCTTTGGTTTTCATCCATGAATCCAACCTGATGGTTTCAATCACAATTTTTTCAGCATAAATTTTAGGTTGAATAAGCGAAGAGTCGGCATCTTCGCTGGATATATAAAATTCCTGACGGCTATTCCTGTCGGAGGCTGCTTTGGGTATCACCTCAACATTCTCCATTTTGCGGGTATTTTCTTTCAAACAAATAAAGCAGTTGGGGTCCGGCTCAAAAGAAAAAACCGCGGAAGCATAGCGCGCAGCCGCGAGGGTAAACTCTCCTACATTGGCTCCTATTTCCACCACAATATCTCCTTCTTCCACCCTGCAATCCTCAATACTATATTTTCTCTCCAACGCTTTTATTCGGCGTTCCACCCCCCCGGGATAAAAATATCTGTTGAGCCGGCGATAGCCCATAAAACAAAAACGTGTGGTGTCGTCAAAGAGAATGATCCTCCCATTCTCCTCAGCTTTAAAGCGATAGGTACAATCTCTTCTTTTCTTACTCAACCTCAGGTAAGCGGGCATCAGCTTCAAGTATAAAACGGGAGGAATACTTTTATACAAGACTGAACGCAGGAGGTGTTTCCATCTACTGTTGCTAAAGTGCACTATGAAATGTATTTAGTTTTACTTGCAGTATTGTCCGGCAAATTTGAATTAATGCAAAGTGCTGATATTATCGCTGCGCTGCAGTTTTGCTTCAGGCTTGTTAGAAATATTGGCAAACAACTAAACAAAGCCCCTGCGGGATATTGATATTAAAATGGACACTGCGGTTTTACTTTTAAAAAAATCCAATAAGAGCTTTGGTCTCTGGAATGTCTTCTGTTTTTCGTAATTGTTAATGCATGAAGATATCAAATGAAATGTATTTAAGCACAGCGCACTCAACAGGAAATGAAAATAATGATTCATGCATGTTCTACCATTCAGTGTGTTCTGTGAATTGTTTTCTGAAAAAATAATTGTTTCAAAAATACAAATAATAAGTAATTACAGGTAATGCAATAACTGAGTTTTTGTTACAGGGTAAAAACCTGCAGTTCCCATCTTTCGCCTCCGCCACTTTGAATAAAATCATAGCAAAAAACAAGCCCGCCCTCTTCATTGCTTGTCCAGGACAAATGGTGCATTCTTTCGGCATTAGAGAGTAAATTTTCAGGTTCGAAAAACTCAACATTTTGTACCTGGAAATTTTCCCATTTGACAAACACAAAAGCCAGCAATTCACCATATTTGCCACTTTTTTTAACCTGAATGGGGATGGTAAAAGTTTCATCGCTAACCTGAAGAATACTCCCGGCAGGTCGAAAAGACAAACGGGGTTGATTGAATAGTTTTTGAATGATGGTCCGGACATTTTTGCCGGTAATTTTTCTGGGTTTATGCACGATAGGTTTCCCTGCAACATCAAAAGGATGTTCAATTTCGGCCGCAAAAAGCCCGGCTTTTTTACCTATCCAGGCGTGATCGCGCGAACTGTAAACCAAATAATTTTTCCTGGTTTCGGGGTGTTGGACAATGATTTGATCGTTTGTAAATACGGGCAAATCTATTTCCCAGGCAATTTCTGCGGGCAATGCAGTTTCGTTCTCCAGTTGATATCGGTAAGCTATTAATTTGAAGGTCTTACTTATCTGGGGGATAATCATCACCTCTGATGCCTGGGCCGTAGTGATTTCGTAAACAGCCGGAAAGGAAAGATCCAACCCGGTAATAACATCGGCAACCCAATGCCAGTGCTGAAGCCGGCTATCACTTTTCAAATGGGCTATGCGCTTGTCACCTTTTCTTACATAAACCTCGCAAAAAATATGATACGATTTGTTGTAATAAAAAATAAACGGATCGGCCAGAAATTCTGCTTTATACGGGAGTATCGTCTCATCCACACCTGCAATGTTTTTTATACTTCCTGCAGACAGGGCATGTTTCAGTTTTTCATAAACATTGAATTGCAGCATACTATATCGTTTACTGTTGAAATTAATAGGCATCCGCCTGGTAAAGTTGCCAGTTTTCCATATCCCTTACATCCTTCTCAAGAACGAAAAAATGATTTTCCCGGGGTTCGGGATGGGAAGGCCTAACCAAAACAGGCATAATTTTTTTTTTATGAATCCGGTGCCAGAATCTGGAATAGAGAGAAAAGCCTGATTGTAGAAACATTTCCATTTGGCTGTCAGAAAAAGAAGCCGTTTTCAATTCAGAAATGGTAAGATATTTCATGCTTTGGGCGATAAGTTTTTTCATCGTCCGTACATCCGGAGCATAGTACTCTTCCAGTACGTATCGGGCTGACTTCACCTTGCGCAGGATGAAAAAAGCTTTCAATTCTTTATTTTCACGCAGATACAAAAACACATACTTTGCTCCCGGTGCTGAATATCTCCAGGTATAGAATTTTTCATCCCTGATGCCTGCTATGATATTTTCAGGTCTCATTTTTTCACGCAATGCAGCAAGTTCCTGGGCACAATTGGTCGGGCTTATTTCATATTGCCAGGCATCTTCTTCAACAAACATTGTATTTCCCCGGAAACGGTTGCTGCGATTTGCCAGGAAAGATTTCAGATAATTCATCCAGGAAACCTTGTAATGAAATCTTCGCTGGCCGCGGGCAAGCTGCCACCCCTGCTTCAGATTGCCGGGTCGGCTCATTTTGTTGGATGTGAGATTCAGAATAAAAGCATTATCCGGATACTCTTTGTGAACCGCAGAAAGCATCGCTGTGTTCAATTTCGAAAAAATTCCCTGCCGGCGGTAAGATGGATGCACAATGGCATCGGCAGGAATAAAAACTTTGCAGGGTTTCTTTCCGAGGGTGAAATTTTGGGGGATGAATGCCCTGAAACCAGCCGGCATCCCCTGGTCTTCGGCCAGGTAAACATGAGGGTGAGATGCATGAGGATTGGCTTCATAGCGCCATGTAAATTTATCTGCAATTTGCAATCTGTCTTTGCCACGCCATTTGTATGCCAGTAAATCCATTAACCGGCTTTTATATTCCGGCACGAATCGAATTATCCTAAGGTTTTTTCGGGCTGTATTCTCACTTTCCATATCTTTTACACTCCTTCAGCACGTGAATGTGTGCATGCTGATTTGCTTTTTCGGGGTTTCATAGCTCCGCAGATGAGGATATCCTCTGCAACACTTCCCACCAAATTTTTCACTGCCACAAAAATACAGAATAATCATAAACATCTTTCGTTTACCTGAAAAGGTTATAGTATGCTGTCCACTTTACCTATTGGGCTATAAACATTTCACATGACGGAGTTTTAAATGGATGTCGCCGGGAAAAATAATCACGTAGAAATGAAACGTTTATAGCAGGATGGGATAATACCCCAGATGACTTCGACAGGAACGGAACAATAACCGGGCAACAATCATTTTGAAATAGTGCCTGTCATACAGTTATCTTAGTATATTTACAATCTTTTATTGACGTTACATGTTTTTGTTCGTCCCAATAACATTCTTAATATATGCCTGTGAATAAAAGTTTATTTTCTCCTTCTGTACACCATTGGATTTACTTTGTATTGTTGTGTATGTTAGCCGCTTCCATGCCCACCTCGCGCTTTATGATGAGTCTTACTCAGCTTCTGTTGGGTGCCAACTGGCTTCTGGAAGGCAATTACAAAGAAAAAACGCTGCGATTCTGGAAAAACAAGCCGGCATTGATTTTCATATCGCTTTATCTTTTGCATGTCATTGGTTTGTTGTGGTCGGAAGATTTGCGTTATGGCATTGGTTCTGATTTGAAAGATAAACTCCCCATGCTTACCCTCACCTTCCTGGTAGTTTCCTCGCGTCCGCTTTCACCGTACAAAGTGCATTTGCTCCTTTACGTCTTTTTTGCTTCCTTGCTGATAACAACCTTTTTTGGTTTCTATGTTTTTATTACCGGCAATTACCTTAATTTCCGTGATATTTCTCCCTTTGTATCTCACATTTACCTGGGCATGATGCTGGTAATGGCTGCATTTACGCTTCCCTGGCTTACCTTGCGGCTTACCGGAAACAAAAAGTTTATTTGGGCCAGTTACATCATTGCCATATGGATGGTTGTATTCCTTTTTATTTTACATTCATTAACGGGTCTTCTATGCCTGGGAGGGGTGATTACGTTTTTGTTGCTGCGAAAGATTTATAGGATTCCGGCTTTACGAACCCGTATCATGGTAGGAATAATGATTATTGCGCTTGCCATCGGTTCCATTGTACCGCTTATTTGGATGTTCCGGCAGGTAAGTATGGAGATAAAACCCAGCCCGGAAAGCATGCAGGAACTCACGGAGAGGGGGAATCCTTACCGACATTCCACAACCAACAAAATGCGGGAAAACGGCCATTATGTTTACTCCTTTGTGGCCGAAGAGGAAGCGCGCCAGGCCTGGAATCAAAGAAGTGAACTTGATTTTGACGGACCTGACCTGGTAGGCAATGAACTAAAGGCTACCCTTTACCGATACCTTTCCTCTAAGGGTTTGCGTAAAGATTATGAGGGAGTAATGCAACTTGACGAGGAAGATATTGCAGCCATTGAGAGAAGTGTACCCAATCATTACTATACAGCCTGGCCTGGCCTGATTGTTCGCATGCATCAAAGCGTATGGGAAGTTTACTGGTATCGTGAAACGGGAAATCCCAGTGGCCATACCCTTACCCAGCGAATAGAGCTCTGGCGGGCTTCGGTAGTAGCATTCCGGGAAAAACCATGGCTGGGATGGGGTACGGGCGATTTATTCATAGCTGTGGAATACGGGTTGGAGAAAATTGATTCCCAGATGGAAAACTATCGCATGAAACCCCATAATCAATACTTATTGTTTCTGTTAACCCTGGGCTTAGTGGGTTCTGTGGCATTATATACACTGTATGTAATGTATGTCAAAAAAACCCGGGCTTACCAATACCTGCCATTCAATATCTTTCTGGTTATTATGCTGGTTTCCATGATTGGCAATCACCCCATTGATTCACAAACGAGCCAGACCTTTTTTACTTTTTTCACCCTGTATTTCGGAATAATCTTACCCCGCATAGAGAACAGGTCTTGTGCGAACAATGGATAGCAGGGTCTATTTCTTTTGGTGCCTGGCAATAAAATCATTGATAATCTCTGCTGCTCTTGCCCCATGCGATACATGGGGATCGTCAAATATGACTTTGTTCCATTTTTCCCGGTTGCTTCTTTTCAGATCCGGTTGTTCAAGGTATTGATTCACTGCCCCTTTCACTTGCGCAATATCGGTAATTTGCAGTGATATATCACCAATCATTTGCTGTATCTCAGGTGTTAGGCGTTCTGAAGCCGGCACCCTGAATGTGATAATGGGTTTGTTAAGTGCACAAAACTCAGCAATCACCGAACTGGTATCACTTATGAGAAAATCTGCCAACACCATATGGGCGGGCAGATCGTCAGAATCCACAAGCAGGACACCTTCCGTGAGCTTAACTGTTGAAATATAGTGTTGTCCCATCCCCGGATGCAGGCTCACCATTACATTGTACTCTTTTGTCAACTCCTGCAGATTGTTTACCCACAGGTCAATAGCGCTCATGCCTGATTTATCCCAGGTGGCGGTGAAAAGCAGATTTTTTTTGTCGTTATCAAACCCGGTTTTTACTTTTAATTGATGGCGCTTCTCCGGCGTATTGGCCGCACGAAGAGCATCCAGCCGGGGATATCCACCTGCTATGCCGCAGTGAATCCCTTTTTCAACAGCAATGGAAACTTCTGTTTGGGATGTAAACAGGAAAAGATCGAAAGCATTATATTTTCGGGCATCGATCATTCTCTTAAAGTGATAGGGTCCGTGTCGCATGCCTATTTTTTTGATGGAGGAGACGGGGAAACGGTGAAATGCATGACGGGCCATGATCAAAAAAGAGGGATAGGCTGGCCATACAGAGGTTTCTATTCCTTGCTCTGTTAATTTATCTGCAATCTTTTTGTTACGGGCCACTATTTTGTAAGACGGCGCAATGTAGGGTAGTACATGCTCCATAATGCGATAATCATGACCTGATTCCACATAAAAAACAACACCGTCCAGTTTGCCCCACAATCGGCGTAACTGCCAGTAAGTCCAATAGGGAATTTTCATTAAATAACCTGACAAAACCATACCCCTCACTCTTTTGCCTGTTTTCCATAATGCTTCATGCGGGCTAGCAAATAATGCTCCAATTCATCAATCATGGTATTCATTCCATATCTCTCTCTAACCATCTTGCGGGCTTTCTGACCCATTTCCATAAAATCGACTTTATTTTCAAGAGCTCTGGCCACGGCATTGCTGATGGCCTGAGCATTTGCTGCAGGAATAAGACGGGCAAACCGGCCATTTTCACTCAGTTCGTCTGCCCCGTTAACCCGGGTCATGATGACGGGTTTTCCATAAGCCATGGCTTCCATGGCAGCATTGGGCATTCCTTCGTACAAAGAGGGATGCAGGAAAAAATCACATCCTTTGTAATAAGTAACAGGCTCATGCACGTAACCGGCAAAATGGATCATCTGATCTACCTGCTTTTCCCGGGCATAACTGATGAGCCGCTCTTTATCCTTGCCGTCTCCCAAAACATAAAAAAGCAATTCAGGATGAGTTTGTTTCAGGGTTGATAAAGCATCTATCAGAAAAAAATAACCTTTGTGTCCAACGGTCCTTCCCACGCACAACCCGATAGTTTTCCCCGGAAATACTTTGGTAAAATCAAAAGGAGATACCTCATCGTCAAAATGCATCCCATTGTATATCACCTTTACAAAATCCTGCTGGGTAAATCCATGATTCAGGTATATATCTTTTATGGTCGTTGTATTGGTAACAACACCCTTTACGAATTTCCTGGTGCGCCGGGCAAGTTTTTTGCTCCTGGAAGGTGGAGGAGAACCCGTGCGGCGAATAACCACAGGATTGCCGCTCCATTTTGCAGCCATCCCACAAACAGCCAGTTCACGACTCTTACAGATAATTACATCAATTTGATGTTTACGAATAAAGCGTGATAACCGGTAAGCCTGGAAAATATTGATATCGTTCCTGATATCGAAAACAACTGTTTGCACCCCTTTGCCGGAAACCTCATTCAACAGAACGGAATCTTTTCTTCCTGCTACCCTTACAAAATGACCTTTGTTATGTAATCCGGATGCTGCATTGACAACCCATCGTTCTCCTCCCCCGTATTTATTTTTGCCTATTGAATGAACGAATAATATACGCATGGTAGCTGTTAAAAAATTAAATGTTACGATTTTACCTGGTATTTTCCTTAAGTATCATTGTTTCTCGAGATATGAAACAAATGTACGGGCAAAAAGATTCTCTGCATCAGGCTTTTCTTTTGTAAACTCCCAGTTGTTTGAACCTGCTAATTGTTGAAAAAAGCCGGCAGACTTCATTACTACACTCATGCCAAAGTGCAGTGCCTGGTATTCTATTAAAAAATGATCCTTGCCGTTGAACACTACATCGATCGATAAAAACGGGGAATCGAATTTTTCAAAAACGGATCGGGCAAAATCCAATAACCGTTGATCAGGTTGGGTATCAAAACTAAAAAGTTTTGATCCGCTGGCTCTGAAATCCCCTTTTTTTACAGTCCTTTTCATTACATAATAGCGATCAAATGCTATCAGAACCCTGTAATCAAAAGTTAAACCGGGAACATACTCTTGTAGGATAAAATTCTGCTCCTCTCTGAGGTATTCTTTATACTCCTCCAGGTCTTTCCTGTCTGAAAACCCGGGATATTCAGGGAATTTCTTCTTCCGGAAATACTTCCTTCTGAAAAAGTCAATTTGGGTCAGGACACTTGTATTTTTTACAAGCTTCCTTATGATTGCCGGTACATCCTCAGGTGTCTTTACCAGGTAAACCCCTTTTCCATTGGTTCCACTTGTGGTTTTCAACACCAGGGGGTAAGTTAAACGGGAAAAATCTACTTCTTTATACGATGAATAATAAGATGCCGCTAAACTTTTCAAACCGGCTTCTTTTTTGTGAATCTCCTGGTAACCTTTGTTTTCATGGCATTTGAGAAGTTCGTATGAAGGAATTACCCGGTTCCTCCTGGAGAGATGATAAACAATATCATTGATATAAGCCCTGTAATTTTCCTTTTGCGAAAAAGCATAAATAATGGTTCGCCCCTGAATATCGGCATCTGAATTGATTAGCTCATGAAAATCATACAATTCTACCTCATACCCTTTACTCCTTATAATATCAGCTAATCTGTCAACATCAAGGCTGGTCCATGGTTTTCTGGTTTGCCCGAAAAACTTGTCTCTGCAGGTTAGAATAATTAAGTTTTTATGCTTCATAGGAGTTGGATTTAGCTATCGCCAGGATATCAATTCAGGGTCCGGATTCAAACTATTTTAAAAGCAGGCGAAAAATGCTACAATTGCCGGGTATTAAAAGTTAAACCTCCCCGTCCTTATCTGTTGGTTCATCATCCAGACCCCAGGGCTTATAAAGAGGCACATCATAAGGATATCTGACTTTATGAATGGCCAGCACATGCTCATAAAGCATTTTTCGAAAGGCATCAAAATTCTCTTTTTCTTTGGCCGATATAAAGATACAAGGAGCATTTTCACGGGCCATCCAGGTTTGCTTTAGATCTTCCAGACTCAGGTTTTCTTTGGTGGCCGGAGTGAGGTCATCCTCTTCCTTTTCCACGAAAGAGTATTTATCTATTTTATTGAAAACCATGATGGTTTCTTTCTGATCATCGCCCAGAATATCGCTGAGGGTTTCCCGAACCGTGGCAATATGTTCTTCAAAGTTGGGATGGGAAATATCCACCACGTGCAGCAGAATATCTGCTTCTCTAACCTCATCCAGTGTAGACTTGAAAGAGTCAATAAGGTGGTGGGGCAGTTTTCTAATAAACCCAACGGTATCAGAAAGGAGGAATGGAAGGGTTTCTATTACCACTTTTCTTACGGTGGTATCCAGGGTGGCAAAGAGTTTGTCTTCGGCAAATACTTCTGATTTGCTGAGCCTGTTCATAATGGTTGATTTGCCCACATTGGTGTATCCCACCAGGGCCACTCTTACCAGGCTTCCCCTGTTGGAACGCTGGGTTGCTTTTTGCTTGTCTATCTGTTCCAGTTTCTTTTTGAGCAGGGCAATGCGATCGCGTACAATCCGGCGGTCGGTTTCGATTTCCCGTTCACCGGGACCTTTGAGTCCGATACCCCCTTTCTGGCGTTCCAGGTGGGTCCACATACCTGCAAGACGAGGCAGGAGGTACTGGTACTGTGCCAGTTCAACCTGTGTACGGGCATTGGCCGAACGGGCACGCAGGGCAAAGATATCGAGAATGAGGTTGCTGCGATCCAGCACCCGGCATTTAACGGCCCTTTCTACATTGCGCTGTTGAGAGGGAGACAGCTCATCGTCAAATATCAGAATATCTATATCGTTCTCATTAATATATTCCGTTATTTCCTGGAGTTTCCCTTTGCCGACAAATGTAGTTTTATCGGGTTTGTCCAGTTTCTGGGTAAATCGCTTCAGGGTTTCCCCTCCGGCTGTTTCGACCAGAAATTCAAGTTCATCAAGGTATTCGTCTACTGTTTCTTCTGACTGTCGCCCAAGAATAACTCCTACCAATGCAACTTTTTCCTTCTCTTTCGCTGTGATTATATTCTTTGGCATAGGGTGGTGTTATTTGTTTCCGTTAGATAAAAAATAAAGAGACATCGAGCTGATGATCAACCACTGCACAAAAGTGCCCGTAAATCCCTGGTAGCCTGTAACCAACTGTAATACGGACAAAATGAGCAAACCCAGTCCTGCCACTACTGTGAATGAATTTTTGGTAAACCCACCGATCAGCAAGAGCAATCCAAAGACAAGAAATCCTACGGCAAACCAAAAACTTGTTCCATTAAGCTGGAATTGCATGAAAATGCCAAAAAAACGATGGTAAATAAATACTACCAGGGCCAGTCTCATCGCCCATGATGCTATACCAGAAAGACCTCTCCAGGGCTTCATACGTTGAGTTTTTTTTATGTTTATGTGATGTGCAATTTATTTTAATGTTTATTATATGACTTCCCTTCCGGCAAAGCTGAACAATCAGAAAGGTTTGAACCCAATGATTTCGCGCACCTCTTTTACCGTTTTGGCAGCACTTTCACGGGCTTTTTCTGCACCCATTCTTGCCACCTTGCTAAGATAGGCATCATCAGCACCGATTTCAAGAATTTTTTCCCTGAGGGGAGCAGTAAAAACAATAACATCCTCTGCCAGTTGCTTTTTCATGTCGCCATAGCGGATTTCGCACTGGTTGTATTTCTCTTCAAAATAGTTCACGGTATCTTCCGATGAAACTACTTTCATGATGTTAAAGATATTTTCAATAGCCTGAGGCTTGGGTTGGTTTTTCACAGTGGGTCCGCTGTCTGTTACGGCACGCATGATTTTTTTCCGGATGGTTTTGGGATCATCCGCCAGATATACAGCATTGCCTTCACCTTCTGATTTGCCCATCTTGGTGCTTCCGTCGAGACCAGGGATTTTTATCAAATCAACCCCAAAATTAAATGCATAAGGCTCGGGAAAATACTCATTGTTATACATTCTGTTGAATCGTTTTCCAAAAGTCCGTGCCATTTCAAGATGTTGTTCCTGGTCTTTTCCTACGGGAACTTTGGTAGCCCGGTGAATAAGAATATCGGCTGCCATAAGCACCGGATAAGTCAGAAGTCCGGCATTAATGTTATCGGGCTGCTTGCGTGCTTTGTCCTTAAAGGTTGTGCAACGCTCCAGCTCGCCCATATAAGCATTCATGTTGAGCAAAAGATACAATTCGGCAACCTCCGGGACATCGCTCTGAATATAAAGGGTGGCCACCTCGGGATCAATACCGGCGGCCAGGTATTCTACCATAACCTGTTTTACATTCTGATGCAAATCATCCGGCGTGGGATGTGTTGTAAGCGAATGATAATCTGCAATAAAGAAATAGCAGCGGTGCTCGTGCTGCATTTTGATAAAGTTTTTTATTGCACCAAAATAGTTTCCCAGGTGCAGATTGCCGGTAGATCGAATGCCACTTAATACTGTTTCCATTGATTATTTTTGCTAAATAGGGTTTTTGATAGTTTTTCTAACAGGGGAAAAAATTCAGTTTGCAAAGATAGGCTATTTGATGTAAGTTTTGATATCCTTGATGTTAAGCTGCAGATTGCGGGTGCCGTTCCATTCATTTTCTTCAATCTGGTACACGATATCAAAATATTTCCCCCATACTACCGCATCATAATGGTGGGCCTGTTGAAAAGCAATACCACTGAAACTTATTCCTGGTTCATCGGGATGGCTAACAGTAACTTTAAGATGCTTCTGACCCACAACCCTGGCCGTATTTTTATCAATCACTCCCCGGGTAAGGAACACCGGGCTCATGTTTCCCGGGCCATGGGGGGCAAATTGACGAAGGATGCGAAAAAATTTGGGGGTAATCTGCGACAGCCTGAGCTCAGCATCGATCTCAATCTCGGGAATAAGCATTTTTTCGGTGATGGTTCCGGCCACAGCTTGTTCAAACGCTTTCTGAAAAGCTTCCAGGTTTTCAGGTTTAAGACTCAATCCCGCGGCGTATTTATGCCCGCCAAAATGGTCCAGATAATCGCTGCAGGCGTCAATGGCATCATATACATCAAAATTCTTTACCGAACGGGCTGACCCTGTAATGACACCGTTAGATTCGGTGAGAATTACCGTGGGTCTGTAGTAGTGTTCAGTTAGCCTGGAGGCAACAATCCCGATAACCCCTTTATGCCATTCAGGATTGTACAATACGGTAGATTTGCTATCTCTCAGCTCGGGATTATTCTCAATCATTTCCAGTGCCTGCCGGGTAATTTCCATGTCCAGGGTACGTCTTTCAGTATTGTTGTTGTTAATGTTCTGGCTAAGTTTATGGGTTTCCCCCATTCGCTCGCAAAGCAACAATTCAACAGCGGCATTCCCACTCTCGATTCGTCCTGCGGCATTGATTCGCGGACCAATGAGAAATACCGCGTCACTTATACTGATCTCGCGGGTAAAAACTGTTTTATCACAGGTCTTGCTTTTACGGATAATATTGCTGTAAAAAAGAATAGATTCAAAGCCTGCCCTGGGATGGATGTTGAGTCTTTGCAAGCCGTAATAGGAAAGGATGCGGTTTTCTCCCGTTATGGGTACAATATCGGCAGCTATACTCACAGCCACAAGATCCAGGAATTTCTCAAGATTTTCAAACGGCAGCCTGTTTTTCTGATAATAGGCCTGGGCCAGTTTAAAGCCCAACCCACAACCGGAAAGTTCTTTAAAGGGGAAAGAACAGTCATCCCTTTTGGGATCAATTACTGCCACGGCCTTGGGCAATTCTTCACCCGGCCTGTGATGATCGCAAATAATAAAATCAATCCCTTTGGCCGCGGCATAGTTAACCTGGTTAATGGCTTTGATTCCACAGTCAAGGGCGATAATCAGTGATATATTGTTTTTTTCTGCAAAGTCGATGCCTTCCAGGGAAATACCATATCCCTCCTTGTATCTGTCGGGAATATAAAAGTCAATTTTGTCATGAAAATCCTTCAGAAACGCGTAAGTGAGAGCAACAGCAGTGGTTCCGTCTACATCGTAATCGCCATAAACCATAATGCGCTCATCCGATTGCAAGGCCTGCTCTATTCTTTCAATGGCCTTATCCATGTCCTTTATCAAAAAAGGATCATGCAGACTATCCAGCGAAGGCCGGAAAAATTCTCTTGCTTCCACAAAGCTTTTTACGCCTCTCTGAACCAGTAAATTGGCCAGAATTTCATCTATATTTAGTGCTTCCGATAATTTTTTCGTTATTTCCTCATTGGCAAGGTCTTTTACTACCCATCTTTTTTCCATTATTATTTTAGTTTTGGTAAAGATAATAAATCCCCTACAAATAAGCCCCTCAGAAAATGGTCTCGGAGGGGCAATCCTTTGTAAAACAAGAATAAAAAAACCAAATAAATTCTAAAGAGGATGGGGTTATTCGGTAAGAACCACAATTTTATTGTCTTTGATTTCTACGATGCCGGGGCTAACTTCCAGGAAAAATTTATTCCTGCCTTCATCAATGATTTTAAGTTTTCCTTTGTCAATACGGGCAATAAGAGGAGCATGGTTTTGCAAAACCTCAAAAGATCCCATGGTACCGGGAAACTGAACCAGAACCACTTCCCCTTCGTAAATAAAATTTTGGGGTGACATTACTTTAAGATGCATATCTATCAGTCTTTGTTGGATTCTAAAATAGCTTTACCTTTTTCAATGGCTTCCTCAATGGTACCCACGAGGTTAAATGCTGCTTCGGGATATTCATCAACTTCGCCGTTCATAATCATTTTAAAGCCTTTCAGGGTATCTTCGATAGAAACAAAGGTGCCTTTGAGCCCGGTAAACTGTTCGGCCACAAAGAAAGGTTGAGAAAGAAAGCGTTGAACTCTGCGTGCCCTGCTTACAACCAACCGGTCTTCCTCTGACAATTCATCCATACCCAGAATGGCGATAATATCCTGCAGTTCTTTGTACCGCTGCAGCAACATCTTTACTTCCCTGGCGGTATTGTAGTGGTCATCTCCCACTACTTCAGGAGAAAGAATCCTTGAAGTAGAATCCAGCGGGTCGACTGCCGGATATATCCCCAACTCAAATATTTTCCGGCTCAATACCGTGGTTGCGTCAAGGTGAGAGAACGTAGTTGCAGGAGCCGGGTCGGTGAGGTCATCGGCAGGCACATAAACAGCCTGAACAGATGTAATGGAACCTCTTTTGGTAGAAGTAATGCGTTCCTGCATCAAGCCCATTTCGGTTGCCAGGGTAGGTTGGTACCCCACTGCCGAAGGCATACGACCCAACAGGGCAGAAACCTCCGAACCTGCCTGGGTAAAACGGAAAATATTATCAATGAAAAACAGGATATCAGATCCGGAAGTTTCATCGTCGCCATCGCGAAAATACTCGGCTACCGAAAGACCTGAAAGAGCAACCCTTGCCCTTGCTCCGGGGGGCTCATTCATCTGGCCAAATACCAGGGTAGCCTGAGATTGCGACAATTGATCCCTGTCTACTTTGGTCAGATCCCAGTTACCTTCTTCCATGGATTTGATAAAATCGTCACCATAACGGATAACACCGGATTCAATCATTTCGCGCAGGAGGTCGTTTCCCTCGCGGGTGCGCTCACCCACTCCGGCAAAAACACTCGTTCCCTGGTAACCCTTGGCAATGTTGTTAATTAGCTCCATGATCAATACCGTTTTCCCAACACCGGCACCACCAAACAAACCAATCTTTCCTCCTTTCGGATAGGGAGCAAGCATATCAATAACCTTTATACCGGTATATAATACTTCGGTTTCGGTTTTCAGATTTTCAAATTTAGGAGCTTCGCTATGAATATTGTATCGTTTGGCGGCTTCGATTTCACCCAATCCGTCAATGGGTTTGCCTATTACATTAAAAAGTCTTCCCCGAATCATTTGATCCGCAGGCATGGTAATGGGGCCCCCGGTAGAAACAACTTCCAAACCACGGTACAAACCATCCGTTGAATCCATGGCCACTGTTCTTACTGTATCTTCTCCCATGTGCTGCTGACATTCCAGCACAATTGTTATCCCATGTTCGTTGGTCACTTCCAATGCATCATAAATCGAAGGAAGTTTATCTGTGTTATCAAATGAAACATCTACCACAGGTCCGATAACCTGTGCAATTTTACCCGTAACTTTTTCCATCTGTGCCTAAATGTTGGTGAATGATCGAATCTAAATGTTTAAGAACAACAATATTAATAATTTTTAAAGAGAGTAAACAACGTAAATCACGTAATTTTAGGATATAATCCATAATCGCAGCGCATAACGCCTATTGGGCTTTGTACTGTTAAGTCCTGTAAGGGAAAAAAAGTGTTTATTGCGATTAATTTTTTAGTTTTGTATCTGATATCACATCTAAAACCCATTGGCCTTTGCAAAATTACAGTAGCATAGAAGAGATAAAAGATAAAGATTTTCGGCATGTCATAGCAGGGGCATTTTTTCAGATGCAGAAAAAATGCATTTCCCGGATACCGGAAATAAACATGCTTGTTAATGGTGATGTTTTGTATATAGATATTTATCCGTCGGATATGCAACACCAGGTGCTGCTGAATTCCAGTGAGCGCCGTGCTTTTTTGAAGCAATTGGGTTCAGAATACTACCTTAGTGTTTCATCGCGGGAATGGCCTGTGGTTTTGGAGCATTTCAGAAAAAACAAGCTTTGTAATCAGGGTATTTACAAAGGGCCCTTTTTCCTCAGTGGTCTGGGAGAGAAAGAAATCGACATTACGATGCTGAAAAATTTCCTTGCCCGGGCTTTCCAGGATAGCCAAAAATTTGACTGGCACCATGAACTGGGCTATTTCTTCCCCTTGAGGGGAAAGGTAGTTTACGGCAATAAAATCGGACGTACGCTTGGTTTTCCTACCTTGAACATTGATCCTGAAAACAGCAGAAAACTCATTCCCCCCATGGGGGTATATGCCGGGATGCTTAAATACAAGGGGGAATGGTTTAAAACCATGATAAATATAGGCATTCGTCCCACCCTGGATTTAAGCAAAGTAACCATCGAGGCCCACGTTTTTGATTTTTCCAAAGAATTATACGGAGAGGAAGTAACCATTCATTTTACAGCTCGCATAAGAGATGAAATGCGGTTTCCCTCCCTTGAAATATTGAAAAATCAATTGCTGAAAGATCAGGAAGATGCTCTCTTAAGCCTTGAAAAAGCAAATATAACCGTATCAAAAGAGGATGATTTTCTGATTGTAAACAACGAATTATGAAATGACCCATGGATGTGCGGGATATTCAATGAAAGAAATCCCTCACCCGCACGCTAAGAATCAGAATAGGATTCGCATTTATAACACATTCCCTTCTTTTTGCCTGATAACAACTTGATTTTCGGGCAGTACATTTTTTAAAACACAAACAGGAAACAACAGCCTTGTTATGCAAGCATGAATAACACATTGAAAAATATCATCATCGTTCTGATTGTAGTATTATCCGGACTTTTTTTCTGGTATTTTTTCCGGATTGTGCTTTACATCATTATTGCAGTAGTTTTATCGCTTTTGGGCCAGCCTGTGACTGATTTTTTTCACCGAATGCATATTGGTTCCTACAGGTTGCCTTTAGGGGTAAGTGCATTTATTACTTTAATGCTAATCATTGTAGGATTTGCGGCAATTGTGGCATTCTTCTTCCCTTTGCTGGCATCGCAGGCTGCCTTTGTATCCGAACTGGATATTGCCACTCTCAGTAAAAGCCTTGAATACCCCCTTTCCCAGCTCGAATTTTATTTGAAGGAATTGACCTTGCTTAATGCAGAAGAAACCCTGGGAAGTAAAATTCTTTCAGAACTCATTGCCATTGCCACTTTCGAGCGCTTCTCACTGATTTTTAACTCTGTAATCAATTTTCTCATTGAAGTATTTTTTGGTTTCCTGGCCATCAGTTTCATCACCTTTTTCTTTCTAAAAGAAAAACACCTTTTTTCCAACATCATCGTCTTTTTCACTCCTGCAGCATACAAAGAAGAAGCCCGGGAAATCCTCTCGGAAAGCAAAGTGCTGCTTCGAAGATATTTCGTGGGTTTGCTTACTGATCTTACATCCGTTTTTGCGATGATTAGTCTGGCCATGTGGATTATCGGTCTTCCCAATGCTCTTGTAATCGGGTTTTTCGCCGGACTGCTCAACATCATACCCTACGTAGGGCCCGTCATTGCCACCTTTATAGGTGTTTTTCTGGGGTTATCCATAAACCTGCACATGGATTTTACGACTCAGATGGTGCCAATGATATTCAGCATTATTGCTTCTTTCATTATTGTCAATACCATTGATGTGGGAGTACTGCAACCCATGATATATTCCAAAAGTGTGAAAACTCATCCCCTGGAAATATTTATTGTCTTTATGGTTGCCGGAATGATTGCGGGAGTTTTTGGAATGATCATAGCCATTCCCACTTATAGTGTTATCCGGATCTTTGTTAAACAATTCATAACCAAATCCAGAATGGTAAAAAGTTTTACGGACTCTTTCAATGCCCCTTACGCCGGCTGACAGGTTCTTTAGGCGTTAAAACACTTTCTCTGACAATGATTTTTCACTATCGGAATTATTTTTATGACCTCTATTTGTTACTAAGAAAGGTAACTCTTCTCAGGTTGGGGAATTATATCAACATTTGGCTGTCTTATGGCTGGTCAAGAATAAGAAGGCGACCGTTTATTTGGGCGGGACCCTTTTCCCTGAGTCTGGAGACAGCTTCAGCATGTAATTTGCAATGCCCTGAGTGTCGCACCGGGCAGGGCAAGGTAATCCGTAAGCGGAAAAAAATGAATCAGGCACTTGCCAATGAAATATTTCAATCTCATCAAAGGCATGCTTTTTATTGCAACCTCTACTTCCAGGGAGAGCCTTTTTTACATCCGGAGATTGATTCTATCATCCGGACAGCTTCAGAGAGGAATTATTATTCGGTCATTTCAACCAATGGTCATTTTTTGCATGAGGAAAATTGCCGTAAGATTATCAACAGTGGTTTGAATAGATTAATTGTTTCACTGGATGGGATTGAACGAGCATCTTATGAAGCTTACCGGAAAGGAGGAGATTTTGAAAAGGTGATTGCCGGAATCAAAAGGATGGCAACACAAAAAAAAGAAAGCAAATCCCGATGTCCCCTGCTGGTAGTTCAGTTCCTGGTTAATAAAACCAACGAGCACCAGCTGGGCAAAGCAGCAAAATATATACAATCGTTGGGCGCAGACAAAGTTGAATTCAAGAGCATGCAGCTATATAGCGATGAAGGGAGGGATGTTTTTTTACCACGCAACCAACGGTTTAACAGGTATACGGAAAACTCCGCCAAGAAACCTGGTTCCGTGGGTTGTTTCAGGTTGTGGAGCCATATGGTATTTACCAGCGACGGTGAAATCGTTGCTTGTTGCTACGATAAAATTCCTGAATATATCATGGGTGAGGATAAAACGGACTCACTGGAGGCATGGAAAAGTCCGGTATTTCAAAGTTTTCGGAAGAATTTACTCAGAGGTGAAGAATTGCCATCCATTTGCAGCAATTGTGGAAAATAAAAAAACCGGCCTGGGCCGGTTTTCATTAAACAGTCATGATATCAGCTTCTTTATTTTCTATTTGTTTTTCAACCGTTTGGCTATACTTATTGGTAAGTTCCTGCATATCGGCTTCAAACTTCTTCACATCGTCTTCAGGCACTCCTTCTTTTTCGAGTTTTTTCCCGGCATCAATAGCTTCTCTTCGGGCATTTCGGATGCTTACTTTAGCGGTTTCTGCTTCCCCCTTCGATTTCTTCACCAATTCTTTCCTTCTTTCTTCCGTCAGGGGAGGCACAACAATGCGCACCATGGTACCGTCATTTTGGGGATTAAAACCCAGGTTGGCATTCATGATAGCCTTCTCAATGGGTCCCAGCATATTTTTTTCCCAGGGTTGTACAACGATACTGCGCGGATCCGGCGTATTGATGTTCGAAACCTGCGATAAAGGGGTCATGGTGCCATAATAGTCCACTTTTACACTGTCTAGCATCTGTGGACTGGCTTTTCCGGCCCTGATTTTTATCAGCTCTCGCTCGAGATGTTTGACAGCATTGACCATCTTCTCTTCGGCCTCATCGTACAGAAAAGCAAGTTCTTCGTTCATAATAGGGTTGCTTATGTGTTACATGTTTTGTTTATTACCTGCAAAAATAAGGTTTTTGAAAGAACTATTTCAAATTCAATTAATTTTTAACCAATGTTCCGTTGGCTTTACCCTCAAGAATGATTTCTTTAAGGTTGCCATTTTTATGTACATCGAAAACGATAATGGGAATATCATTTTCACTGCACAGGGTAAAAGCGGTAAGGTCCATTATTCTTAAATTTCGCTTATAGGCTTCATCAAAAGTAATCTCTGTGAATTTGGTGGCAGAGGGGTTTTTTTCGGGGTCAGCAGTATACACGCCATCCACACGCGTGCCTTTTAACAATACATCGGCTTTTATTTCAACGGCTCGCAGGGCGGCCGCAGAGTCTGTGGTGAAAAAAGGATTTCCTGTTCCTCCGCTGATAATGGTAACAAAACCCTGCTCAAGATAACCCATGGCTCTTTTTCTACTCATTCTTTCACAAACCGGATCAATGGCAATGCCTGATAATACCACTGATTTCACTCCTTCATTATCCAGTGCAGATTGCAGAGCCAGAGAGTTGATAACCGTAGCCAGCATACCCATATAATCGCCCTGTACCCGATCGAATCCTTTCCCACTACCACTAACGCCCCTGAAGATATTGCCGCCACCTAAAACCACTGCAACTTCAATACCTTTATCATAAACCGATTTAATTTCATCGACATACGCTTTCAGCATGCCGGCATCTATGCCGTGCCCTGCGCCTGAAGCCAATGATTCTCCACTAAGTTTGAGCAATATTCTTTTGTATGTATCCATTTTTTGAGCCTTGAATAAATTTATGTGTGTAGTTTCATGGGGTATGATATCCCGTTTTTCTTTCATTCCGGTTACCAGCCGTAATTAAAAATTCTGCAAATAACCGTCAGAACCATTCGCAGGAGACAAGCTTAACCTTGGCTGAACCATTTGCAAGTTTACATTTTTTTTTGCTACTTTTTGTAATAAATAACTCCCTGGCAACGCTTCCAGAAAATATTGAGCCATAAAAAAAGGGTCCGAAGACCCTTTTGGTATGCAAGTATTTGTTGTTGCTTAAGAAAGAGCAAATCTTTTGAATTCGATAACCGTAAGATCCTTGTCTGTATCTTTTAGCATTTGTTGCACGGTTTTTTTCGTGTCTTTATAGAAATCCTGGTTAAGCAAAGTGCTTTCCTTGAAGAATTTGTTGAGTTTTCCCATGGCAATTTTCTCCAGCATTTCTTCAGGTTTACCTTCCTGACGGGCAATATCTTTACCAATTTCAATTTCTTTGGCAATGATATCTTCAGAAACACTCTCTCTGTCAAGTGCTACAGGAGCCATGGCAGCAATTTGCATAACCACATCTTTCCCGGTTTGTTCATCCGCAACATCTTTGTTGAATGCAGCGATAGAAGCAACACGGTTTCCGGGGTGATTGTAAGAGAAAACTCTTTCGCCGGTAACAACAGCGAATTTAGAAAGGGTAAGTTTTTCGCCGGTTTTACCAATCATATCGGTCACTTTATCTTCAACTTTTCTTCCTTCCACTTCCACGTTGTTAAGTTCTTCAGCGTTTTTACAACCTTTTTCCAGGCCCAAATCGAGAAGCATGTTGGTAAATTCAATAACTTCCTGGTTTTTGGCTACGAAGTCGGTTTCGCAGTTGAACATAATAATCGCAGCAGTTTTGTTGTCTGCAGAGGTTTTTGAAAGGACAACACCTTCGTTGGCATCGCGGTCAGCACGGTTGTTAGCGAGCTTTTGACCTTTTTTGCGAAGAATGTCAGTTGCTTTTTCAAAGTCACCCTCAGATTCAACCAGTGCTTTTTTGCAATCCATCATTCCGGCACCGGTTTGCTTGCGCAATTCATTTACTTGTGCAGCAGTTATATTTGCCATTTTTATATTTTTTATTAAATAAGTATCTGATTATTTTCTGGGTCTTTTAGCAGCGACGCCCCTGGGAGCTTTGGATGATTTCTTCATAGAGTCATCATCTTCTTCTTCCTTGAGCTTGAGTTTTTTTGCTTTCCGTGCAGCTTCTTTCTCATCCTCATCAAGGTCTTCAACTTCTTCCAATGATGTAGCCTTTGCCTTTTCTGCTTCCGCTTCTATTTCTCTTTCTTCTTCCTCTTCAACGGCTTTATCTTTCTCCAGTTTCCTTTCGGTAATGCCTTCCTGGATCGCTTCTACCATTGTTTTAACAATAATAGAAATAGATTTGGACGCATCGTCATTGGCAGGAATGGGGAAATCCACCTCGTTGGGATTGGAATTGGTATCCACGATAGCAAAAGTAGGGATGTTAAGCTTCTGGGCTTCAGCCACTGCAATATGCTCTTTCATGATATCCACAATAAAAATGGCAGCAGGCAGTCTGGAAAGGTCCACAATAGAGCCAAATTGTTTTTCAAGTTTGGCCTTTTCACGGGTAATTTGCAGTCTTTCTTTTTTCGAAATGTTTTCGAAGGTACCATCGGTAGCCATTTTATCAATGGCGGTCATTTTCTTAACCGCTTTTCTGATGGTGGCAAAATTGGTGAGCATTCCACCGGGCCATCTTTCAGTAACATAGGGCATATTGATTTTTTTGATCTGATCTGCCACTACGTCTTTTGCTTGTTTTTTGGTGGCTACAAAGAGAATTTTCTTGCCGGACCTGGCAATTTGCTTCATTGCAGCTGCGGCCTCATCAATTTTGGCAATGGTTTTATTCAAATCGATGATATGAATACCATTTCTTTCCATAAAGATATAAGGGGCCATATTGGGGTTCCACTTCCTTTTCAGGTGTCCGAAGTGTACTCCAGCTTCTAAAAGTTCGTTATAATTGGTTCTTGCCATGTTAAAAATAATTTTCCAAAAATGAAATTAACGTTTGCTGAATTGGAATTTCTTCCTGGCTTTCTTCTGGCCGGGTTTTTTCCTTTCTACCATCCGGGGATCACGACGCATAAGGCCTTTCGCCTTAAGAGCGGGACGCCATTCGGCATTGATTTCAACCAAAGCCCTGGAAAGAGCAAGTCTGAGTGCTTCAGCCTGGCCTTTAATACCACCACCGTCAAGATTAACCTTAAGGTCATATTTACCTTCATTTCCGGTAATTTGAAATGGCTGGTTAACGATGTATTGCAGAATAGAAGTAGTAAAATATTCTTTTACGTCTTTTTTGTTTACAGTAACCTGACCATTGCCGGGTTTAAGATAAACTCTGGCAACCGCCGTCTTTCTTCTTCCTATAGTGTTAATAACTTCCATGCTTACTTGATTGTATTAAGGTTGATTGTTTGGGGTTGCTGAGCCTGATGAGGATGCTCAGAACCGGCATATATATAGACATTACGCAACAGGGCAACACCCAGTTTGGTTTTGGGAAGCATACCTTTAACGGCTTTGCGCACAATTTCGGTAGGCTTTTTGTCAAGCATCTGCTTAACACTGGTAAAACGTTGTCCTCCGGGATAACCCGTGTGATGAACATATTCCTTTTGATTCCACTTATTGCCACTAAGTGCAATCTTTTCGGCATTGATGATGATTACATTGTCACCGCAATCTACATGCGGAGTGTAATTCACTTTATGCTTTCCGCGCACAATTTTGGCAACCTTACTCGCAAGACGGCCCAAAATCTGGTTTTCTGCATCAACAATTATCCAGTCTTTGGTTACTGTGTCCTTGTTGGCAGAAACTGTTTTATAGCTTAATGTATCCATTATTTGCTTAATTTGCTGTATTTGATTTTTTTATAGCACTAGATTCCCCTTCCTTTAGGGGGGTGCAAAGCTAAAACTAATTTTTAATTCGGGCAAATTTATTAACAACTAATTGTTGATAAATTCTTTATAAACATATTGACAAAACGGTTCAAATTTTCAGGCTGCAAAGTTAGAAATTATTTCCTTTTGTTTTTCAACAAATTGTAAAAAATTATCTCTCTCCCGGATTCTCATTTAACACATATTTAATCAGACCTGTAAGAATAAAACTGTCAATTGTTTAATTTTGCATCATTTTCCTCATGGTCGCAGGATAATCCTTATAACCGCAGTTGTTTTTTTAATCCGTTAATCCAGATGACTCACTTCCCCATCAAATCAGTCGTTGTTATTTTACTATTTTGTTTGAGTTTTTATCCGGGCATGGCCCAGAAGCTATCTCCCCAGGCTGAAGTAACCATGCTTACAGCCAGCCCTGGCGATGAACTTTATTCTGTTTTTGGACACAGCGCCCTGAGGGTGAAAGACAGGGAAAATAATATCGACCTGGTGTTTAATTACGGTACCTTTGATTTTGACACCCCTAATTTCTATCTGAAATTTACCCGTGGGAAATTGCTGTATAAGCTTTCTGTGGCTCCCATGGAATATTTTGAGCCGGAATATCGTTACGAAGGAAGAGCCATTTATGAACAGGTATTGAACCTCACGCAGGCGCAGAAACAGGACATCTTTGATTTTTTGATGATCAACCAGCGCCCGGAAAATGCCTACTACCATTACGATTTTTTTTATGACAATTGTGCCACCCGTATCCGGGATGTAATAGACCAGGTTATACAACCATCCTGGCCCGTGGCTGAAGAAATCAATGAAGAGTCTGTTTCTGTGGTACGATCGATGCTTAACTATGAATTTGACTATACACCCGATCTACAACCCCGGCGCACGTTCCGCGATATGCTTCAGCCTTTTCTGGTAAACATGCCCTGGAGTGCATTTGGTATTGACCTGGCGCTGGGTCTGCCGGCCGACAAGGTGGCTTCTGCCTGGGATTACATGTACCTTCCCGATGAAATGCTGATTGCATTTGCCCTGGCAACGCATCCCAAAGGAGAACCTTTGGTATCAGAACATCGGATTATCATTCCCAAGAGGGTTGAATTTTCTCCAGCTTCAATAATTACTCCTCACTGGGTGATGTGGCTGCTTCTGGTGCTGGCCCTGCTTAGTTTTTACAAAGCCAGATGGTCGCTTGTTTTTGACAAAATTTTCTTTTCCCTGCTGGGTTTGGCAGGTCTGGTAATAGTGTTTCTGTGGTTTTTTTCTGATCATATCACTACCAAGGCCAATCTTAATCTTTTCTGGGCCCTCCCTACTCACTTATATTATATCTGGTTTGCCGGCTATGATACTATGCGTCCGGCAGCAAAATGGTACTTCCGGTTTGTCGCATTTCTGGCGTTGGTTTTGGTAATTCTGTGGCCCTTTATTCCCCAGGCTTTTCATGGTGCATTTTTACCCCTTATCCTCATAAGCCTCATAAAAGCAGTGCCTTACGGATTTTCCCTGCCCTTCGTTTCGAAACACCTAAAGAGCAAAAAGGAGTAAAAGGAAGGATTGCGATGGTGAACAATAGGACCGTGGGTTTGTTTTTTGACAAAACAAAAACTTTAAAGCTGTTTGATATATGGTTAAGGGGCTCATCAAAGGATTGCATCACGTAACTTCTTTTTCAGGCAAAGCCAGAAACAACATCCGGTTTTACAACGAAATACTTGGATTGCAGTTTGTTAAGAAAACCGTCAATTACGATAGTCCTGACACTTTACATTTGTATTATGGGGATCGCACCGGCAAGCCGGGGAGTGTAGCTACTTTTTTCCCTTTTACAGGCATCAGCCGTGGCAAAACTGGCAACCGTTCTGTCACCTCCACCTTGTTTTCTGTTGGAACCTATTCTTTAGAATTCTGGACCCAAAGACTCAAAACACACCAGATTGAATTTCGGGGTCCCTTCACCCGTTTTGACGAGGAATATATTCTTTTCGATGATTTTGACGGTATCCAGATAGAGTTGGTAGCCAATGCTGAAGATCAACGAACAGGATGTACCACGGCGGCCATTCCTGAAGAACATGGAATCAAAGGACTCTATTCTTTGGCGCTTAGCTATGCTTCCTATGAGCATACGCTTGAATTTTTAACCCGTCACATGAACCATGTTTTGTTGAAAAGTGAAGGTGAGCGGGTCCGATTGTATTCGGAAGAGAACCAGCCGGGTTATTACGTTGATTTATTATCCCACCCGTCCATGCCCAATCAGATGCCCGGCATTGGCACCGTGCACCATATGGCTTTTCAAACCCCTGATGAGGCCAGCCAGGAAAAGATGCGGGCCCATTTGTCTCGTGCCGGGTTTCACCCCTCGCCAGTTATGGACAGACAATACTTTAAATCAGTATATTTTCGTGAACCCGGTGGTGTTTTGATGGAAATTGCCACATCCGGACCGGGTTTTCTGATAGATGAAAATCAAAATGAACTGGGCCAAAACCTCAAACTCCCACAATGGCTTGAAGATAAACGCAAGGCTATAGAAGCTGGCCTTGATATAGATTAATCCATTTTAAATGTGGTATTGCCGGTATCTTATTTAGCAGCCAAAGGATGATACTCCCCTCTAAGTCCTACGGGATGAGCATTTCTGATTTCATATGCAATAGAAATACTGGGTTTTACGGTGTTAAGTCCAAAACCATCACCCTGGAGTATATGCTTGTAGCTTTGGGTATGTAAGTCAGTAAACCCTCCGCTGAATTCAAACTCTTCCCCATTCAGGGTCAAAGAGCGATAAGTTGGTTGTCCGCTTTCTTTAACACGTTCGGGTAAATCACTGCTGTTTACACTAAGAAACCATCTCACCCGTGCTTTTTCAAGTTGCAGGAATCCTGCCGCCTTGTCGCATTGACTTATATGCACAATATTTTCTTTTACCGGTCCAAAAATCCAGGTAAGCATATCGAAAAAATGAATACCTATGTTGGTTCCCACTCCTCCTGATTTTTCCTGCTTTCCTTTCCATGAATAAAAATACCATGAACCTCTTGATGTGATATACGACAGGTCGATATCATAAATTTTATCTTCGGGACCGTTCTGTATACGTTCTTTTAATTGCATTACGGCAGGGTGGTGTCGCAATTGCAAAATATTAAAAATCCTTTTCCCGGTTTCTTTTTCTATTTCAGCCAGAGCCTCTACATTCCAGGGATTCAGTACCAGGGGTTTCTCACAGATTGCATGGGCCTGGTTGCGCAACGACATCCGGATATGCGAATCGTGTAGATAGTTCGGAGAGCAAATGCTGACATAATCCATAGCAAAATGCCCTTTTTTGCGAAGTTTATCCATGTGCCGGTCAAACCTTTCAGGTTCGGTGAAAAAATCTGCATTGGGAAAGTAACTGTCAATAATTCCCACACTATCAAAAGGATCGAGGGCGGCAAGAAGATTGTTTCCTGTTTCTTTAATTGCTTTCATGTGCCGGGGTGCAATATATCCTGCTGCACCTATCAAGCCGAATTGTACAGTACTTTTCATTCTAATAGATTGATTTAAGGTTGATTAAATAAAACAGGCATAAATATGCATATGGGTCACAATGGTTTCTTATTTCATTGTGTTCGTGAACTCATTCCATTAGGTTCGTTGTATTTTAAAAGCACAATCCTCATGTGTTTTTATGGTTCAATAAAAATTCTGAAAAACGTGCAGGGCCCATTTCCCTATGAACCTTAACGGATAGAAAAACTTCGCTTGCTTTCCGACATATTACCTCCAATACTATCTGAAAAATCAGCCCCCCAAAAGTACAAAAATTTAGTGGAGTCTAAGGTTCAAAACCATATCTTTGCAAAGAAATGGGACGAAGACTACACTTTAAATCATTATATTTTATCGTTCAGTTATAAAAATTTCGTTTTATATCTATAATATTAATTGTATATTTGAAAACGATACCAGGTTTTATGCAGAAGAAAAAATGGTTGGCTCTGTATACCCGACCCAGATATGAAAAGAAAATAGATAAGTTGTTAAGGGAAAAGAATATTACCAGTTACCTGCCCCTGGTAAAGACTTTAAGACAATGGACCGATCGTCGCAAATGGGTAGAAGTGCCCTTGTTTAGTTCATATGTATTTGTAAAAATCGATGAATCGTCTTATCTGGAAGTTTTGAACACACCCGGTGCTGTACGATTTGTAAGTTTTGAAGGAAAAGCTGTAGAAATTCCGGAAAAGGAAATAGACAATATTAAGTGGATTCTTTCTACCGATATTCAAGTGGATCCCCTTGAAGAAAATATTCCGGAAGGAAGCACTGTAAAGGTATTAAAAGGACCCTTAAATGGTTTGAAAGCAGAGATGGTACATTATAACAATAAAAACAAAATAATTATCAGAATACATCAGCTGGAAAGATCTTTTGAAATACAGATACCTCGCAATCATGTAAAATTGATAGACCCATGACTAAGTATTTACTCAAATCTTTTTACGTGAAACGCCTAATAGTTTTCTTCGGCATTTGGGGTAATTTTGTAAGGTGCATTAGTAGCATTGTTGCTAACAAAAGGAAAAACTTTGTATACCTGTGAATGACAAGCACACAGTAGAATTACGAGCAATGAGGTAACAAAGAAAAAATGGAAAATATGGCAGAAAGGTTGATTGTAAAGGATGAATTATTGACCAAATCTATGATGAATGAAAATGGTCATGCAAGTCATCTGGAAAATAAAATCCGCTCAGAAGCAGGTGAAGAAGTATTAAGGCTCATCCAATCCTACGTTGACGTTAATCAACCCAACACGCAGGTATTCAGCACTTCTACGTCATTTAACATAGAGAAATTTGAAAAAAAGAGTATCTCTTCCGTAATTAACCTAAAGAGAATTAATGATTTAAGAAGAATCAACAAGTTTTTTGAAGCGGTAAATGAGAACATTGGTTATGGAACCATCTTTATGGGTTGTGTTGAAACTTTAGAACTCAGGCAAAAAAGACTTCTGAATAAATTTCCCGGAATCATAAACCGTCTGTACATAGTCGGAGACTACATTTTCAAACGCGTTTTTCCCAAGCTGCCTGTTACCAAACAGATTTACTTTGCTCTTACCGGAGGAAGAAACCGCATTATCAGCAGGGCAGAAACACTGGGACGCTTATATTCCTGTGGTTTTGAAGTAATCCACGAAGAAACTCACGGTTATCTTTTTTACTTTGTAGCACGAAAAGAGCGGCCACCGGCTTATGATCTTTCACCCTCCTATGGTCCGGTATTTGCCATGGAACGAACAGGAAAATCCGGGAAAAAAATAAAAGTTTATAAATTTCGTACGATGTATCCTTATTCGGAATACCTGCAAAAATATGTTTACGAAAAAAATAAACTTGATAACGGGGGTAAATTCAACAATGATTTCAGGATAACAGCATGTGGCAGGGTTATGCGCAAATTCTGGATTGATGAATTGCCGATGCTCCTGAACCTGGTGAAGTTTGAATTGAAACTGGTGGGAGTTCGTCCACTGAGCAGCCAGTATCAAAGTCTCTATCCCCCTGATTTGCTGGAATTGCGCCACCAATTCAAACCAGGACTCGTTCCTCCTTACTATGCAGATATGCCCTCAAATTTTGAAGAAATCCTGGCCTCGGAACGAAAATACCTTGAGAACTATCAGAAAAATCCCTTGATTACTGATATTAAGTATTTCTGGAAAGCTTTTTTCAACATTGTTTTTTGTAAAGCACGAAGTAAATAGGATGATGGAAGCCAAAGGGTTTTTCATTAAAAAATGGTTTTGATTCAGGGAAAAAACAAGAGTTTGATTCCTGCACCAATTATCACAGCTATCAGTACATATCTTACGAAACCACTTCCCCAACTTACCGCATACTTACTGGCAAAATAGGCTCCCAGGCTATTTCCCAGGGCCAGGACCAACCCAGCAGCAATGTCAATTTGCCCCTGAATAACAAAAACCACCAGGGCAAAAGGAGTAAAAATAAGGTTGATAAACACTTTCAGAGCATTGGCTCTCACCAAATCGTATCCGGCATTGAGAACCAGGGCACTGAGCAAAAAGATTCCCACTCCCGCCTGGATAAACCCACCATAGGCTCCTATGAAAAAGAAAATAATAAACTGTAAAACCGGGTAATGGTTGATTTCGCCTTGTGAAGCACCTTTCAACCAGCGGGAAGGTTTCAGCCACAAAGGAACAAGCATGATCAGTAAAACAACTGCCACGGCTATTTCAACAGCGCGTGGTGGTAATTCAAGTACAATTATTGCCCCGACCACAGAACCGAGGATGCTGGGAAAAGCGACCCGGAACCCCATTTTTATTTCCAGCACTTTTTGCCGCCGAAAATTGAGAGTACTGACAATGTTTTGAAAAAGAATACCGATCCGGTTGGTTCCGTTGGCTACATTGGGAGGCAAACCGATAAACATTAAAACAGGAAGGCTGATAAGCGAGCCGCTTCCTGCCAGGGTGTTGATAATTCCGCAAACTATTCCGGTAACAAAGACCAGGATAATGTGTTCCCAGGACATATTCGTAGGTTTTTGAACTGTAAAAGTAAAGAATAATTCCAACGAAGTTGATATACCTGCAAGAATCAATGGCAGAGAGGATTCAGGCATGAATGATCATGCCTTGTTCAACCATCCGGCTGAAGGTTTCATGAAGCACGATTTATTGCTCCTGCATGGTTTTTCGCTGAAAAACTATACGGGTTTTTGATCAATTGATTCAGCCTGTGCTGAGATGATTTGACCGGGCTTTTTACTTTTGGCATATACTCTTTTCAGCCAGTTGGGTAATATAATAACGCCAATAAAGAGGTAAGGGTAATAACTGATAAGACGCCACATTAAGCCCAATGCGGGGCTAAGTCCGGGAGGAATAAATTCGCCCAGAAAACCAGAAAACACAAATTCTGCCACGCCACTGCCTCCGGGAGTAGGACTTATCAATAAAATGACCCACATTACCAGCTGCCTGGCATAAATCAACAGCTGATCTCCTCCGGATACAAAGGCTAGAATCAAAAAATTAACTACCATAAAACGCCCGGTCCAGGAAAAAAAGGTACCGGCAAAAGCCTTGACCCAGAAAATAGCCGGCTTGCCCTTCATTTCGCGGGAGGTAATGATAATTTCATTTCCAGTCTCTGCAGCCTTTGTCCGCCATTTGCGAAGAAAAGGAAGTTTGAAAATGGTAAGTAAAATCATTTTAAATCCCCTGGGATTTAAGAAAACTCCATAAATAATGATGGTAGTTAAGACCAGGATAAAAAGATATCCCAGAATAAAAATGCCCTGGGTTCCGAATTTGGTGTTCAGAAAAACATATTCCCCTTCGGTAGTAAACAAGTGCTGTGTCCCTACAAGAATAAGAATCAGTGGTACCATGAGAATATAGAAGAGTTCATCGAGAAACGCCGTAATGAGCACGATCGCCGTTGTACGCCCCATACTTACTCCTTCTTTGTTTACGATATACAACGCAATGGCTGAGCCCCCGATGATGGAAGGTGTAATGGCACTGGCAAATTCCCACAGCATAATTACATCAAAACTTCTTCTCCAGCTGATTTGTCCGTCGGTAAGCACCCTGATACGATACATGTAGCCCGCATCGCGAATCACCATCATCAGCAAAGCCAGAAAAATAAAAATATAGGATTGCCAAACCCAGTTGATTCCCCGAAAAGCGGCACTGTCGAAATTCCTTACCAGTAAAAAAGTAGCAACACCCAATCCTAGCAGTATGGGAATAATAATTTTCCGAAATTTAAAATACGATAATACTTTCCTTTGCTGACTGTCCATACAACACTGCTAATCCATTTTTTCCATACAGCATTCTTATTAGTATGCTACTTAATTAAAACGCAAAATTAAAATATTCAATTCTTTACATCCCATAACATATCACAAAATAAACCGAAAAAAGCTTAGAATTGATTCAATGCAAACGCAAGGATCGGCTTCCACCTGCTTAGTTTCCTGATTAAATCATGCTTTTAAGAACTTCTTTCTTTTTTTTTTATTGGATTTCCGGGCAATTGGTGAACAGCGAAGTAATTAATTCGGGGTAAGTTTGTATTTTTGCGGCGAAAAGAATAATCACCCTCAAAACACAAAAAAATGTTGAAAAAACTTAGCGATTTGCATGAAATGGCCCGCAAACACCAGAAAAGAAAACTGGTGCTTGCCGCTGCTCATGATCAAAATGCCCTGGAAGCCGTAATCAATGCCTCAGAGAATGGCATCGTGGATGTGGTGTTGGTTGGAGATGTAACCAAAATCAATGAAATATGTGAAAAAAACGGTTTCAATATTTCTGGTTTTGAATTGGTCAATGAACCAGACAATGATAAGGCAGCGGCCCTTTCCGTTAAAATGGTTTCTGAGAAAAAAGCAGAAATTGTAATGAAGGGACATTTGAGTACATCCAGTTTATTGAAAGCTGTATTAAATAAAGAATGGGGTTTGCGCAGCGGAGAATTGCTTTCTCATCTGGCCTTGTTTGAGGTAGAATCCTACCACAAAATTCTGGGTCTTACAGATGCTGCCATGAATATTGCTCCTGATTTAAAAGGAAAAGTTTCGATCATAAAGAATGCGGTGAATTATCTGCAGAAACTGGGGCTGGCAAAGCCCAAAG
Source organism: uncultured Bacteroidales bacterium (assembly GCA_964491395.1). Lineage (GTDB taxonomy): Bacteria > Bacteroidota > Bacteroidia > Bacteroidales > UBA7960 > SKVR01. The sequence continues at coordinate 26,568 of CAZBGI010000002.1, read as the reverse complement.
TAGCTGTTTTAAGTGCAGTGGAAACGGTAAATCCGGACATGAAATCCTCTATGGAAGCCTCGGCGCTGGCAAAGATGGCCGACCGGGGACAAATTTCAGGTTGTATAATTGACGGGCCTTTTGCTTTTGACAATGCAGTGAGCGAAAAAAGTGCCCGACTCAAAAATATCCAGAGCCCGGTGGCAGGTGATGCAGATTTGGTGGTAGGCGATGATTTGGATGCCTCCAATGCCTTGTACAAGTCCTTTATCTATTTTGCCAGGGCGAAATGTGCTGCTGTTATCGTGGGTGCCACCGCACCTGTTGTGCTAACAAGCCGTGCCGACAGCGACGAAACCAAACTCAACAGCATTGCCCTGGCAGCTGCCATCAAGTAAAAATATACATTCACCCAATAATAAAGATACTTACACTATGGAATCAGAATTATTGCTGGCAATAAACCCGGGTTCGACATCCACGAAAATTGCCGTTTTCAGAAATACCAAAGAGATTTTTCTTAAGAATATAAAACACAGTTGCGAAGAAATTGAAAAATTTGAACGCATCACCGATCAGTACGAATTCAGGAAAAACATCATCCTCAGAGAACTTACCGAAGCTGATATAGACGTAAATTCTATTCAAACAGTAGTTGGACGGGGAGGTCTGGTTAAACCTATTAAATCCGGAGTATATGAAGTTAATGATGCCCTGGTCAATGATTTGAAAGAAGGTGTATTGGGACAGCACGCCAGTAACCTGGGTGGCTTGATAGCCAATGATATTGCCCTTTCCATTCCTAATGCCCGTGCATTTATTGCCGATCCGGTAGTGGTAGACGAACTGGATGAGTTAGCCCGTATTTCTGGTCATCCTGAATTTGAAAGAATTTCCATTTTCCACGCCCTGAACCAAAAGGCAATAGCACGGCAACATGCTCGCGCAGTGGCTCAAACCTATGAGGCCCTGAATCTCATAGTAGCTCACCTCGGAGGCGGGATTAGTGTAGGTGCTCATTGCAAGGGCCGGGTAATTGATGTAAACCAGGCGCTGGATGGAGATGGTCCTTTTTCTCCCGAAAGAACCGGCAGTTTGCCCTCAGGTGCTTTGGTGAAATTGTGTTTCAGCGGAAAATATACAGAAAAGGAAATCAAAAAAATGATTACCGGAAAAGGGGGGTTGGTTGCCTATCTTGGTACTAATGATGCCTACGAAGTGGAAAAGAAAATGATTGCAGGGGACGAAAAAGCCAAACTTATTTATGAAGCCATGGCTTACCAGGTGGCTAAAGAAATCGGTGCCATGGCAACCGTATTGAAAGGAAATGTAGATGCGATTTTACTTACCGGAGGAATTGCATACGGCAAGCCCTTTGTAGATTTGGTAACCGAACGTATCAGACACATATCCCCGGTATATGTTTACCCCGGAGAAGATGAAATGCGAGCCCTGGCCATGAATGGTTTGATGGTACTGCAAGGAGAAACAGAGCCATTGGTATATCAGTAATACCTTCCGGAGGGGTTGATTACCCCAAGAACGTGCTAAAAAACCCTACGCGTAAAAGAGACAATAGATCATCTGTTGATGGACAAATGATATCTATTGTCTTTTTTATTTAAAGCGGAGCAACCTTTGGGGGTTCAACGCGGGGAATACGAATAATAAAAATGGTCCCCTCCCCCATTTGCGACTCAAATGAGATATACCCGTTGAAACTTTGAATAATGCTCTTCACCATGGCCAATCCGAGGCCCATTCCTCCGGTTTTTGTAGTAAAGTAAGGCTGGAATATATTTTTCTTCAAATCGTCGGCTATACCCCCTCCAAAATCTCTCAAATCGATTTTACAATATTTCCCTTCCTCACTGATTTTGATAATGATTAACGCTTTTTCTTCCTTGCCATAAGACTGGATCGCGTTTTTTATAAGATTATTGAAAACCCTCAGCAATTGTTTGCGATCAGCAGAAATCAACAGGTTGGAATCTTCTTCGGGCAGTTCCAGCTGAATCTTAAGCTCATCAAATCCCTCGTAAAGATCGATTACTTCAGATATGAAATTCTTTAAATCAATGGTTTCATTTCTTGAGGCGGGCATTTTGGCAAAATCTGAAAATTCACCTGCTATAATACTCAGGTTATCTATTTGTTCCACCATTGTTTTGGTAAATCTCTCCAGTCTTTCATCATAATCTTCCACTTTGTCTTTCCAGGCTCGCTGCAGATACTGCACATTGAGCCGCATAGGTGTGAGAGGATTTTTGATTTCATGGGCAACCTGCTTGGCCATTTCACGCCAGGCCGATTCCCGCTCACTTCGTGCCAGCAAATCTGCACTAACAGCAAGCTCATCAATCATGCGGTTATACTCGGCAATGAGTTGTCCTATTTCATCATTTCGATGCCATTCAATTTTTTCATTGGCTTTTCCGAAACCTAAACGCGAAATACTATCCCGAATAACCTGCAATGGCCGCGTAACATGATTGGATATGAAAAAGGCAATTATCACGGACAATAATAGCAGCAATAAATATATATTTATAAATGCTACAAGAAAATATGAAATTTCATTTCGCAACTCACTTTGCTGAGCGAAATAAGGAAGATTGATATATGCAATAAGTTCTCCATTGATATTTCTTAAGGGTACGTAAGCACTGATATACTGCAGTTTTCCTATTTTTTCGTTGTGAATAAACAAACTTTTTCCACTGTTCAATAGCTTATTATAGGCCACCGGATGAATCAGCGGAGCAATCAGTCCTTCCTGGAAAACTTTGGAACGCGACGAAGCGATAAGCGTTCCATCCGTGCTGAATATATTTATATCGGTAAAGAAAATCTGAGACAAAGGCAACAACATCTGATTAAGATACTCCTGGTAACTCATATCAAGTACCGGATCTTCAAGCAATTCATTTTCCAGCTCTATGAGAATGCTATGGGCCTTTTCATTGATAAATGCTTCATTTTTGTTTTGATAAATATTAAATATGAACCATGCCGAAGCACTGCCGATGGCAATCACGGATATTAAAACCATACCAATAACTGCAAACTGCAGTCGCTTCTTGAAATTGAACGTAAATATGGCTTTATGGGTGTATTTTTGATTTATAACCCAACTTATTATCGATATAATAATAAAAAACAGTAAAAGATAAGAAAACGGAGCTATTCGTTCCAGAACAGATTCCCGGGGTTTACTGACAATAATTTGGGTTTCTGGATCGCGGTTGTACAAAAGATGACTATAACCATCCGCATCAAAGTAAACAAAAGTTTCATCCTTACCGGTATAACTGTCTGAATCGATGCTGAAAAAATAGGAACCAAACTTGTGGGTCATTATTCCATTTTTGTATATGGCGTAAGAATAATCTCCCAGGTTCCGTGAGATGTCAATTTTCTCATCTACCAACAGTTCAGGGAAACCCAGCTCTTTGGGGATAAACCTTGACTCAAATTCAACGTACAGATGATAAGCTATCTCTGATCTGCTTTCATCATATATGGGAATAACCGCAAGATAAGAATTCCTGCCGGTGTCATTGTCCAGGTAATAAAACCGATCGCTGAATCCAGGCTTTCCGAAATACAGTATGTAATTAGCAAAATAATCGTCGCAAACGAGTTCTTCATCAAAAGGTTTAAAATAAAGTACTTCCCCGGGTGCACAGGTGGTAAGATGGATATCATACCGGGCCCAGAAATCGGTGAAATAAACGGTTTTCAGATACTCTGCAATTTGATCCTCAGCATAGGGATTTTCAAGTACCAGTTGATTTAAATAGTCATCATCAAACAAATCCGCTTCCATCTCACTGAATAAGAATTCGGCTACCGGGTCCTGTTCGCTGGCAATTCTCAAAGCTACATTCTGACGCTGTGAGAATTCCTTCTCCTTATTGAACACGTATAATCCATAAGTAGATAAAAGTGCATATACAAAAAAGAACAACATAATTCGGGTCAACGATAGCACATTTTCGTCGCGGTAATTATACAGTAATGAAAAAGCAGCAGTGGAGAATAGTAAAATCCCTATAAGATAAAACCTGTCGTTAAAAAAATAAAGTGTAATACCTATCAACAAAACCGTAATAACCCCTACCATTTTCCCGGGGGATTTGCAAAAAATATTTTTCCGCACAAACAGGCTTACAGATTGATGTAAAAGATAAAAATTAAAAAACAACCCGGTAATAATAGCAAATCCGACAATATGATAAATATCGGGTGTAAAAATAAACCGGACATTGAGATGAAGGTTAGAATTGATTACCAATCCCCTTACCACATCAGCAACGACAAAAGCGAAGAAACCCATGAGAGCCAGAAGAACCAGGAAAACAACCCCGGCGGTTATCCGGCCTTCAATCTTAAAATACGTGGCTGAGGCTATTCTCTGAAAAATGTAGAAAATAAAAACACTTGCAAATAATACATTCAGCAGAAGATCTCCCAATGAAGGAAGCCAATAGCTGGAAGCATAATGCAAAGGGGAAAAAAGCTCTGTTTGATAAAGAACCCGGGGAAATTGAAAATAGAAGAGCAAAAACCTGCACAATACAAGCAGGAAAAAAAATAAGATTACCGACAACCCCACAAATCTTCTTCTGTAAATATCAGATACCAATCTATACAAGAAGAACAAAAGCAGTACCAGGGAAAGAAAAGCGAAAAATACAGAAAGAAACCTTCCCGTAAACCAGATATATTGGAGATCTTCCTGATCGGGTACCGTGAGAGAAAAAGCATAATCATTGTTGGTATGGTATACAGAATAACCCTCAGAAGCTGCATCATAAGAAACTTCAACAAATTCAGGTATTTGATAATCAGATTGAAAATCATTGACCAGAAACTGGTTGCTATACCGGTATTCTTTCTTCAAAAGGGAAAACACCCAGATTTGATAATCTTCAAAATTTCTTGAATACACGGAGTACCAGCCATTGGATAAGGAAAAAACACCGGATGAATAAACGGGCAAATTAGAATGCGTTACCGGCAATGCATTATGAGAAATAAATTGTATTGAATCAGCCTGGCTTATTAAAACAATTTCCCCTTTTGTTTCATAGAGTTGATTCATCAATTCTACCCACTGCTCATCCTGAAAGAGTTGTTCTTCTTCAACCTTAAACTGATTATATACGGTTTTCAATAACCCTTTGGCTCTTTCTTCCCGGTATTTAAAAGTTTGCTGAAACCTATCCCCTAAATTGTCTAAATCGTAGGTTCGTTTTTCAAGGGAGAAAAATCCTACAGAAAGCAATACACTGACAACAAAACCAATAACAAGAATCCAGGGATTTCGGAAATTATTCATTGAGAAGATGACTTTAAGTGATGTAATAACAACCCATTCTTTTGTATCTGTTTTTTAAGAGTATAACAGCATACGCGGTTCTTATGCTACAAATAGTATACCCAATAATATTTGCATAAAGATAATTAACTTACAAATTCTCCGGTTTGTATTGCGTCCTTGTAATTTTATGATTTAATCGGTTCTTCAATTTTCTCTTCTACTGAAGCAGCATTTTAATACAACCAGGACTGATTCATTTACGTTGCAAATTGCAACAAATGACCGTTACTACAAGCGGGTGTTACAACTTACGAAAAACATAGATTTGGCTAGAATATGGATTTTTACCCATAAATGCGCTGACATTAGACCAAAAACCGATCAACAAAGCTCTCAAGGAACCAAAAACACCGGATTCTTTGGCTTTTTCAGAAAGCAACGAAATATAGAATGAATCGAACAAGAGTGGAATTTTAGTTTCCAGAAGGAATTCCTTACCTACCCATTGCACAATGGTTTTTTCCTCAAAATGATTCAGATGTCTGGGTAAATCCCATGCCGCCCAATTCTCCCCGTAAAATTGAGCATCAAAGCTCTTGTACTCAGGAACGGCAATCACCAGTAATCCCTTTTTATCCACAAGCTGAGAAAAATTTCGGGTCTTTTCAGGTAAGTCCGGAACATGTTCCAATACATGCCATAACGTCACAACATCAAAAGGTTTAAACCCCTCTTCATTCAAAATTTTTTCCACATCATCAGTCACCGTAATCCCTTTACTTCGGGCTTTACTCCGGGCCGCATCATCTGGTTCCACACCGATCCCATCAATGTTTTTCATCTGAGCCCTCAGCAAAAATTCACCGGTAGCACAACCATAATCCAACAAACGTATCGGTGCATGATTGCGGGCAACGTTATTGAGAATCAAGTGCACTTTCCGGCCCAGCATAAACTTTCTAACCACCTTATACACTTTATCAATCAAAGAGTCAGCAGCATCATTATGCGATACATATTCATCTGAAAGATAATATTTCCCTAAATCCTCTTTGTAAGGTCTTGGATTGGTGATAACAAACCCACACGTAGCACATTGTACAACCGTAAATGTCTTTTCACTTACAAGATTATCCTTAGCGGATATATAATATTCTAAGTGTTTTCCCTTACATAGAAAACATCTATCAAATTGCTCCATCAAGTACTAATTAAATCAAAATTACATCCAACCCCATCCATCTGACAAATTGTTTCACGTGAAACATCCATGTTATAATAAAATACACCATGTTTCACGTGAAACAT
>CAZBGI010000002.1:0-19855 GCA_964491395.1 uncultured Bacteroidales bacterium | reverse complement strand
AATATTCTTTATTTGTGTCTCCCAGGGGGATAGCGTTTATAGCATTGAATTTATATATGCAAAGGTTTCTGTTAGCGCGTTACGGACAACAATGATTCTTTTAATTATCTAATCAAAATCCTAAATTATATAAAGTTAAATTAAAACCAACATGGATCAATTATGGAATTATAATAAAATTGGTTTTATGTTTCACGTGAAACATGGCCAGGTTTTTATCGGGTTGGATCATGCTTGCACAGATTCTCGTTTTGAGGTTTGTTGTCCCTTTTGCATAAAAACATCATGCCCCAATATGAATAAGCAGCACTGAAATATCACTGGGGTTGATACCACTGATTCTGGAAGCCTGCCCTATCGTACGGGGTTTCACACTTGCAAGTTTCTCTCTTCCTTCCATGCTAATGGCTTTCATCGAATGATAATCGAAGTCTTCTTTTAACATAGTATTCTCCAATCTGCCGATTTTCTCAGCCATTTCTTTTTCCCGGTCCAGATACCCTTTGTATTTGATCAAAATTTCACTGGAAATTAGTGCTTCATAGAAAAGTTGATGATCATTTATTTCATCAAATAATTCTTTGACACTTTTGACCCGATTGTACAAATCATTCAGATTTACCTGCGGTCTTAAAATAATTTGTTTAAGAGAACTCTTGATAGTGATAGCAGTGCTCTTCTTCTCTTCAAGATATTCATTGATTTCACCGGGTAAAATTTTTGCTTTATTGATTTCGTCGGTAATGCGTTGTATCAAACGTTCTTTTTCCAGCAAGCGATCGTATCTTTCACGCGTAGCAACGCCCAGCTCATAGCCGTATCGGGTTAGCCTCGTATCCGCATTGTCCTGTCGTAATAAAATTCTGAATTCGGCCCTGCTGGTGAACATGCGGTAAGGCTCTTTTGTTCCTTTGGTCACCAAATCATCAATCAATACGCCAATATACGCTTCACTCCTTTTTAAAATAAAGGGTTGCATTTTGTTGTTTTTCAAATGCGCATTGATCCCAGCCATTAAACCCTGACAAGCTGCTTCTTCATAACCTGTTGTGCCATTTACCTGACCTGCGAAATATAAGTTTTCAAGTTTTTTGCTTTCCAGGGTGAAGTCCAGTTGTGTGGGTGGAAAATAGTCATATTCAATGGCATACCCGGGCTTGGTGATTTTCGCATTTTCAAAGCCCTTGATTTTTTTAAGTGCTGAATATTGAACCTCTAAAGGCAAACTGGAAGAAAATCCATTGATGTAATATTCAATACTATTCCACCCTTCGGGTTCAACAAATAACTGGTGCCTGTTTTTATCACTAAACCTTTCAATTTTATCTTCTATGCTTGGGCAATACCGGGGTCCACTGCCCTGTATTCTTCCATTAAATAAAGGGGATTCATCAAACCCACTTCGGAGAACATCATGTACTTCATCGTCTGTATAAGCCAGATAGCAGGGGCGTTGGTTGGTGAGCGGAGTGGTATTCATGAAAGAAAACTTTCCGGGTTCCGCGTCTCCTTCCTGGATGATTAATTGATTAAAATCTATAGATCTTCCATCTACTCTGACAGGAGTTCCTGTTTTTAATCTTTCAGTTTCAATACCGTAGGAAACAATATCGCGGGTAAAACCACTGCTGGGTGCTTCCCCTAATCTTCCTCCTTCCGTTTTATTTCTACCGATATGAATATTACCATTAAGAAAAGTTCCGCTGGTAATAATAACAGCTTGTGCATAAATTTCAACACCATGAAGAGTGCGTACCCCTTTTACTCTATCATTCTCTACCATCAACGAAACAACACTATCCTGCCAAAAATCTAATCCATCAAGAGATTCGAGTACTGATCTCCATTTTCTGGCGAACAGATCCCGATCGCTTTGGGCTCTTGGACTCCACATAGCCGGTCCTTTACTCAGATTGAGCATTCGAAACTGAATCATGGTTTCATCTGTGACAATGCCTGAGTAACCGCCAAGTGCATCAATTTCGCGTACAATCTGCCCTTTGGCAATCCCCCCCATGGCAGGATTGCAAGACATCTGACCTATGGTGGCCAAATTCATGGTAACCAATAAAACTTTTGAGCCCATTCGGGCAGCAGAAGCGGCGGCCTCACATCCTGCATGACCGCCGCCTACAACTATTATATCGTAAGTGGGAAACATTCTAATACTCAATTATAATCTTTACTAATAATTATTTGCTTTACTACAATTCATTTATTTAACTAAACAAAAAGGAAAACAGTGGTTCAGGAGCCTAACCAATGCAACCTGAAACCTATATTAATTTACAAAAATTCCGCCAAATCAAGGTAATAATTTTCTTTTTCTCTCATCCGTAATTTGTCCTTTTCACTCTTGTCCTTATACCCTATTATGTGCAAAACTCCATGGACAATAACCCGTGCAAGTTCTCTTAAAAATTCTTCCTGAAATTTCTTCGCATTGTATCTTACCATATCAACGCTGATATATATATCACCACTAATATTATCAAATTCAGAGGAATAATCAAAGGTGATAATATCCGTAAAGGTATCATGATCAAGATATTGTTGATTAATGTCTAATAAAGTATCATCAGAACAAAATATATAATTAATTGCACCGGGTTCCTTTTCTTCATTAGCTATAATAGCAAGAATCCATTTCCTGAAAGATTCTTCAGGAAATGGAAACGCTTCAATATCGTTCAAAACAAATTCTATATGGTAAGAATCTGAGAAGTTTTTTTCCAAATTATGAAGTTTTGTACAAAGTTACGTTTTTAAAGTAAGTCTCAAGATGTTTTTTTCGCTCCAGGGTAAGGGTATAATTGATACTGCTTATATAGAAAACCAGTTCAATAGTACTCCCTTTATCAAGCCAGTTGATTTCATCGGCGAGCATCTTAATAACAAGAATCCCCCTCTGCCCTTCACCGTCACCTTCGGGTAAATCAGTAAGATCTAAATCCATATACTTCTGATAATCAAAGCCTTCACCCTCATCTTTTACCAAAAAATGAAGCCCTTTCTGATCAGAAAAGAAGGTAATATCGATAGTGGATTCAGGATCATTATGGTTACCATGCTCCCGTGCATTCACAAATACCTCATTGAGGGCCAATTGAATATTACTATAATAACTATTGATAATGTTATATTCATAACAAATATCTTCAACAAATGCCTCTAGTTCATGAACCCCTTGAGGATTGGCTTTGATTCGAATTTCTCTTTTATTTTCAACCATGTTTTTATTCTTGTACATTTAGGAAATATAATTCAACAAGTGATTTGTAATGTGGTCTGAATCCGGGAGGCATGCTTTTCAACATATCCATGACCTTGTTCTTTTCTCTATTATACTCGAAAAAATCTTCGGGGTTACTTAAATCGTAATTTTTTGCAGTCTCTCCTACCCTTCTTTCCTCTTGTTCGCGCTCTAATTCAGCTCGTTCATGTTCTAAAAGCCGGGTTAAAATTCTTTGTTGTCTAAGTTGCGTTTGTCTGTCAATTTTATTGGTCACAATATCCAGCTCTGTTCTTTCCATATCTTTCATCATCTGATCCAAGTCAGAAACATCCTGTCCTTCACTTTTCAGTTCTCCGGAAAGCTCATTCAAACGTTTTCTTATGGCTTCCTGTTCAGCAGCCATGCGTGCAAGTTGTTCACTCATACTCATCCCTGATTTGCCGGATTCACCCGGCTTAGGTTGATGACCCTCTCTCATTTGTTCTAACATCTGATTCATTTGCTCCTGCATTTGCTTTAAATTCTGGAAACTCTCCTTCCCGCCAGGGGCTGGCGAATCTGCTCCATTTTCACCGCTTGCCTGCATTTGATTTTGCATATTATCCATGCTTTCATTCAAAAGCAAGGCCAGGTTATTGATATGCGTCATGACAAATTGCTGCCGCGTCATCCCATTGTATTTATGGCGATTGATCAATTCATCGATAGCATGATCAATATTCCGGTTCACTTCGGCTATCTCTCGTGTAACAAAGGATTCAATCTGTATTTGCCTGCGTGCAAGAGCCTCTAATGAATCTTTTATCATGTCCAAATCGGTACTGAGCTGTTTTTGCTCCGCAATGAGCGTTACATATTTAGGGTCTCTTATATTAACATTTCGAACTTCCTCGATCAGTTTCTCCTGGTAAAAGGAAGTTTGGATCAAATTATCAAGGATTTCACGCAAGGTACGGATATCTTCTGCCAGATTTTCCTGTTGCATTGAAGAGAGCATTGATTGCAGTTGTTCTCCAAGCTTACCCATTTTTCCGGAAGCATCTTTTTGTTTTTGCGACGATCCGCCTGTATTTTCTTTCCCCATTTCGTTCAACGCCTGATCCAAATCCTCACCAATACTTTCCTGCATCTCATCAGTATCATCAAGGGAGTTGGGATTTTCCAGTTCCTCATTTTTTTGTTGCATTTCATTAAGCATTTCACTCAGAGAATCAAACTCATCATTGAGTTTTTCCTGCTCCTCTGCATCTTCCTGACTAAGTCCTTCAGTATCTATTTTTTCATTTAAAGTGTCTAACTCTTCTTTTATTCGCTCCAGCGATTCAATACTTTCAGTAAGCATCCTTTCCACCTGTAATTGCTTAAAAAGTTCCAGTGCACGATCTAACCGTCTTTCAAAATCCTCCATCTCAAACTGCATCTCTTCGAGCATTTCAAAAACATTTTCCTTGTTAAGTTTCTCAAGTTCTTCCTGAATCTTTTGATGCAAATCTTTCATTTCATCTGTAAGAACTTCATCAAACAGCTTCTCCAAATCCTCTTGTTTCTTCTTTATATTTTCATTCTGCTGATTAAACTGTTGATCTTTTTTATTCTTATTTTCTGAAAATTCCTGCAGTTGTTCATAATTTTCCTGCGCCTTCTCCTGCTTTTCCAGCAAATTTTTCAATGTTTCCTGCTGCTCCCAATTTATGGTTTCACTCTCAAGCATTGACTTTCTAAGCTTATCTATCTCATCCTGAACAGTATTAATCTCTTCAATATTTCTGCTTAAACCTTCCTTAATTTCTTCATCAGATTCGATGGTTTCGGCTAACAATTCTTCATGAGAAGGTAAAGCAAAAGTATATATACGACTCTTAGTGCTCTTGGGTCCATTGATACCGTCATTATCGGTGACTTCGAAATAATACTCAAAAGAAGTTCCTGGTTGAAGATCATACCGGGTTAAATCAACCGCATAATAAAAGTTTTGATTAAGATTACGCCCGGCAAATGGCAGCTTTTCCATTTTATAATCATTTTCTTCTTCACTTTGAGCTGAATCATCAACTACCCGGTAATGAAAGGTCAAATCAGAAAAACCATAATCATCCAGGATCAACCCCCTGAAAAACAACCGCGAAATCAAAATACTATCCTGGTATTCTTCAATGGTGATAGATGGAAAAGCATCAGGTATTACTTTTACATCGTACTGAAGTGAGTCACCCCGGTTTCCTTTTTCGTTAAAAGCAGCAAAAGAATATGTAAAATCCTTAAAAACAGTTTTTTCAAATTTAAAAACCTTGCTGTTTTTTGGAATAAAAGATTCCTCAGAAGATTCATGTTCAAATACGATATCACGTGTATCTTCCGCAAATACATCCCACTGTAAAAGAGTACCTTCAGGAACCTGAATATCGCCTAAATTAAGGAAACTTTCATTTTCAAGTTGAGTATAGGCAGGATAAGAGGCAATAAGATTAAAATTTTTAATTACGGCCTTGCTATCAACATCAATGGTAAACGGGCCAAATCGAAAATTTCCCTTTAGCAGGTAAAAGGTAACCGGTTCAACAAGACTGCGAAATTCATATTGAAATTCATTTTTCCGATTGAGCGTAATTCGATTGGTATTTCCGTTGACAAGAATTTCCATTTCATCGGGAATAACTGTTCCTTCTGTAGTAAAGTTTAATACAAACCGTTCATTTTTAACACCTTTCAGGGGTAAATCATTTAAAAAAACAATAGAAAAGGGAGCAGGTCTTTCAAATTTCTGGTTGTATTGAATTATCCTGGAAGCGGGTTCTTTGATGAGATACGGAAATAAACCCCACCCTGCTGCAAAAAGAATCATTACCAACAATGCAACCGGCACGTATTTTAAATTTTCACGGAAATCTACTGCAGCCTGAAATGGATAGTTCTTTAATTTTCCGGCTTTTTGCTCAATACCTGCAATAAGCAATTCATTTTGTTTATCGGTAAATTCGAGTGATTTATGCAACTGTAGGGTATTGAGAATTTTGTCATTCACTTCATCCTTGAAATGCTTTCCCAATAAACGAGCAGCATCTTCAAAAGAAACATGTTTTCCTATTTTAACCAGTCCTAAAACGGGTCGAATGACATAAAAGAAAAATACAAACACATTAAAACCAATAAAGCCGTAATACAAAACAGCCCGGGTTTGTGAGTTAAAATAGCCAACAAATTCCAGCAGCGAAATGGTAAGCAATAAAGCCAGAAACCCTGTTATAAACAGCAATCCGCCTTTAATAAGCTTGTGTAAATAGTATTTTCGGATATATGCATCCAGCTTTTGAAGTAATATGTTATATTGACCTGACATTTAAATCCTTATATTTCAACAAAATAAATAACATGGTGTTAACCAAAATAAGCTATAAATTTACAAAGAAATAATGCTATTACAGCCTAAAAAATTCTAATTTAGCATCTAACGATTATATCTGCATATTATTAATTTTATGGTCATGGAATAACGTGATAGGCAACAATTTATTGGAAAATCAAAATTCAAGGCGATAAAACCGTTATATGTATCATCATTCCAACAATTTAAAAACCCGGGAAGATAAAAGCATTCTCCTACAAATTGACATTTTATGAAAAAGAGAAAGGACGAAACCAAAGAAAAATTAATTCAAAAGATAAAATCATTCTTTCGCAGCAATCCCAAAGCGAAATACAATTACAAACAAATAGCCAAAAAGCTACCAGAAACAGATAATAAAGACAGAAAATATATCAATGGATTATTGTATCACCTTGCCAAAGAAAATTTTATTGTAGAGGTATACAAGGGAAAATATGTGCTCAATCCTTTGGAAAGAGAGAAATTGAAACACATTGGACCCTTTGTTATCGGTACTGTAGATATGAAACAAACCGGCAAGGCTTATGTAATTACACCGGATTTACTGGAGGATGTTAGAATTTCTTCCAATAATACCCATAAAGCCCTGCATGGTGATAAGGTAAAAGTCCGGTTATTTCCCCAACGAAAGGAGGCCAAAAAAGAAGGTGAAATCATTGAAATCCTGGAAAGAAAAAAGACCAGGTTCGTGGGCATTATCGAAAAACACAAAAATTTTGCTTTTCTCATACCTGATAATAAATCTACACCCATCGATATATTCATTCCTCTGGACCAACTCAATGAAGCCAAAGAGGGCCAAAAAGCAGTAGCTGAATTGACGGAATGGCCCGATCATGCCAAAAATCCCTTTGGCAGAATCATACAGGTATTGGGCAAACCGGGTGAAAATGAAGTAGAAATACACGCCATTCTTGCAGAATATAACTTACCCTACAGTTTTACGAAAGAAGTTGAAAAAGAAGCAGAACAATTAAGTACAGGTATTACGCCCGATGAAATCAAAAACAGAAAAGACTACAGAAATGTAACTACTTTTACCATAGACCCTTATGATGCCAAGGATTTTGATGATGCATTGTCTGTGGAAAAGCTTGACGACAAAACCTTCAGGATCGGGGTTCATATTGCAGATGTTTCTCATTATATTAAAGAAAATACAGCACTGGAAGAAGAGGCTTACTCCCGGGCTACATCCATCTACCTGGTAGATAGAGTGGTGCCAATGCTTCCTGAACGATTATCCAACTTTATTTGTTCGTTGCGTCCGAAGGAAGAAAAGTTAACATTTTCGGTCATTTTTGATATTACAGAAACCGGAAAAATTAATTCATCGTGGATAGGTAAGACTGTCATTAATTCTGACCGTAGATTTACTTATGAAGAAGTACAGGATATCATTGAGAATGCATCGGGCGAATACCATGATGAAATCAACATCCTCAATTCCATTGCCCAAACAGTTCGTAAAAAACGCATGAGAAGTGGAGCGATAAATTTTGATAAAAAAGAGGTGAAATTTCGTCTCGATGATAAGGGAAAACCTTTGTCTGTTTATTATAAAGAACAAAAAGATGCCCACAAATTGGTGGAGGAATTCATGCTGCTAGCCAACAGAACCGTAGCAGAAAAGATAGGAAAAGTAAAAGGGTCGGCCAAACCCAAAACTTTTGTTTATCGAATCCATGATATTCCCAACCCCGAGAAGCTGAACAAACTTTCTGAATTTGTTTCCAAACTGGGTTATACCATGAAAACCGATTCCCGCAAAAGTATTTCCAAGTCTTTCAACACTTTACTGAAAGAATCAGAAGGAAAAGGAGAAGAAAATCTCATTGAAACCCTTGCCATAAGAAGTATGGCCAAAGCGGAATATTCTACCCAGAATATTGGACACTATGGACTGGCATTCGATTATTATTCACATTTTACCTCCCCCATTAGAAGATACCCTGACCTGATGGTTCACAGGATGCTGTACGCCTACTTAAACAAATCAGCAAATTTCTCAAAAGATATATATGAAGAGAAGTGTATCCATTCTACAGAAATGGAAAAACTAGCCCAAAGTGCAGAACGCGATTCCATAAAACTGAAACAGGTGGAGTTTCTGGAAGATAAAATTGGTAATAAATATGCGGGTGTAATATCAGGGGTAAGCAAATGGGGAATTTTTGTGGAGATTGTAGAAAACAAATGCGAAGGAATGATTCGCCTGGGAGATTTGGATGATGATTATTATTACCTTGATGAGGATAATTACCAGGTTATAGGACACAACTCCAACCGCAAATTCAAGCTGGGTGATGAGATAAATATCATTATCAAATCTGTTGATGCACAGCGTAAAGAAATTGATTTCGTCCTGGCATCATAACCTGAAAACCCTACCTATCGGCAAAAAAAAAATCCTGAAATTAAATTTCAGGATTTTTTTGCGCTTACTATATTTTAAATAAGATTTAACCTGCCATATAATTCCTTTCTATACAATCCTCCGATGGGTAAAACCTTCATTTTACCTTCAATAACCAAATCGGGATATTTGATAGAGAAAATCTTATTGAGGTTAACGATAAAAGAACGATGGATTCTGACGAAATCTTTTTGGGGCAGGATTCTAACCATTTCCTTCATGGTAGTGTGCGTGGTGTAACTGTTATCAGATGTATTGATAACCACATAATCCTTCAATGCTTCCACATAAAAGATATCATCAAAATTGATTTTGTTCAGTCTGTAATCCGCTCTAACAAAAATACTGTCTTTAGATTCTTTGTTTTCAATAATAGAGTGATACAAATCTCTTTCTTTTTTTACCACCTCATCTTTCTCGTGCTTATAAAGGGCCATTTCGATGGTAGTCTGCAATTCTTTTTCCTTAAAGGGCTTAATGATATAGCCGTAAGGTTCAGTAATTTTCGCTTTGCTCAAGGTATTTTCATCTGCATAAGCGGTGAGGAAAATCAATGGAATACCAAATCTTTCCTTGATCAGATTGGCGGCGTCAATACCACTCATCTGCCCTTTAAGCATAATATCCATCAATACAAGGTCCGGGCGGTTTTCTTCAATTTCTTCAATTGCTTTTTCGGCGCTACTAACAGTTGTAGGAACCTGGTATCCCATTTTCTTCAGACTGTTCTGGATATCCTTTGCTACAATGCTTTCGTCCTCTACAACCAAAATCTTTACTTTTGCCATATTCTTTAAATTTTATTATTTAATTTTGGATTGACAATCGCCGGGAAATTTACCCCGAACGCTATTTACTCTGTTAAATTTGCTATTAAGTATTTACCAACTTCAAATTTACAATAAATTTTTTAAACATATAAGATAATTAAGGGAAACATCCGCTCAATTTTGAAATGCCCGGTGCAAATCAAAACCTTGATTATAAGTTTTTTATCCTAATCTATTGATGATGGTAAGCCTGCATTGAAATATTTGACTATTAAACATTTTCTATATTTAAGGAAATTTAACCACGATATCTCTGAATAATCATGAAATTCCGGCTAAAATATTTAAACAAACTACTTTTATTAATAATATTTTTTTTAAAATTTAAAATTTCTATTAGTATTATTAGCGGTGTTAATAGTGTTTGAAAATAACAACGAAAAAACTTGTAAATGTCAATTATAAAAACAAATTAACATTGATTCTGTAGTTATTAACATAGTATTTTGCCTTGTTACAATGATTTACGTGTTTATTAACAACCTGTTGATTCTTTGTTTTATTGAAAAAAAACGGTTCATAACCCTACTTTTCACCTTAAGAAATTGTTAAATGAATGTTAGTAAATTTTTAAAAGTTGGAGAAAAAATCCTTGTGTATTTCATTTAAGTTTTTAAGCCGGATCACTTTTGAATTTTGCAAGGCTTTTTTTTCAAAAGTTATCAGCATAAGTGAAATTGTTTTTAACAGCATATTGTTTATAAAGTCTAAAAATTTGAATACCAACGGTAAAGAATGTATTATTAAATTACCATGTGTTATTACAGGAGAATCTAAAGTATTAAAAACAAAGCATCTGCATTTTATCTGTATTTTTGCATATATAAACTGCAAGTAAAAAGTATTTCACAATGGAAAATAAACCTCAAAAAATTGCTATAGCATCCGATCATGCAGGATATGCATTGAAAGAATCCCTCAAATCTTTTTTGAAAGAAAAAGGGATAGAAACCTTTGATTTTGGCACCCATTCAGAAGAAAGTGTGGATTATCCCGATTATGTGCATCCATTGGCCGAAGCCCTGGGTAGAAATGAGTATCCTCTGGGTATTGTTATCTGTGGCAGTGGAAACGGAGTAAATATAACAGCCAATAAGCATGAACACATTCGTTCGGCTTTGTGCTGGCTACCCGAATTGGCTTCCCTGGCCCGGCAGCATAACGATGCCAATGTGTTGGCCATGCCTGGCCGGTTTATCGACGAAGCCACGGGCAGGGAAATTACTGAGGCTTTTCTTACCGCCACTTTCGAAGGAGGCAGGCATCAAAAAAGAGTAGAGAAAATTGCCTGTACCTGATTTGTTTCTGACAAAACCCTAATCATGAGCGAAATTTTTCAAAAGTTCCTGGCGGATTCAGAAGTAAAATCTTTTGATTTAAAGCATCGTAGCACCATAACTTACAACATGTCGAAGTACAATGCTGCTGTGGTACGGGGAAAACAACAGTATGTTAATCTGGCTATGGCCCGCAGACAGGCATCTTTGAAAAAGTTTAAAAGCATTGAGCACCTGGAAGATAGCCTAAAGAGTTTTGAACAACATTTTACACGTAACGGCGGTAAAGTTCTCTGGGCTCAGGATGCAGATGAAGCCAACCGGCTCATACTTGATATTCTGCAAAAGCGTGGGGTGAAGATGCTTGTGAAATCCAAATCCATGGTTACGGAAGAATTGCAGCTGGACCAGTTTCTTAAGCCTCATGGAATTGAAAGCATAGAAACCGATCTAGGGGAATACATTGTACAGATTTCCGATGATAAACCCTATCATATTGTCACCCCTGTAATGCATAAATCGGCTGCGGATATCGCACGCATCTTTCATGAAAAATTCGGACTTGACGCTGAAAGTACTCCACAACAGATTACAGCTTTTGTGCGAAAAACGCTACGGAAAAAATTTGCTTCTGCCGGTGCCGGAATTACCGGTGCCAATTTTATCATTTCCGGTAGTGGTGCCATTGCACTGACAGAAAATGAAGGAAACGGAGTATTATGTTCTTCTATGCCTCCTCTGCATATCGTGGTGGCCGGCATTGAAAAAGTGATTGAAAAAATAGAGGATTTGCATCTCTTTTGGCCGTTGCTGGCTACTTTTGGAACCGGGCAGAATATTACTACTTACAACAGCATTATCAGCGGACCGCGACAGAAGAATGAAGTGGACGGTCCGGATGAGATGTATGTAATTTTACTGGATAACGGACGAACCCAACTGTTGGCCCAAACCCCGCAGAGACGCGCATTGTCGTGTATTCGTTGCGGTTCCTGTTTGAATGGTTGCCCGGTTTATCACAACATTGGCGGTCATAGTTATGGAAGTGTTTATTCAGGACCTATCGGGGCGGTAATTACCCCTCATTTACGGTCAATGATGCATTATAAACATCTTAGTTACGCTACTTCACTTTGTGGCAAATGCACAGAAGTGTGCCCGGTAAATATTGATTTACATCATTTGTTGCTGGAAAACAGAAATGCAGCAGTAAAAAGTAATTTGTCTCCGCGCATCGAAAACCTGGGGATGTATGCCTGGAAAAAGGTGATGATGAACCGCAAGTTGATGGACTTTGCCGGGGCTAAAATGAAAAATTTTGCCCTTAAAAAATTGTTTGGAAAAAGCTGGGGAAAAAGAAGAGACCTCCCTCCTGTGGCATCCAAAAATTTCGGACGGCTGTGGCAGGAACGTGAGGGATTAAAAAAATAAACTAACAATTAAAATTTACATGTTTTTCCGGCGCAAATTTTGCGCTGCAACGATGAATTTTTATCAGAATCTTCGCAGTACCCTGTTTACCGATCCCATATAACCTCCTCCAAAAAGGTTAACATGCACCATCAGGGGATACAAATTGGCAATTTCAATGGCATTTTCCCAGTTATTTTCCAGGGGATATTCATTATGATAGGCTTCATAAAACTGAGATGAAAAACCACCAAAAAGTTTTGACATACCTATATCCATGAGCCTGTGTCCATAATAAACAGCAGGATCAAAAATGCATGCATCACCCTTTTGGTGGATCATAAAATTGCCACTCCATAAATCCCCATGTACGAGAGAGGGTTTTTCCTCCGGGAAAAAGTCGTTGAGATGAACGTAGAGACGTTCAAACTGACGAATGGTACCCTTATCTATTCTGTTCTTGTTTCGAGCCATCCTGATTTGCTCTTCAATTCTGCAACTGATAAAAAATTCTACCCAGTTATCATGCTTACGATTATACTGGGGAAGACTTCCAATGTAATTATCATGATCAAGCCCGAAAAATGATTCCGAATGTTTATGCATGGCAGCCAGTCCCTTTCCAAAGTCATTCCAAAAATCAGAATTTTCTCTGCCGGTTTCGATGTATTCCAGTACAAGCATACTTTCATTTTTCATCTCACCAAAACCTACTACCTTAGGGACGAATAACTCCCCTGCCCTGCCTAACAAATCAAGCCCTTTTGCCTCAGCTTCAAACATGCCGGGAAAAGCATTGGCATGGTTCCATTTGGCAAACCACAATCCCTCGCCGGTTTCAATTTTCGCGGCCTGGTTGATGTCGCCCCCCGATAAAGGACGCGTGGAGATTATTTTGTCTTTGATACCGTGGTAGTTTTCGAGGATGGTAAGAAATAATTCCTCATGAATTTTGTCCATAATGCTTTATTTTATTCGTTTGGGTTACAGGAGCAGAGAAAATTTTTCCACTACACTGTAAACAGGTCCCTCAGGAGTAAGTTTACTTTTGTACAGTTCAAAGGAATCAATGGAGACCTGCTGAAACAGGCTTCCTTCCAGTTCGCTTTCCAGTTCTCTGAGTTTTTGTGTATCCTGAATTTTTTTCACTCTGCCAATGGTAAGATGAGGGTTAAAAGCTTGTTTTTCCGTAGGATACCCGAGGATTTCCATTTCTGTCTGTACCTGCTGGTATGCATTTCCAATAGGGTTTCCCTCCTGCTCTATGCCCAGCCAAAGTACCCGGGGAAAGCGTAAATTGCCGAAATAGCCGAAACTCCGGATATTGAAATCAAAAGGTGTAAGAGTATAGGCACAGCTTTTGAGCCGGGCAATTATGGAAGGAATATCTTTCTGCAAAGTATCACCCAAAAATTTAAGGGTGATATGCATATTTTCCGGTTTTACCCAATTTATAGCGTCGGAAGAAAAATTTTGACGGAGGGTTTCCAGGATGTTAAGCAGCTTTTCTTCCGGATGTATTTTAATGGCAATAAACAGACGTGGCATAATCGTACGAAAAAAAGAAAAAATATTTGGCCAAATTAATAAAACCTGCTAATTTTGCAAACTATAAAACGGGGAATTAGCTCAGTTGGCTAGAGCGTTTGGCTGGCAGCCAAGAGGTCATCGGTTCGAGCCCGATATTCTCCACAAAAACCGGCTTGTTTCAGGCCGGTTTTTTTTTAATCCTCTCCGTAAGTTTTATCGCCGGGATCTTTCAGTCGAAACCAGCTCATCTTTTCATTGCGCCCCATCTCAATAATATCGGTAATCATCAGGTTAACCATAAGATTTTCGGCCAGATACCGAGGGATGGAAGCGATTTTACAAAATTTTCCAATGGTGATAAAAGGATGTTCTTCCAGGTATTGGAGCAGCAATTTTTCCTGAACACCATAGCGGATAAAAGTGCCGTTGTTGCTGTTTTTTCGCTTCCATAGCTTTAACTGCAAGGTAGTGGCCAGGAAATTCTGATCTTTGACACGAATGTACGCCATCCACTTTTGCTGTTCGTTTTCCGCAAAACAAGGTTTCCTTTCCAGTTCAGGTATATCTATTTCCAACACGGTTTTACCCTCCACATTCCAGATGCGATGGGCAAAATTTATTTCCGGTTTGCAATACATGCGGGCAGCGGCCTCTATCATATAAAATTCTTCCTCTGACCTCACTCCTGCCACTACTCCATTGTCTTTCACCCCGATCAGGAGTTTTCCTCCATTGGTATTGGCAAAAGCAGAAAGGGTGCGGGCAATTTTTCGTGAGTCATTCACCTGAAATTTGAAATCTTGTTTCTGGTGTTCTCCCTGTAAGATTAGATTCTGAATGTAAGCATTCATGTCAGTTTTATTATGGGGTGTGCGGATGAAGTGCAGGAAAAATCATGTACTTCCACCCTATCGGTGAAAAAGCAGCCGGCAAGGACTTATTTTTAGTAGGCTCGCTCGTTTTTTCCTTCAATGTAATTGATGAAAGAGCGATTGACCACCTTGTTACCTCCGGGTGTGGGATATTCGCCGGTAAAGTACCAGTCGCCCTTGTGTCCCGGGCAGGCTTTGTGCAAATCCTCAATGGACTGGAAAACAATCTCCACCTCTGCATTTACATCAGGAGTATGAAGCATTTCTGCAATTTTTGCCGATATTTCTTCGGGTTTAAAAGGTTTGTAGATTTCTCTTACATGGTTGACAACCTCTTCCTTGGGCAAAAGTTCGGAAGCTTTGCATTTTTTATATACTTCGTTGATGATGGCTTCCTGGTGGGTATCTTTGAGCAACGCTATGGTGGCCCTGAACGCAATAAAATCGGAGAGTTTGGCCATATCAATGCCATAACAGTCGGGATACCTGATTTGGGGCGCCGAGCTCACAATCACGATCTTTTTGGGACCGAGCCTGTCCAGAATTCGGATGATACTGTTTTTAAGGGTAGTGCCTCGTACTATCGAATCGTCAATTACCACCAGGCTGTCACGATTTTCTTTCACTACACCGTAAGTAACATCGTAGACGTGGGTAACCAGATCATCGCGTGCATTATCCTGGGTGATGAAAGTGCGTAGTTTGGCATCTTTCACGGCAATCTGGTCAATGCGGGGATGCAATTGCAGGATTTTTTCAATTTTTGCCGGATCCATATCGCCCTGCAATTGTACGAGCCGGTCTTTTTTCACCTCATCGCAAAATGCATGCAACCCTTCAACCATCCCTTTGTAGGCAGCGATAGCGGTATTGGGGATGTAGGAAAAAATGGTATTTTCCAGATCGTGATTGATGGTTCGGAGGATGGCCGGCACCAGCAGTTTTCCCAGAAGTTTCCTTTCGCGGTAAATCTCTGCATCGGTTCCCCTGGAGAAATAGATTCTTTCGAAACTGCATGATTTTCTTTGCAAAGGCTTTTTCACCTCTACATCGCTAAAATGGCCATCCTTTTTGATGATCAGGGCATGACCCGGTGAAATTTCCTGAATCGATTCAATAGGTACTTTGAAAGTAGTTTGAATGACCGGCCTTTCGGAGGCCGCCACCACTATTTCATCATCTTTGTAGTAATAGGCAGGTCGTATCCCCGAAGGATCTCTCATGATGAAAGCGTCTCCATGACCCAGCAATCCTCCCAGCACATACCCTCCATCCCAGTATTTGCTGGCGTTGGAGAGTACTGATGCCAAATCAAGATTTTTGGCAATAAAAGGAGAAATCTCTTTTTTGGAATATCCCTGCTTTTTATATTTGCGATACAAATCTTCGTTTTCATCATCCAGGAAATGGCCCACCTTTTCAAGGATGGTTACGGTATCGGAGGTTTTATTGGGATGCTGCCCAATGTTGATCAAACTGGTAAACAATTCGTCTACATTGGTAAGGTTAAAATTGCCGGCGATCATGAGATTTTTCGACATCCAGTTGTTTTCCCTGAGGAAAGGATGGGTATTTTCAATGGCGTTTTTCCCAAAAGTACCGTAGCGCAAATGTCCCAGGTATAATTCACCTATCAGATCTATGTGGTTTTTCAACCAGTTCACATCTTTGAGTCTTTCAGGTTTCAGGCCAATGGCTTCCTGCACCCCTGCATGAAACTGTGCAAAAATATCCTTGATGGGGTTGGATGTAGTGCTTCGAATACGACTCATGTAACGGGTACCGGGTTGCATATCGAATTTAACACTCCCCAGGCCGGCTCCATCCTGGCCCCGGTTGTGTTGTTTTTCCATCAAAAGATACATTTTGTCGGGGCCGTAAAAGGCTGTGCCGTATTTGGCTACATAATATTCCAGTGGCTTGAGCAGCCTAAGCAGCACAATGCCGCATTCATGCTTGATTGAGTCGCTCATGAAGTTGTTATTAAGGCACAAAGGTAGTAATTATGTTGGTAGGTTTTCCTCTAAAAAATGAGGATATCCCACCGGAAACACTACCTATATTTCTATCTCAAAAAAGGGCGTTTTCACACTTTTAAATCCTACTTTGCGCAACAAATCATGTCCTTCGGTAAAGTGTTTGTCCAGCTGATCGGGATGGTGGGCATCCGTATTGACCATCATGGGAATGCCCAGGTCAAGGCATTTGTGTAGAATGTCGGTAGAGGGAAAGTACTCAGTGCTTTTTCCTGTATACAATCCTCTTGTATTGAGCTCGATGATACAATTATGGCGGGCAGCAGCTTCCAGGGTTTGATCTACCAAATCAATGTACCACTTTTCGCTGGTAGAAAACCAGCGTTGTTTGTTGTTCATCTTCACCTTATCAATATGGCCGATGATTTGGGGTTGCTGGGTCTCTATCATCTGGATGCTCTGCTTGTAAAATGCCGTGACAGCCGCCTTGAAATCACCCTTGAATATCTCATTGACTCCGTTGATATACCCTTCTACCGGGCCATCAATAAACCAGATTTTCCCGTCTTCCTCGCTACGCACCAAATGCACCGAACCAATATGGTAATCCAGGGGCGTATCTTTCATGAAACCCGCGAAATCTTCTGAATGGCCGGGGATATAATCCAGCTCCAGGCCCAGGTAAAGGTCGATTTCATTGCTGTACTTATCAATGAGATACCGGGCTTCTTGCACATATTGGCGAAAACTTTCAGGTGTTAGGCTCCATTCGTTGGGAAAGGGCAGGGGAGAGTGGGCAGAAAAGCCCAGGGCTATAAACTTCTTATCAATGGCGGCTTTTACATATTCTTCCATGGATTCCTTCCCGTCGCAATGATGAGAATGGCTGTGGAAATTATAAAGTGGGATCATAGCATTATCGGTTTTTAAGGTTGCGGCATGATTAATTTTGAGTCCCATTAGTGTGGTGAAAAAACTCTGCTTGTCAATTCGAAGGTAGAGAGAAGTCTATCCCTGATTAATTTGAACTATTTGTTTTTATCTGTCATGAATGACTCATAATATACATATGCTCAACAAACACGCTACATTCCAATTTGTTTAGCCTGCTGGGCAATTCTTATGCGTGAAGTGATCATATCAATGGCCACATGATTTTCACCACCCTGGGGTACGATGATTTCTGCATAACGCTTGCTGGGCTCAATAAACTGCAGGTGCATGGGTTTTACAAACCTCTCGTAATGTTCCAGCACATCGATGAATGAACGGCCTCTCTCCTCAATGTCGCGTTTGATAACCCTCATGAGGCGATCGTCGGCATCAGCATCCACGAAAATCTTGATATCCATGCGATCGCGCAAGCGAGGATTGGACATGATCAGGATTCCTTCCACGATAACCACTTCGTTGGGCACA
The DNA here is from genome assembly GCA_964491395.1 of uncultured Bacteroidales bacterium. Lineage (GTDB taxonomy): Bacteria > Bacteroidota > Bacteroidia > Bacteroidales > UBA7960 > SKVR01. Next base: position 1,505 of record CAZBGI010000002.1, on the reverse strand, counting down.
ACGGGTATGGTTTCTTTGGCCCTGGCACAAGTGAGGTAGGAGTAAATGGGCATGGGAATATCTTTTCCTTCACGCAGCATATCCAGATGTTTTACCAATAAATTGAATTCGATGGCACTGGGATGGTCAAAGTTGATTCGGGCCCTTTCCTCGGCAGAGAGCTTACCATTGTCCTTGTAGTAGGCATCCTGGTAAATGACGGAGACACTGTTTTTGGGCAATCGGGCGACAATTTTTTTCACAACTGTCGATTTTCCGGAGCCAGAACCCCCGGCAATTCCTATAATTAGCATGAGTCTTTTTGGAGAATAAAAATAAAACTTTTTGTGTTAACGGGTAATACCGCAGCGGATTTATTTTTTGATGCGTTGTTAATTTGACAAAAAAGAAGTATGTTTGGTTGATGGATTTTTAGAAAAACTTGCTGAAAATGAGCACAGCCAATGAACTGAAAATAAAGCTGTTTTCCGATCCCTTGCTGTTTTTTCCTGCTATGCTTAGCGATATCAATGATGCAAAGGATTATATCTATTTCGAGGTATATCGTTTTCGAAATGATCCCATAGGCATTCGTGTCCGTGATAATCTCATCAGAAAATGCCGGGAAGGGGTAAAAATAAAATTGCTGATTGACTCCTGGGGGGCCTCTTCCAATATGACCTTCTTCAAAGACCTTATTGAGGAGGGCGGTGAAGTCACGTTTTTCAAAAAAATAAAAATTACCTGGGATGCTTTCACCAAAAATCACCGGCGCGATCACCGGAAAATCATGGTGATAGATGACCATATCTCCTGGATAGGCTCGGCCAACGTGAGTGGGTATGCGCTCAACTGGCGCGAATCGATGTTTCGCATTCAGGGCGAAATCGCTCAAAACTTCAAAACAGTCTTTTTAGACAACCTGAAAATCCACAACAAATATTTTTATGATAAAGTAGCGTATACGCAAAAAATCCGCTTTGACACCTTTGAAATATTACGCGATGTTCCCAGCATCCAGCATCAGCCCATTCAACGTAAATTTCTGCAACTTATACGAAAAGCAGAGCGGGAGATTTTCCTGGAAACGCCCTATTTCCTGCCAGGAAGCAACCTGCGCAAAGCCCTGGCGGATGCTTCGGCCAGGGGAGTGAAGGTGAATGTTATCATTCCCAAAAAATCGGATGTGCATATTCTGGATGTTCTATCAATCAAGTACCTGGGCGAACTGGCCAGTGCCAAAGTCAATATCCATTTTTTCATGTCCCAGAGTGTGCATTCCAAAATATTTATGGTAGACCGCAAATATTTTTTGATTGGCTCGGCCAACTTTGATTATCGCAGTTTCCGTTATCAACATGAGATAGCCCTGTTTGGTGAACATCGTAGTCTTAACCGCCAGCTGCTCAAGCATTTTAAAGAGAGTTTGAAGGATACGGAAGCTTTTGATTATACCCGATGGCAACATCGACCTCGCATACAAAAGTTTTTTGAATCGTTGCTGGTTCCTTTCAGGCATTTGTTTT
>CAZBGI010000001.1:0-176171 GCA_964491395.1 uncultured Bacteroidales bacterium | reverse complement strand
TAAATGGCAGGGTGAATATATCGCAAATCGTAGAGAAGCTGGCCGGGCCGGTCCATATACTGGCATCTTCTTCCTCACCGCAAACGGCACGCACATAGACATCGTAGGATGTCATGTGTTCCAATCCTTCGAGCAGGAATTCAGGTTGCCCCACATCGCTGATCAGCGTTCCACTGTTGTCAGGGTTAAAGCCTGAGGGCCCCCAGCTGAGTTCCCAGGTTGTTTCCTGGCCAACGGGTGTCCATTCTACGAACCCTGAAGCAGCTGTTATTTGAGACACCTGCAGGTCTTCAGGCGCAGGACAGGTTGCCAGGGTCTGAAAGTTCAACGGGCCATGCCACAGGCTCAGATCGTCATCACCACAATCGGCTCTTACATACACCTGGTAGGAAGTAAAAGTGGCCAGTTCCTCCAGTACATAGACGGTATCTGTCAGACCTTCTACCATGGTTCCTTCCGTTTCAGGGTCAAAGCCGGGGCTTCCCCATACCAGGTCCCACAGGGTTTCTTCTCCCACGGCTTCCCAGCTGATGTCAACACTATTGGAGGTCAGATTGCTAATGTCCAGTTGCGCAGGTTGGGGGCAGGAGAAGGAAAAGACATTGAAGTTGTCTATAACCCAGTGATTGAGGTTGTAGGAGTTTTCTCCCTGTGCCTTGAACCTTATCATGAAAGTTTCATTCAACGCCCAGGGGGTAATATCCACAAAATGTGTTTCCCACGATATATCGCCTTCACTGTTGTCGAAAGTCAGTACATCGGTCCAGTCATCAGCTGATCCTACCTGAACGATCATTTCCTCCAGTGTATTGGAACTGTAATTGTTAAGCATCAAATCGAATTCCAGGGCAATGGCGCTTCCTGGAATATTGCCGTCCAGGGGAGGGCTCTCCAGGGTAAATTCATAATTGGTTATCGAAGGACTCCAGTTGAATTCAATGGCAGGTGCGGGGTTTCCACGTGAGGACTCCATTTTCCAGTTGCCGGGTCCATCGGGAAATGTCCAGCAGTAAGGAATGTCTCCTGAATTGAAAGGCTCGAATACAGGCAAGGTGGTAACTCCACACTGGGTGTATGTATGGGTGGTGCGGCCCATTGAATATTTCTCCTCAGCATCTACAGACCATAATTTGTAGTAATACAATGTAGCGGCATTGAGATCGGTGTGTGCAAAAGAGTCAATGTTGTCTGCCAATAGCACCGTTCCACCCCCCTCGATGCTATCTCCTGTTATATATGTTGTTCCTTCCTGGGGTATGCCAAAGGTTCCGTTGGGGCTCCATGCCAGCATTACCATGTCTCCGGCATCATTTTGATTCCAGCTGAGATCAATTTGTGAATCGCTGGAGCCAAAGGCTGTAAAATCAGAAGGATTGGAAGGCAAGGTCAGGTATAGTTCAGAAAGAACCACTGCTGTATGAGCATTGAGTCTTCCGGCTCCCAGCTGCCCGATAAAACCCGGGTTGGAACCATAATGGTTGTCGGTGGTATTGACCAGTATATCAACGATGTCCTCAGGAGTAAACTCGCCGTAGACAGCAGAAAGCATCAGTGCTGCTACACCCGAAACATGCGGGCAGGCCATGGAAGTACCCTGGTAATAGCCATATTGATTGTCATTGAGGGTACTCAATACACCTCTTTCAGTAACACTATTGGTTTCTCCTCCCGGTGCCGAAATGTCCACCCAGTCTCCGTAATTGGAATACCATGATTTGATATCCTGGTTATTGGTGGCAGCTACAGAAAAACAGCCGGAATAGTAGCCGGGATAATAGTCTGAAGATGAGTTGCTGTTGCCGGCTGCGAATATAGTAATACCCCCGTCCATAGCTTCACCACCTCCATTTACATTGAAATAATCGATGGCATCGAGTACATTTTGTTCAAAAAAGCCCGAAGAGGTATATCCCCATGAATTTTGGCTGATGGCCGCTCCATTGTCAGCAGCATATACCGGGGCAAGATGAAATCCATTGTTGTTGTTGGCAGTAAAAACCTGGCACGACATCAATCTTATTCCGTCATTCTCACCTGACCCCCCTGCAATTCCTGCTACACCCAGGTTATTATTGGTGACTGCGGCAATGGTTCCGGCCACATGGGTACCGTGGTTGTGGGGGTCAATGGTGGGGGTGTCATCAACAAAGTTATAACCGATTTCATACCACATATTACCGCTGAGATCGTTGTGGTTATGATCAATTCCTCCGTCTATGACGGCGACAATTACAGCTGTATCTCCCTTTTCCAGTTCCCAGGCCTGGGTAAGGCTGATATCTTTTCCGGGCGTACCATTTTGTTGGCCGGAGTTGTGATAATGCCATTGATTGTCGAACTGTGGGTCGTTGGGAGTCCATCTGGCGGATTCCCGGAGTTTATCGTTATCCAAAAAGCGAAAGTCCTTTTCGTCGTGCGTGCCAATAATTTTTTTTGTCAGTACAGGCTCAGCAATCTCTATTTCTCTCAATTGAGCATATTGCTCAATTACCCCGGGCAGGTCGGCTTTTTCGTCCAGTTCCAGCCTGTACCACAGGTGAAAGCCCCAGGCTTTGTGTCTTTCGGTAAAGTTGTTTTTCAGGGCACCGGAGTGAAAATGTTGTACGGCCGATTTTACACCGTACATTTTGTTAAGCCTGTCAAGTTGTGGCAGGTGAAAACGCACGGTTCCATCCTTGTCTGTTGACAAGGGGGTTTGTTCCAGGTGCTTTTCATAATCGACCCTGAACTTAATGACAAGTTCTCCTTTATGGTAGTCCGATTCTTTTAGTTGATGGTAATCCAGTTTGGGGCGTTCTCCCCGTATTACACGGTAATCCTCTCCGCCATAGAGCCATGTTCCCGGTAAAAAGAGCATGAGAAGAAGGTAGAATAATTTAACTTGCATGGGTTTTGGGTTTATAGTTCAACCGTAAAAATAGTCAAATTATTTATACCAGTTTGGTGGCAGGCTACATAATTTTTTCTATTAATTCTCCGCTTAGACGGAAAATGTCCACTTCAAGATTTTTCAGAGAAAAAAGCAATTCGATTTTTTGATTTTGAACCCTGAGCGAGCTCAATTGTGCCTGTCGGAATTCAAAACCACTGATGGCACCGGCCTGCAGCTGTTCTTCTGCAATTACCAGTGAATTTTCTGCAGCCTTCAGGCTTTGGTCCAGTAGCTTGTATTGGGCTAAGTAGGATTGGTAGCGGTTAATTAAACTTGCCATTTGAGAGGTAAGCATCGCCTGCACATCCCTGGTGGAAAGGCCGGCGTTTTCTTTTTCCAGCACTGCATTCCGTATTCTTGTATTTTGCTGTCCTCCGTCATACAGGTTAAACCGTACCCTTACTCCATACTGGCCTCCCACCGCGGTGGAAGTCTCCATGAATCCTACTTCATTAGTTTGATTCGAGAAGGAGTAGTTGCCAAACAAACTTACTACCGGGTAACGGGCCGATTTTTCTATTCCTACTGTTGTTTCTGCAATCATTTCTTCCAGGTGGGCCCTTTCCAGGTCCAGGTTGCTGGCGATGGCCTTTTCTACCAGTTCATCCATCGGGGCTATTCCGCTTAGATCAATAGCAGAGGCCGCAGGTGCAAAGGAAAAAGACGGCTCACGGTGGGTGATGCGGTTGAGTTGTATCTGCAGTTCTTTTACCTGCATGGCGCTCATGGCCACCATGGCACTGTCTGCGTTATAATCAATTTGGGCCTGATGATATAATAGTGCATTGCCGGTACCTACATCACGTTTCTGTTCTTCCAGTTTTAAACGGAAGTCGGAAACTTCCAGTGATTTCTTTACGGTTTCCAGTACCTGAATCTCCATCAGTAGCTGGTAATAAAGCCGGGTAACATCAGCAAGGGTTTGCTCCACAAAATATCGTGTATCGTTGTTGCTCAATTGCGCAAGATACGATAAGCGATCGCGTTGGACAAACATCCTGAATCCGTCAAAAACGGTCCAGTTGAGTTCAATAATGGCATCCTGTCTTGTGCTTACAGCATTGTCACCGCTTCGCACATCTTCGTTGAAAAAGGTTTGTTCTGTATTCTGGATTCCCTGTAACATTTCCCCTCTCAGTTCGATGGAGGGTAAAAAGCCGGCATTGCCCAACGTATTGTTGTTTTGGGCCATTTGCTCCGAGTTTCGTATTACCTGAAGTTGATAATTTTCCTGCAGGGTACGGTCAATCAGTTGTTCTAGTGACAGGGTTTGCTGTGATAGCAACGGAAATGTAAATGAACAAAACAGGAACAAAAGTATGAAACCTGGAAAACTAAATCGGGTTGTAGCCATGTGAATGAGATTGATATTTCTTAATTGATGACACGAAACTTTTCCGGATGGTCCTGAAAGTTGTCAGGGTTTTTCCGGGGAGATTTCGGGTTCATCTTCTTCTGTTACAAATGACTTCTTTTTAGATGCAATGAAGGTGTATAGAGCAGGAATAATAAACAAAGTAAGGATAAGAGAGAACAGCAATCCGCCGATGATTACCACCCCCATGGGCACACGGCTGTTGGAAGTGCCTCCGATGGAGATGGCCAGCGGAAGTGCACCCAATGCTGTTGCAAGACTCGTCATGATGATGGGGCGGATCCTTTCTTCTGCAGCTGCCATAACGGCTTCCATGCGTTCCATCCCTTCCAGTCGTTTCTGGTTGGCAAACTCCACGATCAAAATCCCGTTTTTGGTTACAATTCCTACCAAAACAATCATTCCAATCTGACTGAATATGTTGATGGTTTGGCCAAAAGCCCACAATGAGAGCAATGCTCCGGTCAGGGCAAGGGGCACAGTAAACATGATGGTAAGGGGATCTCTGAAACTTTCAAACTGGGCTGCGAGGGTGAGATATATGAGAACAAGGGCAAAAATAAACACCAGCAACAGGTTGTCTGCACTTTCAACATAATCGGCAGATGTGCCGGTAAGGGCGGTGAAAAAGCCTTCCTCCAGCACATCGGCGGCTATCTCATCCATGGCAGCAATACCGTCACCCAGGGTATAACCCTCTGCTGTGGAGGCAGAGATGGTGGCTGAAGAATACCGGTTGAAACGCAATAGCTGAGGTGGCAGACTCTCCTGGCGATAACTCACCACGTTTTCCAGAGAAACCATCTCTCCGGAGGATGTGCGCACGCGGATATCAGAGATGCTTTCCGGGGTGGCGCGTTGATGTCTTTCAGCCTGCGCAATAACATAATACTGTTTTCCATCGCGCACAAAGTAACCTGCCCTTTGTTCACTGTAGTAGGTTTGAAGGGTTTCGGCAATGTCGCGCACACTGATACCCATATCAAATGCTTTGTCCCGGTCAATATCCAGTACCAGTTCGGGCTTGGTAAAGCGCAGATCTACATCTACTACATCAAAGGCCGGGTGCTGGCGGGCCTGGTCAAGAAATTCGGGCAGATACTCCCGTAGTTTGTCAAGGTTGGGTGCCTGCAACACGTATTGCACCGGCAGCTCTCTTCCGCCTCCCTGACCGCCACTGATAGTAGGTTGTTGAACAACAAAACTGTTGGCCAGGTTATTCCTGGCTATCAGGGGGCGAAGCTCATTGGTCAGTTCCATCTGGGTTTTGTCTCGTTCATCAGGGGGGGAAAGCATAAGCCGGATGAAGCCTGTATTCACAGATACGGAGGCGCCAAAACCGGGCGAGGTTACGGATAAAAGATATTCCACTTCGGGCAAGGTATCCAGAAGCTCAATCAGTTGAAGCTGATATTTATCCATCATTTCATAAGATAGTCCTTCGGGAGCTTTACTGGTAATGGTCAGGGCACTTTTGTCGTCCAATGGGGCAAGTTCTGTCTGTATATTGGTGAAAAGAAAATATACTCCTACAGCCATCACCACTACTGCAGGGAATGACCATATCCTGTACCGCATGAATTTTTTCAGCCAGCCAGGATATCGTGTAAGAATAAAGTCAATGGGTATTCTGATGTATTTTAAAAACCGGTATTCCTGCCGGGATTTTTTTAGCATCCTGGAGGAGAGCATTACCGTGAGGGTTAGGGAGATAAAAGTGGAGATGATTACTGCTCCTGATACTACCATGGCAAATTCCCTGAAAAGTCTTCCTGTAAGGCCCTGGATAAAAAAGATGGGGAGAAAAACACTCACCAGGGTAACGGTGGTGGCTATGATGGCAAAAAATACCTGCCGTGCACCCTTGAATGCAGCCTGGATGGGTTTCATTCCCTGTTCAATTTTTGCATAGATGTTTTCCATCATAACAATGGCATCGTCCACTACAAGTCCTGTTGCCAGCAGCAAGCCCAGCAAAGTAAGTACGTTGATGGAAAATCCGGCCATGTATAAAAAAGCAAAACTTCCCAGCAATGAAATGGGGATGGTAATGATAGGAATGAAAGTGGTCCGGAAGCTTCTCAGGAAAACAAAGATAATGAGCAATACCAGGATGAATGCAACAATAATGGTATATTGTACATCCCGTATGGACTGCCTGATGCTATTGGTAATATCCAGCCCGACTCCAATGGTAATGTCATCGGGTATTTCCTTTTTCATTTGTTCAACCCTTTGTTTTGCTTCATCTACTATTTCAATGAAGTTGGATCCAGGTTGTGGTTGCATGGCGACACCCACCATAGGAATGGCATTGTTGCCCCGTAGCATCGATTTTTCATTTTGGGCACCCAACACTGCTCTTCCCACATCTTTAAGACGAATGAGGGTGTTGTCGCGCCGGGCAATAATCAGGTTGTCATACTCTTCTTCTGTGTTGAGCCGGCCGAAGGTTTGGATGGTAATATAGGTTCTGTCGCCTTCCACCTGACCTGAGGGGAGTTCCACATTCTGGCCGGTAAGGGCATTGCGTATATCTACAGGGGTGATATTGAAGGCATTCATTTTTTCTACATCCAGGATAAGGCGCATGGCATAGCGCTTTTCTCCCCAGATATTGATCTGACTGACTCCTTCAATGGTTTGTAATCGCTCGGCAAAAAGATTATCGGCAATATCGGTTAGTTCCAGCAGACTTCGCTGATCGCTTTGGAGGGTAACCGTATAGATGGTTTGAGCATCGGCATCGGCCTTGGAAACAACAGGAGGATCGGCATCGGGGGGAAGGTTGCGTATTGCCTGTGCCACGCGGTCGCGCACATCGTTGGCGGCATTGTCAAGGTCACGACTCAACTCAAATTCAACCGTAATAGTGCTGCGGCCTGTGGAGGAGACAGAGCTGATTCGTTTGATGCCATCTACCCGGTTGACAGACTCTTCCAGAGGCTCAGTAATCTGTGATTCGATAATCTGTGCATTGGCACCGGTGTAGTCTGTTCTTACCGTAATAATGGGGGGATCAATACTGGGATATTCGCGCACCCCCAGGCTGAAAAATGCGACTACTCCAAAAATAACTATGGCAATGGCAAATACACTGGAGAGCACCGGTCTTTTAATGCTTATATCAGACAATGTCATTGGCCGGCCTCCTGATTTAATGTATCTATTTGCACCTCGCTGCCATCGCGTATTCCCATCAGGCCGGTGAGCATGATGGTATCTCCTTCCTGCAAGCCGTCAAGGATGTTGACTCTACCGCGGGTTGAAGCGCCGATTTCAACCTCTCGTCGCTGGGCTTTTCCTTCACTTACCAGGTAAACGATCTGTGCATTGAGTTCTGAAATAATGGATTCGGTGGGTATGAGGATGGCATCTTCGTTTTGCTCTACATCTATGATAACGTTGGCAAAATCGCCGGGAATAAACTTCTGATCTTCATTTTCCAGCACACCACGCAGTCTTAAATTGCGGGTATTTGCGTTGATGACGGGATCCAAAGCGTAGACTTCTGCAAAGGTCGTATCGGCAGTGGAGGAAGAGATAACCATTACCTCCATTCCCTTGCTGGCCAGGGAAGCATGCCGGGCAGGAATATCAAAATTAATTTTCAGTTGTTGGTTTTGCACCAGCATGGTAATCATTTCTCCCTGAGACAGGTAAGCTCCGGGACTGAAATCTCTAACCCCCAGCGTTCCGCTGAAGGGTGCCCTGATAGTTGCCAGGTCGATTTGTACCTCCAGTTCTTCTATGCGGGCTTCCAGATCGCTTACCGTGGCCTTTGACTGATCTACACTTTCCTGGCTGGCACCCTCAATCTCAAGCAGTCTTCTTTTGCGTTCCAGTTCGTTCACCGCTGAGGTCAACTGTGCCTCCAGTCCTTTTTTTTGTGCCTGCCAGGTGCGGCTATCGATTTCCACAAGTAGTGTGCCCTCCTGTACATAATCTCCTTCGTTGAAATGGATTTGTTGCACGTTGCCTGCCACGGGAGTACGTATTTCAACGGATTCATAAGCCATCAGATTTCCAGTAGAACGAATGGTGAGTGTAAAGGGTTCGGTTTCTATCCGGTAACCCTCTGCAATGGTTTCGCGGGAGCCCTGTTGGGTAGAATCTTTATCTGATGAACAGGAAACTGCCAGGATGCCAACAGAAAATAACAACCAGTGGGTCAGGCGGATTTTTGTTTTGTTGAAAAGATATTTAGACATTGCATGCAGGATTATGTGTAGAATGCTGGTTTATTACTAGCAACCATTTCAGGCTACCGGTATATACCGGTTAACCCATGGGTTTGGTTTGATGATTGAAAACACCCTATTAAACAGCTTTGTAAGCAGATAGTTTACAGGTTAAAAAATTTTTAAAATTTTTGCCGGTGGGTTTTCAGGTGAGATCATGCAATGACTTTGCTGTAATTTGGGCAGTCTTTTATCTATAGTAGGGCTGAACCATGAGATTTTCATGATGCCCAATAATCATGAAAGGGAGGATCTTAACGCACGTCAAAATCTCCTGGGAAATATTCAGCTCTCCACAATCCCGAAGACAGGATTGACAAAACTGTAGCAATATGCGGTGATAAATACATTTTCAAGCCCGGAAAATGATATTGCAGCAATGAATCACCCTTTGTGCAGCGGGATGAACTTCGAGAGGGTGATGACAGCCATGATGCCTATGGCCAGGTATGCCGTTGTGACAATTGCCGGGTGGTTGCCGGTTTGCCTGATGACAATACCCGCAAAAGCCCAGATAACTGCCAGCCCCACAAAAGGATTGTTCAATCTGATCAGAGCTGCAGCTGTAATAATCAGTCCTGCAACAATCATGATCTGGGCCCAGGTTTGCTGTGAGATACCCCATCCCTCCCAGTTTACAGCTACCAGAACAGCCGTAATGTTGGCAATGGTGGCAATGCATATCCAACCCAGGTATATGCCAAAAGCTGCTTTGATGAATCCCGGCGGGAGATGTTGTATTTTATTGCCAATGTATATAAGACTTACCAGGATGCCCAACATAATAAGCAAGGAAAGGGCAAGTTTTTCGTAATGCCAGGCCACAATCCACAGGGCGTTGAAAAGGCTGCTGAGGGCAAATGCCCAGCCTATGGCTTCTATGACTTGTTGGTTGTCCCGGCGAAATTGAAGAATCACAAAAACCAGCAGAAGGAGGTAAATGACACCCCAGATAGAAAAGGTAATCCCGGCGGGAACAAAAAGGTTGGGGTATTGGGCTGAAAGTTCGCCGGTGGTTTTGTCATTTAGCGGCAAAGCATTGGCCAGGTAGTTCATTACTACCATCAGGCCAAATAATACGATGTTTGCTATTTTCAGGTTCATAGGCGCAGGTTTTTATTCTGCTAAGATAAAATCTTTTCCTTCTTCAAACCCTAAGTTTACAAAATAATTGCGGATTTTTTCTCCCACACCCCGTTGCGATATCAGGTTGATGAGGAACCAGGGTTGTGCTTCCGTAAGTTGTGTGTAAGGGATAAAACGAATTTCGGGAGAGTGATTGGTTTTTACATCTGTGTAACCAAAAACTTTCACCCCCAGGTTTTGCAGTTTTTCTGCTTTTTTTCGTGCATTGGAACTGCTGCCGCAAACAACAATTTTCTTGTTCTTGTTCACATGGGTTTCTATCCACCGGGCCAGGTATTCACTTTTGATGGTGAAAAATGCCTCCTGCGAATAGTTGCTGTGTTGTCGTGAGAGCCTTTCTGAATGGTCATTCCACTCAACGAGAAATTCATCCAGTTTGTGGATCAAAACATCCTTTTCCAACCATCGTAGCCAAAGTTCGTAATCTTCCGGTATAGCTCTCAGCGAATACGGGCCATACTTCTCAGTCAGACTTTTGCGAAACATCACCGACGGATGTGCAACAGGCGATTCTATAAATCTGAGGAGGCTATGCTCATGGGGGGTGATGATACTGTTTTGCCAGTTTACGAACATTTCATACCCTTGAGATTTTTTCAGTACTGAGCGAAAAATGGTTTTACAGGATACCACACCCGTATCAGTGTTTCTCTCCAGGAAATCTACCTGTTTTTCCAGCCGGTGAGGCAATGCTATATCATCAGCATCCAGGCGGGCAATGTATTTTCCTTCACTATGTTGCAAACCGGTATTGAGTGCGTAAGCGATTCCTTGTTGTTGTTCGCTAACGATTTTAACCCGTGCATCCGTTGCAGCAAGTTTACGGGCCAGGGTGGAACTGAATTCTGGTGCATTGTTGTTGACCAGGATGAGTTGCCAGTGAGGGTAAGTTTGGCTGAGAATGCTCCTGATGGCCTCCTCAAGCTCCGGCCCGGTACGGTAAAAAGGGAGAACCACTGAAACAAGCGGATGGGTCATGGTTGTTTTTTTAAGGTCCAGTGGTTTTGGATTAGATCGACTGCTGTCCAGCCAGGGTCGGGGTCATTGGGTGCAAAATGTAATGTAAGGTCAGGACTGCCGGCCGGAGCTTTTTCTGCAAAGGTGCTTTTCCGGGTAAAAATATGCAGCCCGGGTTGAAAGTACCGGGCCAGACCACCCGATTCACAAATGACCGGTGTAGCCGGAGAAATATATTTCTGAAGGCTTTCTACCGCTGCATCTACTGCTTCTCTTTTACAAAATACTACCAGTACCTGGGTTGCCCCGGCTTTAAGAAACCGGGAGCTGTCCTTGTCTTTATCTGTATAAATCTCACGAAAGATTATAAAGTCATTTTGCTTTTCAAGCAGCGGCAGTTCATAGTCAATGGCATGAAAATGGGGTGATATTTTAACGGCAGTAATCTTATGTGCCTTAAAAACACCAATGAGCCTGCACACCAGCGATGTTTTGCCGGAGTTTTGACCGTTGCCGGAAACCAGTAAAAAGTTGGGCAGTTGCTTCATGGAAGCAAAATTAGCTAAATTTCTTTCAGGAGCAGTGCGTACTGCCTTTGGGGGAGTAAAGCCAATTGACTCAGAGGGATGGTTCTTCTGAGATAAATGCTTTTAAGGTCATGCCAGGGTTGGATTGAGCCACGATCATAACGGGTATCATAATTGGGGTCATTGAGTTTTTGATGCATGGGTACGGGGAGTTCGATCGTGTCCCCGGCGTTTTCTTCACGATTTTCTTTTTTCTTCAGATTTTTTTCAGGATGGTCAGCATACGCTTTCACCGGCGTGCCAACCATCATTAAGGCCAGGGTGATAATCACCACAGAAAACTTTACAACAACAAATATTCTGGCTGTCAAAATTTTCATGGGAATATTTTTTTGTATTTTTTATCTTACAAATGTAACGATTTTTGGTAATATTTGCCTGTCAGATGATTAACCTCTTTTCAAAAAAAAAGGATGTCGAAAATACCCGGCATCCTCTTGATTAATATTCAGTCATAGCGTTTGGCTCATTCCTTTATTCTTTCGGTTGCAGGACTGGCCTTTGCACTGTCTTTTCAGGTTCTGCTTTGGCCCTATCCAGTTTTTCTTCCAGGTTGATTTGCCGGATCAACGATATAAACAGAGGAATCCAGCAAATGCAGGGTGGGAGAAAAGCGTTTCTGTAACAGGAATAATTTCTGGCAGAGAGAGTCCGATGCATAATAAAAAAGGCCATCCGTTGAAGGATGACCTTTTTATGAAAATATCTGTTCAGGGAATTAAATAACGCCCTGGTCTATCATTGCGTCGGCCACTTTGATAAAGCCGGCAATGTTAGAGCCTTTTACATAATTAACAAATCCATCTTCACCTTTGCCATACTTAACGCATGCCTCGTGGATGCTGATCATGATCTGGTGCAGTTTTTCTTCTACTTCTTCTTCAGTCCAGTTGAGTTTCATGGCGTTTTGGGTTTGCTCCAAACCAGAAGTGGCAACACCGCCGGCGTTGGAAGCTTTTCCGGGACCATAAAGGATTTTAGCTTTCAGGAAGATCTCCATGGCTTCAGGAGTGCAGGGCATGTTAGCACCTTCTGAAACACACAATACTCCATTGTTAACGAGATTTTGAGCATCTTCAGCGTTAAGCTCATTCTGGATCGCACAGGGCAAGGCTACATCACATTTTACTTCCCATGGACGTTTTCCTTCGAAGAACTGCGCATTGGGGAATTCGTAAGTGTAAGGTTTCACGATATCCTGGTTAGAAGCGCGAAGCTCAAGCAGATAATCAATTTTCTCGCCACTGATGCCATCGGGGTCATAAACATATCCGTCAGGACCACTGATGGTAACTACTTTGGCACCCAGTTGGGTCGCTTTGATGATGGAGCCCCATGATACGTTACCAAAACCAGATACCGTAACAATTTTACCTTTCATGGAGTCACCGCGGGTTTTCAGCATTTCTTCAGCAAAGTAAACATTGCCAAAACCGGTTGCTTCAGGACGAATCAATGAACCCCCCCATCCGCGGCCTTTGCCGGTAAATACGCCGTGATGTTCGCCAACGAGTTTTTTATACATTCCAAACATGTATCCAATCTCGCGACCGCCCACGCCAATGTCGCCGGCAGGAATATCCCGGTCGGGACCAACATATTTGTAAAGTTCAGCCATAAAAGCCTGGCAGAAGCGCATAATCTCTGCATTGGATTTTCCTTTGGGATCAAAGTCACTACCTCCTTTTGCTCCTCCCATGGGAAGTGTAGTAAGGCTGTTTTTGAAAATTTGTTCGAATCCAAGGAACTTGAGGCCACCTTCGGTAACACTGGGGTGAAAACGACAACCCCCTTTGTAGGGTCCAATGGCGTTGTTGAACTGAACGCGGTAACCTCTGTTTACCTGCACGTTACCTTTATCGTCCATCCACTGAACTTTAAATTTGATAACTCTGTCGGGTTCAATAATTCTTTCTATGATGTTTGCAGCTTCATATTTGGGGTTTTCTTTCACTACGTCTTCAATAGTTTCCAAAACCTCTTTCACTGCCTGAAGGAACTCAGGTTGACCGGGATTTTTTTTCTCCAGGTCGGCCATAATTTTTTCCAAGTTCATATCTGAGTATTTTTTTAAGTTGATAATAAGGGTGAAACGTTAATTGTTTATCAATTAACAGGGCGAAATTAGCCTTATTTTCATGATTGGCAAAGTATTTTTATAAATTATTTTTAACGCAAATTATTAAGCGGACAAGTCTGTCTAATAGTGCTTTGATACGTTGTTAATTTTCTATCAATTGTCCGGTTTTAAGACCAATCCCCTTTTCTTTCGCCCGTCAATTTTTATCACCGCCGGTTTCGAAAATCGGATGTGACGCACAAATGTATCCTCAAAAACAGTGTCTTGCTTTTGCAGAAAGGAAACATCATAATATCCCTCATTGATAAAAGGGTTAATGGTGAAATATCCCACATTAAACGAAGTGAGATTCTGGAAGAAGTGGGTTCCCTGACTGGGGTCTATCTGAAAATTTTTTAACCCTGCTTCTATGATGAGCCTGGCGGCAGAAATCTGCGACCATTTTACAGGAATACCCAGCCATGGGTCGCTCGAACCCCATCTGCCGGGGCCAATAAGGATGTAGTTTTCCTTGCGTTGGGTGAAACCGGCATTCAACCGGTCAATGGTATGAGCGATGGTTTTGGTATGGGCCGGGTCAAAAACATCCGGTTTTACATAAATCACATCCTGCACATTGTCTATAATTCCGTTGCCCAAAGCCTGCTCACTGTATATGAGGGTTTCTTCTTCCTTGTGCTCTTCTAAATCAATCTGGTTTTTTTCCTGGGTTTCTACTATCGGTCTGATTTGAAGAAAGTGAAATATCTGCGGTTGGTTTTCCGGCGTGTCGAGGTTAACGGAAAACTCAATTTCTACCTGGTTGTTCATCTCCATCTGACCGATCTTTAAAATACGCTGTAATATTTCCGGCAATGGGAAAGAATTGTATTTTAGGATGTTGGAGAAGGTAATGATCTTTTTTCCTTTCTCATAAATGCCATCCCGGATAATTTGATCCTGGTAGTCGAAGGTTGAGGCGACAAATTTGAGCGCCTTGTCATTTTCAGCATGCTTGATGCGAAGTTTGAGCAGATTGATGGTTTCATCTACCGATGAGTGAAATTTGTCAGGATCCAGATCCAGGGCGTAAAATTCTTTCTGGCTGCCAGTTAAGGCAAGTTCGGGCACCGAAAGCTGTAATACCTTTTGTGGATATTTAGGGCAAAATCTCATGGATACGCCCCCTTCCACGATGGTTTTTCCAAGCCCGAAAGCAATATTGGCGATGCCATCTTCGTATTTTTCAGGCTCAATGGGATAAAAATTAATGGATCGGGCTACCCCCGAAATGGCCGGATAAAATCGATTGCCATAACTTCTGCCTGAAATTTCCTGTATGACCACTGCCATTTTTTCCTCGTCGATAACATTGGAAGTGGCTGCAATGTAAGCTTTGCTTTCTTTGTAGAATACCGAGGCATATACACTTTTAATGGCCTGTTCCAACTGGAAGGATCTTATTCTGTCATCGTGATGGTTGTTGGGAATCATGAATGTAGAATAGACTCCGGCAAAGGGTTGGTAATGACTGTCTTCGAGCAGGCTGGAAGAACGAACGGCCAGAGGAGATTTGATGGCTTCGCAAATTTCGGATACGTATTTGCGCATGCGGGAAGGGGTGCTGGCATTGCTGAATCTGCCAATGATCTCCTCATCAGACACATTGGAAAGGGCAAAATCATACAGGTTGTTGTCTTCCATAAACTCATCAAAGAGATCGGTGGTAAGTACCACCGTTCTGGGAATGGTTATCATGGCATCCTCCCAGTAAAACATCAGCTTGTACTTGTTGATGAAGGAATCAATAAAGGCCAGCCCCCGGGCTTTCCCTCCCAGCTGCCCGTCGCCCAGGCGGGTGAAAATAGCATATTCGTCTATATGGCTGGCAATAATGCCTCGCCCTTTGGTTTTGCGGTAGTTGGCAATGGTGTCTATCAGGTAGCTGCGGATTTCTTCAATATTGTTGAAATCATCCATGCTCTTTTGGGCAAACACATTGGCAATGGAAAACAAAGCGCGCGCCTTGAGCCATCGGGAAAAATGATTATTGGAGACATGATAGATCAGAGATTGGGCATCGATGCGTGAGATTTTTACCTGTAACGAATGCAGGTTATTTGCCCGGTCGATCTCCACATCTCTTTCCGGATCCCTGAATACAAAATCACCAAATCCATAATTCTCCTTGATGTAATTTTTGAGCTCAACCAGCAATGTTTGCGAGTACTTATTGATGAAGTTTACTCCCAGTTCTTCCATAAGGGCATAATCCCATTCATCGGATGATTGCAGGAGTATGGGCATCTTCGTCCCTTCTTTCCTGATTAAGCGGGCCAGTTTGATGCCGGCTTCCTTGTCTTTTTTTCCCCCTCTGTAATAAGAAATATCAGAAATGACCCCCAACAGGTTATCCTTGTACTTCATGTATAACTCTACAGCATCATCAAAGGTTTTTGCCAGTAAAATTTTGGGGCGGGCCCGCATGCGCAAAGTTTTGCGGTGCTCGTTAAGCCCTTCGGTCATCAGTTCGTTGGTTTGTTCGAAAATCGCTTTGTAAATGGTAGGCAGATAAGAAGAATAATACCGGATAGAGTCTTCCACCAGCAAAATAGCCTGTACCCCTTTCTGATCAATGTCATAGTCGGCGTTCATCTTGTCTTCCAGCAGCTTGATGATGGCCAGCAGCAAGCCGGGGTTGCCCAGCCAGCAAAATACATAGTCAATGGAACTCAAATCTTCATTGGCCAGCTTCATGGTTACTTCCCTTGAAAAATGCGTGAGTACCACGATGGGAATGTCCGTATAGCGACGTTTCACCTTCTTGGCCATTTCAAAAGCATCTATTTTACCCACGTTGAGCATGGTAATCACCAGGTCAAACTTCTTTTTTTCCAGTAAATCGAACGCTTTTTCCGATGAGCTGGCCTGGGTAAACTGGGGAGGATACCGCAGGTTCTTGGAGGTGTATTCCAGGAAAATCTTTTCATTGATCCTGCCATCTTCTTCCAGCATGAAAGCATCGTAGTTGGAACAGATGAGCAATACATTAATGATTCGCTCCTGCATCAACTCCTGGTAAGAAATCTCACTGAACTCATGCCTGTCGGTTGAAAACAGCTCGTTGTATTTGTATTTTGACCGGGATTCATCTATATGTACTGTGTTGTCTTCCATGAAAAAAAACGTATTGGAGTTTTGTGTTAAGAGTTTTGTTGTCTGCTATCCTATGCCTGTTGGTTTTGTGTTTTCGGGGCATCTTCTGTATCGGGTTCTTTTTCTTCCTCATTGAAATAAATCAGGGAAGCCCTGTTTTTACCATCCATAATAATTTCCAGGGGTTTGTTGAATCTTACATGACGGAAATACCGGGTAGTGTTGATGGTTTCACAGTTCTTAAGTTTTTCCCAGTTGATGTAGTCAATCAGGTCATTGTGCTTCACTGAGAAATACCCCACATTCATGGAGATTACATTGTGGAAGAAATGGGAGCCCAGCGAAGCATCCAGAGGGAAGTCTTCCATGCTGACCTCCACAATAATTTTCGCATTGGAAATATGAGACCATACTACCGGAATGCCGATAAACCGATCCCTTGTGCCCCAGCGCCCCGGGCCAATCAGGATGTATTGTCTGTTTTCTGCAGCCATCTTGCGGTTGAGAGAATCAATTTCATCCCGCATTTTTTCCGTTTTGAGTTTGTCAAAACTATCCATGTCGATGTAAATAACATCGTAAATATCATCAATAATTCCATTTCCCATTCCATTTTCTGAATACAATAGCAACCTTTCATTGTCAATAACATCCAGATGGATTTCATTGTTGATGATGTTTTTTATCAACGGTTTTATTTGTAACAGATAAAATGAGGCCCTTCCTTCCTTATCCCTGTTTAAATCCACGGCAAACTCAATTTCTACCGGAGAGCCCATGGCTTCCGAAACCGTGTCAAGGATTACTTCAATGGTTTTGGCCATGGGGATATAATCATATTTGAGGATATTGGCAAAGTTAATCACTCTGGGGCCGGGTTGGGTAATGCCGGGTATGGTTCTTTCACTGGAATAATCGTAAACTGAAGCAGAATGTTTAATCGTTCCATGTTTTTCGGCCTCCGATATTTCCAGTTTGCATAGGGCTGCATCTTCTCCTTCCTGCAAGTTAAGTTCTTTTCTGGCCATATCAATGGCATAGAAATGCAGCTGTGAGTTTTTAAACAAATCTTTGGGGGTGTAAATTTCCAGTTGAGGATGCACAGGTGAAAAACGGAAGGTCTTTTCTCCCTCAACCACATACTTGCCTAATCCCACGGCTGCCACGGCAAATCCTTCGTCGGGTTTCATGTAAGAAAAAGGATAGAAGTTATAGGATTGTGCCACACCGCTTATGTGAGGATAGAAATAATTGTCATAAGGATTGCCGGCCACTTCCTGTAAGATAACTGCCATCTTTTCTTCTTCAATTTTATAGTTTACTGCCTTAAAGTAGGCCTGGGCAGTAGGAGAAAAGATGGAGGCAAACACCAGTTTGATGGCATCCATGGTTTGCCTGAGTCGCTCTTTGGGATCAGGATGGTTATTGGGTAGCAGGAAAGTATCGAAAATACCGGCAAAAGGTTGCATCAGTGAGTCTTCAAACAAACTTGACGAGCGAATAGCCAGGGGCTGGCTAATAACCGACAGATAAATCTTCAGCCGTTTAATGAGTGTTGAAGACAGTTCTCCTTTCACAAACAGTTCTTTGATTTTCTGATAATCCTGTTCCTCATAAATTTTATCATAAAGTTTGTTTCTTCGGATGAATTGTTCGAATTCTTCAGCGCCGATGATGGTAGTTTTGGGTGCCCTGATATTGATATCGGGAACAAGCTCTTTGAAGGAAAAACTGTTGATGAGCATATTGATAAACGCAAGTCCCCTCCCTTTGCCTCCCAGTGAACCGGGAGCAAGACTTACCACATTGGTTTCATCCTGCAACAGGGAGGCTTCAAAATTTACTACTTTCCCTCTCTGTCTTTCCTGGATGCAATCTTCAATAACATCTATCATGTATTTCCTTATTGCTCCGGGGCACTCAAAATCTTCAACCTTTAAGGGTTTGATCTTTTTGGCAATCTGTATTTCCCCCCTGGCCATTAACCAGTGTGAAAAATGATTTTTCCGGGCATGGTAAATCAGCGACTTTTCCGGGATGGATTTCAAATGGTGCTGAAATTCTTTCATAGACCGGGCCACGGCAATTTCTTTGCGGCCTTCTTCGTCGCGGTAAACAAAGTTGCCGAATCCCAGGTAGTAATTGATAAAACTTTGCAGGTCCTGTTTGAGAGTTTCGGAGTTTTTGTTGATAAAGGTTGATTTGAGAAGATATGCATTGTGTGCATTGTCAAGATCAGAAGATTGCAATACCACAGGCAAATCGGGCATCTGATCCCTGACATAGCTCACAAGACTCAGTCCTGCTTTTTCATCAAGACGCCCGTTTTTTTCAAACTTTACATCCGATATCATGCAAAGAAGATTCTCGCGATACTGATCAAACAGGGTGAGAGCTTCGGTGTAATTGGAAGCCAGGATAATTTTGGGTCTTACACGCATTTTAAGCAATTTATGCGTTTCATCGTTGCCCACCTCTTCAATGAGTTGCTGGGTTTGCTCAATGACAATGGAGTAAAGTATGGGCAGGTATCTGGAATAGTATTTGGCCGAATCTTCTACCAGCAATATTACCCTTACCATACCAATGTTGATGTCATTCTCCACATTCATGCGGTCTTCAATAAACTTTACCATGGCCAGAAAAACATTGGAATCTCCGTTCCAGACAAAAATTTTGTCAATGGAACTGATGTTTTTATTGCCATCTTCAAACAAGCCGATGTCGCTGTTATTGTTGAGCAGCAAAAAAATCGGAAGGTTGAGATAAATCTGTTTAATGATGCGGCTGAGCTGAATAGGAGTGTTTTTGTCTACTCCCATCATCACAATAACCATATCAAAATGCTTTTCCTGCAGTTTTTCCAGGGCTTCCTCCGGAGTGGAGACGCCCGTAATACGGGGAGCTGATGATAAGTTCAACTGATAGTATTCTCCCCGCACCTGCTCAAAAAACCGTCCTTCCTGCTCAATGATATAAGCATCGTAAAGGTTGGCTACCAGCAGGATTTCCCTCACCTTGTTAGGCATCAGGTCATGGTAGATGTCTCTGTCGGAGTGGTGCTTGATCAGGAATTTTTGCAGCAACTTACGGCTCATGTCTGCATGCGTTCTTTCCGATTCCGGTTGTTCCTGTTTCTTTTGAAGATTGCTTTTATGCAAAAGTTCTTTGCCCAGGTAAGTATTGAGATAACCAGAGATAAGCGAACTGAGGTTGTTTATCAGGTCTCTTTCTTCCATTAAAAAGGGACCTTCGTCCTTTTGCGGATGTTCTTTCAGATAAAATATCTCGATAAATCCCTCTTTTCCGTCAATGGTCTCAAAGGATTTTTTCTGATGCCAGCCGCTCTCCCTGAACCTTGCAGTGCTAACAAAAGTGTCATTCCCGTATGTAATTCTTGATACAGCATCGTCGGGGTATTGCCATGCACCGGGAAGAATTTTGGCTATTTCACTCAGCTTTTCGTTTATGGAAAGATTGTCGCGACGAAGTATCCGGGTGGTTTTATTGATCGCTCCCAGTTCTTTAAGCCTTTCCCTTTTTTCCGAAAGAATTTTCTGGACTTCCTCCTGGCTTATGGCAAAGGTGGGTAGGTTCTGCGGATTGGTATCCTGAGAAATCGGGTCTTGATGATTGGGTTCAGGTCTGTTATCTTCCATGGGGCGCTAAGGATTGGTTTTTAATGTCCTAAAATAGTAAAACTCTGAGATTAGATACCTTTTTTCCCGGAAAAACTTTTGAATTATTTTACGGTGATGGAGTAAGCCGGCTGTGTTGCTTAAAGAAACGGGTTAAGTATCTGAAAAATAAAATATTGTCTGATTTTTTGGTTGTTTTGTGGTAAGATTTGTGGAATTCATAAAGCAGCCATACAAAAAATATTTTATATAAACAAGTAAAAAGGAAAAAATATTTGTTTTTGAAAAATATACTAAGGGCTATTGTTTTTCCATAAAATTGTATCAGGATTTCCAATTATTTATAATTAAAAACCCAAGACAATGAACGCACAGTTGAAAAAATTTATGGATTATGTAATCGCCAAGAATCCTGCAGAGGCAGAATTTCATCAGGCGGTGGAAGAGGTGGCCGAGAGTATCCTGCCATTTTTGGATGAAAATCCCAGGTACAAATCTGCCCGTGTATTTGAAAGGATGATTGAACCCGAAAGGGTGATAATGTTTCGTATTCCCTGGATAGATGACAAGGGGGAAGTTCAGATAAACCGTGGATACCGGATTGAAATGAACAGCGCAATTGGTCCTTACAAAGGGGGTATGCGATTTCACCCTACCGTAAACCTGGGGATTTTAAAGTTTCTGGCCTTTGAGCAAGTGTTTAAAAACAGCCTCACATCGCTTCCCATAGGAGGAGGAAAGGGAGGGAGCGATTTTGATCCCAAAGGAAAGTCTGACAATGAAGTGATGCGTTTTTGCCAGAGTTTGATGACCGAATTGTCGCGGCATATAGGCCCCGACACTGATGTTCCTGCCGGCGATATTGGTGTAGGGGGACGTGAAATTGGTTTCATGTTTGGCCAGTACAAACGGATACGCAATGAATTTACGGGCGTATTTACCGGCAAAGGGCTGGAGTATGGAGGAAGTTTGATCAGGCCTGAGGCTACCGGCTATGGTTGTGTGTATTTTGCCCAGGAAATGCTGGCTACCATTAATGAAGGGTTTAAAGGAAAAACGGTTGCCGTCAGTGGCTCCGGCAATGTTGCCCAGTTTGCTACGGAGAAGGTTATTGAGCTGGGAGGAAAAGTAGTTACTCTCTCTGACTCTACCGGTTACATTTATGATCCGGACGGTATAGACAGTGAGAAACTGGCCTGGGTAATGGAGTTGAAAAATCAGAAACGCGGAAGAATCCGCGAATACGCCGATAATTATGGTTGTAAATACGTGGAAGGGGTGAGCCGCCCGTGGGCTGAAAAATGTGATATTGCGCTGCCTTGTGCCACCGAAAATGAGATCAACGGCCAGGAAGCTAAAACATTGATCGACAATGGGTGTATTTGTATCAGTGAAGGTGCTAACATGCCTTCAACACCGGAGGCCGTTGAGCTTTACCTGGAACATAAAATTCTTTATGGCCCCGGAAAAGCGGCCAATGCCGGTGGGGTAGCTACCTCAGGACTGGAAATGAGTCAAAACTCTCTGCGCCTTTCATGGACACGGGAAGAGGTTGATGAAAGGTTGCACAACATCATGATCAATATTCATAAGGCTTGTGTAAAGTATGGCCAGGAAGATGATTTTGTTAACTACGTGAAAGGCGCCAATATCGGTGGTTTTGTAAAAGTCGCCGATGCTATGATGGCGCAGGGTTACGTGTAATAATTCTGTTTTTATAAGGGTGAAGGGCACGTCGGTATTTCTATCGGGTGCCCTTTTTTCTTACTTCACCCGCCCATGATACTTTTTAAGGTAAAATTTGCAGAAAGAATGGAAAAGGTTGATATCGTCTTTGTTCATGATCATCAATCGCTCCATGATGCGGGTATAGATGATATTGTCAGGTTGCATATCTACATCGGCAAGCACTTGTCTTGCTTTTTCCCTGACTACCGGCAGTTCGGATGCAACGGGTGGGTGTTCTGTTTTTCTTTGCCAGTTGAGTGTGAGTTTGCTGAGATAAGAAGCATACACCATCACGGATTGAGCCAGGTTGAGAGAGGGATATTTCCTGTACATGGGAATGGTTGACAATACATGACACAGAGCCAGTTGCTCATTGCTCAGCCCTGATTCTTCCCCACCGAATACAATGGCTACTTTGCTGATAGTATCTCCTTTGGCAGTTATGAGTCCGGGCAAATCTTCCACCGGATGATAGGTTTCAGCAACATTGCGCTTTTTGGCCGTGGAGCCAATGACCAGGTCGAAATTGCTGATGGCCTCTGCCAGTGTGTTAAAAACCCTTGCTCTTTCAAGAATATCATGGGAAGCATGGGCGGTGGCCCTGGCTCTTTCTCCAAGATGATTGGCCAGGGGGGCAACCAGCGTCAAATTAAAAATGCCCATGGTATTCAGGGCGCGGGCAGCAGCCCCAATGTTTTCTTCACGCGCAGGGTTAACCAGCACAAAAGTCAGTTCAGCCAAAGTAAGGTAGTTAGTAGGTTAAGAATATTACATTGTGCCTTTGAGCAAAAGAAGACAAACTTATGCAATCTCATTTAACTGGCCAAATGCTTTCAGGAATACCGCTGCATCAAAACCTTGAGATACCGGTCTCTGATGGCAAGGAGCTGTTCCAATGTGAGGTTTTCCCGGTATATACGCACCAGTTCGGTTATTTTTTTGTTCTCCATAAACGCAGCCCGGGCGGCATCAAAAAACTGCAAGGTGGTGTCATATTTTACCTCTGCGGTTACTTTTTTAAAATCTTCCCAGTTTACATATTGGGGGATGATGAAATAAGCCCTGTGAGGCCGGTCATTTTCTTTGTAGATACCTACTTCAACAGGAGTGAAGTGTAGAAATTTATTGAGCCGGATGATGCCCATCTGGTTGTTGATTTTGCGGGAGCTTTTTTTGAGTTTTATCCCCAGATCAGCAAACATGATCTCTATGGCATGTATCTGATTGTAACGCCTGAGGTTGTGCATTCTGATTACATGGTAATTTTCATTGGCAATGGAAATGCTTCCCGGAGTGGCATCCAGGGCAGGATAACATTTTGAACGAATGGTTTCGATGGCCCTGAAAATGGTTTCATAGGGATGAAAATGGTCCAGAACCCAGTATAAATGATCTGGTTTTTCTTCTTTGGGGTCATCAGCGTAATAGCTGAAAAAAGGGGCTATGGCTTCCAGGATCATAATATTCAAGCCCAGGTTTTCATCAGAAATGCATGAGAGGGGTTCCTCTTTGGTTATCCAACCGTATCGAACTATCGAATCCGCAGTTTTTGTAGTTTCCATCATCAAAGATTTATGAAATATCAGATATGTTAAAGGTAAACCAATTTTCGGGAAAAAACAAGATAAAGCCGTATTCTGACAAGGGGAAATTCTTAAAACGTATCATATAATCTTATATGCCATAAGAAAAGAGCCTGATTGTTTTAAGTATTAGTAAATGTTCTCTCCTCGCCAGGGTACAGCCTGAATGTTTTCTTGGATTTTATTCTTGCTTTTGAATATGAACATCCATTTGTGGAAACGGAATGCTGATACCTTCTTCAGTAAATGCTTTGTAAACTTTTTCGTTCATATCAAAAAACACTCCCCAGTAATCGTCTGAATTTGTCCAGGCTCTCACGGTAATATTTACACTGCTATCGGCAAGTTCTCCCAGGGCAATGAAGGGCTCTGGGTCTTTCAGTACCCGTTCATCCTCCTGCAACAATTTCAGCAGTAATTCTTTGGCCTGGTCGTAGCTGTCGCCATAAGCAATGCCAAATGTCCAGTCGGCCCTGCGGATAGGTTTGACAGAATAGTTGGTTAGCGAATTGGTAGCCAACTCACTATTGGGGATGATGATTACCACATTTTGAGGAGTTTTCAGCAATGTGACGAAAATCTGAATTTCCTCTACTGTGCCAGAATGGCCTTGAGCTGCAATAAAATCTCCAACCTTGTAAGGTTTGAAAATGAGGATAATAACCCCACCGGCAAAATTCTGTAGTGTTCCGGACAAAGCCAAACCAATGGCCAGGCCTGCAGCACCCAATATGGCAATAAAAGAGGTCATCTGAATGCCAATCATCCCCATTACGCTGATCACCAGCAGAATTTTCAGCAGGACAGAGATGAAGGATCGCAAAAAGGGTTGCAAGGATGCATCCACTGCACGTTTTTCAAGGAACCTCCTGAACCAGCTTGAGAACCAACTTATCAGCTGCAATCCAACAATCAAAACAATGATGGCTCCCAGTAGCCGTGGCCCGTAAAACATGAGTAGTTCCATCGCATTTTCCTGTAATTCTTCCATAATCAAATCATTAATGGGTTGCTAGATTCTTTAAATTATAAACAATTTAAAATTAACAATAATAATTGATTTCAAAGCAGGTAAAATGTAAACAGGGATATTCATTTCTTTCACAGAGAATGTCTGTTTTTTGCGTTCTGATTTTGATAAATAGAGATTAAGCTCAAGAAAAAGTTAACCGTAACAATTACCTGTCACGCCCTTTGGGCAATGAGTACTCTGTCTTTAACCATTCAATAAGCTGATGTAAATGGTTGTTAACTTTCATTTTTTCTTTGTGTAAAAGTCGACAGCGCGACATTTTTTGACCTTGCAGTATGCTATCTTTGCCTCATCATAGGGAATAATCCTTCTGTATTTTTCCTGTTAAGTGATTCGGGAGGTAATTTCCTTATGAACAGTAAAAGAAATACAAGTTTTATCAATCTATAAATACCGGCACGCTTATGCTGAAAATTCTTCATACTTCCGATTTGCACATCGGAAAACGTTTATACCAGGCGGAGCTTCACCAGGAGCAAAAACTTTTCTTTCAGTGGCTGACAGAATACATCCGTCAGGAAAAGATTGATGTGCTGTTGATTTCAGGCGACGTGTTTGATGTGGCCAATCCTTCCAGCGAATCACGACGCATTTATTTCGGGTTGCTGCGAGAGCTGATGATTCTCAAATGTAAAGTCATTATTGTTGGGGGAAACCATGATTCACCTGCCGTATTGGAAGCACCCCGCGAGTTGCTGAAACATCTCGATATTTTTGTTACCGGAAATTTACCGGAGGATTATAAACAAATGCTGGTGCCGGTTAAATCGACAGAGGGTAAAACAGAAGCGGTCATCGCCGGTATACCATTCCTTCGTGATGCCGATTTGAGGCGCTACCAGCAGAACGAAAACCATGAAGAACGCACTGAAGTCATCCGTCAAGGAATTGCTTCTGTATTTCAGCAAACGGCGGAGGCTTGTAAAGAGCATTTTCCCGGCATTCCGGCCATTGCTATGGGGCATCTGTTTGTACAAGGTGGAGCGGTTTCAGAAAGTGAACGCGAAATTCAGGTGGGAAATCTTGCCGGATTGGAAGTACAATATTTGCCTGATTATTTTTCTTATTATGCCCTGGGGCATCTTCATAAACCCCAGGAGCCCGGTGAAAAAATCATTTACAGCGGCTCACCTGTTCAACTCTCTTTTAGCGAGGCTGGAAATAAAAACCGCGTAATGCTTATTGTTGTCAATGACCAAGGCATTGCATATGAAAATGTTCCTGTTCCCATTCATCGCAAACTGGTGCGCATGGAAGGAACCCTGGAAGATATCCGGGCGCAGCTGCATCAATATTCACCTGGAGATGGCACCCTTCCCGATTTTATAGAACTCATTGCTTTGGAGGAAAAACATGACCCCACCAAACTTCTCGAACTTGAAACCCTTATTGAAGGGTTTACAAACGATCATGCTGTGATTCTGAAACACCGGATTAGTTTTGCTGACAAGCCCCTTGGTACGGCTTCTCTCTATGACACTTCGCAGAGTATTGCAGAGATGAAGCCCCACGAGGTTTTTGTGAAAAGACTCGACAAAGAGGAGCTTCCTGGTGCAACACGAGATATGCTTCTGGAAGCTTTCAGGGAAGTCCTGGAAGAAGTTCAGCAATCTTTTCATGAAGAGTAATAGGTAATCGGCAATTTTTACAAAGTAAAGGATACAGATGAACATACTTAAAATAAGATTCAAAAACATCAATTCCCTGAAAGGGGAACATTCCGTTGATTTTACACAATCCCCGCTTTCTACTGCAGGATTGTTCGCCATTACCGGGCCTACAGGCAGCGGCAAAACCACCATCCTGGATGTAATTACCCTGGCCCTGTATTGCCGTATTCCCAGGGTGAGCGATACGGTAACCAAAGGATTTATCGGGAAATCAGGTCTTATCCTTACCCGAAACATGTCTGATGCTTTTGCTGAAGTAACCTACAGTTGCAAAAAGGGTATTTTTATCTCGCTATGGAGCATTTCCACCAATCGCAATGGGAATCTCCGCGAGCATCATATGGAACTGGCTGCTGAATCAGGTGAACTGTTACCCCTCCGGAAATCAGAAGTTGCCGCCAAAAATGAAGCTCTTATCGGCCTGAATTTTGACCAGTTTGTAAAAGCCATTTTGCTGGCACAGGGCGATTTCGCTGCTTTTCTCCAAGCCAAAGGAGATGAAAGAGGTAGGTTGCTGGAAAAAGTTACCGGCACCTTGATCTACCGCGAACTAGGCAAAGCAGCATTCCACAAAAACAGACTGCACGGACAGGAACTGGAGCATCTGAAAGCACAGGAAAGCCATCGCCAGGGGCAGCTGATAGATGAGGGAGCCTATAAAGCACTCCTTGAGGCAATAGCATGGACTGACAATCAGTTGCGTGAGCTTACGGCCCGGATTGAAACTGTGAAGGGACAGGAAAAAATCAAACTCGAAATTGCTACACTTAACCGCACGGTTGCAGATCATGAACTGAAACTGGCGGAATTGGAGGAGAACCTGAGAGATTTTCTCAGTGAATACGGACAGCCAATGGAACAACACGAAAAGTTGCTTCCCTACCAGAAGCAGCTGTGGGAGTGGAGCCAGCAGGCCAAAACGTTGGAAAGAGAAGAAAGGGAGTTGCAGGATTTGCAAACCCGGTTGCAGGAGTGTGATACAGAAGAAGCAGCCATTCGTAAAGAAGTGGCGCAACTCACACGAAGTGAGGCCCCTGTAAATGAAGCCCTGAAGGTTTTCGAAGCACGGGTGCTGGATTTAAAAGGCCGGCTCAGTGAAGCTGCTTCCCTGAGTAAAAATGCGGGTTTGTCGGTCACTTCTGATGCTAAAGCACTGGCCGTTCCCCTGAGCAATTCCCATCCTGCCAAAGCCGCTACAGAGCTTGCAAAGATCAGGGATGTCCAGAAACAGGAGTTGAGTCGCCTGATGGAAATCCTGGATTCACAAACCCTTGAAAACCCCACAGAAACACTGTGTGATTTAAAGGATGACGCAGAAAAACTGGGTTCCCTTATCTCAGTAGCGACAATACTGGAGAGCCAGAAAAACAGGCTACAGAAACTGGGTAAGGAGCAAGAACAGCTTACCCGGGAAATTGAACCTCTCCCGGCTTTATTAGAAAAAACCAAGGCACAACAAAAACAGCAGGAATTGATTTTCAAAGGTTTGGAGAAAGACAAGAAAATCCGCGACTTGTCTGCCAGCCTGGAACATCACCGGCAGAAATTGCAGGATGGCCATCCATGCCCCTTGTGTGGAGCTACGCAACATCCTTACAGTGAAGAAGCTCCTGCTACTGATGATTTGCTGGAAAGCAAAATCAAGGAAGCCTATCATGCCAACGAAGCCCTGAAGAAAGCGATCAATTCACTGGAAGCCAACCTGACGCATAAAGCCGGGCAGCTTGAAAAAACAACCCGTGAATGGGATGATTTGAAAGAGGAAGTAAAAAAAGATCAGGACAAAGCTGATGCCATTCTGAATGGATTGCCTGCAGCGTACCGCCAGAACCAACCCGAAACCACTCTTCAACAGGTGAAAGAACGGGTGGCCCGGGTAGAGCAGTATGCCTTGCTTTCGGAAAAAGAAAACCGGCTGGAATCACTGGCTGCGAAAGTGCAGCAATGGAATGAATATTATGAATCTGCCGTTAAGATCAACGATGAGCTGAAAAGTATTTTCAGCGGCAGCGACATACTGGCTGTTACCCGCAAGTTTCAGGAAAGGATTACCGGAAATAGCACCCGAATGAGGAAATATGCAGAACAAAAAGAATCCCTGGAAAATCGATTCCGGGAAAACCGGGACGTTCATACGGCTCTTCACCAGCAACTTCTTCGGAACTTGCCGGCGTACTCCTCCCCGTTGCAGGCTATGAATGACTTGCTTAAAGATGAGACATATAAAGCGCTTCAGGTACAAAAAGAGGAGTTTAGCAAGGAAATAGAACGTATGCTTTCAGCACTGAAGGTCCATCGCGAAAACAGGGATGTGTTTCTGCAGAAGGATGTAAAAGAAACCGCCGCGGAGCTGGCTGAAAAACGAAAAATTGCCGAAGAGCAGCAGAGGAGCATGGCTGAAGAAAGAGACGGGTTGGTAGGGAAGAAGAATTTTCAGGATAAAACCCTGCAGGAACTCGAAGGGTTGCAAACCCAAATTGCTCTGCAGAAAAAGCAAAATGAGAAATGGGTGCTGCTCAATAAATACATCGGTGATGCTGAAGGGAAGCGATTCAGCACTTTTGCACAGGAGTTGACTTTAGAGCAACTGGTGCTGGGAGCCAGCAGAAGACTGAAAATGCTCAATGAACGCTACCTGCTGGCCATTCCTCAGGAGGAGGAAGATGACAGCCTTGTGGTAATTGACACGCACATGGGAAATTTGCGTCGTTCTGTAAAATCCTTGTCGGGCGGGGAAAGTTTTCTGGTAAGCCTTTCGCTGGCACTGGCTTTGTCAGATTTGGCAGCTCACAAAGTGGAAATCAAAAGTCTTTTCATTGATGAGGGCTTTGGCTCACTTGACAAACTTACCCTTGATCAAACCATGGATACGCTGGAGAAACTTCAGAACGAAACCAGCAAAACCATTGGTGTTATATCTCATGTGGAAGCCATGCAGGAACGCATCACTACGCAGGTTAAGCTTGAAAAGGGAGGGCAGGGATACAGCTCACTAAGGGTGGAGTAGTAGTTTTCAGTTCAGACTCCATACCTTTTGTGAGAAAAGATCCCGATGTTTTTTGTAATTTAGAAGTTGAAATCCGGCGATTATTTCTTTCCAACCAAAACCATTATTATGACACTTGAAGAATTTCTTCAACAATATGACAAGCCTGGCTCCATTGTTTTGCTGGAAGGCAAACGAAAAGTACGGGAAGAGGACCAGGAAAAGCTGGTGATACTTGGCAATTTGCTTGCTTTCAAATCCAGGCACATGCTTTTTCGTAGTGGCAATGCTGATGGTTCTGATCAGTTCTTCAGCAAGGGAGTAGCAGGCATTGATTATCGCAGGTTGCAGGTGATCACTCCTTACAGCGGACATCGCCGCAGAACCAATCTGGCTTACGAAACTGTGGCCCTGGATGAAATCGATTTGGCTGCTGAAACTGAGGTGGTTTACCAGTCTAAAGGGAATAAAAAGACAGAGTGGTTGATTGAACAGTATGTAGGAGGAAACCGAAACGCCTATTCCATTAAGGCTGCCTACATCATCCGTGATACGGTAAAAGTTATCGGCACTTTGGATGTAAAACCCGCTACCTTTGGAATATTCTATGACGATTTGCACAGTCCGGAAAACGGCGGTACCGGTCACACCATGAGGGTGTGTCGGCAAAACAATATTCCGTTGATTGACCAGAGTACCTGGTTTCAGTGGTTGATGAAATAATCCAGGTTTCTTATTTTTAATGTTTTAAATGTAGCAGTATGATTATTCAGAAAGAAATACAGTTGCCTTCTTTTTCAAGAGGCTACCATATTATCACCAGGCAGGTGGTGGATGCATTGCCCGAATTACCCGATGCCGGATTATTGAATGTTTTTGTTCATCATACCTCTGCCGGTCTGATGATCAACGAGAATGCAGATCCTTCGGTGAGGGATGATATGGAGAGCATTTTCAATGAATTGGTGCCCGAAAACCTTCCTTACCTGAAGCATACTACAGAAGGTCCTGATGATATGCCAGCCCATGTAAAATCTGCCCTTACAGGAGTTTCACTTACCATCCCCATAGCCAATGGCAGGCTGAAATTAGGCACCTGGCAGGGAATTTTTCTTTGCGAATTCCGCAACCACGGGGGAGGTCGCAAAATCACTCTGACAGTTTACTCATGATGCGTGCTATCTCTGTTCAATCCTTTATGCCTGAATGGTGTTGTCTCAACAGGGTAAAAGTTGATGGTTGATTATCAGCAAAGCAGCAACCTGGATAAGTATATCCTTCTGATATAAACAGCTATGTGGTGAAGTCCCGCGTTTTCAGCATCAACTTCTTTGCAGGCCTAACCACTGCATAAAGCTATACGATTCTCTTCACTTTTATTTTTTTGCATGACTTTTATTCAGAAAAAAACTTATACATTTGATTAAGAATTAATTGAGTTAAGTTTTTTTGAATTTTAAAGTATGGAATCACACATCATCCCTCTCTTTCTGAGCCGTGTAAATAAATACAGGACCAAAGAAGTTTTTCGCTTTCTTGATGCTGAAGGCAATTATCAATCGCTCAATTGGCTTCAGTTGAATGAAAAAGTGGAAGCTTTCTTGTCCTCTCTTCATGTTTTGGGTGTGGAAAAAGATGAAATGGTAGGAATTTTTAGCCAGAACAAACCGCAATGGCTCATGGCAGATCTGGCCGTTATGGCAAGGGGAGGAGTAGTGGTTCCCTTTTATGCAACCTCTTCTTTGGATCAGTTGCGTTATATCGTCAAGGAGACGGGAATGAAAGTAATGTTTGTTGGCAATGACGAGCAGTTGCTTTCAGCACTTTCCTTGTTGGATGAACCTACTTCTCTCGAAAAGCTTGTTTCTTTTGAACAAACAACATCCGACGATTCCCGTGTTATGGGATTTGATGACTTTATAAAGCTCGGATCTACCCGGGGTGTGAGGGTGAAACTGCAAGACCCGGGAAATGTTTATGATGCTTCAGATTTGGCTACCGTTATTTATACCTCGGGCACTACCGGAGAGCCTAAAGGGGTAATGCTCAGGCAGGATAATTTTATGTATTGTTTTCGTATCCATGATGAAAGGCTTGATTTAAGAAGCACTGATGTTTCTCTTTGCTTTCTTCCATTGAGTCATGTTTTTGAACGTATGTGGAGTCATTACCTGTTGTATAAAGGAGCAATAAATGTTTTTCTGGAGAATCCCAAAGAGGTTATCAATACTCTTTCGCGCGTGAAACCGACAGTTATGTGCACTGTACCGCGCTTTTTCGACAAGACCTATGAAGGAATCCATTCCGAAATGCGCAAATGGCCTTCCCTTAAACAGAAAATATTTAATTGGTCGGTCAGGCAAGGGATGAAAGCCATCGAGTACCGATGCCGGAACAGAAGCTTGCCCTCAGGACTGGCCATTAAAAACCGATGGGCCAATTGGTTGGTTTTAAAAAAGGTTCGATCAGTTTTTGGAGGAAATATCAGGTTTCTTCCTTGTGCCGGAGCTGCCATCAATACCTCCACACTGAAATTCTTTCATGGTGTTGGTTTATTTGTCAATTACGGATACGGAGCTACCGAAACCACCGCCACGGTTTCCTGTTTCCGGGATGACAAATATTTTTTTGGTACTTGTGGTACCGTAATGCCCGGAATAGAGGTGAGAATTGGTGAAAACAGCGAAATATTAGTGAAAGGACGAACTGTTTTTTATGGGTATTACAAGAAGGAAAAGGAAACAGCCGAAGTGCTCCGGGACGGTTGGTTTCACTCCGGAGATGAAGGATACCTGGATGAGCAGAACAACCTCATCATGGTTGACCGAATCAAGGATCTGATGAAAACCTCGGTGGGAAAATATGTTTCGCCACAAAAACTGGAAATGCTTCTCTCGCAGGATGAGTTGGTGGAACAGATTATCGTGGTGGGAGATAACCGTCAATATGTAAGTGCCCTGGTAGTGCCTGAAAAAGACAAACTTATTCTTTTGGCAAAAACACACAGCATCCCTTTCACTGATTACAGGGATTTGGTTCAAAATGAAAAAATAACGCAGCTGGTGCAAAGCCGCTTCGATGCATTGCAGCAACACATAACTCCATATGAGCGGGTAGTAAAAATAGCCTTACTGCCGCAACCTTTTTCTATTGAGGCCGGCACCATGACCAGCACACTAAAACTCAAAAGAAATTCCATCGAACGCCATTACAGGGACCTGGTGGATAAATTATATGGAAAGGAGCGTTAAGGTTTCATGGTTTTTTCCGGGGGGGTGTGCTTCCAGCGTTTGTGAGTCCAGAGCCAGCTGGCTGGATTTTTCCTGATATATTTTTCCAGTTTACCGGCATACAGGGCAGTGATTTCACCGGGGGCGTTTTCTTTGGGGTTTTCTGTCAGTACAGAAAGGGTTAGCTCATACATGCCTCTTTTTATCCTGTGTATCTCCGCAAAAATAACCGGGTAATTGTTTTTGGTGGCATGTTTTTCAGGGCCATGCAAAAAGGCTGTATCTCTTCCCAGAAAAGGTTGCCAGATGGCTTGTGAGACTTTTGATGGGTTTTGGTCGGCAGCCATCAGAAAGACAGTGGGCGTTTCTTTTTGCCTTTCAAAACTCAGGCTGGTTTGCTTGATGGGAGCCAGTAAGGTGCCAAATTTAGACCTGCTGTATCGCAAAAAACGGTCTATATACCGATTCTTAACGGGCTTGTAAAAACCCAGAATCTGATAAGGAGTCTGAATTCCGGCAGATAAACTTCCCCATTCCCAGTTCCCAATATGCCCGGTGACCAGTATAAGGCTTTGTCCGCGGGCATGGAAAGGGTTTACCAGTTCAGGATTGAGTACTTTGTGGCGTTTGATGATGCTTTCCCTGCTCATGCTGAAGCTTTTAACTCCTTCCAGCAATACATCTGCCAGGTTGCGGTATATTTCCCTTATGGCGTTCTTCTCTTCTTCAGGAGTAAGGGAAAGGTTGGTGCGGGAAAGATTTTTTTTCACTACCGCCAGTCTGTATTTAAATACTCTTCTCAACAGCCATGCTACACCATCTGCCAGCAGATACAAAATTCTGAAAGGTATGAGGGCTATAAATCCCACAAAAAGAAGGAAGAATAAAAAGGTAAGATAATGAATGCTTTTCTTTATCATTAAGACGGTTTTTGGAGTGGTTGAGCAGGAAAGAAATGATAAGAATCAGTCTGTTAAAGGTTTATAACCTGACTCTTGCAATATTTGCAGCAAAGCATCAGAGGCATCTTTTATTTCAATATTTTTTCTTGCTATATTCTGTCCTTTATAAAGATGCAGTTTGCCTGTTCCCGTTCCCACAAATCCAAAATCAGCATCTGCCATTTCGCCGGGTCCGTTCACCACGCAACCCATCACCGCAATTTTTAACCCCGGCCAGCCTTTGGAAACTCTTTGAACCTGCGTCAGCACCGCTTCCAGATCAAAAGAGGTTCGGGCGCAGGTAGGGCAGGAAATAAACTCTGTTTGCGTGATTCTCAATCCTGCAGACTGTAAAAATCCAAAGGCAATTCCCGTGCTGTTTTCCTTGATGGCCGGTGCATCCAGCCAGATTCCCTGAATTTTTTTCTCTAGTAAATAATTACCTGCAAACATAGCAAAATGGCTGATCAACTCGTCGCTGTCGGTCGTTTGAAAACTCTTTCTCAGGATCAATGGTATGGCATGTTTTTGTGAAAAATCGACCCATGCCTGCAGGTTTACCTCTTCGTTGCATGAATTCATATCGGCTATGAGTCCCATGAACTTTGGGTGGGACATGGCTTTGTTAAAACGAATTTCATCGTGGCAACAACCCCTGATAAAAAATCCGGTGCTGTGGGCAGGGAGTTCGGGGACTTGCCCGTTGCTTAATTCCGTGAGCAGCGCAAAGGCCTGTTGTGGTATCTTTGGAGCCGCATCAGCAGCGATGAGCCATTGCTTACCGCACAAGGTTTTTGTTGCAGCCGGAAAAGGCGTAAAACAATAATCTGCAGGCACTTCAGTTTCCTGCGATTTTTTCTCAGTTTTTTCAGTATTGCCTGTTT
Organism: uncultured Bacteroidales bacterium; assembly: GCA_964491395.1. Taxonomy (GTDB): domain Bacteria; phylum Bacteroidota; class Bacteroidia; order Bacteroidales; family UBA7960; genus SKVR01. The sequence goes on along the minus strand of CAZBGI010000001.1, from coordinate 142,025 downwards.
CTGACGTTGTTGAATCTTCAGAATTTTCAGCAATTACAATTGCTTTGAGTTTGTCTTCTGTTACCAGTATTTCCGGAGTCATGAACCGCGATTTGCTCAGAGCATAAGTTTTTTCACGATCTACGGGTTGGGTAAATGGAATTTGATAAACAGACGATAATTTGCCGGCAAAAGGTATTTCCTTTTCCGGGGCTTCAGTGAGACTTACCCTGAGTGTATCACCAATTCCTTTGTTGAGCAAGCTGCAAATGCCAAGAGCCGACTTAATCCTGCCGTTCTCGCCTTTGCCGGCCTCGGTTATTCCTATGTGAAGCGGATAAGACATCTGCTTCTCAAGCATCAGTTCTACCATCCGCTCATAAGCCTGAACCATAACAATGGGTTTGCTTGCCTTCAGAGATATGACCAGTTGATGAAAATCCAGCTCGCGAAATATTTCAAGAAATTCGTAAGTAGCCTGAACCATACCTTCGGGTGTGTTACCATAACGGGCAATGATAGAGGGAGAGAGTGAACCCAGGTTGGTACCGATGCGGATGGCAGTTCCATGTTCCTTGCATGTCTGAACCAGGGGCGTCAACCGATGGAGTAATTGTTCTTTTGCCTGGTTCAGCTCCGCATCCGAAAATCGGGTTTTATGTTTAGATACCCCTCCGGTATAATTGCCCGGATTTATCCTTACCTTCTCCACATATTTTGCAGCTGTAAGGGCAACTTCTGCATTGAAATGAATGTCCGCAATCAACGGATGGCTGAAACCTGCTTTGCGAATACCAGCTTTGATATCTTTGAGGGCTTCTGCAGCGCGGATATTGGGTGCGGAAATGCGCACGTAATCGGCACCTGCTTCAATAATCCTGATGCTTTGTTGTATGGTAGCTTCTATATTCAGGGTAGAAGTATTGGTCATTGATTGAAGCCTGATGGGGTTGTTTGCCCCCATAGGCCTGTCTCCGATCGTTACTTCGTGGCTGGGAAATCTTGTGATCCGAAAAAAATTCCTCATTATCATACACTATGCAAATCTGATCCTTATTAACGGGTGCAAAGGTACTACATTGGAGGTAAAATTAAGAATATTTAAAAAATATAGATTAATGTATCTCATTGTAAGTACATTGATTTAAATTATCTTTAGTGCATTGAATTAAGAAAACCGGCCGTTGAGTTGCTGAAAATTTATTCAATTTACTAATCATCAAAAACCAAAACACAATGGAATATCAAGGCTTTACACTGGAAGTAAAGGAAAAGGTTGCGTTGATTACCATGTCGCGACCCAAGTCATTGAATGCTCTGAACTCGCATGTGATAGCGGATTTCAACCGGGCGGTTAAAGATCTTTCTCAGAATAAAGATGTCCGCGCGCTAATCATTACAGGAGAGGGGAGGGCTTTTATTGCAGGAGCGGATATCAAGGAACTCTCCAGCATGAAATCAGATTCAGCCTACAACTTCTCGCGCAAGGGACAACAAGCTTTTGAGCGCCTGGAGCAAATGGACATTCCTGTGATTGCTGCTGTAAATGGCTTTGCCCTGGGAGGAGGGTGCGAGCTTGCCATGGCGTGCGATATAAGGATTGCTTCCACCACGGCCAAATTTGGCATGCCGGAAGTGACCCTGGGACTTATGCCCGGATTCGCCGGCACGCAAAGACTTACAAGGCTTGTGGGATATTCCAATGCCATGTACATGATGACTACTGCCGAGCCTGTTACTGCTGAGGAAGCTCTCAGGCTTGGACTGGTCCAAATGGTTACGGAGCCCCAACAACTGATGGAAAAAAGTTGGGAAGTGGCACGAAAAATTGCCTCCAATGGTAAATATGCAGTGAAAGCGGTGAAAGAACTGGCCAGGAAAAGCACTTATACGCCCATGGAATTTGGAAGTGAACTGGAGGCTGAAGCGTTTGCCGGTTTATTTGGCCGGCCGGAAGCGGATGAGGGAATGCTTGCTTTTGTGGAAAAACGACAACCCAACTGGAATAACTGATTTTTAACCATAAAATTGATTTTATATGGCAATGAATTATTTGGAAAAACTGGAGAATGTTACTGTTTTGGGAGCAGCCGGTAAAATGGGACGTGGGATATTGCTTCTGGCAGCCATAGAAATGCTCAATCAGAAACTGAAACCTCAAAACAGTAAACGTCAGTTTGTGCTTTACGCAATGGATGTGAACAATCAGTTGCTCAACGAACTCATGGGTTTTATAAAAAGCCAGGCGCTGAAATATGCTGAAAAAAACATTGTATCTCTCCGCAAACAATATCAACACCGTAAAGACCTGATAGACAATGAAGATGTCATCCGGGAATACGTGCTCAATATTGTTGAACTGATCAGGCCCGGAACACGCGTTGAACCGGCATTTGACTCCCGGATAGTTTTTGAAGCTGTACATGAACGTCCCGATTTGAAGGTAGACCTGATGCTTACCATTAACCGAAACAGCAAACTTCTTCCCTGGTTTTTTTCCAATACTTCTTCCATACCGGTTAATTGGTTAGACGAGCAGGCCGGGCTGGAAGGACGCATTATGGGGTTACATTTTTACAATCCTCCCCAGGAACAAAAGCTGGTGGAAGTAATAAAAACCGATACGACAAATCCGGAGCTATCTTATTTTGTGGCTGAGTTTGTGAAAAACACTGGTAAAATGGCGGTTCCCGCCTACGATGTAGCAGGTTTTATCGGTAACGGGTATTTTGTACGTGATATACTTTTTGCTGAATCACTGATTGATGATTTGCTTCCAAAGTTCAGTTTTTCTCAGGCTCTTTATATGGTCAATAAAGTGAGCCGGGACTATTTGCTTCGCCCCCAGGGAGTTTTTGAGCTTGTGGATAAGACAGGCATTGACAGAGTGCAATTTATCATGGCTGCCATGAACTCTTATATTAGCGGAGAAAATCTTCAGAGTTCCCTCATCGACAAAATGCTCGTGACAGGAAATCATGGGGGGCAGAATCCTGACAGCACTCCAAAAGATGGTTTTTTTCAGTATAAAAAAGGAAAAATTACCGGTGTGTTCGATATGGGTAAAAAACGGTACCTGGACATCAATGAAGTTGCTGAAACCTCAGATGAATACCTTGGAGCTTTGCCTGTATCCTGGAAGCCCTGGAAAGAAATAATCCGCCATCCTCACAAAGGAAGTTTGTTAAGTGTATATTTTGATGAGCTCAAGGGAAAATCAAATCCGGGTGCAGTTATGGCCAGAGATTATCTTCAGAAGTACAGAGATATAGCCATGGGGCTGGTGAAAAACAAAGTGGCATTCCGATTTGATGATGTCAACGCGGTGGTGATTCATGGTTTTCAAAACGCCTACGGGCCTGTCAGTTCTTATTTCTAGGATTGCAGTTTCAGACTTTTTCTCCAACAAAAAACTATTATGCTATGCAATTAAGACGAAAGATATACATGACGGCGGGTTATAACACCGTATCTATGGGAACAGGCCGTAGCAGCTTTCACCCCAAAACACCCCGTCCTTCGCTGGAAGATTATATCAGGGAAGCAGGCCAGCATGTGTTGAAGCAGATTGGGGGAGCAGCTCATGTTGATGAATGTGTGATGGCCAACTTTATTGCCGCACGCTACAACAAGCAGGCAAACCTTGCCGCTTTTTTTCCGTACATTGACCAGGGACTGAGCGACAAACCCTGCGTGCGGGTTGAAGGTGCCTGCGCTACCGGAGGACTGGGACTGGCAACCGGTATCAAGACCATTCTTTCTGATACGGCTGAAGTGGTGCTGGTGGTAGGTGTGGAAGTGCAGAACTCGGTAAAAGCAGTTTATGGTGCTGACATCCTTTCTGCCGCTGGCTGGTACCAGAAGCGCAAGGAAGGTCACGCTCATTTTTTTCCTGGCATGTTCAGCGACAGAGCAGGAGCTTATTTCCGGAAATATGGCAGGGAAAAAACCCGTCAGGCCATGGCTTTATGGTATCGCAATGCCATTGAAAACGCCAGGCTGTGCCCTACCGCCCAGGAGTATGAGAACAAAACTCAGGACCTGGAAAGCCTCGCTTTCACGGAGCCAGATCCCAATACATTCGTCGACCATCTTAATGTATATGACTGCTCCAAAGTCTCTGACGGGGCATCTGCCATAGCCATTATGTCGGAAGAAGGGCTCAAAAGATGTGGAATTGCCAAAAAAGATGCAGTGGAAATAACAGGGCTGGGGCAGGCCGTATACGATATCACCCTTGCACCCAAAGACCCGGTGTGGTTGCATACTACTGAAACGGCTGTTAAAAAAGCATTTCAAATGGCTGGCATTACCCATGAAGATTTGGCGACAGTAGAATGTCACGATTGTTTTTCCATTGCAGCCATACTGGCTGTGGAAGCCATTGGTTTTGCAGCTCCCGGCAAGGGACCCGACTTTATCCTGCAAGGAAATACATCGCACAAAGGGAAAACGCCTTTTAATACCACAGGTGGATTGATAGGTTGGGGCCATCCAACAGGGGCCACAGGTGTTCACCAGGCTGTCACCATTTGGGAACAACTTACCCGGAGAGCGGAAACTGCCCAGATAAAGCTACCCCGCAATAAACCTTATGGATTGAGCGTGAATATGGGAGGTGATGACAAAACCCTGGTGGCTATCGTGTATAAAAGGGCTTGATGCGACCCTTCATTACCGGAGAGCATTCCATAATATATCTACCGGATGGTGCGCTTTTCTGCCTGTGCCATCCCAAATCTGATGGCGACAGCTGGTTCCGGGGGCAGCGATTAAGGCCCCGGCTTCTGCTGCACGCACGGCAGGAAAAAGCTTCAACTCTCCAATAGCCATGCTTACTTCATAATGCTCTTTCTCGTAGCCGAATGCCCCCGCCATGCCGCAACATCCGCACTCTATTTCGCTTACCTGGTAATTCTCCGGCAAAGTGAGCATCCGCACGGTATGATTTACGGAAGATAAAGCTTTCTGATGGCAATGGCCATGCAGGTAAATTTTTTGGGGTTGATTACTGAATTGCTTTTGATTGATGCGATCCTGGTCCATTTCCCGGCAAATAAACTCATCTATGATATAAGTGTGGATGGAAAGCGTCTGAGCCATATCAGCCAGTTCCTCGCTGCACAAGTCTTTGTATTCGTCGCGGAGTGTTAATATGGCTGAGGGTTCAATACCCACTACCGGGATTCCTTTCTCTGCCGGCTCATATAAAACAGAGATGTTATAATCAGCAAAGCCTTTGGCTTTTTTGACCAGACCTTTTGAAAGAGAAGCCCTGCCACTCTCTTTTACCTCTGGCATTTCAATATAATAGCCCAGCTTGTTGAGCAGCAAACAGGCATGGATGCCGGTGGGTGAATCATTGTAATTGGTAAATTCATCGCAGAACAATACCACTCTTTTCTCCGGAGAAGCTGTTTTGTTGAGTCCTGCGAGGTTCTTTTTTGCCCAGCCCCGCCAGGTTTGCTTATGTAGTGCGGGCAGACTTCTTTTTTGTGCAAACCCTGAGAAACTCTTGACCACGGGAGACAAAAGCGCCGATTGAGAAAAAAGGTTGTAGGCCCACGGAGCCAGTGAAGCAGCTTTGTTTAGAGTATTGTAATTGGCAATAAGTAATGCCCGGAAGGGAACACCGTTGGCATCATACCAGTGTTGTAAAAACTCGGCCTTGTATTTACCCATGTCTACATTGGACGGGCATTCCGATTTACAACCCTTGCAGGAAAGGCAAAGGTCGAGTACTTCCATGATTTCCCTGTGGTTGAAGGGATTTTTTTCGCGGGATTCCGAAACGAGTTCCCTGAGAATGTTGGCCCTGGCCCGTGTGGTATCTTGTTCATTGGTAGTGGCATGATAGGAGGGGCACATTACTCCTTTTTGGGTATGCAGCTTTCTGCAGTCTCCGGATCCATTGCATTTTTCAACCGCCCTTAAAAAATTTCCTGCCTCCGGATACCTGAACAAGGTGGCTATCTCAGGATACAGTTTGCCGGGCTCGTAGCGCAAAGAGGTTTTCATTGACGGGGTATCGACGATTTTCTCCGGATTAAATATGTTTTGTGGATCCCAGGTCTGTTTCACCTCTTTTAATACTTCGTAAAGGGTCTCTCCCAACATCAGGGAGATAAATTCTCCGCGCAACCGGCCATCGCCATGCTCACCACTGAGTGAGCCTTTGTATTTTTTTACCAGGTGGGCAGTATGCAGGGCTATCTTGTGAAATCGTTCTACATCGGTTTTGTTTTTCAGGTTAAGCACGGGACGCAGGTGAATCTCACCGGTTCCTATGTGTGCGTAATACACACATTGGATGTTCATCTCTTCCAGTACTACTTTCAGTTCTGCCACAAAGTCGGGAAGCTTCTCCACATGAATGGCTGTATCTTCAATCACCGCTACTGGCTTGGCATCGCCCGGAACATTGCTCAGCAAACCCAGCCCTGCTTTGCGTAAGGCCCACACCCGGCCAATATCTTTTCCTTTCAGAACCGGATAATGGAATCCCATCCCTTTTTGTTGCATTTCTTCTGTCATGGCAGCGGCCTTGCGGTCTATCTCACCGGGTTGGTGCTCGGCAAATTCAACTACCAGGATAGCGTCAGGATCATCTTTCAGGAAGAAACGGTTTTGAGCCTGGGTGATGTTGGTTTTTGTACAATCCAAGACGATCCTGTCAATAAGCTCTACAGCTACCGGGCCATGGCTTAAAGCAACCAGGTTGGCCTGCAAAGCCTCCTCAATGGAGTTTACATGCACGCATACCAATGCAGTATGGGCGGGAGGAAGGGGAACCAGGTTAAGTTTTATCTCTGTAAAAACAGCCAGGCTACCTTCGCTGCCAGCCATCAATTTGCAAAAGTTAAAGTCCTGCTTTTCTTTGCCAAAAATATTGCTCTCCAGCAACAGGTCGAGGGCATATCCTGTGTTGCGGCGGTTTATAGCGGGCTCGGGGTATTGAAGGGTTATTTCATCCTGGATGCTTTTCTCCGAAAGAAGATTAAAGATTTTTTGATATATCCGGCTTTCCAGATTGTTGCCAATACACTTTTTCCGGAAATCTTCCTGGGATAAGGGGCCGAATACTGCTTCACTTCCGTCACTCAACAGAGCTTTCAGTTCCAGGGTATGATCGCGGGTGCTTCCATATACCAGCGAGTGAGCGCCACAGGAATTGTTGGCTACCATCCCCCCGATCATGCAGCGGTTGGAGGTGGAAGTTTCGGGACCGAAAAACAAACCATGCGGTTTCAGGAAAGCATTAAGCTCGTCAAGAATCACTCCCGGCTGTACTTTGACCCATTTCTCTTCTTTGTTGAATTCAAGAATTTGGGTCATGTATTTGGAAAAATCCACTATCATGCCATGACCTACCACCTGGCCTGCCAGCGATGTACCTGCTGCACGCGGAACCAATGGAATATTATTGGCACCGGCAAAAAGAATCAGTTCTTTGATGTCCTTTTCATCGCGGGGTCTACACACTGCTAACGGAACTTCCCTGTACACCGATGCATCTGTTGCATAAAGCAAACGGGTTTTGATATCTGTATAAACATCTCCTTTAATTTTTTGGCTGAGTGATTCGATGGCAGGGTTTTCGTGGGGTTTATTCATGGTATTGTAAAGCGTAACGTTGAGAAACAATAAGTATTTGGGTGAGAAATGCAATCCATGTTGGGTTTTATGCACTGAAATAAAAAAAGAAAAACGGGGCTGAAGATTTCAGCCCCTTTGTTTATAATGGTTTGTTACATCATGTCGGCTTCTTTTTTGTAATAATTGGTGCTTTCAAAAATCTTATCGGCATTGGCAGCAATGAATCCTGAATATTGTTGTCCGTTTTCATCTTCGTATCTGCGAGTAAATTCGTAAAAACAGGAAGGAATTTCTCTTGTTCCGTCACTGAACTGGAAGGGGAGTATTTCTGCTTTGGTGGCCGATTGCTCCAGTAACTCTTCCGGAGTGCCGTATATTTCTCCGGCAGCAGTATTCATGATATATCCGTTGCTTTTTACGAAGGCATTAACCTCTTGCAGAGATTTGAAATTCTTTAATTCGTTGACCTTGATGGCAAAATGATTGGCACGATAGCCATAAACCAACAGCCATGCAGCGTATTCTGATTCCTCCCGGAGTTTGTTATAGGTATCAAAAGGAATTTTTCCCCAGATACTTCCCTTGTAAACCAGGTCAGGATCCAGGTACAACTCTTCTTCCACGCTATCGAGATGTTCATAAATGGTAGATTGAAGGTAATCGCTGAATTGTTCCAGGAGTAGTTCGCTGATGAAGGCTTTGGGAGCATTGGGGTTCGTTTTATGTTCAAAGTGCCTTCCGAAAACTTTTTTGGCTTTAAAATCGTAAGTGCCGCGCGCTTCATATCCGTTGTCGGTAAAAACTTTTGCAATAACGTCAATATTCACCCTGGGGTCATTAAAGGTACGCAGCGCAATATGGTCATGAACAACTGTTTCTCCTTGTGCCGTGAAAAGGTCATGAATTCTTTTGGCGTTGGGGTTCTGAGTGGAATAGGGTATCCAAAAGCGGTTAAAGATTTTTTCGATTTCCATGAGGATGTGTGTTTAGATTTGTAAAATGGGATTATCGGGCATTTAGTCTCCAAAATTCGTAAAAATTGGTGAAAGATTTATATAAAAAAGATTGGCGGACATTTTTGGAAGGCTCCAGGATGCGTTGCAAAAAACAGGTCCATATAAAACGCTAATAAATAAATATATTAATCAATACATCTTTTTTTGCCAGAAAGAACGCTGAAAGCACTTATTGCAAATTCTAATTTTCATCGGGATTCTCATCTTCCTTTTCTGAGAACGGATAGATGACCAGGTTTCTCAACATGGAAAGAGTGAGGATGGGAAACACAATGGTAAACAGCACTTTCACCCACGTGGCATCGTACAATCCTGTCAGTATCATTGTCCATATCAGGGCCAGAAAAAGTGTGTCAATGACAATGACAAGTGTGTTGCCCGGATTTTTTTGCATCCATGCAGGAAAGGGGAGACGCCTGTTTTGCCGGGCTTTAAGAAGGACATATCGGTAGGTGAGGATAACCCAAAGTACCGGCATAACGAACCCCAGAATAAATCCTGCTATTTTAGAGTCAAACACTCCGAAAGAGTATAAAGAGCCTAAAACAAGCTGTGACCAGAAGGAAATCTGGTATTGCCTGAAGACACCTACAGATGCATTTATGAGTATGATTAACAGTTTGTTGGAGCTATTGCTGCTTGTTAACATATCTTTTGTCGGAAAATTTACCTGAAACATCCGGGATCAAGACTCAAATACTTACGAGAATGATTATATGGAAAACCAATTGACATTAACAATGTAAAAATGAAATTCCGGATGTTCCATCTGGCCATTTTAATCATATTATGAACAGATGAAAGTAAAACTATTTTGGCTGATTTCAAAATAAAATACCCTGGATTAGTGAAAAAGAGGCGAAGTCAATTCTTTGCAACAAGAGAAAAAAAACCGGCTAAATTACTGATAGCCGGTTTGGGGTGAGATTATTTTTTTTTTTACACGTTGTTGTAAAGGTAACGTTTGATACTTTTCTTGGGTGTTTTTTCAAATTCTTCCGAAAAGATCCGCACAGCAGAAACTCCCATATAGGCTGGCATGTTTTCATTCAAAAACTTGCGGTGTTCTTCAAAAACTCTTTTTAAATCTTCATCATTGAGCCCCTTTTTGTCGGCAGCTTCATAATCCGGATAAATAAGAATGGTCATTTTGTTGTTATTTTCTGTGACCAACGATTCCTGTACAAAAGGCAGGTTGTTGTATCTGGCTTCGATTTCTTCAGGGTAAATGTTTTGACCTGAAGGGCCAAGTATCATGCTTTTGCTCCGACCTTTGATGTACACAAAGTTGTCTTTGTCAATGAGACCCAGGTCACCGGTACGCATCCAACCGTCGGGTTGGAGAGTAGCCTTGGTGGCCTCTGGATTTTTGTAGTATCCTTTCATAACATTCTCCCCCTTTAATAGAATCTCGCCTGCTTCATTGTAAGGGTCCGGCGAATCGATTTTAATTTCCAGGGTGTCAACAGGTTTTCCTGCTGAGCGCAATTTTGTTTTGTCCCAGTTGGCATAGCTGATAAGGGGGGCGCATTCGGTCATTCCGTAGCCGATGGAAAACGGAAATTTGATGCGGTGCAGGAAATCTTCCACCTCGCTGCTCAGGGGGGCACCTCCAATGACGATTTCATGAAAATTACCACCAAACGAATCCGTAAGTTTTTTTCTGATTTTGCTTTCGATAACCCTGCTCAGGAGGGGAAGTTTGAGCATGAGTTGGATAGATGATTTTTGCAGGGCCGGCAGAATCTGTTTTTTGTAAATTTTCTCCATGATAAGCGGAACAGCAAGAATCAGCCTTGGCCTTATTTCCTTGAACGCCTTCAGGATGATTTGGGGCGAGGGGGTTTTGGTTAAGAAAGTAATGTGAGCCCCGATGGTAAAAGGCCATAAAAATTCGAAAGCACAGCCATAGGCATGGGCCAGGGGCAGGAACGATACGATATCGTCACCTGACTTGAGCGGCATATTGTTATTGGCATAAATAAGATTGGCTACCAGGTTGTTGTGAGTAATCATTACCCCCTTGGTGAATCCAGTGGTTCCTGAAGTATAACTGAAAACAGCCAGTGAGTCATTGCCTATGGCAGGGAGTTGAAAATCAGCAGCATGTTTTAATTTCTCTAACTTTTTCTGAAACCCGGAGGTTACAGATTCCCTGAAGGCTTCTGCTTTCTGGGGATTATTCGTGTGTAGCAGCGAAAAATTATTCAGCGAAAAAGTAAACCGTACATTTTCCATCTGGTTGCTTTCCAGATTTTCGAAAATATTTTCTGCAGTATACAACAGAATAGAGTCCGAATGATTGACAATATGATGAATGTCTGAGGGTTTGAAGTCAGGCAGAATGGGAACCACTATCGCCCCGTAAGTGACTGATGCCAGGTAAACCACGGTCCAGTTGATAGAGTTTTTGCCCACCAGGGCAATTTTATCCCCGGGTTTGACTTTTGCTTCCTCAAATTGTGTATGGAGGTAAAGTATTTTTTCAGCCATACCGGAGAAAGTGATACTGTCTCCACCATAGTTGGTCATGGCTTTGCTATCCCAGTTTTTTCTAATACTGTCCTGTATCAGATCCACAAGTTTTTCCTTCATCATAGCTTGCTTGGTTTAGTTTGAACTCCTTAAACAATCAACCAAAGTAAGAATAATTAGCTTACTGAATAATGTATTTTTTGCATTTTAACATAACGTAAGTTTAAAATGTACGTTTGAAGCGGGTAAGGGTTAGGTGTATTGGTGATTTTACCTGACAAAGCGATCCAGGCCATATTTGCCACTGCCTGTTACAAATAGGACTACATAAACAAGCAGGTACAAAAGACCCATCTCCATCCTGGCAAAAGGATCTCCGGCATGCACAATGAAAACAGCCACAAGCATGGTAAACAGGAGAGAGAAAGCAGCCAGGCGGGTCGCCAGACCCAGTATAATCAGCAATGAACTCCCTACTTCTGCCAGAATTGCCATTACCAGGGAAGTTACCGGACCCATCCCCAGGGGGTCGGGAAAGACAATTTCCTCGCTACCTGTAAGTCGTAACACTTTGGGCCAGCCATGGGTGAGCATTAAGGTGCCAATGCCCAGGCGGAGAATGAGAAGTGAAAGGTTTATTTGAAAGGAACTTACGGTAGAATGGAATAATCGCTTCATATTTGGTTGGGTTCAAATTTTATTTTCGTTGGCAGGGTAAGATTTCTTTTCCGGTTGATTAACATCAGGGGATTGTTTTTTTTTGTTTCTCTAAACGTTATTGGGTATGGATTGTTTGAGGGCAGGTTGAAGCACAAAAAAAATATTTTGAAAAAAATATCTTTTCATTGCAGCATTTACATAAAAAATTCCGTATTGGGAATGTATTCCCAACCATAAAACGATTTACTTATGAAAACAAAAACACCGGCATTTTTTATAGTGATTGCAGTCCTTTTGGTAGTAGCATCAGCATGCAATAAAGAAGAAGAGGAGTATTACTACGATGCTCTTTCACCCGTTTATATGGATTTTGACGAATTTCGCCAGGCACCCAAAGCTATGCCGGCAAAAGGAATCAAGCAGGCGGGAAAAATCTATTTCAAGGACGATTACATTTTTGTAAATGAACCCAATGAAGGTATTCATGTAATTAACAATGCGAATCCTTCCTCACCCCAAAAAATAGCGTTTTACGAAATCATGGGCAATGTAGATATGGCCATCAGGGGCAATACCTTATTTGCTGACAGCTATATCGATTTGATTGCTATTGATATCAGTGATATCATGCATCCTGTTGAAGTGGGACGTATGGAAAATGCGTTTCCCGATGTTTTGCCTTTTCCCATAGAAGAGAACCTACCTTATGCCTGGCAGGAAATAGACCATAGCAAAGGTGTGATTGTAGGGTGGACAAAAACCAGGTTGAAAGCCACGTATCCCGGAGGTGGCTGGTGGGGCTGGAGAAACAGCATGGATATGGCCTCTGCCACCGGTGAATCGGGAGCCGGTGTTGCTGGTTCGATGGCGCGGTTCATGCTCAACGAAAACTATCTCTATTCGGTTGCACAGCCTTTTGTTTTGAAAACTATTGATGTTTCTGCTCCTTCTCAAATGCAACCCACAGACAGCATCAGCACCTGGCGCGAAATGGAAACGCTGTTTAGATATGACGAAAACCTTTTCGTGGGAACCACTTCCGGAATGATGATTTTCAGCCTGGAAAATCCTGCCCAACCGGTTTTTGTTTCTGATATCAACCATATGAATGCCTGTGACCCGGTGGTGGTACAGGACGGTTATGCTTATGTTACGCTGCGCTCCGGTAATACCTGCATGAATACCACTAACCAACTGGATGTAGTTGATATTTCTGATATTCATGACCCTCAACTGCTTAAGTCTTATCCCATGTTCAATCCTCACGGGCTGGGTATCGACCATGGCACACTCTTTATTTGTGATGGTGCCGATGGGTTAAAAATCTATGATGCGTCCAATCCATTGGCCATACAATCCAATATGATAGCACATTTTGAAAATATCGACACTTACGATGTTATTCCTCTGGGGAGTATTCTTTTGCTAATAGGGCAGGACGGACTGTATCAATATGATTACTCTGATCTGGAAAAGATTACACTCCTGAGCCATATTGTGGTGGAAAATACCAACCAATTATCCCAATAATTCAATTACTCTTACACTTAATTAATACCAAGCAAGTAAGTTCTTGATAATGACTAAAAGAATAAAAATCTTCCGCGCCAAAATGGTTGTGTCTGTTGTCCTGCTAAGTGATACGGATGTTTTGTGCATGCAGGAAATTCAGCAGGACAGCACCGAGTTTAACCTGACATTTCCTGCACCCGGATTTTATACCTTTGAGAACAGTTATTATGATGAAATAAAAACGATTCAGCTCAGGGTGCAATAGCTATTTGGTTGTACTTTTGAATCATTATCGGAAGACATACCAAAGAAAAGCGTATAAATTTTGAACCATAGCGATTACACAGATCAGGAGATAATCAAGGGTTGCAAAAGAGGCAAAATCCGGTTTCAGGAATTGCTTTACAGGAAATTCTATGCCTTTGCCATGTCCGTGTGTATTCGCTATAATCCCAACAGGGATGATGCTATCGAGGTGCTTAACGACAGTTTCATGAAGCTCTTTAATCATATTGACACTTATGATGAAAACAAACCCTTCAAAAGCTGGTTCAGAAGGATTCTGGTCAACACTTCCCTGGATCGCTACCGGGAAAATAAAAGATTACTGATGCATGTGGAATACGATGCTTCGGAACTGGAAGTTGCGGGTGACAATAATTATTCAGAGAAACTTGATGCTGAAGAAATCCTTTCCATTTTGGCAAAACTTCCTGCACTATACAGGGCGATTTTTAACCTTTATGAAGTGGAAGGATACGCTCATGAAGAGATTGCCGGAATGCTGGATATTGCACCCGGAACATCGCGCTCGCACCTGAGCAGAGCCAAAGCTTTGTTAAGAAAGAGCTATTCTGAAATAAAAAACAAACCTTATCATGAAGCCATTTGACGATAAATTTGCCGACAATGTGAGGGAGGTTTTTGATATTTATCAGGAGCCTGTGGATGAACAGGCCTGGCATCAAATGAAAAACCGTCTGCAAGGCAGGCAGAGAAGAACATTTGTTATACCTATGTACTTTTTGAAAGTGGCTGCTGTCATCCTGCTGCTTGTGGTGCCTGCGTTTTTGTGGTTGTATCGTCCAGCCACTGACTCTGTAATGCCCTCAGCTGAAGAGGCGATAAAAAATGGCGAACACGAAAATGTGGTAGCTGAAAGGGAAGAATTGCATAGCACAACCTCATCCGTTACCAATAAAACTGAAACCACAAAAAAACCAGTGCTGGCTGCCAGACCCGATAAACCTTCAGAAAAGAAGAAACCTGTTGCCATGCAGGAAACAAAGGAGCTTTTTCCTGTTTCTACAGAAGAAGCAGAACTTATACCTGGCGCAGCCTATAAAGGCGAGATAGCCGAAAACTTAGCGATTGAAAAAGAGACTACTCCTGAAAATGTTTTACCCTTAACAGACGATCCTGATGACACCCATGTTGTACCGGTTTACACAGAAGAAGATATTATTCGTGATAACCTGGCATGGCAAAAGGCATCTGCTACCAGAGAATCTCATGTTGAGCTTGATGCAGGTTCCATGAAAACGTGGTCACCCGGTGAGATGGCAAGAGGAGTGGGATTCTCTGCCGGAGTTGCACGTCTGTGGGATTTGGGAAGCAACTTCAGCTTTTCCGGTGGAGGTGTATTGGTTTATAACAGGATTAATCTTACCAAAACACCTACCTTCGTCAGCAGAGGTGATGAGAGCTTTCATGATCTGTTAAATATTGACGGTGCTGAAGCCATTCATATTATGGACAAGCAGGTAATGACTGAAATGGAGTTTCTGGCTGTTGATTTTCCGCTGAATTTCAGGTACAAAGTAATGGAAACCAGCAACAAATCATTTTATGTTTCAGCAGGATTGTCTTCGTTTCTCTATTTGCAACAAAGTTACACGCAAAAGACCGAATACCTCACAGCATACACCAATGCCGGTTACAATGGAGTGCAGACCGCCTCAGTAGAAAACACCCTCAGTAACAATGTAAGCCCGTTCGGAAGATTTGATTTGGCCCGGTTCTTAAACTTTTCTGCAGGTTATGGCATCCAGAGCCGGAATTATTCTTTCGTAATAGAGCCTTACGTTAAACTTCCGGTTACTGACGTTACCAGCCTCAATATGAGTATTGGTATGGCAGGCGTATCACTGAAATATAAATTGGAGCAATAATCCATACTATGATGTAAAAAAAAGTAATTTTGAGCATAGGGTAGAATCCCCATGTAGGGGTCATAGAAGTGTAATCATTCATTAAAACCCTTTGCAACATGAAAACAAAAAGATTTTTCCTATCCGTATTAGTGCTGTTGTTTATTCTACCAGCCATAAGTGTAACAGGCCAAACTGCAGATGATTATTACACCATCAGGGGTACTGTTCGCGATGCCAAAAGCAATAAACCGCTTCCTCATGCCTCAGTATTCGTTTCAGGCACGCACATTGGTACTGTAGCCAATGCCAATGGGTATTTCTCCCTCAGAGTAAGAAAATCAGAAAACCTGGAAACTTTCCGTATCTCTTTCCTGGGATATTCCCCCCGGGATTTATCTTTTACAGAGTATTCAGGGCGGGAGAGTGACTTCTTGATGAATGTTCATTCCATGCCCCTGCAAGAGGTAATCATCAAACCTGTTGATGCGCGCGAGCTTGTGTTAAATGCCCTTGATCGGGTGGAAGGAAATTATCCACAGGAGGAGTACATGCTGACAGGCTTTTACAGGGAATTCATTAAGCAACGCAGAGACTATGTTTCCATAGCAGAAGCAGTGGTGGATATCAGAAAAGAACCCTATGCGAAATTTTCAAAAAATGACCAGGTACAACTCATCAAAGGGCGCAAAAGTGCCAATGTAAAAAAAGCCGATACCCTTTTGGTTAAATTGCAGGGAGGACCTCAGGTGGCGCTGTTACTTGATTTCATAAAAAACAACGATATGGTAATAGCACCCGAAACTGTTGATTTCTATGATTATGAGCTGGTCGATTTGGCTGTGATTGATGGTAAAACAAATTATGTAATTGGATTTACCCCTCGTGTCATATTGCCTTATCCGCTTTTTGAAGGGAATATTTATATTGACAATGAGAGCCTCGCCATCACCATGGCCGACTTCAGTATGGATTTATCAGATAAGAAAAAAGCGAGCAAGCAATTTATTCAGAAAAAACCAATCCGTTTGAGATTTACTCCCACACACACCCGCTATCAAGTCAGGTTCCAGGAAATTGAAGGCAAATATTATCTAAATTATGTAAGAGGTGATGTGGAGTTTTTTGCCAACTGGAGAAGAAAGATTTTCCGCACCAAATATGCTTTAATGTTTGAGATGGCCATCATGAACAGATCCAACGAAGAGCTGAGGAGTTTTACCCGAAAAGAAGCTTTCAGGAACAAATCCATTCTTGCTGATTTGGTTTCAGTATATTTTACTGATGATTTTTGGGGAGGATATAACATCATTGAGCCCGAACTGGATATTGAAGAAGCGGTTAAAAAGCTCAATCAGAATTTAGGCGCGGCAGAATAATTTTTCTCATCATGTAGTTCCTGTATATTCAGGTAGAAAATGACAATCAACGATACTTTTGCAGATTTGCCCGATGTTCCTTTAGAAGATAGAATAAAAAAAGGAGATATGGCCGCCTTTGAAACTGTGTTCAGGGAGTATTATGCTCCCTTAACACAGTATGTTTACGGAATCCTGAAAGACAGGGAAGCGGCAGAAGAGGTGGTTCAGGATTTTTTCTATGTGTACTGGAATGACAGGGAAGATATTGAAATAAAAACCTCGCTCAAAGCTTATCTTTATCAAGCGGTGCGCAACAAGGCGCTTAAGCTCATCAGGCATGAAAATGTGAAACAAAAATATGCCACCCATTTCATGAAGGTTGCTGCTCCCTCACAGGAAGAGAATGATACTTATGAGATGAAAGAATTACAAATTCTTGTCAGTGAGGTTCTTGCCCGGCTTCCGGAGAGGTGCAGCCGGATTTTCTGCATGAATCGTTTTGAAGGATTGAAATACAAAGAAATAGCAGTTCAACTTTCAGTTTCTGTTAAAACGGTGGAAGCCAATATGAGCAAGGCCCTGATGGAGTTTAGAAAAGCCCTGGTGCATTACAGGGTGTAAAAAGGATACATACAGGAAAAAATACTAATATCTAAAACAATTATCCAATTTAATTGAATGCTTTTTAATCACTGACCCAAAAAGTCCTTAATATAGAATGTGATGAGTCACGAAAATATACATACTACCTTTTTCGAAGATACTGCACGGTATCTGTCTGATGAGATGAATGCCCACCAAAAGGCAGGTTTTGAAAAGAAACTGCAAGAGGACAAAGAACTACTGAATGAGTTTCTGCAATTAAAGCAATTGTGGGAAAACCTGGATGAAGCCATGGAAGAAAGTATTCCGGATATCGATACTGACAAAGCCTGGTCGCAATTTACTCATCGGATCAATGAGAAGGATAACGTTTCTACCCGCAGAGTCAGGGCAAAATCATTTTCTTACATGCTTAAATGGGCTGCCGTTTTCATTTTTGTTGCCGGGCTGGCTTCTTATTTTGCACTCTACAATAACCGGCATGAACCCGGAAAACTTACTGTTAGCAATGATGAAATGCAGCTTACATTGGTGAAAACGCTTGACGATGGTACATTGATTTATCTTACCCAACTATCCAGTATTGAATTCGACCAGAGTTTTAATCAATCAGAAAGAAGTGTATTTTTGTCCGGAGAAGGTTTTTTTGATGTATCCCATAATCCTGACAAACCATTTAAAGTGCATACCCGCCTGGCCAACATTGAGGTTTTGGGGACATCCTTCAATGTGAAAATGATAGATGACAATCAAATGGAACTTTATGTTGAGTCAGGAAGGGTTAAAGTAACTTCTCTCAAAGGCGATAGATTTTTCATGGTCGAGCCTGGTGAATTGCTCATCTCCAAAAATGGCAAAATGGAGAAGCGCATTAGTGAGGATTATGATACCTATTGGCGGAAAAACCTGGTTCATTTTAAGGATGAGAAACTGGAAAATATTTTGTATGCTATGAGTAAAACTTTTGGAACTTCACTTGTTGTTGCAGATGAGGAGCTTAAGCAACGAACCATGACCCTTACCGTTTACGATAGCGAGGTGAAGACTGTTTGTGAGTCAATCGCCCTATCTTTATCTATTGATTATGAATGGAAGGAAGATTCAACGGTGGTATTCAAAAGCCGCGATTGAACCCCGTAACAGGCAATGGAATCAGTCATCCTATCTGGATAATCATGGTTGACAGATAAAAATTACGAACTCATTGTGCAATAAACAGATCTGTCAGTATAGTAGGGCGTATTGCCCGTAAACCAACAGAGGGATAACCTTTAGCAGAAAAAAACGTCGAGCTGAAATAACAACCAAGGGCCATGTGTGCATTGCAAGATAGAATATCGTTACTTTTGATCTTATTTTTCGTCTCAGCAGGGTTGTTGCATGCAAAACAAACAGCAGACGCTGAGAGTATCATAAGAATTTACGACCGACATCTTACCTATTTTGAGGTTTTTCTGGAAATCAGCCGGCAAGCGGATTATTTTTTTATTTATGACAGCCAACTGATTGACAACGACAGCAAAGCAAATATAAAACCAGGAGAACATAAACTATCCCATCTGCTTGATGAACTCCTCAAGGATAAGGGGCTTACCTTTCAGTTTGTCGAAAAATACATCATCCTGCACAAGCCGGAGGTTGCCCGGGATAGCCTGAGATCTGAAGAAGCAATTCCTGCACCGAAGACGTATGGGGTAAGTGGCCGAGTCATCGACGCCACCTCTCGGCAACCCTTGCCCTTTGCTACCATTGTTCAGCAAGGACGGGGACGAGGCACCTCAACCAACCAGGATGGCTATTTCAGCTATAAAGTTCCGGTTGAATTTTCTGATGATACACTCAGAATTTCCTGCATGGGATACGCTCCCCGCAAAATTCCCCTTCAATTGTTTACCCGGGGAACCATTGATGTCTACATGGAGGTTGAGCCGGTTGTTTTGCAGGAGGTGGTGGTAAGTGGCTATGATCCCGCCAGCGTGTTGCTGCAAGCCCTGAAGCAGAAAGAATTTATATATCCGGATTTCCCTGCCATGCATACCAGCTTTTATCGGGAAGGGGTGTTTCAGAAAAATGAATTGGTTCGGTATTCAGAGGCTGTATTTAATATTTATAAAACTACTTACAGAAGCAGTGCAGCGGATCAGGTTCAGATGCTTAAAAAAAGAAATTACAGCAACGTAAATTCGAAAGATTCACTTTTGCTAAAACTCAAAGCAGGCGTGCGGGGAGTGCTGGAACTGGATGTCATAAAAGAACCTCCCTATTTTTTGTCTCCAGAGAACATCGCAGATTTGCACTTTTCTAATTCAGGCTATACCCTGCACAATGATAAACTGGTGTACAAAATCTCTTTTGAGAATGCTTCCAATGCCGAGAATGATATTTATCAGGGTACCCTATACATCGACAAAGAAAGCCTGGCCATTGTGCAGGTAGATTTTAGTGTTAATGACCAATTTCTGCAAAACAACCAGAACAATTTCCTTGTACGGAAGAGCAGCCAGCACACTACCCGTATTCGAAGCGTGGATTATTCCGTGAAATATGATTACTACAACGGGAAGTATCATATTATGCATGTGCGGGGAGATCTTCGTATGCACATCCGGAAAAAACGCAAACTGCTGGGCAACCAGTTCAATGTAATATTTGAAATGGCTACCATGAAAATTGAAACAGATAAGGTAAAAAGAATGCGCTATCGCGACAGGCTAAAAACTCATGCTATTTTCTCAGACGAGAAATTTTCCTATGATGCCCGTTTTTGGGAAGACCTGAACTTTATTAGTCCGGAGAAAGAAATCCATGAATCCTTAAACAATATCAGTGCCCGTATTGAGAGTATTGAAGAAAAGTAGCCTTGTTTTCTTTGGTGGGCTACCGGTAAACATCATCCCCTTCCCTGTGGTTGTTGGCATCTTTTTGTTCCTCAGTAAGTTCTTCATTGATCAGCAATACCTGCCATGCTTCTACAGCAATAAGGCTCATGCCGGGAGAGCGGGGTTGTGAATTCTGACGGGGTTGTTGTTGCCTGTTTCGATCCGATATGTTGGGTCTGGTGGCTATGCCGCCACCCTGGGGAGCCGATAATTGGGCTTGGTGCAAGTCTGAAATAATACCAATGCTGATTCGTTCTACATCTTCACCTGACACTCCTATCTGTTCAAAGGCCAATCTTATCTTATAAACCAATTCATTGTTATCGTCCATAAAAAGCTGCATGGTTTCTTTTGTTGCAAACCGGGTGCCTTTTGTATCAGTAACAACTGCCTCACGCCTTCTGATGGCCTCAATCCAGATAGTAGGTTCAAACCTCTCCTCTGGCGCTAAGGTATCAGTGGATTGCTTGGTTGTTTCTTCCTTGACCGATTCCTTTCTTCTGAGCATTTCGGCCCGTGCAGCCGGTATTGCGATTCCATACTCCTGATTTTTCTTTGCCTCCGGATCAAAAAATATGGCCATTCCGTTAATGATTACACTTCGAACCACCAAAGGGTTAGAGATGCGTATCTCGAACCAGATACTGTCGGCATCGTGAATGCTTCTTGTCTGGACCAGGCTGTCCTGCAAAAAACGAAAACCCTGAAAAGAATTGGACTCTATTGCACTTATTTCTTCTTTGGTATAGCTACTCCTTACGGTAACAGGCGCAACCATTTTGGGACTACAGGAGTGCAAAGTAATCATTGCCACTAAAAAGATGAGGCCGGTAAGGTTTTTTTTACAATTCATAAGTGACTACTTAATAGTAATTGGGATGTCTTTTTTACAAAGGTAAAACTTAAATACCACATCAAATTGTATTCCACAGATGATTTACCTTCTGTTGTTTATTAAATATTATGGATCAAGCGTTGTTATCTTTTATCATGGTGGCCAAAACTTCTGCCCATATCGTTGAATCGTTGAGAGATGGAACCCAGTTGAATCGCTCACCCCCTTTTGCGAGGAAAATTTCCCGGTATTCCTCCCCAATCTCTACAATGGTTTCCAGGCAGTCGGTAACAAAAGAGGGGCTTGCCACCAGCAGGTTTTTTATTCCCTGTTCTGCTTTTTCTCTTATGACCAAATCAGCGAAGGGGCTGAGCCAGTTTTTGGAGAAACGGGACTGGAATGCGGTGGAATACCGGTCAGGGGTTAAATTAAGCTGCCTGGCAATCATCCGTGTAGTAGCGTAGCATGTGGCCTGATAGCAGAAAGCGTTGTGCGGGGTTACCTCTGCAATGCAATTGAAATGCGTGCAATCTTTGTTTTGATGGCTCGCACTCACATGGCTTAAAGGAAGACTGTGGTAGCTGAAAAGTATATGCTCGTATTTCTCCGGCTGCATTTCATTGATCCTTTCGGCAAAGCTATGAATGAATCCGGGATGATGGTAAAACTGCCCCATTATTCGTACCTGCGGAATCACATTCCATTTGTGGATGTGTTTTAATGCCAGCTCAATGGCAGAGCCGGATGTGGAGGAAGCATACTGAGGGAACAAGGGGAAAATGATGATTTCAGATATTGGTTTGTTCTTAAGACCAGCCAGGACATCTCTCAGCGAGGGATTACCATAGCGCATGGCAGTAATAACTTCATAGTCATTGCCCAGTTTTTGCTGAACTTTGTCCCTCAGACTTTGCGAAATCCAAAGCAGGGGAGACCCTTTTTCAGTCCATACTTTTTGATAAAGTCTGGCCGATTTGGGAGCTCTGAAAGGTACGATGATGCCATTTACCAGCAATTTGCTGGCAATGAAGGGCAAGGTTATTACCCTGTCATCTCCCAGAAATTCACTAAGGTATCTTCTTACGGCTGATACGGTTGGTTGGTCTGGAGTGCCGGTATTGACGAGAATAACCGCTTTTTTGTTCATCTCTGCCTGTTAATTATCTGGTTTGCCAGCATTTTCCCCTGTTTGGCCCTGTCAGCCATGCCAATGCCATCGCGCATATTTCCACCCAGCAACAGCCCCGGATATTTCTGTTCAAGTTTTTCGATGGCTTCAAACCGTGCACCGCTGGTTACTTCGTATTGTGGTATGGCATGGTGGTATCGGGTTATTTTAAACAAATCGGGGTTGAATTCCGGCAAATGCATCAGGTCGGATACTTCTCTTTTCACCACCTCTTTAACCTGTTCGTCGGGAAGTTCACTGATTTTCTCATTTCGGATTCCTCCCATAAAGATGGTAAGCAGGGCTCCCTTTTCCGGCGCACGGTGCTTAAATAAGGTTGACATGAAAAGGACCCCCAGAATATCTCTTTTCTCGCTTGATGGAATCAGTCCTCCGAAACCATCAAGCTCCATGCCTTCCCAGCGGTTGAATCCCAGGGTCACTTCAATGATCTTGGCATACTTCAGGTTGGTGATTTTCTCCAGATCTGCTTTTTCCAAAAACGGAAAGCTATCATATACATCAAAAGATCCACCTGTAAAAACAACATGCCGTGCTGACATGGAATGCTTGGTTTCTTCGAATGTCCATGAAACCCGGAAAAGATTTCCTTCTGGCTGTACTGACAGGTCTTGTACGTTGAAACAGAATTTTTCTTTGCCGGCTTTTGTGTAAAGTGCACGGACAAGATTGCTCAGTCCTCCTTTGGCAGAAAATACCTTGCGGGTGATTTTTTTTTCTGCTTCGGTCTTTTTCTGCATTTGTTTTTTGATGGCTCCTCCGATGAAACTGCCATAATCCTGCTCCAGGTTATACAGTTTCGGGAGGGCATATTTGGGGACCAGGATATCGGGGTCGCCGGCATAAACGCCAATAATAAAAGGGTCGATGGCATAGTCCAGGAAACTCTGGCCCATTCGCCGTTTAACCAGACCCGAAAGGGTTTCATGAGGGTCTTTGCCTTTGGAACGGAAGGGCTCTCCCAGCAACCGAAATTTGTCTTTGAGCGTGAAAAGGGGGGTTTTAATCCCGGCCATTATCCCCGATGGCAAGGGCTCCCAGTGTCCGTTTTTCAGGATGTAACGTTTTTTTGCATTTTCGCTGGCTGTTTCCAGCTCACAATCTCCCTTTACATCTTCAAACAACTCTGCAATCTCGCTGCTGCCAATAACCCCGGTGTTAGGACCGGTTTCATAAACAAAGCCATTCTCGGTCCGGGTTTGAATCACCCCTCCGGGCTGTGGGTTGCGATCCAGTACCCTGAAATCAACCTTTGCTTTGTTCAGGTAATGAGCAGCACTGAGACCGGTGAGACCTGATCCGATAATGATGGTATCTGTGAATTCAGTTGGGTTCATAAGTATTGATTATGTGATTCTGCAAAAACAAAAGTAATCTTTACACAGTTTGGGAATACTGCCTGCCGGAAGACTCTGAAAGCAAAGGATCAAACTCCATGGCAATATTGCGTACTACCAGAAATCCGTTTTCCTTCAGTCGGAGCTGATTGTTTTCCAGTTCCAGTAAGCCATCATTCCTGAAAGGTTTGAGTTTCTCAGGGTCAAAAGCTACAATGGTTTTCAATTCATCGGTAGAAATTCCCAGGCTTTCAGCAATTTCATCAAAATCCAGGAAGCCATTGCACATAATCTCATTGATAACAGTTCTTCTAATATTTTCTTTAAAAGAAAGTTCATAGCCCCGTTCGATGGCAAAACCGGTTTTATTTACATTGCTGATATATGTATGAATATCTTTGGTATTTTGATAGTATCCACCCTGGAGCTGACTGATGGAGGTTGCCCCGAAACCATATACCTGGCCTGTGGTTTCCCGGGTGCAGTAACCCTGGAAGTTGCGGTGGAGCTTCTTGTTTTTCATGGCAATGGTAAGCTCATCGCCGGGTTTTGCATAATGATCCATTCCAATGGCTACGTAACCATTATCGGTAAGCAGATTATATGCTGTCTCAAACATGCTGAGTTTTTCTTCCACCGTTGGCAAACCGATATCCTCCAGGATTTTTTGAGCCGATTTTACCCAGGGTACATGGGCATAGGAGAAAGTAACAATCCTTTCGGGCGAAACTTCAAGGGCTTTTTGAATGGTTTCTCGGAAGGAAGCAACTGTTTGACCGGGTAAGCCATATATCAGGTCCATATTTACTCCATCCATTCCGCTGGATTTCATGTGACTGATCAATTTTTCAACAGGATAGCGTGAAGGTTTGCGGTTGACCAGTTTCAGTACGTTTTCATTAAAATCCTGAATCCCCAGACTCAGTCTGTTGAAGCCCATGGAAGCAAGCTTGTCGATGTGTTCGGGATTGAGGTAGGCCGGGTTGCATTCCATGGCAATCTCTGCTTTGGGTGCAGGCGTAAAGGTTCTGAGCAGCATGTTCATGATTTTCTCCACATGCTTCAGGTCGATAGAGTTGGGAGTGCCTCCGCCCCAATGAATCTGGGTGAGGGGGCGTGAAGTGTCCAGCAATTCTGATACAGCTCTTATCTCTGCGGTCATGGTTTCCATGTATTGCGCAATCAACGAATCGCCCGGAAAGCAGCTGGTATTGCATCCGCAAAAATAACAAAGTTGCCTGCAAAAGGGTACATGCAGGTAAATGGAAATATTTTCCGGTTGCTGCAGATTGGACTCTACCACCATGGTTTTAAAGTTCTCTGCCGTGACACCGTCATGAAAAAAAGTAGCCGGGGGATAGCTCGTATAGCGCGGCCCCGGCTTGTTGTATTTTTGAAGTAATGAAATATTCATATGGTCAAGGAGCGATTTTACATTGAGGGTTAAAAAACTTTAGCAACCTTGTGTAAAGTTAGTCAATTAATCCCAGTGTGCCTGCTTTACAAAGTCCACTACAAACTTGACATTTTCTACCGGTATGCCGGGAACCAGTCCATGTCCCAGGTTGAAAATCCACTTGTTTTCCTGTTGGTGAAAAGGAATGTATTTGTGGAGTTCTTTGCGAATGGTTTCCATATCAGCAAATAAAACTCTCGGGTCAAGATTGCCTTGCAAACCCACATTTTTGTCAACCATCTTGCGTGCTGTATATAAATCTGTTTGCCAGTCAATGCTCAGAAAATCGCAGATATCCTGATCCATGTGTTGTATTCCTGTTCCGATTCCTTTGGGAAAAAAGATAAATGGGGTACCCGTTTCACGCACTGCGTCAGCGATTCTTCTTACAGAAGGCATAAACAGTTCGTTGTACCAGCTGAAGGGAAGGCTGCCGGCATGGGTATCGAAAAGCTGAAAAGCTGAAACCCCGCGTTTTATCTGTTCCTTGGCATATATGATGGTTAGTTCGGTAACTGCTTCAGTGATTTTGCGGGTAAGGGCTTTCTCCTTAAAGAAGAATCTCTCTGCATCAGCAAAATTGGAGCGTGTTCCCAGTCCCTGAATCATAAACAGCATTACCGTAAGGGGTGCCCCGCAAAAACCAACGAGAGGTGTTTTATTCCCCGGTGTTTGCAGAATATGGTCGATGGCCCTGTAGATGTATTCGAGTTTCTCCGGTTCGGGGTTGAGCCGCTCCAGCGGATATTGGACATCCTTAAGGGGTTGTTCAAATACCGGTCCTTTATCTGTAAAATCAAGGCCCATGCCCATGGCATAGGGGATGACCAGGATATCGGAGAATAAAATGGCAGCGTCCACCCCCAAATCATCAATGGGCAAGAGGGTTACTTTGGCCGCCAGCTCCGGATTCTTCATCAATTGCCAGAACGTATATTTTTCTTTTAAAGCCTGATAGGAGGGAAGCACCCTGCCTGCCTGGCGCATAAACCATACGGGAGGTCTGTCGGTAGGGTTCCCTTTGAGTGTTTCAAGAAATATATTTTGCATTAATTGTTTTCTTATCTGTATGGGATTGTTGAAAATCCTTTGTTTTATAATGACTTTAATGCTTGTAAGCTGGCCTGAATGGTTTTTTCAATCTCTTCATCTGTAATGCAGCCGGGAATGAATGCCGCTTCAAATTGGGAAGGGGGCAGGTAAATACCTTGCCCGAGCATTGCTCTGAAATACTTTCCGAATTTTTCGGTGTCAGAAGTACTGGCATCATCAAAAGATTTAATCTGTACTTTTTCGGTGAAGAAAAGGGTGATCATTGAGCCTGCTCTGTTTACAACACCTTTGTGCCCGGTTTGTTTCAGATTTTCTTTCAGCCCTTTTTCAAGCCTTGCAGACTTTTCTTCCAGGTTGGCATGAAACCCCGGGGTTTCATCAATGATTTTCAGGGTAGCCAGTCCGGCGGCCATGGCCAGTGGGTTGCCCGATAGGGTTCCGGCCTGGTAAACCGGCCCGGCAGGTGCCAGGTGTTCCATGATTTCTTTGGGTCCCCCGTAAGCTCCTACCGGTAAGCCTCCGCCAATAATTTTACCCAGGCAGGTCAGGTCTGGAGTAATGCCAAAATATTCCTGTGCACCTCCTTTGGCCAGACGGAATCCGGTCATTACTTCATCAAAAATCAATAATGCTCCGTATTTCTGGGTTAATCCGCGCAGACCTTCCAGAAATTCTTTGTCGGGAATTACCACGCCCATGTTTCCTACTACCGGTTCAAGAATAACGGCAGCAATGTCGTTGCCAAAATTTTCAAATAGTTCAGCGACTCCTTCCAGGTCATTGTATCTGGCGGTAAGAGTATCTTGTGCCGTTCCATTGGTTACACCCGGGCTGTCAGGCAATCCAAGGGTTAAGGCTCCGGAGCCTGCTTTGATAAGGAAGCTGTCAGCATGTCCGTGGTAGCATCCCTCGAATTTGATAAATTTATTACGTCCTGTGTAACCTCTTGCCAGTCGCAATGCACTCATGGTTGCTTCGGTACCTGAGTTAACCATCCGTACAATGTCCATGGAAGGCTTCATTTTTTTTATCATTTCAGCCATGTTGGTTTCTCCCACGGTAGGAGCACCGTAGCTGGTGCCTCGTTGGGCGGCATCTGTAATAGCGGCAATAACTCTCTCATCGGCATGACCCACAATCATGGGTCCCCACGATGATACATAGTCGATGTACTCATTGCCATCGATATCCCACATGCGTGAACCTTTGGCTTTGGCAATAAATACGGGGTTTCCGCCAACACTTCGAAAAGCACGTGCAGGAGAATTAACCCCGCCGGGAATACTGTTTTTGGCTCTCTGAAATTCTTGTATGCTGTTGTTGTGATTCATAGTTTTTATAGGAATTTTTGTTTTGTTGACTTAATGACAGATGCTGAGAATAGTGTCATGTTGGATAAAATAAACATGAAAGATGGTGATCCATGCGGGTTTTATTATCAGAAACTTTTTTCACCCCTGAGCCATTGAGCTATCTCTTTGGCATGATAGGTAAGAATGATATCTGCCCCGGCCCGTCTGATGGATTTCAGGATTTCTCTGGTAATGCGTTCACCGTCAATCCACCCTTTTTCTGCCGCGGCCTTCACCATGGAAAATTCTCCACTCACGTTATAAGCTGCAATGGGGATGTTGAAAGTATCCCGGGCTCTACGGATAATATCCAGGTAAGAGAGGGCAGGTTTTACCATGATGATGTCAGCTCCTTCTTCTATATCCAGTTCTATTTCGCGCATGGCTTCATTGCTGTTGGCAGGGTTCATCTGGTAGGTCTGGCGATCACCAAACCGGGGAGCACTTTCGGCGGCTTCGCGAAACGGGCCATAAAAGGCGGAGGCATACTTTGCAGAATAGGCCATGATAGGAATGTTGCTGTATCCATTCTCATCCAGCTTTTCCCTGATATAAACCACGCGACCGTCCATCATGTCGCTGGGAGCTACCATATCCACCCCGGCACGGGCAAAAGCAACTGCCTGTGCTGCCAGGGTTTTCAAGGTGAGATCGTTATCCACATCATTATTGACTATGGTGCCGCAATGCCCGTGTGAGGTATATTCGCAGTTGCAAACATCTGCAATGACAAACATCTCAGGAATGGCTTGCTTAATGGCCCTTACAGCAGTGGGGATGATGGCATGTTCGTGGGCACCTACCATTCCGGTTTCATCTTTTGTTTCGGGAATACCAAACAATAAAACCGAATGAATCCCCAGCTTGTGCAATTCACTGCATTCTTCCACCAACATGTCTACGGAAAGTTGATAATTACCTGGCATGGAACTGATAGGGTTTCTTACTCCTTTTCCCGGGCAGGCAAAAAGAGGCATTACCAGATTGTCCAGAGATACAATGGTTTCATTTACCATGGCCCTGATAGCCGGATTGGCACGTAGTCTTCTTAAACGGGTTGATGGAAAGTACATGATTAAATGTTTTTTTATTGTGTTTTTTTGTCAGTAGGATATGTCACGATTACAAACTTAGCAATTTAGCTGAAAGGAAACAGAGTTATTACGTTTTTCCGGAAAAGTATTTTTCCACAGCAGTGGCAAGGTCTTCCGCAGATGGACGGGGTGATATAACCGAAACTTTAAAACCGGAATCCGCAATGGCTTTGCCCGTTGTGTTTCCAATGGCAGCCATAGATAACTCACTGATGACACCAAATAATTCCTTAAATGCATAAATGCCTGAAGGCGAGGTGAAAATGCACATGTCTGCTTTGCCCTGCTGAATCAAGCCAGCCACTTTTTTATCAGCTTCCTGCAAGAGTATTGTTTCATACACGTTTATTCTTTTCACAACAGCTTTCCTCCCCAGGGTTTTTTCCAGGAAGTCGGGAGCTTTGGTACCCAGAGCGAGCAAGATTTTATCGTTGGGTTTCACAACCTCATTAAGAAGGAAACGGGACATATCTTCTGCATCTTTTCCCGGGTTGATAAAGGTGGCCTGATGACCGTATTGGCTGAGGCACTCGGCAGTTCCCTGTCCTACAACTGCGATGGATATCTCAGACGGGAGAGAGTAATCGTTTTGCAGGACGTATAGATTTTCGAAAAAGCCTCTGACTCCTTTTTTGCTGGTAAAAACCAGCAACTGAAAAGAATCGGGTTGCAGCATTTCCTTCAGCAGGGCAGGGGGCAAGTTCAAAGTCTTTGTTTCGATCATTGGCAGATGGTATACCATAGCACCCATGTCTTGCAGCAGCCTGTTCAGGGGTTGAGGCTGGTCTGCCGGTTGGGTAGTGATGATAACTTTTCCTTCCAGTGGTTTCAATTGGCGGCCGGTTAATATCTTACTTGTTTTGCTTTCTTATTTCCTCCAGTATCCTTTCCGATCCCTGTCGGATAAAGTATTCTGCCAGTTCGCTGGCCAGTTCAATGCTTTTGTCCGGCGTTCCTGATCGTTCTTCCTGAATGACTTCGGTAGCATCGAGATTGGAAATAAAACCCTTGATGCGGAATTGATTCCGGGTAACCTGTGTAAAGCAACCGATAGGAACCTGGCAACCTCCTTCGAGCATGCGCAAAAAGGTTCTTTCGGCATTTACGGCCTGCAATGTGGGTGGATGGGTAATGTCATGTAGCACCTCCAAAACCCTTTGGTCATTTTCGCGTGCCTCCATGGCAATGGCTCCCTGGCTCACTGCGGGAATGAAAGTCTCCGGCTCCAGGATTTCTGTTATCAGGTGCCCCAACTCCAGGCGTTGCAGGCCTGCTGCGGCCATGATCATGGCTGTGCAATGGCCCTGCTGCATTTTTTGCAGTCGGGTATTTACGTTGCCGCGTATATCTACAATCTTCAGGTTGGGATTTTGCCGAAGCAATTGTGCTCTGCGGCGCAGGCTGGAAGTGGCAATCACATCTGTAGCATCCAGTTCATGAAATTTCTTACCGGATTTGTGTACCAGGGCATCCCTGAATTCGCCCCTTTCCAGTACGCCTCCCAGGGTAAGTCCTTCCGGAAAACGGGTGGGTAAATCCTTCAGGCTGTGCACCGCCAGATCAATGGTGCCCCTGATAAGTTCAACCTCCAGTTCTTTGGTGAAAAGTCCCTTATCGCCGATTTTTGACAATGCGACATCAAGGATTTTGTCTCCTTTGGTTTTAATGATTTTTATTTCGGCATTCAACTGTGGATGTCCGTTATGAATGGCATCTCTGACACGGTAGGCCTGGTAAAGTGCAAGCTGGCTTCCGCGTGTTCCTATAGTAATGGTATTGTTATCCATTTTTCTCGTTAAGTTCAAAAAGCCGGTTTACCACATTGATGTATTCACGCTTTTTCCCGTTTTCTGTTACCTGTTTAAGATTGCGGATAAACAGGCGGGCATATTTGTTGGAGATATGGTCGGCATAGCGGGAAATCATTTCTTTGTCGGTAATTCCGTTAATTTTCAGGAAACCTTCCAGTTCCCCCGCATTGATATCGTGTATGTTCTTTTTTATATTAAGAATGGCAGGAGTTAGCTCCAGTGCACAGAGCCAATCGTTGAATTCATGTTTTACCAGGCGGATAATTTCCATGGCTTCTTCAACAGCTTCTTTTCGCTTGTTCTGGGTTTCTTTTACGATTTCCTGTAAATCGTCTACAGCAAATAGATCCACGTTAGGTAATTCGGCAATTTTTGTGCTGATGTTGCGTGGTACAGATAGATCAACATAAACCTGCTTTTCCTTGCGCTGATAAATAAAAGGATCCAGCATTTCTGCTGTAATGATGTGGTTCTGAGATCCTGTAGCCACCATCACTACATCGCTCTTGGGGAGAAATTTCTCTAATTCGTGTATTTCAAAAGCTGTTGCAGCATGTTTTAAGGCAATTTCCTGTGCTTTGCTGTAAGTGCGGTTGGTGATAAAGAGTGATTTGCATTCTTTTTTTACAAGGTTTACAGCTGCCAGCTCACCCATTACGCCAGTGCCTATCAATGTAATGGTCTTTTGCCGGATATCCGGAACATGCTTGAAAAGCAATTCCACAGCCGCTGAGCTAATGGATGCAGACCCCTGATTGATGGCTGTTTCAGTACGTACGCGCTTACCGGCCTCAAAGGCTTTGTTGAACATGCGGGTCAAAACCGCACTGCTCAGATCATTGTCAAGACTGACTTTAAAACCTCCTTTTACCTGGGTTACAATCTGATCTTCCCCCAAAACAAGCGATTCCAAACCAGAAACAACACGGAAAAGATGGTTGGTGGCTTCGTCTCCCTCATATTTGTAAAAATATTTTCTTTCTTCAGTCGGTGTTTTTTTAAAAAATTCAAGATTGCGAAAAATAGCATCGTTTGCTTTTTCAAAGGGAACTTTCTCAAAATGGAAATACACCTCAATGCGGTTGCAGGTTGACAATACTACTGCTCCCAGCAAATCCGGGTCTATTTGTAATTGTCGCAGAAAAAGAAGACTGGTCTCTTCGGTAAATGAATATTTTTCCCTTATTTCCAGAGGCGCTGATTTATAACTGATGCCAATAAGTCCTAACATGTATATCGGATAAAAAAAGCTAATAAGTATTGTTTTGCCTAATAATCAACCGGTTATTGGATATTTCGGTGGTTGATCATGTATATCCCTTTAAAATGAATGGTTTGAGCTATACGGCCAACGAAGATAAGCATAATTTATTTTGATGGGAAAGCAAAATCTGAATTTATGCAGATTCGTGACGGTCCGCTAAAGCTTTTGTCTGCTCTTTGGCTGACCCTCTTGTAATGAATGTAGCCATAACGTTCAGTTTCACTACAAAATCTTGCCAGTTTTACTCAGTTTAAATAGTAAATGATGTTTTTCCAGTGCTTCTTTTCGTGTTGTTGAGAAATTATCATCTTATGAAAGTTAAATTATTACACTCGTTTTTTTATTATTTTAGCCCACTAAATTTAAACCCCTGCAATATGAACAAAAGATATTATTTCGTGGTGATAGCTTTTTTGCTTGTCACTTTTTTCTCTTCAGCTGCCAATGAGCAAGCTTACTTTGTTTCACAGCCAACTGTTTCTCCCGATGGACAAATTATCGTTTTTGTTTACGAGAACGACCTGTGGCAGGTACCTGCTTCAGGAGGAACTGCTTATCGCCTCACCTCGCTGGAAGGCATTGTTTCTTCTCCGCGATTCTCGCCTGACGGCCAATGGATTGCTTTTACTTCAACCCGCGATCGCAATGCCAATGTGTATGTTATGCCTGCTCAGGGAGGAGAAATACAACAGCTCACCTGGCACCAGGGGAGTGATCATGTAAATTCCTGGTCATGGGATTCGCAATCGATCTTCTTTCATTCTTCCCGGGAAAATATGAGTTCGGTTTACAGAGTTTCGCTGGATGGAGGCACTCCTTACCGGCTTTTTGAACATTATTTCAATATTGAACATCAGTTGTCAGAGCATCCGCAGACAGGTGCCTTTATCTTTACCGAAAGCTGGGAAAGCCTGATGTTTCCGCATCGGAAGCGATACAGGGGAGAACATCGTCCCGATATTTTATCTTACAATCCTGCAACAGATGAATTCGTCAATCTTACCGACTACGAAGGACAGGATTTATGGCCTACAGTTGATCAACAGGGAAATATTTATTTCGCCTCGGATGAATACAATGGTGAATACAATCTTTACACTTTTCGAAACGGGGAAAAAACACAGCTGACAAGTTTTTCACGTGCTATCAGGACACCACAGGTGAGTGCGGATGGCAGTATTGTTGCTTTTGAGAAAGATTATCAGTTGCATGTGTATGATGTAGCTACCGGCGAAGTGCATATTCCCGGTGTGCGCTTGTTCCAGGCTCCCAATCTTGCTGTTGATCAAAGTTTCCAGGTGAAAGGAAATATTACCTGGTTTGATGTGTCGCCCGATGAGAAAAAACTCGCTTTTGTTTCCCGGGGTGAATTGTTTGTTTCTGATATGGAAGGCAAATTTGTGCGCCGGATGCCCGTAAAGGCTGATGAACGCGTAATAGAAGTAAAGTGGCTTGCCGACAACAAAACCCTTTTGTATACCCGCACCCATAATGGCTGGGCCAATTTGTTTTCCATTGCAGCAGATGGCAAGGGCACCGAACAGCAAATTGAACAAGAGGAAAAAACCTCCAGGGCTCTGGCTCTGAGTCACGACAGAAAAAAGGCAGTTTATCTTTCAGGCCGCAATGAAGTGAAACTTGCAGACCTGCAGAAGCTGACCACCAAGACGCTTGTAACCGATGAATTGTGGGGTTTTCAGAACTCCAACCCCACATTTTCACCTGATGGGGAATATGTTCTTTTTACGGCATTCCGCAAGTTTGAACAGGATGTAATGGTACACCACATTGCTTCCGCAGAAACCTTTAACCTCACCCGGTCAGGTGTTACTCAACAACAACCCTGGTGGTCTCCCTGCGGCAAGTACATCTATTTTTCTTCTGACCGCACCCATCCTTATTATCCCAGAGGAAATACCGAAAACAGTATTTACAGGATTGCCCTGCACAAATTTGCGGAACCCTTCCGCCATGCTGCATTTGATGATCTGTTTGACGAAAAGGATAGCAATGATACCCTTCCTCCCCCCATTACCATTGACAGGGAACGAATAGAAGAACGCTGGGAGCAAATCCGGGTCAGGGGAGGAGATCAATGGGCTCCCCAGGTTTATAAGACAAAGGAAGGACAGGTTTTATTCTTTATCTCTAACCATGATAAAGGGAAAATGGGTTTGTGGAAAAGAGAAATGAAGCCTTTTGAGGAGGATAAAACAGAGCAAATACAAGGGGCTGATTTTGGAATGAGTCCGCTTATGGTCAATCTGAACGACAATTTCTGGGTGCTTGCCGGGGGAAATATTCAGAAGCTGGATGTGAAAGGTAACAAGATGGAGTCCATAGAGATTGATCATACTTTTAGCAGGAACCTTGCGAAAGAGTTTACGCAGGTATTTTATGAAACCTGGACTACGCTGGATGAGAATTTCTACGATGATGATTTCCATGGGGTTGACTGGCGGGAAAATCTTGCACATTATGAGCAGTTCTTACCTTATCTGCGCAGCCGTGACAATCTCAGAACTTTGCTCAACGATATGCTGGGCGAGCTCAATGCCTCACATATGGGTTTTTCCGGTTCAGGCAAGGAAGAGGAGCCATTTTTCAAGAATGAGTCTGCCGAAACCGGTTTGGTGTTTGAAAAAGATAATCCATGGGTTGTAAAACGAATCATAACCGGCTCTTATCTGGATTTGACTGAAAGTTCTGTATTACCCGGAGATGAGCTCCTGGCCGTGAATGGAGTGAGGGTAGAACAGTCCGAAAACCGAAACCGGTACTTTTATTTCGCATCGCGACCTGAAGAGCTGGAATTGACTTTCCGCAGAAATAACAACGAAGTGAAAGTCCATACTCGTTCGCATACGCCAGGTCAGATTAACAATTTGCTTTATGACGAGTGGATACGGGAGAACCGTGAGTACGTGAGGGAAAAGTCGGAAGACAAGATCGCATATGTTTACATGAAAAACATGTCAGACGGAGCACTGGAGCAGTTTCTCATTGATATGACCACTTATGCTGAGCACAAGGATGCCTTGCTCTTTGATATCCGGTTTAACAGGGGAGGAAATGTGCATAATGATGTCATCCAGTTTTTATCACAACGTCCTTACCTGGGCTGGAAATACCGGGGCGGAGAGATGGCGCCGCAGCCCAATTTTGCCCCATCTGCCAAACCTATGGTTTTAACCATTAATGAAAGGAGCCTGAGTGATGCTGAGATGACTGCTGAAGGGTTCAAACAGCTTGAGTTGGGCAAAATAATTGGGATTGAGACCTATCGTTGGATCATTTTCACCTCAGGCAAATCTTTTGTGGATGGTTCGTTTTGCCGTTTGCCCAGCTGGGGCTGTTACACGCTGGAGGGTGAGAATCTGGAATTTACCGGTGTAGCGCCTGACATTGTGGTGCCCGAAACCTTTCATGATCGCTTTCACAATCGCAAACCCCAACTGGACAGGGCTATAGAAGTACTCCTGGAACAGTTATGATTTCTTTTCCCTTGCGAATTCCACCACCTCCATATCTTTGATGTTGGAACCATCAATGGTGAAACGAAGCATGCTGATTATCTTGTGAAATCCATGTCTGCCTGCAGCTCCCGGATTGAGGTGCAGGCAGTTGTGTTTTTTGTCGAAGATGATTTTCAGAATATGCGAGTGCCCGCTGATAAATAGTTTGGGAGGTTTTGT
This sequence comes from uncultured Bacteroidales bacterium, assembly GCA_964491395.1. Lineage (GTDB taxonomy): Bacteria > Bacteroidota > Bacteroidia > Bacteroidales > UBA7960 > SKVR01. The sequence continues at coordinate 106,708 of CAZBGI010000001.1, read as the reverse complement.
GTTCATAATGGTCCGGATGGGTGGAGCATAATTGCCCGGATATCCTCCAATGTGAGTCATTAAAACATCCACCCCTTCGCAATCAAATCTGAGGATTTCAGGGAATTCCGTTCGAATGTCGGTGCCATCGATGTTACCGTAAACACCTCTGATAGGTTTTATTTCTTTGAGTTTTTCAATAAGAGACAGATCCCCAAAATCACCGGCATGCCATATTTCATCACAATCTTCGAAAATACGAGGTAAATCGGGATGGAAGTATCCGTGGGTATCTGAGAGAAGTCCTATTTTTTGCATGAAAATCTTTTGGGCAAAAGTACACAAATCTGAAAAAAAGTTTCCCAGATGCAATTTCCCGTTGAATTTGTTTTCTTGAAAGAAGATGGACAATGATACATCTCTGGAAAAACCTTCTTCCGAATTAACCCACAAGAAGGAATTGTATGATTTTCTTAGTCAGTAAGTTGCAAGCTAATTCTTTCAGAGGTCTGGAGAGATGTTGTACTTCATAAGGACAACCCAGCCATTTCCTCTCAAATATTGATTGAATGGGCCCTGAAAGTAGTTTTTGATTCTATATGTTTTTGATAATTAGCATATTATCCCGACACTTGGCTGCTGATTTTGCTAAATGTTAATATTTTTCATTAAATATTTAAGGGGGGCCCTCTTCAAATGCTTAATTTTGTACTTTAGTAGTTTGAAAAAAAACAATATAAAATGTCCTATCAGACACAAACACCCCACAGGATTAAAGTTCATGACAAGTATTTTGTCAAGTATATAGATATTGATAATATTCTTAAAGCCGTTAGGAATATTGCAGAAGATATTTATAATGATTTTGCTGATGAAACACCCCTGTTTTTGTGTGTTCTCAATGGTTCATTTATTTTTTCTGCTGATTTGATGAAAGTGTATAAAGGACTTTGTGAGATCAGTTTTATCCGCTTGACTTCTTATAAAGGAACCCAGACAACTGAAGAGGTAAAAACTCTTATTGGGCTTAGTGAAGATATTGAGGGAAGAAGTGTAGTGATACTGGAAGATATCATTGATAGTGGCATTACGGTAAAACATTTGCTGGATGATCTTACGCAATACAAACCTCGTCATCTGAAAGTGGCTTCTTTGCTGTTTAAGCCGGAGGCACTGCGAACAGATATTCAACCTGATTATATCGGGATTGAAATACCCGGAAATTTTATTGTGGGATACGGACTGGATTATGACGGGTTAGGTCGCAACCTTGCCGATATTTACAAAATCGAGGAGTAAAAAAGCTCCTCTTTTGTTGTTATAGATTTAATAATAGTTCCTATGCTCAACCTGGTACTTTTTGGGCCTCCGGGCAGTGGCAAGGGCACGCAATCTTTGCGGGTTGCCTGCCGGTATAATCTTGTGCATTTGTCTTCAGGTGAGCTTTTTCGCAACGAAGTCCGGAAAGGAACAAAATTGGGCTATCAATTTGCCAGCTATATGCTCAAAGGGGCGTTGGTGCCCGATAACCTGGCATTAAAAAAAGTTTATCAATCAGCCCTGCAATACCGCAATACCGAAGGGATTGTTTTCGATGGTTTTCCGCGTACAGTATATCAGGCCGAAATGCTTGATAAGTTTATGAACAAAAAGAATATCCCATTGAGTATTGTTTTCTTTATGATGGTTGATGAAAAGGAACTCATCAGTCGTATGTTGGGTAGAGCCGAGGACTCAGGCCGATTAGACGATAATGAGGAGGTAATCCTGAGGCGTATGAAAGTGTATGAAATGCAAACCCATCCCTTGAAGGACTATTATAAGAAACAAGGAAAGCTTTCGTGCATCAGTGGTATGGCTCCGGTAAAAACCGTTGCCGACAGGATTGCCAAGGTCATAGACCATTTTCGCAAGGAGCAGGAAATCATAACATTAGTAGCTTAGTAAATCACTCAAAACCACCAAAAATTGGCTTCAAATTTTGTTGACTATATAAAGATCTATTGTCGTTCCGGAAAGGGCGGTGCAGGTTCCATGCATTTTTTACGTGCCAAATATGTTCCCAAGGGTGGACCTGATGGGGGAGATGGAGGACGTGGCGGACATGTCATCTTGCGGGGCAACAGTCATTTGTGGACTTTGCTGCACCTGAGGTATACCCGCCATGTCATTGCCGAATCGGGAACGGGCGGCAAGGGGCAGGGTAAGACCGGGGCTCAGGGCGAAGATGCGGTGATTGAAGTGCCTTTGGGAACTTTGGCACGAAATGCTGATACAGGAGAGGTTGTAGCCGAGATTACAGAACACAACCAGGAAATCGTCCTGCTGGAAGGAGGAAGGGGTGGTTTGGGAAATATCCATTTCAAATCCGCTACCAATCAGACTCCACGCTATGCTCAACCCGGTGAGCCGGAAAAGGAAATGAGTGTTATCATGGAACTGAAAATCCTTGCCGATGTGGGGCTGGTAGGATTTCCCAATGCCGGTAAATCCACCTTGCTTTCGGTGGTTTCAGCAGCCAAACCCGAAATAGCAGATTATCCGTTTACCACACTGGTGCCCAACCTGGGTATGGTGCCCTATTATGATCAGCAATCTTTTGTAATGGCTGATATACCGGGTATTATTGAAGGAGCCCATGAAGGACGGGGTTTAGGACATCGGTTTTTGCGCCATATTGAAAGAAATTCTGTGCTTTTATTCATGATACCCATTGACAGCGATGATGTGAAAAAAGAATATGAAGTGCTGCTCAATGAACTGAAAATGTACAACCCTGAATTGCTGGATAAGGAAAAAGTTCTGGCCGTTACCAAATGCGATATGGCCGACGAACAAATGATGAATGAATTGAAAGAAGAACTTCCTGATTTGCCTTATGTCATGATATCATCACATACCCAACAAGGAATCAAGGAATTGAAAGATTTGCTCTGGAAAACCCTCAATAAGAAACCCGGGGCCTGATGTTTCACTTGTTCTGCCTCTCTTTCCCGGTGGTTACCAGGTATGTTTTTTTTGTAAAAATACGAACCTAAATAATATAGTGAAATATGCTTGATTTCTTAATGCAACTAGATCGCGATTTGTTTTTGTTTTTAAATGGCTTACATACCTCGTGGCTTGATCCGGTAATGTATTATATTAGTAACAAGTTTTTCTGGATTCCTTTTTACATGATTTTGTTGGGCTTATGCATTAAATATTATGGATGGAGAACCCTTATGATTGTAATATTTATTGCACTTCTGATTACGGTGACAGATCAGTTTACCAACCTGATGAAGGACTCATTCGAACGTTTACGACCTTCAAGGGATGGAAGCCTGGAGGGATTGGTTCACCTAGTGTACGGCAAAAAAGGGGGGAAATACGGTTTTGTATCCGGGCATGCCTCCAACTCTTTTGCTTTGGCCGTTTTTATTATTTACTTGTTGAAAAGCAAACTGAAGTACATTGCCCCGGTAATGCTGGTCTGGGCATCTTTAAAGGCTTACAGCCGGATTTATCTGGGTGTTCATTATCCCGGCGATATCATTGGGGGCGCTATAGTCGGCACTCTTATCGCACTTGTATTTATTGAACTCTGGAAAGTGGCCAGCAAAAAGATTTATCCACCCCCCCTGGATAAATTTGAACCGAACAAGAGGTAATGTGACTGTTCATCCGGTTTCTAATAATTCGATATTTTGGTTTCAATTTTTTCCACCATCACTTTGTAAATAGCTACATTGTTGATAGCCGGAGCATTGTACGGAAAATCTTTGCCTGTATATTTGCGCATGATGATGTTCATAATCTCAACTTTCTCTTCATAGTCTTCTGTAAATTCAATCTTTCCAAAGGCCAGCACGCTCTTGTAGCGCATTCCGTAGCTGCAGGCTACCTGCTCGTGCCTGTGAAATAATTGGTGGTCAGTGCTGAACGTGACACATACATTGGGGTTATTTTTTAAAATGTCTATTTTTTTTCCTGATGGTGCAGAATGCAGATAGATGGTGTCATTTTCGTAGCCAAAATTAAAAGGAAGAACATAGGGCATGTTATTTTGATCTACCATGCCTATATAACACGCGTCACATTTGTCAATTACCTGCTTTGCATTTTTGTGGTCGGTATAGAGAGTGTTGGCCATTGTTTTGAATTTTGGGTTTATACTTTGACAAATCTAAGGATTTTTTGGATTGCACAGAGGGTGGGATTGCGAAGTCTCAGGATCGAAAAAGGGATAATACAAAAAAATCTTTGGTCTGATGTAAAAAACTGCTATTATTGCAGTCTGTAAATCAGAACCAAAGGATAAATAATTGTATATGGGAAAAATTATTGCCATCAGCAATCATAAAGGAGGTGTAGGCAAAACCACCTCGGCCATCAATATTGGTGCAGGCCTGGCCCTGAAGGGGAAAAAGGTGATGTTGATTGATATGGATCCGCAGGCCAATATGAGTCAGAGTCTGGGAGTTCATGAACCTCCAACAGGAATTTATGAAGCCATGAAAGGTGCTTCTGCCCTGCAGCCATTAAAAGTCAGGAAGAATTTGTTTCTTGTGCCGGCCTCAGGAAGTTTGGGTGGTGCTGAACTTGAACTGGCTTCTGAAGCAGGCAGGGAGTTTATTTTAAAAGAACTTCTGGAACCTGTAAGAGAGCAATATGACTATATCCTTATCGACTGTCCTCCATCTCTGGGTTTACTGACCATCAATGCTTTCACTGCTGCTCATGAAGTGTACATTCCCATGCAGGCGCAATTTCTCGCCCTCCAGGGAATCGGGAAGTTGCTGGGGTTGGTTGACAAAATTAAAAGTCGTCTGAATGCAGCCCTGGAAATAACCGGTATTTTTATCACCCAGTTCGACAGGCGAAAAGTTCTTAATCGTTATGTTATGGAAACCCTTGTGTCGCATTTTGGAGAGAAGGTGTTCAAAACCAGGATACGAAACAATGTTGCACTTGCGGAAGCACCTAATGACGGATGTGATATTTTCAGTTATCAACCCTCCAGCAACGGGGCTTTTGACTATCAGCAACTGGTTAAGGAAGTGCTGAAAAGAGACAATGGAAAAAATTAGTTGTCGTTGTTCCTTCTTTCCATTAATCCCAGGTCGAGCAACTCTTCGGTGAGTTTTTCCAGGGTCAGGGGTTTGGTAATATATGCATCAAAACCTTCTTTAATGTATTTCTCCTTATCTCCCGCCATGGCATTGGCTGTAATGGCAATGATGGGGGGCACATGGTGGTGTTTTTTTCTGAGTTCCTTCATGGCTGTTATGCCATCCATCTGGGGCATCATGATGTCCATTAAGACAACCTCATGCTTTTCGGGATTGAACCTTTCCAGGGCTTCAATACCGTTAAATGCAGTATCTATTTTGCATTGAGCCGTTTGAAGCATCAGCGAAATAACCTGGAGGTTAACTCTTTTGTCATCTACCAACAATACATTTAATCCCAATTTTACATCGGTGTCGTCAATGCCATTGATTTCGGGCATGGGTTCTGTTACCTGCTGCACCTCCATGTAAGGTATTTGAAACCAGAAAAGGCTTCCCTGGCCGGGCCTGCTTTGTACTCCGATGGTACCTCCCATAAGCGAAACAAGTTGCCTGCAAATGTAGAGCCCCAGCCCTGAACCATCTGCAGGCCGGGACAGGGAAGTGTCAATCTGCTGGTATTTTTGAAATAGTTTTTCCTGGTCGGAAGCCGAAATTCCTATGCCCGTGTCAGAAACGGAGACTTTCAAAAGACTGTTGTTGTTTTCTCCCTTTATTTTTTCTGCTTTGATACCAATAGAACCGTTTTGGGTAAACTTGATGGCGTTGTTGAGCAGATTCATTAAAACCTGCTCAAGACGGATCTGATCTGTGGATATCCATTGGGGCAGACCTGGATCGACATTCACTTCAACAGTATTGTTGTTGTTGAGCAATCCCGGATGTGTCAGGGTTTTTATTTTGTTGATGAGCTCATCAATTCTGAAAGGCTGTTGTTTCAATACAAGCTTGCCTGCTTCAATTTTTGAAATATCGAGGATGTCATTGATTAACGTAAGAAGAATTCTGGATGAATCCTTTATGATTCGCAGGTATTCAGATTGTTGCGTGTCTAATTGGGTTTTGGACAGTATTTCAGTCATTCCCATGATGCCTGTTACCGGAGTTCTGATTTCATGACTCATATTGGCCAGAAAGAGATTTTTGGATTCTGATGCTTTGCGGGCTATTTCCGCCTGTTGTCTGAGTAAAATCGTTTTTTTATGTTCTGTGATGTCGCGATAAAGGCTTACCCGGTAGTTTTTTTTCTTGATTTTAATGCTTTGCGAGGTTATGTCAAAGTACTTTAACTCCTTGTTTTTGCAAATCAAGGGAATATCATCCGCAATGGTCCGTCTTCCCGATGCCTCCTCTTCCATGCGTTGCAAGCAACCATCGCGGTCTTCGGCGGGAAGCAGGTTTGTTATCCAGAGCTTTTCGGCTTCTTCCCGGGGGTAACCCAGCATGTCACACATTCGCTGGTTGATCATGAAAATTTCATTTTCAACCCAATCTCCCACCATAATGCCATCGCTGGCTTTTTCAAATATGGTTTCAAAACGTTGTTTTATTTCATTGATTTCTTTGTTGGCTTCAGAGATTTCTATATTCAGCTGACAGAGTTCCCGGGTTCTCTTTCTGACCAGCTTTTCCAGGTCTGCATTCTTTTCTTCTATCTCAGTCAGGGGGAAAGATTCTCCGGGTTTCAAGGAAGTTTCACCCCGGGAGAGATGGATATGAGAAATTAACCACCTTTCCTGGGTTTTCGTCCACAACATCGAAAATCTGTAACCTTTTAATTCATAAGGCATATTGTTAATGATGGTGCTGGAGTCGAAACTGGATATTAGTAAACCATGGATGGGAGAGAGGACGTTTACGCTGAGTTGTTTTTCTGAGTAGGAGAGGGGGCATGGACATTGCCGGATGTCCCTTTTAAAAATCTCTACAACCTCGTTATAATCCAGTGTTAATTCATCTTCACCAGAGCCAATATTGGTAATATCAGGAGAAAAAAACTGTATTACGGAGTCGATATCTCGTTTTTGGGTGTATTTTTCAAGAAAAGTATGATACGAATCAATGATCTCCTGTTGAGTATTCGTCATACTATATGAATCCTGCATGGTATTTTGGGTTGAGATAGTTTGCAAATAAGTCCGTATCAGTGCACTTTTCTTTTCTGATGGCATGCAATTATGCCTGAACCTGCAATATTAATGGTTTTTTTAAAAAGAACATCGACATTTTTGTAATTTTTTGTCCATTCGTGGATTGTTTTGTTAAATAGCAACAAGGAGAAATTTCACAAAGTTTTATGAGAAGGAAATTATCAGGAAGAAGGACAACCTTCTGTTTTTCAAATCCCATAATTTTCCAAATGATTAGATTTGTTAAACTCCTTTACGTTATCTTTATAAACCGGAAAAAGAAAAATCAATTTTGCTCAACTTTAAGAATTTAAAACCAACGAATATGCCTTTTATCCCCAATAATCCCAGAATATTTCTGTCCCTGTCTTTTGTTTTGTCGTTCATTTTTGTACAGGCAAATTGCACTCCTGAAGATTCCGTTCCGTTTAGTACCAATTCTACTCACCTTACACTGTGGAATGGACAGGAATACGAACCCCTGTTTTTAAAAGGGATGAATCTAGGTGTCTCCTTGCCTGGAAAATTTCCGGGGCAGTTGGAAGTAAGCCGTGAACAATATGGCCGATGGTTTCAGTTGATTAAAGATGCCGGATTTAATTCTGTGAGGCTTTATACATTGCATTTCCCCGATTTTTACGAGGTATTGGATTCATTCAATCTTGCCAATAAACACAATCCTTTATTCTTTTTTCAGGGAGTATGGCTGGAGGAAGAGTTGGAAGGCTATGAAGGAGATTTATATTTTCTCACCGGTCCTTTTCAGCAGGAGATAGAGGAAAATGTTGATTGTGTGCATGGCAACCGGATTATTGAGCCACGGCAGGGGAAGGCCTGGGGCCAATACAATACAGATGTTTCCCCATGGAACATGGGTTATATCATTGGAAGGGAAGTGCATCCCGGAGAGGTGCTCTATACCAATCAGCAACATGCCGGTGAAAATTCTTTTTCAGGGCAGCATTTTGCCATTGAGGATGCTTCTCCCACCGAAACATGGATTGTTTCCCAGCTCAATTACCTGGTGAATTTTGAATTTATCAATTACGCCACCCAACGACCTGTAAGTTTCAGCAGCTGGCCTACTCTTGACCCGCTTGAACACCCCGAAGAATGGAACCCCTGGGAAGATACTACCTCTGTAGATTTGCGAAACCTGCAACTGCTCGATGCTCCCGCAGGATATTTTGCCAGCTATCACGCATATCCCTATTATCCTGATTTTATCAGTTATGATGATGATTATATCGGTTTTTCCGATGATTATGGTCCCAACAGCTACCTGGGTTACCTGACTTTTCTCAAAGAACACTATGATCAGTTTCCTTTGATCATCGCAGAATATGGTGTTCCTTCCAGCTGGGGAATGGCTCATTTTTCAACCAGTGGCATGCATCATGGAGGGTTTGACCATTACGGGCAGGGAGAAACCAACATACGAATTTTGAAAACCATAGAATCTGCTCTTTGCGGGGGGGGGATGCAGTTTTCCTGGATGGATGAATGGTTCAAAAGGACATGGGTAACCGATCATATTGATTACATGCCGAACAGGAGAATTCTTTGGCATAATGTAACCGCAGCAGAACAGAATTACGGGCTTATAGGCTTTCAGAGGCCTTTAGCCCTGAATCTTCTGGAGGAGTTTTGTGAAGAGTGTTATATTGAAAAGATAGAAGCGGCAGCAGATTTTGACTTTTTTCATATTCACCTCCACCTGAAAGACATGCTTGGGCCCCTCGAAGAAATATGGATAGCGCTTGATACGTATGATGCAACACTGGGAGAATCTATTCTTCCTTCGGGGCATGTGGTTGAGAACAGGGCCGAATTTGCTCTTCACATAACCAATCATTCTGCAAAATTGTACGTTACGGAGGCTTACGACCTTTTTGGTATTTACCATGAAGTATCGGAACCCGGTCAGTTGTATCATTCCATTCCCACCGACGGTGACCCATGGAATCTTGTCAGGTGGAAGATCAATGAGTTTGAACAGGATATACAATACATTGGCAATTTGCAGGTTAACTATGGCTTTCTACCGGAAAATTCCCAGGATGCTGTCACCATTTATTCCGATGAATTACACATCAGAATTCCCTGGTCTTTGTTGCATTTTGTAGATCCCAGCGAATATGTGGTTTTCCATGATTACCAGGATGTTCCCGGTTGGCAGGATACCATTTCGGATGGTGTGGCACTTTCAGTCTTTTATGAAGATCAGGAATTCTCTCCATCGGACAGGTTTTTGTGGGAAAACTGGAACCATGCCCTGGAGGCTGAAGAATACATTAAAGGCAGCTACTACGTAATGAAGGATCGTTTACATGAGTTTAACAACAGGGCCATTGCCGTATGTGATTCCTTTTTGTTGTCTGTAGAAAGCGATCCGTCCCGGATAGATGCTGCTGAGGGAGTATTGAGCAATGACTTTGACCTGGATGGAAACGTAATGCAGGCCTTGGTACTGGATCCCCCGGTGTATGGAACGCTTCAGCTTAACCTCGATGGTTCTTTTTCTTATGCAGTAAATGATGCAACTCAGTTCAATGACAGTTTTACCTATACTGTTTTTGATGGATATAGTCTTTCGGCTCCCGCAACGGTGCAGCTATCATTGCAATATGGCACCTATATTGCAAAAGCGCCTTCCGGACTATTAAAGAATGAAAATGTGAAGGTGTATCCCAATCCTGTTAGCGATATCTTAACGGTAAGCATGGATGTGCCGATTGATAATCTGTACCTGTTTGATGCACAAGGGCGAATGTTGTTGCAGAAATCCCCTTCGGCTCAGACCTTTAATCTTGACGTTTCGGGTTTTGAATCAGGGACTTACCTGTTGAAAATACATTCGGGGAGTACCCGAAAAGTTCAAAAAATAAGTATTTTCTAATCCTTCGGATTATCCTTAATGGTTCCTACATATCTTGTTACAGCTTCTTTGAGAAATTGCAGGAGTTTCTTATCAGGCGTTTGGTGGTATGTGAGGTTTTTTATCAATGCATCGCAGGTTTTGGAAACCTGCAATGCTCCCATGCTGAGCGACATGTTTTTCAGGGTTTTCAGGTAATCCGTTGCAATATTATCTTCCAGTTCTGCTTCAGATTCAAGGTTACTGATAAGTTCAATGGCATCATTAAGAAAGGATGAGAACAACTCCTGAAGCACCAAGGTATTGTTTTTAGCCTGTGCTTTTATGATATCCAGACTATGTTTCTCATAAACCGGCTCCCTGGAGAGATGGTCAATAATATTGGAAAAAGACTCTTCTGAATTTTCCGGTATTACTTCTCTTTCTTGTGTCCAGTACAATAGTTTTTTATACAATTCTTCAGACTTTGCAGGTTTCACGATGTAGTCGTCAAGACCACTTCGCAGGAAACCCTCTACTTCACTGCTGAAGACATTGGCGCTTAATCCAATTATTACCTTGTATTCAGGATGTTTTTCACGTATAATCCGGGTAGCCGCTATACCATCCATCACGGGCATCTGAATGTCCATAAGGATTGCCTGGAAAACCGGTAGCTTATGTTTTCCTCCTTTTTGATAGGATTCAATGATGTTGATGGCCTGTTGTCCATCAGCGGCAATGGTGACTTTACAACCCATGGATTCCATCATGAGCTTGAACACTTTCTGGTTTACTTTTTTATCTTCTACAAGCAACACATTGATGTTAAGTTTCTTCTTTTCCCTGGCCTCATGACTGATGGTGAATTTTTTCACCTTTTCAAGTCCGGAGATTGCAGCAGGAATTGTAAACCAAAACAAGGCACCCTGCCCTTTTTTGCTGATAATGCCAATCTCACCATCCATGAGGTTTATAATGCGCTGGCAAATGGTAAGCCCCAGGCCGGTACCTTCCTGCGAGCGTGTAAGAGAGGAGTCAATCTGGGTAAAAGGGGTGAAAAGGTTTTTTTGTTTTTCCTCAGGTATGCCAATACCTGTGTCCTGCACTTCAAACCTGAGGTGTACCATCGCATGGGTGCTTTTTTCAGCAAAAACCCTGAGAGCAACTTCCCCGGAAGAGGTGAACTTGATAGCATTTGAAAGAAGATTGGACACTACCTGATTAAGCCTGATGGAGTCAAGGTTGAGGTATTCCGGGAGGGAGTCATCAATAAACAGGTTGAATTCCAGATTTTTTTGTTTCACCAATGCTTTGAAGACTTTGGGCGCTTCTTTCAGGAAATTCCTGATATTCACAGGAGCCGGATTGATAGAGAGTTTTCCTGCCTCAATTTTGGAGAAGTCCAGGATATCGTTGATGATATTGAGCAACGAATCGGCAGAAGACTTGATGGTATTTACATAGTCTAGTTGGGTTTCATCCAGTTTTGTTTCCAGGAGGAATTCAATCATTCCTACAATGCCATTCATGGGAGTACGTATTTCATGGCTCATATTGGCCAGAAACTGTTGTTTAATCTCTGCTGATTTCTGGGCGATGGAAATGTTTTTTTTCAGTTCCCGGCTTTGATGCTCCAGTGATACATCGCGGCTGGTCAGCACAATAGCATTAATTAGCGGGTTGTTAAGGTGATTGGTGGCGATGGTTTCGATGTTTTTAATTCTCTCCCGGTTGTGATTGAAACGATGGTTGATGGATATTGGTTCAGCGGGTGATTGCAACAGCTTTTCGATTTTCTGAAAGAAAAGAGTTTTGTCTTCGGGGTGGAGAATTTCTGATAAATGTTTGCCCTTGACTTCCCTGTTTGTCCAACCTGTCAGAGATTTTATGGCATCGGTAGAATAGCTTATTTCTCCTTTTTTGTTTATCAGGGTTATCAGATCGTAACTGTTTTCCAGCAGTGTTCTGAATCTTTGTTCATTTTTTTGAACCTGTTGTTCAATGATTCGTTGTTGGGTGATATCCCTGATAAATGCTCCAACCCCTATTTGCTTTTTAAGATAAAAAACAGGGAATTTCCGGGTTTCAAATATCTTGCCGTTGGTTTCACGTTCGTATATAACCGTTTTGTTTTCCTTGAGAACTTGCAAGTCCGTTTTTTGCTCCTCTTTGGCTACAGATTCCGGGGTAATTTCCTCGTCGGTTTTTCCGATTATCTCTTCAGGATCCAAATGGTAAAGGTCTGCATAGGCTTTATTCACCAGCAAATATCTGAGATTTTCATCTTTCAGGATGGCAAAGTCAGAAGTACCATCAATAAAACTCAGGAACTGTTTCTGGTTCTCTTCCAGTTTTTCCTTCAGATTGACGGTTTGCAGCAAAGTCTGGCGCACCTCCTCTTCACTTGAACGAAGTTCTTCATTCATGGTTTGCTCGTTTTGCAACATCCGCGTAATCTTATCTTCCTGTTTTTTTCGTTGGGTTATATCCTGAAGATTTACGATGTAATATTGTATTTCGTCCCGATCGTTTTTAACTGCCGTTATATCAACCATGACAGGAAAAGTAGAATAGTCTTTGCGAATGTGCAATGATTCCTGTACCTGATGACCTTGAAGATTTACTTTTTCAAATATTTCAGCCATATCGTCCCCAGCTTCCGGAGCGCGTAAATCAGTGATGGTTTTGCCTTTAAGTTCGTCAGGCTGGTAGCCGTGAATATGAGCGAAAACCGGATTCATCACCTCAATTTCTTTGCTGTATGGGTTTACTGTACTTACTCCCATAAGGGTGTTCTGAAATATTTCCTCCCATTTTTTCAGGGACAACTCTGCATCTTTGCGTTGCTGAATATTACTGATTGAACCAATTTGTCTGCATATGTCATTGTTTTTGTCTCTCTGCGAAAAAGTTTTTACCTCGGCCCAGAAATAGGAACCATTTTTTTGCTTAAGTCTCATTTCCAGGTTGTAGGAGTCTTTTACGCCTTGTTGCAACAGATCCATCTGATGATTGAAAATATTAAGATCTTCAGGGTGAACCCATTGGCGCATGTTTTCTTCATCCATAGGCTCTTCGCTGATGTCGTATCCCAGCATTTCTTTGAGGTTGTCGGACAAAAAGATTTCTCCTTTTTGCAGATCCCAATCCCAGATTCCATCTTTTGTTGCCTTGGTTGCCAATGCATAACGCTCTTCGCTCAGACGGATTCTTTCCGTTGCATTTTTTTTGTCGGTTATATCTACTATCGATTCAATTACACCATACTTTTTGGTTCTTGTATTATACAAAACGGATTTGTAGAAAATTACATCGCGCACAGTATTGCCGCAGGCAATAATCTGACCTTCGTAGGTGGTAGACTTTTGAGATTGCATGATTTCGGCGTTTACCGATTTATGTACATCAGCCTGCCCCGGCACATATACGGCATTAAATTCAGGGCTTTCTCCCGGTTCAATGGTTATTCCTGTTAGCTTTTCGAAAGCCTGGTTGCAGCCCTCAATGTGCTTGTTGTCAAAAGTATAAAACACCGGGTTGGGTAGTGCATTGATCAATGATTGCTGGAAAGCCAGTTCACGGGTAAGCACGCGGCGAATGTTCCTGTTGTGGATGGTATAAATGAGATATAATAATCCAAATACAATCATTGCTGCCAGGAAACCCAGCAGGGTATTCCTGTTTTTGCTCAGAAAACTCTCCGGCATATTGATAATAATGCTGTTTTCAGGCAAGGCTTCGATATCCAGATCATGAAGTTTCAACACATTGTAGTCAAAGAAAAAGTCATTGGGTACAGATTTTACAACAGCAAGGTTTTCAGCTCGTTCTCCATTCTTCAGAACAGATACTGCCAAATGGGCTGCCATTTCACCCTGGGCTACTCCATGGGCCAGTTTACCCCCGATAATGCCATTGCTCAGCATGAAATGCCAAAACCCGAATACCGGAAGGTTGGTATAGGAAGTTATGGCCCGGGTAGCCTTGTCAACTTCGATGAGATGGTTTTCTTTTTGTTGAAGGTAAGGCCATAGCATAATTACACTTTCGCGGGGCACCTGATCTAAAAGGCCCGGAAGTTTTTCCAGCTTATTCGTGTGCAGGTAATTAAACTCAATGTCAGGAAATAATTGTTCGTGCTTTTCTTTGAAAATAGCGGTAAGGTCGAAAGCCGTGGTAGATTGATCTCCCACAAAGTATACATATTCTGTTTCAGGAAACAATTGCAGCGCCATAGAAATGGTTTCGGGTTCGTCGAGTTTTTCCACTACACCAGTTAAATGGGGGTAGCTGTCCCGGTATGAAGGGGAGTAGTTGTTGACACCACAAAATACTACGGGCACATCAGGAAACAATTCCTGCCCATACATTAATATGAATTGAAGTGCATCATCATCACTGACAATGATTGCATCTATATCCACCGAATTGTATTTATGAAGATAAAGTTCAAGCAATCTTGTCTGATGGGTTTCATCAAAAATTCTTTTAGAATCCAGGTATTCTACTATCATGTGATAATCGTCGAACTCTTCTGACAAAACCTGACGAAGACCCTGGTTGATTTCGATATTCCAGTGAAATGAGGGATGATAACTGTGCAGTACCATGATGTTGGGCTCAGCATGGGTTGCTGGCATAGCGTGGTAAAACCCTGCCAGGATGATTAAAATCAAGGTGTATACTTTCTTAATCATGGAAGTTAGAGGTGTATAGCGTTGTTTTACAGTTTTGTGGTCAGAAGTATCCTGCATTCAGACAAGGGAGCACAGCCCTTAAGAGTAGTGATTTAACACCTCGTTATTGATGATGGTTTTGAGTTTTTCATAATATCTGCTTAGCAGCACAAACAATGAGTCGCTCTTGGAGAAGGTGTTTTTTTTGTGCAGACGATCCATTTCGGAACAGATATCATAAACTTTCATGGCTCCTATAGTGGCACTCAATCCTTTAAGGGAATGGGTGCTTTCTTTGAGGGATGGAGTGTCATTTTCCTGTATGGCGTGGTGGATATTTTTCATCAAAATATCGGCCTCCTGCAAAAATGTGCTGTACAAGTCTCTGATAATGCTGTCGTCTTTGTTGGTTTGTTCTCTTAATGAAGCAAGTGTTTCCGGGTCAAGATCCGCTTTTTCCTTTAAATTGTCCGGGATCTCAGTGGCAGCAACAGCATCTTCTTTGCCGGGTTTCATGTTTTTCCTGTCCTTGTCAAGCCATTCGCTTATTTTGTTATACAAAACTCCGGGTATAACCGGTTTTGAGATATAATCGTCGAGCCCCATGTCGATGTAATATTGTGCATCAGCTTTAAGTGCATTGGCACTAACACCAATAA
The DNA here is from genome assembly GCA_964491395.1 of uncultured Bacteroidales bacterium. Lineage (GTDB taxonomy): Bacteria > Bacteroidota > Bacteroidia > Bacteroidales > UBA7960 > SKVR01. The sequence continues at coordinate 91,351 of CAZBGI010000001.1, read as the reverse complement.
CAGGAGGCAGGTTGGTGTATGTTTTTTGTAATTCCCGGGTGGCGGTGATTCCATCCATTACAGGCATCTGGATGTCCATCAATATTATATCATAAGTTGTTTTTTTTACTTTCTCAAGGGCTTCCTTTCCGTTCTGAGCAATGTCAACCTTGCACCCTGCATTATGGAGTATTATGCTGATGATTTTCTGGTTCACTTCTTTATCTTCTGCATATAGAACCTTAATGCCAAATTGGGGTGGAGATATCCGGGGTTTGGCTACAGTTTCATTTTCGTTTGTCGATACAGGAAAAATAAAGGAAAAGGAGCTGCCTGTACCTTCATGGCTTTCCACCTCTATGGTGCCTTTCAGCAACAATGCTATTTTCTGGCAAATGGTCAGTCCCAAACCAAGTCCTTCATAAAGGCGGGCGTCGGAGTCGTCCTGTTGCGAGAACAAGACAAAGATTTTGTCCAGGTAATCTTCGCGAATGCCTCTTCCTGTATCTGATACTGTAAGAATGATAATCTGATCGTTCAGATCCGTTTTTTCAACTGTCAAGGCAACTTTGATTTCTCCTTTGTCGGTAAATTTAATGGCATTGGAAAGCAATTGCTCTGTAACCTGCCGCAGTCGTTTGGGATCAGAGGTGAACAGCTCAGGAAAGTTTTTGTCAAAGGTAAGCTGGAAGTTCAAACCTTTCGCCAGGATTTGTTTTTCAAATTTTCCGGTTAGTTCTTTGAAAAATGCTCTGGTGCGAATGGGCTGCATATCCAGTTTCACCTGGTTGGCCTCCAGTTCCTGAATATCCAGAAGGGCGTTAGTGATTTCCAGCATATCTTCTCCGGCTTCTTTGATGGTTGAAACAAAACCGGTTTGTTCTTCAGTAAGTGAACTGTTGGATAATATTTCTGTCATGGCCAAAATCCCGTTGAGGGGGGTGCGCATCTCATGACTTACATTGGCCAAAAGCCGTTGTTTGATCTGAGCTGTTTCCCTGGCTATTGTCAGGTTATTCTGCAAGGTTTCCTTTTCTGTCTTCCAGCTGATATCGCTTAACATGCAGATTCTTCTTTGATCTTTCTCTTTCTCTTTTTCATGCTCAATAAAAACATCGCGATACCAGATATTTTTTATTTCTCCCCCGGGGGTTACAATTCGGAATTCCGTGCCCATACTCCCCTTGTGATTGTTTTCATGCTGCTGAAGCAGAAACAGAAACCGCGTTTTGTCCTCTTCATGGATGTACTTTTTGAATTCTGCAGCATTGTAGTACAACAGGTTAGGGTCAATGCCCAATACTTTTTCGACGGCATTGTTTACAAATAAGACCTTATTGTTGTCGCTGAGCCAGAAAGCATCTAAAATATTCTCTGCTACTTTTCTGAAATTTTCTTCGCTTTTGCTGATTATTTCCTTGAGGGCTATGGTCTTTTGCAGGTTTTCTCTCAGTTCACGTTCCTGCGTGGTTAGTTTTACGTTGTTTTCCTGGAGTTTCTCATTTTGCCTTTTCAACTCTCTTTCCATCAAAACTTGTTCTTTACAGTTGTTAATAGCTGTATAGAGCTTTTCACGATCGATGGGTTTGAGAATATATTGGTTAATACCTATGTCGATGCTTTGAATAAAATACTCCATGTCGCTATGGGCAGTGGTAAGGATAATCTGCGCTTTAGGGTTGGATTCTTTTATTCTGCTGCTCATGGACAATCCGTCCATCACGGGCATTTTGATGTCTGTAATTACAATATCAGGATTGTGTTTATGGTATAATTCAAGTCCTGCTTTGCCATTTTCGGCTAACATAACATTCGAATAGTGTCGGGAAAGTATTTTGGATAAGAAAAGTCTAACGTCATCCTGATCTTCGACATACAGGATTGAAATCGTGTCGTTTTTTTTCATTGGTTGTGTAAAAAAGATATTTAGATAATTAGCCAAATGTATGAAATATTCCGCAAAAGGTGAAATTAATCCACCATCGATGATTATGTTTCTCTTTATAATTTAATTCGTCGTATTAAATTGTAAAGTGTAGTGGTTATTCTTCCATCCATCTCAAAGTTTCATCCTCAGGGTTTAATCGGATTTTGTTATTATCAATAAGCCATTGGGTTACTTTGATAATTCTTTTTTCAGGAACAGCGGTTTTAAGGGAATATAAAAGGTCGGTGAGAGGCAAGGCTTTTTGAGTCAATACTGGCTTTATGAGTTCCACTACCTGATCAAATTCCAGTTTACTTACGTCAAGTTTATTGCGTTCAAGACATACATCGCACATACCACATCGCTGAGTGTTTTTTTCTCCAAAATACCCGAGCAACATGCTGCTTCGGCATTTGTTTTCTGCTGTCACATACTCTTTTATGGCATTAATTCTTTGTTCAGCAAATTTTTTCCTTTCCGAATAATTTTGGGGAGAAATACTAATGTTCATTGAATCCTGCCTGCCACTAACAAAGGTAATTCTGGGTTTGGCATTTTGGGGTTCATAGTGCACCACGCGCAATTGATGAAGTTTTCTCAAGCGGGACATCACCTCTTCTTTTTGGATCTTCAACCGGGAAGCAATTTCATTTTCATCAATCCGGGTAAACTCGGAGAACAGACCCGTGTAAGAGCGTAAAATGGTTTTTATTAAATTATCGTAAGCAGGGTTAGCTACCATGAAACGGTAAAGTTCCTCTTTGTTGAGCATCACCAGAATTTTTGAAGGACTGGACAATGCCTCCGATAAAAGGATATAGCCTTCTTTTTCCAGAATTTTCAGGGCATTAAAGGTAGTGAGTCGCTCAAGGTTGTAATGTGTACAAAAATCAGCCAGGATAAAATCATACCTTCTGTCTTTTCCGGTACCTGTGGCCAGCTGGTAATAATTTCCCAGCGCATTATACACCTTCTTAATAAAATCCAGGGGAGGGTATGCGTTTTCAAAAAACTTATCCAGATCAATGATGTCTGATTTGTTATAGAGCAAAACCGCATAAGCTTTTTTTTCATCCCGCCCTGCTCTTCCTGCTTCCTGAAAGTATGCTTCGGGTGAATCGGGTAAATCCATGTGAACCACAAACCGAACGTTGGGTTTATCAATACCCATTCCGAAAGCATTGGTAGACACGATAACACGGGTGGTTTCCCGGGTCCAGTTTTGTTGTTTTTTATCGCGGGTTACCGGGTCCAGTCCTGCATGATAGAAGTCAGCGCTGATGCGGTTTTTGTGCAGGAACTGGGCTATCTCTTTTGCTTTTCGCCTGTTTCTTACATAAACGATTCCTGTGCCGGGAACTTTGTTGCAAATGCGGATTAACCTTTCCAGTTTGTTTTCTTCTTTAAGCACAGCATAGGTGAGGTTTTTCCTTTCAAAACTTTTGATAAAAACCTGCTCATTTTTAAATTCCAGCTTTCGGGAAATGTCAGTTATGACCTCCCTGGTTGCAGTAGCTGTAAGAGCAAGTACGGGAGTTTGCGGCAATAATTCCCTAATTTCGGCTATCTTCAGGTAAGGGGGCCTGAAATCGTATCCCCATTGCGAAATACAATGCGCCTCATCAATGGCAAGCAGGTTTACCTTCATCCTGGGTATGCGCAGTCGTATGATATCCGTAGTAAGTCTTTCGGGTGAAAGATACAAAAACTTCACATCGCCATAAATGCAATTATCTATGGCAATATCCATTTCTGATGCACTTTGTCCTGAGAATATAGCCACGGCTTTAATGTTTCTTTTTACCAGGTTGGCCACCTGATCTTTCATCAGGGCAATCAGGGGTGAAACAACAATGCAAATTCCTTCTCTGGCAAGCGCCGGCACCTGGAAACACAAAGATTTGCCTCCTCCGGTAGGAAGCAATGCCAGTGTATCCCGATCCTCCAATACAGAATTGATAATTTCCTCCTGCAACGGACGAAATGAATCATATCCCCAGTATTGAGTTAATAATTGTTTTGGTTCCAAATTTGCAATGGTTTCGTAATTACTTCTGCAATTTTACTAATTTTAAGCCGCCTTTTTTATAAAAATAATGTAATTATTTTGATTTTTATTTGTAATAAAAATAGAGACAGAAATATAGAATGAAAAATCCGACTTTGTATAGTGCTTATATTATACTGTTTTTTGCTTCTTTGACTTGCCAGGCTCAAAATCCACCACTGAATGATGATTTGCAGGAGCGAATGGATATGAAGTTACTGACGGCAGTTTATGAAGGTAACCTGGAAGATGCAATGGAGACTCTTGCCCTTGGCGCCAACAGTAATGCAAGAGATTACCTTGGGATGACCGCCCTTATGTATGCATTATATGCTGATAATGATGAAATTATTGCGTTTTTGATGGAAGAGGGGGCAAGGCTTAATGCAGTGGATTATGAGGGCAATAGTGTACTCATGCATGCACTGATGGCTGGACGTGAAGAGTTTATTTACAGGTATATCCAGGATTTTAGCTTGATAAACAATGCCAATGCAGAAGGACATACAGCAATGATTCTGGCAGCCCGGACTTTTGATGTAGAGATGGTAGAATTGCTTTACTCCCATGATGCCAGCATTCATGCCAGCGCAAAAGATGGTACCACTCCGCTGATGCATGCTACGGCCTTTGGTAATTTTTACATGGTCGATTTTCTTGCTTACCTGGGTGCACAGGTCAATCAACAGGCTTCCGATGGTTCCACCGCCCTGCATCTGGCAGCCTGGTATGGACAAAACGAGATTGCCGGACTATTGCTGGATTGGGGAGCTGATCCTGAAATGAAAGATAACAGGGGCAATACCCCCCTTCTGATTGCTGTATATGGATTGCAACTGGAAACTACATGGTATCTGATAGAAAGTGGATCTTTACTTTCGGTTCAAAACCAGGCGGGATATACACCCCTGGACCTCGCTGCTGCCCTGGACGATTCAGATATTGCCGATTTGCTTTTGCAATACGATATCAGCGAATCCCAGAAATCCGATAAACGGAAATCAGCGCTGGCTTATGCTTTTTATCGGCGCAATGTGAAAGTGCAGAAAAAATTATCCGACCGGGGCTTGCAGCCACAAGGGTTGTATTTTTCTGAACTTGGAGTTTACCAGGGATTCGATTTTAATGGAGATGATTTGATGTACCATGCAGGAATAAGTCTGTTTGAATCGCGTTTTAAAGTCCTGCTCAGGCTTAATTATCTGACACGGATAAGGGCTAAAAAACTATGGGTTTCCTACCAGGAAAACAGCTTTTACCAGTTTCATGAACGCAGGAGTATGCTCTCAATGGGAATATATCGCGAATTGATTCTTCTGGGCAAATCCCGGGGGGTGAAAATGGGTTTGAGGCCCGGCCTTGAAACTACCTATTCTTTTGCTTCCTACCGGGGGACTTCGATTGAAGCTCCGGCGGGGCTTCACCTCATTCCGGTTGGAGATATTCTCTTCCATTTTAAAAATATATCTGTTTATGCAGGTTACAATTTTTACGATACCCGGCAAAGTGATACTTCCCCCAGCCGTTTCAGAGCAGGAATTGAATGGAGGTTCTCTCTTATCCCCAAAAATAGCACACGGTATGTGCCTGTGATTCAATGATGATTCGATAAAACAACACAATTACATAAAAAAAGGACTGAAACCCTCACTCAATAATATTTAATAAAATATATTTCGTATATGTATTCCCGGTTTTTCAAAGCAACTTTTTTGCTGGTTCTTGCCCTCGTCCTTTTAGGGTGTAAAAGCAAATATGAAGATTGCACCGAAGAAGATTACAACAATTGTAATCCCTCCCGACCCTCGGTGGGAGAGGCAGAGATCCTGGTAACCATCAATGATGAAAACCCTGAAGTAACGTTGGCATTGTTTGAAGGGGATTTTGAAGATGGCAACCTCGTGTGGGAGAAAGAACTAAACTATGAGCAACATACAGAATTGCTGAAGGTAGAAAAGTATTATTCTTTTGTTGTGACCTACCAAAAGGATCAACAAACCATTGTTGCCGTTGATGGAGGAGCAGTGGGAGTGGAGCGATACACCATGTGTGAGTACACATGCTACGAGGTGAAGCCCTTGAGCATTGATTGTGCCCTGAAATAACCTGTTTATTCTTCGGGTGATTTTTTCCCTGGATTTTTGCTGAAATCAGGCAAGCGGCCTGTTTGGTTCATCAGTGGGCAGTCCGAGCAGTCAGACGAACAACTCTGACAATCAGCCTCATTTTTAGTGGGCTTTGCGAACCGCTTGTAAATTTTGTATGCTGCATAGCTTATGGCGGCAACAACAATAATGATGGTGATGATCCATTGTAACATAGAAGAAAAACAATTGGTTTAAAATCCCAGCAATGAGCCGGTTTGGAAAACGATAAACGCCACCACCCAGGCAACTCCTGTAGTGTAAAAAACCGTAAAAACACCCCATTTCCAATGTCCCGATTCTTTAATGATGGCAGCCAGCACCCCGATGCAGGGAAAATAAAGCAAAACAAACAACATAAAGGATAGCGCCACCAGTGGGGTGAAGACTTTCTGACCTTGCCTTTCCCCGTCGGAATAGGTTTGAGATTGCAGTTTTTCTATTAATGAGGCGCTTTGGGCCTGCACGTTCTCATCAGCCTGGTAGAGAACGCCCAATGTGCTTACCACAATTTCTTTGGCCGCAAGCCCTGATAACAGACTGATACTCATCTTCCAGTCAAAACCCAGTGGCGCCATGGCCGGTTCAATAAATTTACCCAGATGGCCAATCAAACTATTTTCCTGTCGTTGCTGCAAGATGTCAATTTCCATGGTTTCGATGGTGCTTTCTTTCTCTTCCAGCAAGGGTTCAATGGGTTGATTATCATGGACTGCTTCCGATATTGCAGCATCGTAGCGGGTTGTTATTTGTTCTTTTTGCTCCACTATTTGTTTTTCGTATTCCATGCCATGAGGGAAATAACCCAGCACCCAGATAATAACGGATGCGACCAGGATGATTCCACTGATTTTTTTCAGGTAGTGCACTGCTTTGCCCCACATGTGAATTACCGTAGCCTTTATGGTGGGCACCCTGTAAGGGGGGAGTTCCATCACGAAAGGAACATCTTCCCCTTTAAACATCGTTTTCTTAAAAGTGATTGCAGCCAATATGGCCATGAGAATTCCTGTTGCGTAAATCAGAAAGAGCAATGTTCCCTGGTTATTGGGAAAAAATGCAGTGATAAACAAAACATACACAGGCAAACGTGCACTGCAGGAGATAAAAGGATTGATGATCATGGTCAGCAGCCGGTCGTTGCGGTTGGCCAGGGTTCGCGTAGCCATTATTGCAGGAACATTACATCCAAAGCCCATCAATAAGGGAATAAAGGATTTTCCGTGCAAACCGATACGATGCATAAGTTTATCCATGATAAACACTGCTCTCGACATATAACCTGTATCTTCCATAAGACTGATGAAAAAGAAAAGCAAGACGATGTTAGGCAGGAAAATGATTACTCCTCCCACACCACTTACCACTCCATTGATGAGCAGGTCTTTCAACGGTCCGGGCTGCATACTGCTATCGAGGTTTGCGCTCAGCCATTCAACCCCCTGTTCAATCCACTCCATAGGATAGCTTCCCAATTTAAAAGTGGCCGAAAACATTACCCACATGAAGAATAAAAAGATGGGAAACCCAAATAATTTATCAGTAAGCAGGGTGTCAATGATTTCACTTTTCCTTATTCGTTCAGTTTTTGACGGTTTAATGGTTTCTTTCAGCGCGCCATTGATAAAACCATATTTCAGATCCGTAATGAGTGTGTCGCTAGTTTCATTGTAAACACTCTCAAGGTTCTCTATTTCCCTGGCTGCCGATTCAATGATGTCTTTTTGATTGTGACAGTTTTCTATGATGTGCTGTGCAATCACGTTGTCTTTCTCCAGCAGTTTAATGGCCAGAAACCGGGTAGAAATCCTGTCGGTGAGATGCTGGTTCCCAGGGGCATTAATTTTGTCTTGCAGTATTTTTATGGACTTCTCAACGGGTTCGCCGTAATTGATGTGGATGTGTCTCTGGGTTTTGTCTTTGTCTTCAAACACTTCGATAACTTTATCGAAGACTTCCTTTATTCCTTCACCTTTGGAACTGACTGCCGGAATCATGGGAATGCCTATCATCTTTCCCAGGGATTCATAATCCAGTTGGTCTCCTTTCTTCTGAAGCTCATCATACATGTTCAGCACCATTACCACCTTAATATCCATGTCGATAAGTTGGGTGGTAAGGTAAAGGTTTCTTTCAAAGTTGGAGGCATCCACGATATTGATAACCACATCGGGCAAATAATCGGTGATAAATTCCCTCACGAAGATTTCTTCTGGTGTGTAAGGTGAGATGGAATAGGTACCGGGCAAATCGGTAATGTTGAACCGGTAGCCACCTTGTTTGAACCATGCGTGCTTGGCATCAACAGTTACTCCGCTGTAATTGCCAACTCGTTCGCGTGAGCCGGAGGCATGATTAAAGAAACTGGTTTTTCCGCTGTTGGGATTACCTACCAGGGCAACATTGATATTTTTTCCGTTCTGGCGCGTGATTTTAAAACCTTCATTGATAAGAATACCCTCATAATCGGGGCCCTTGTATTCTGCAGAACTGTCCAGGGGCAATACTTCAATCAATTGTGCCTCGCTGCTGCGCAACGAAATATTGTACCCCATGATGTTGTATTCAATGGGATCTTTCAAAGGAGCTTTCTTAATTACCTCAACCGTTTTTCCTGCCACAAAGCCCATTTCAATTATCCTTCTGCGGAATGCACCTCGACCCTTTACTTTTTGAATGATGCCTTTTTCTCCATTTTGCAAGTCAAGTAGTGTCATAGTAGGGGATATGTCTTGTTAGAGTTCTTTGTGAATGGTTATCGCTGCCTAAATATCGGGCATAGTTGTTATTTAGTCTAATTCCGGATAAAGTGTGCAAATTTAGCGAAAAATCACCGGCAAGGAGGTAACAGATTGTAAAATCCCTACTTTTAGGGATGTGAACTTTTTCGTTTTTAGCTAAGGAAAATAATGATATTGCAATGACCGGCAGACAAAAAGCATACTGAAATTTTTGTGATACTATTGATTGCTGGATTTCAGGCGTGCATTGTAATTGTGGTTTCCTGCTTTTATTCATTCGAAAGCTTGCAATTATAGGAACTATGAAACAATGCAGTTTTAAAATGACTTTTTTATTTCATACTTTTGTATTTTAATTAAGGTTTTACCAAGTTTAAAGTATAATGACATTGCAGGCAGGAGACTTGTTGTCACAAATTAATTCATCCGCAGACCTCAAGGGGCTAACCCCGGATCAGTTGCATACCTTGTGTGGGGAGCTCCGGGACTTTATTATTGATGCTGCCTGTATTAATCCCGGGCACTTTGGTGCCAGTTTAGGAGTTGTAGAACTTACGGTAGCCCTGCATCATGTTTTTAATACCCCCTATGATAAACTGGTTTGGGATGTGGGCCATCAGGCTTATGCACACAAAATTCTTACCGGCAGACGGGACATCTTTTATACCAACAGAAAGTACAATGGCGTAAGTGGTTTTCCCAAGATGAGTGAAAGTCCTTATGATGCCTTTGGAACAGGGCATTCAAGTACCAGTATCTCTGCTGCACTGGGCATGGCAATTGCATCGGGATTGCAAAATGATAAAGAACGCCATCACATCGCTGTAATCGGAGACGGGAGTATGACTGCCGGCATGGCTTTTGAAGCGATGAACCATGCCGGGGTAGCCAATGCCAATTTGCTGGTCATACTCAACGACAACGGGATAGCCATTGATAAGAATGTAGGGGCGCTTAAAGAGTATCTTACCGACATAACCACTTCGAGAACTTATAATAAGCTTAAAGATGATGTGTGGAATATTCTGGGTTCGATAAGCCGCTATGGTCCTAATACCCGAACATTGATACAAAAGCTGGAAAATGCTATCAAAACGACTTTGCTTAAACAAAGTAATTTTTTTGAGTCTCTGAATTTCAGGTATTTCGGGCCTGTTGACGGTCACGATATTCATCATTTAACCAAAGTGCTCAATGATTTAAAGCACATCAAAGGCCCCAAGTTGTTGCATGTTTTGTCGGTAAAGGGCAAAGGATATGCTCATGCCGAAAAAGAGCAAACCAAATTTCATGCACCCGGTTTCTTTAACCGAAAGACCGGAGAGATTCAGGTTGCACCGTGCGAGAAGAACCAACCCCCCAAATTCCAGGTGGTTTTTGGGAAAACCATTCTTGAGCTGGCCCGGAAAAATCCAAATATTGTGGGAATAACGCCTGCTATGCCTACCGGTTGTTCGTTAAATATTATGATGAATGCCCTGCCTGAAAAAACTTTTGATGTGGGTATTGCCGAACAGCATGCTGTTACTTTTGCCGCCGGATTAGCCACACAGGGATTGATTCCTTTTTGTAATATCTATTCCTCTTTCTTCCAACGTGCCTATGACCAGGCCATTCACGATGTGGCACTGCAAAAACTCCCGGTAATTTTTTGCCTGGACAGAGCCGGATTGGTAGGAGAAGATGGTGCCACCCATCATGGCGCCTTTGATTTGTCCTTTTTACGCTGTATTCCAGGGCTTACCATCGCTTCCCCCATGAATGAGCAGGAGCTTAGAAATCTCATGTACACGGCACAATTGAAAACTGATGGGCCCTGGGTTATCCGATACCCCAGGGGACATGGTGTAATGAAAGAATGGCAGACACCGTTTGAAGAAATCATTCCAGGCAAAGGCCGGAAAATTCGGGATGGCAAAGATGTTGCTATCATTAGCGTGGGACCGCTGGGCAACGTGGCGCTGAAAGTTTGCGAAGAATTGCAGGAAAAGAAACAGATAGATGCAGCATTGTACGACCTGAGGTTTGTAAAACCCCTGGACCAGGATTTATTGCATCAGATTTTTACAGATTTTGATAAAGTGATTACCCTTGAAGATAATGCAATAACCGGGGGTATGGGGAGTGCCGTACTCGAATTTATGTCCGACAATCACTACCTGGCTCAGGTAAAACGACTGGGAATCCCTGATTATTTTGTGCAGCATGGAAGTCTCTCGGAGCTTTATAAAGAGTGTGGCTATGACTATGACTCCATTTTTAAGGAAGTTACTTCTATTTGTGAAACCAATTTTGCGCTGTCAATGCGTTAATTCATTTCAAATTATTTTTTAATTTAAACATTTATACATAAGTTTTGGACGATTTACTGAGTATTGTAATTGATAACCGGAGCATAATTCTGGCCTTTGGGTTAACACTTTTTGCAGGGCTTTCCACGGGGATTGGTAGTGCCATTGCTTTTTTTACCAAAACCACCAATACAAAATTTCTTTCAGTATCACTTGGTTTTTCTGCCGGGGTAATGATTTATATTTCCTTTATGGAAATATTGCCCAAGAGCATTGAAATAATGACCAATGATGTCGATCCTAAACCCGCCCACTTTTTGGCTGTTGCTGCCTTTTTTACGGGTATGATTGTCATTGCAGTCATCGATAAAATGGTTCCTTCTTTTGAAAATCCCCATGAAATAAGAAAAGTGGAGGCCCTTGAACACAAAGATGAAAATGAAAAAAGGAGGAAACTCTACCGAATGGGAATCATGTCGGCACTGGCTATCGCCATCCATAATTTTCCGGAAGGCCTGGCAACATTTATTGTAGCGTTGCAGGACATTAGGCTGGGGTTGCCTATTGCATTTGCTATTGCTATCCACAATATTCCTGAAGGAATTGCCGTTTCCGTACCTATTTTTTATGCCACTGCCAATCGAAAAAAAGCCTTTAAATACAGTTTTATTTCCGGACTTGCCGAACCCCTGGGAGCCATTTTCGGATTTCTTATCCTGATGCCCTTTTTAAATGATATTATTTTCGGGTTAACATTTGCTTCTGTGGCCGGTATTATGGTGTTTATTTCTATTGATGAATTGCTGCCTGCTGCCAGGGAATATGATCAGCCCCACCTTTCTCTTTACGGGCTTATGGCTGGCATGGCAGTGATGGCTGTTAGCCTTATTATGTTTATCTGACCCATAAATCCCCTTTTTTGTTTGTATTGACTTCTGTTTTGTCTTATGTGCCTGTGGTTATGAAGAGAAATGTAATTATTTTGTCCGGAAAAAATATCAGGCAACTGTTTTTCGACAGGTTATAATTCTTACATTTGCAATGCCCGGTAAGGTAGTAAAAACCATTTCAGAGTGGCAACCCGATACTTTCCTTTTGCCCTCTGCCGTACGTTGCCGTCACAAGTTTAAAGTTTTAGAAGTTCTTTTTATAAAGCTCATTGGTTCTTAAAATAGCCTGCTCGTTGTATCTGTTATCATTTTTTTCTTGTATCAATGATATTATGCAACCATGGCAAATTAAATAGTATCTGAATTACGAATTTCAAATCTAAAGAAAATGAAGAAAATTGTTTTAGGAATTTGGTTGTTTGCAACCACCATGGCGTTTGCCCAGAATCCCACGTTGGAAAACAAGGAAGAGGAAGAAGCGCTGCCACACATCGAATTTAAAGAAACTCTTCATGATTTTGGTCAGTTGCCCCTAAAATCGGATGCAACATGCGAATTCACCTTTACCAATACCGGAGAAGTCCCCCTGGTGTTGAGCAAGGTCAGAGCCTCATGCGGCTGCACGGTTCCCGAATGGCCCAAAGAACCTGTTTTGCCCGGAGAAGAGGGGGTAATTACAGTGAAGTATACTACCGTACACCGGCCTAATGTTATCAACAAGGCTGTGATTGTACAATCCAATGCCGATAACAAACAGGTGATTTTGCGCATTAAGGGAGAGATAGTGAACGAGGGATAAGATCTTGCTGATAAGGTATGAAATATTGCCCGAATCCAACGCTTTACCAGGTTGGATTCGGGCTATTGTTTTCCCCGGCATTATTGGGGAAAAATCATTAGGTTTGCAGCAAAAAATGCACTATGTACGTAAGTGAAACAAAGATTAGAGTAAGGTATTCAGAAACAGATCAGATGGGGTACGTGTATTATGGCAATTACCCAGCTTATTATGAAGTAGGCAGGGCAGAAGCCATGCGAGAGCTGGGAATGACTTACAAGGAAATGGAACAACAGGGGGTTATGATGCCTATTGCTTCCATGCAGCTCAAATATTTAAGACCTGCCCTTTATGATGATTTGCTTACTGTTCGCACCATCGTAAAGGAATTGCCCGTTTCGCGTATGCATTTTACCTATGAAGTGTACAATGCACAAAATAAATTACTCAATACAGGCGAAACGGTACTGGCTTTTGTAAATATGAAAACAGGCAAACCCTGTGCTGCTCCCGGTTGGTTTTTGAAAGCACTCCGGGAAAAGTGGACCAACGACGTTTAAACCAAAAAACTCTTTACCTGTTAGCCTTTAAGTTAAGCAACGGTTGGATAAAATCGTCCAAAATAATAAGTAGAATACATAAATATATTTAAAATTTAATTTGTTATGGAAATTATATTAGGTGAAAAGCAATTAGTGAAAGCACGCTACAAAGGATTTGAAATGGTGACCGATCAACCCGAAAAAGCCGGTGGAGATAACTCAGCACTTTCCCCCTTCGATTTGTTTATGGTTAGTATTGGCACTTGCGCAGGGTGGTATGTGAAAAACTTTTGCCAGCAGCGCAACATTTCTGAAGAAGGAATTCGCCTTGAACAAAAAACAAAATACAACCCGGAAAAACGACTCATCGACAAAATCGAAATTGAGATTCATTTACCGGCTGATTTTCCTGACAAATACAGGGAAGCAATTATCAAGGCAGCGGGTGCCTGCACGGTGAAAAAACACGTAATGGATGCACCTGAATTTTCTATTGTCACCATCAAATAAAATGCTAATTTTGCAACCCTATGAGTAAGAAAACATTAGTACTGGGTGCCAGTCCCACCCCTGTAAGGTATGCTTACAAAGCAGTAAAAAGACTCTTGTCTCACGGACACGAAGTGGTGGCCATTGGCAAGGTAGAAGCGGAAATTGATTCGGTAAAAATTACCAAAGAAATGATCGATATTCCGGATTTACACACCGTAACAATGTACCTGAATCCGCAAAAGCAGGAGCCTTATCTTGATTACATCATCGGACTTGAACCCCGCAGAATTATTTTTAACCCAGGCAGCTATAATCCTAAACTGGAGAAACTTGCCCGGGAAAAAGGTATCGAAGTATTGGAAGATTGTACCCTTGTAATGCTGAATACAGATGAATATTAATAGCATTGTTTCACCACAATAAATATAGAAAAACACTACCTACAATGGAGACAAAAAATCTGGGTTTCGACTCAAAACTTATTCACGCCGGGGCATTCGAAGATCAGTTTGGAAGTGCTACTGTGCCAATTTACCAGACTTCAACTTTTAAATTTAAAAATGCTGACCATGGTGCAGCATGTTTTGCAGGAGAAGATGATGGGTATATCTATACACGAATCAACAATCCTACCATTGATTCATTGGAAAATCTGGTAGCAGAACTTGAAAACGGATACCGTGGTATTGCCTGTAGTTCAGGTATGGGAGCCGTTAATACCATTTATATGGCATTACTGGGGCAGGGCTCTCATATGATTAGCACAGCGGCAGTTTATGGTCCCTCGCGTGTGGTTATAGAGAAGCATTATTCACGTTTTGGTGTCGAAGCCACTTATCTTGATACCTGTGATGCTGAAAATATCAGAAAAGCCATCAAACCTAACACCAAAGTAATTTATATCGAAACCCCTGCCAATCCTACCATGGATATAACGGATCTGGAAGCGGTAGCCAAAATTGCCCGCGAGCATAACATCGTAACCGTTTGTGATAATACTTTCAGTAGTCCGTATTTGCAGAAGCCCCTGGATTTTGGGTTTGATGTTGTTTTCCACTCTGTAACCAAGTTTCTCAATGGTCATGCCGATATCGTGGGAGGTATTATTGTTACCAGGGAGAAAGAAATTTATGACCTGATACGACCCATGATGGTTACCCTGGGTTGCAACATGGATCCGCACCAGGCTTATATGGTTATCAGAGGATTGAAAACCCTCTCGATCAGAATGGATCGCTCGCAGGAGAACGCTATGAAGGTCGCAACCTATCTGGAAAAACATCCCAAGGTAAAATGGGTAAGATATCCCGGTTTACCCTCTCATCCTCAGTATGAACTTGCTCAGAAGCAAATGAAGGGGCCCGGAGGTATGATAAGCTTTGAACTTGAAGGAGGGCTTGAAGCCGGAAAAGTATTGATGAATTCAGTTAAACTTGCCATTCTGGCCGTTTCATTGGGTGGGGTAGAGTCTCTTATTCAGCATCCTGCATCAATGACTCATTCCAAGATGGATAAGCAGTCGCGCTTAAATTCGGGTATTACCGATGGGTTGGTAAGGTTCTCTGTAGGAATAGAGAATGTGGAAGACATTCTCGACGATTTGAATCAGGGCCTGGAGAAAATCTGATTCCGCCCTGGACTAATCTCCAAATTTGCTGAAAGACTGTAAACTGCATTAAAATTATATTCGTACTTTTGTGCACATTTTTATTATAGACAACAGGTAGATGTTTTATCGCTCTTTTTGGCAATGAACAAGTCATTTACCAGGTATTCCTCCTTAACATATACAGTTAATAACGTTTAATTTTTAATTTGATGGAAAATCAAGAGCTGCTTAACCCCGAATCTGATAAAAATAAAAAGGCAGAAGGGGTAGAGAATCTGAAACAGGAACAAGAACAGGAACAGCAAAAATCACCGGAGACAGATACATCCCTTACCCGGGATGAGGAATCTGAGTCTGCTTCTGTGGAAACCAAAAAAGCAGAAGTAACTCCCCCGGCAGAAAAGGGGAATGATACTTCCGAAGATGCTGCGGGTAAAACGAAAGAAGAAAATGAGCCTGGTAATGAAAAAATTGAGAATGAGCAGGCAAATCAAGAAGAGGAAAAAACGGAACCTGTTTCTGTTTCTTCAGATAATGAAGCTGTTAACCAGGAAGTGAAAGAAGAAAAAGACGTTCCCCAAACAGATGAAGAGAAAAAAGAGGCTGTAGAGGATATTAAAGAAGCAGAGGAAGACAAAAAAGATGAAGAAGAGGAGGAGGATCATGAAGATGATGAGCACCAGGATGATGAAGCGGAAGATCTAACTGCCCGTTACAACAGCTTATCGAAAGCTGAGTTGGTAGAAGCGCTGGAAGCACTGGTGGAGAATGATGATATCAATTACATCCGTAAGCATATTGGCCATATAAAGGTAGCTTTCAGGAATTACCTGAAAGAACAAAACGTAAGTGATTACGAAAAGAACCTAAAAGAAACCGACCAAACCGAAGGTGAATCCTCAGGGGAGGAACCCGTTGATGAACTTGCTCTCAGGTTTGACAAGGCTTTTGGTATTTATAAGCAGAAGAAGAGTGTTTACGATCAGGCAGCCGAAAAGCAAAAGCAAGATAACCTTCAGCAAAAAGAGGCTATTCTCGATGAATTGCGCAACCTTATTGAATCAGAGGAGGAACTGAAGAAGACCTATGACGTATTTAAGGAGCTTCAGGAAAAATGGCGTGGGATAGGACCTGTGCCCCAGGGAGCAAAAAATACCCTCTGGAACAACTATCATTTTCTGGTTGAGAAGTTTTTTGACAAAGTAAAAATCAACAAAGAACTCAGAGATCTGGATTTGAAAAAGAATCTGGAAGTAAAAACTGAGCTTTGTGAAAAAGCAGAAGAATTGTTGCTGGAAACATCCGTAAACAAATCTTTTCAGAAATTACAAAAACTGCACGAAGCCTGGAAAGAGTCGGGGCCTGTTCCGAAGGATAAAAAAGATGAAATATGGGACAGATTTAAAGCGGCTTCTGATGCACTTAATGAAAGAAGGCAGGCATATTATGACTCCCTTAGGGAAGAACAAAATAAAAACTATGCAGCCAAAGTTCTCTTATGTGAACAAGCAGAACAATTCTCTGATTTTTCCTCTGACTCTCCCCGTAAATGGCAGGAAGCTACTGATAAAATTAACGAACTCTTCAAGGTGTGGAAAACCATCGGGTTTGCACCCAAGAAAGTGAATGATGAAGTGTGGGTTAGATTTAGAACCGCACTGGATACTTTTTTCAAAAAGAAAAAAGAGTTCTTTTTCCGCTATAAAGAAGACCAGACTGAAAATTATAACCAGAAACTGAATCTTTGTTTGCAGGCTGAGGCCCTTAAAGATAGCCAGGACTGGAAGCAAACCACAGATGAACTCATTGCCTTGCAGCAACAATGGAAGAAAATAGGTCCTGTACCTAAAAAGTTTTCTGATAAAGTTTGGAAAAGATTCAGGGTTGCCTGTGATGAATTCTTCAACAGAAAGTCCGATTATTTCGCCAATATTGGAGAGAAGCAGGAAGAAAATCTTCGCAAGAAGAAGGAACTCATCGAAACGGTGAAATCGTATGAGTATTCAAAAGACAGCACAGAGAATCTCAATATTCTGAAAGATTTTCAACGTCAATGGATGGAGATTGGACATGTTCCCATCAAGGAGAAAGAAAAAATCCAGAATGAGTTCAGGAGGGTTGTAAATGAGCAATTCGACAAGCTCAACATTAGCCGCAAAGCAAAATCTACCATTGGGTTTAAAAATAAAATTGAAAATCTGAAAAACGCACCCAATGCCGATAACATCCTTCATAAAGAACGGAACTTCCTGGTAAATAAAATCAACGGACTGCAAAATGATATTAAACTCTGGGAAAACAATATCGGCTTTTTTGCTTCTTCCAAAAAAGCAGATGTGTTAAAGGCAGAATTTGAAAATAAAATTGCCAAAGCAAAAGCTGATATTGCCATACTGGAAGAAAAACTGAAAATCCTCAGTGGATCCTGAAAAGAATCCTGGCCCTTTTTGGTATGGTTTATGTTCTGGATGGTGCGAAATACGGTTGTCAACTGAATATTCCTGTTGGTTATTTTTTCCGCAGGGATTGCACCTTCGGGTATGCTGACTATGAACGTTCTGAGAAATGATGAGATGATGCATTCATATTACCAATGACTTAACTAAACTAATTTCTGATGAAAAAGACATTCTTGGTTTTATTGTTGCTAGGTGTGGTACATGTATCACAGGCACAGTTTTCGTTTGGCTTGCGTGGAGGAATGAATTTCTCCCGCCTTCCGTCTAATACTTACGAGTTGAATAATCCTGAAACCAGGATAAAAACCGTCAATGAAGCTTATACCGGGTTTCATGTAGGAGCAGTGGCACAGATATCCCTCCTGGGAGTTTTTGTAATGCCTGAATTATTGTTTGTATCCACAGGCCATGATTTGTTGCTGGAGCGTGAGGGACAAGAAAATAAGTTCTATCAGCAAAAGTTTTCACAACTGGATATACCCGTAATGGTGGGAACCAAAATAGGACCTGTCAGAGCCGGAATTGGACCTGTTGCTACCATCTTGCTTGACGCTGACTCGGGTTTGGCCGATGATGCTGATTATAAAGAGAAGTTTAATTCTGCTACTTATGGTTTCCAGCTGGGAGCAGGTCTGAATCTGGGTAATCTGGCTTTTGACCTCAAATATCAATTCGGTCTCAGCGACCTTGGCGATGGTATTGAAATTGGTGAAAATACGTATGATTTTGATACCCGGCCCCGGCAAATCATTTTTAGCATTGGGTTGATGTTCTGATTCCTGATACACCTGCAACCCGTGAAAGAATTTTAGGAGCTGCTTCTTACCCAAAGAAGCGGCTTTTTTGCTTTACCAGGTCATGTTACAGGGTTTACCGGATGGTGGGGATAAAGCCTGTTGAGAATAAAAATTGTTGGAACGTTTTCTCAGGCATGGTAAGGAAACATGACCAAATGAGCTTTATCTGAAAGTAATTGCTTTGACCGGGGAAATTCTTGCAATAATATAACTGGGCACTATCAGCATGGCCATACAAATGATAAATGTGCCTGCATTTAACAGCAAGATATATAATATATTAAGGTCTACGGGCACGACTTTCACAAAATAAGATTCCTGTGAAAGTGTGATAAACCCAAACTTTTGTTGTAATAACCCCAGCCCTATTCCCAGAATGTTGCCTAATACGATTCCCCGGGCAATAAGAAAGCCTGCATGATAGAGGAATACTTTGCGAATCGCTCTGTTGTTAGCTCCCAGGGCTTTAAGTATACCTATGAGATTGGTTTTTTCCAGTACTGAAATAAGCAAAGTAGTAATCATGTTGATGCCTGCTACCAAAATTACGATAGCAATTATTACATATACGTTCATATCCAGAAGTGCCAGCCAGTCAAAAATCTGGGGGTATATTTCTGCAATGGTTCGGCTGCTCATGGTATAGGGGATAACTTCCTGCACCAACTCATTGTACTGGTCAAGTTGCCTGAAATTTTCTAATACCACTCCAAAGCCACCTACCTGGTCTGCTTCCCAGTTGTTGAGCCGTTGCGCATGTTGAATATCACCCAACACAAAAATGCGATCCAGTTCTTCGAGACCTGTTTCATAAATACCAGAAATGGTTAACCGGCGGACTCTGGGTGGATCCTGGATGAAATACAGCAATATGTCGTCTCCGGTGTTTATCCCCAATAATCGTGATACGTAAGCAGATATTATGATATGGTCGCTCCTGAGGGTGTCGTTGTAGGGTGTTACCTCCCCATCTATCATACGGTTTTTAAAAAATTCCCAGTCATAATCGCTTCCAACACCTTTGAATATCACCCCGTGTATCTCTTCATCTGTTTTAATAATTCCGGGCTTGGTGGTAAATGCATGAATGCTTTTTATGCCGGGATCATCCGCCAATTCCCGGTAAAATTCCTGGTTTTTGCTTAATGGCCGTGTTTCATAGGAGATGTTATAATCAAAGTTGGCGATTTGAATATGGGATCCAAACCCGATGGTTTTGTTCTTGATTTCATTTTGAAAACCTGTAACAACGGCCACTGCCAGAACCATTACCGCAAGCCCCAGCGAAATTGAGAGGATGGCAATGAGTTTCACCAGTCCGGTAAGGTTTTTCTTTTCTGCACCCATACGGCGGGCAATAAAAAACGGGGTGTTCAAAAGGATAATTTTTTGATGGTTACCTGATTTTCTGCACTCGCCTGCAAAAATAGGAATTATTTACCACCACATGGGGTTTCTTTGATACAAGTGCTGCTAAAAAGATATAATCTGTTCGCTGAAAGTCCGGTAAGTCGATGGTGGCACGCGAAAGAAAAAGCTGTACACACCGTTTTGATAACATACAATAACTCTTAAATCATTTGATATCCAGGGATTAATTCGTTATATTCGTTTCAACCAAACCAGCCACCCCAGGGGCAGTAATATTAAATAGATTTTGCTCAGGAAGGGATTCAATCATAGAACCGATTTTTACCGGACACTCATGTAATTTTAAATAATAAGAATATGAATAAGCAGTTATTGAACAATTTGATGGAAGTAAAGGAGTATCCTTGTGTTTCCATTATTTTCCCTACTCACCGGACAGTGCCGGAAAATCAGAAAAATGCCATTCGTTTAAAAAACATGGTAAAACAAGCGATTGACAGACTGGAGCAGGAATATGGAAATAAACAGGCTCAGGAAATGATAGAAAATATCCGGAAGCTTGCCGCACAGGTTGACATAAGTCGTACTTTGGATGGGATTGCCCTGTTTGTCAGCAAGGAAGTATCGGAGAAAGTGGACATTCCCTTTCGGGTGAAAGAACGACTCATTATAGACAAAACATTTGCCGTTCGCGACCTTATTATGGGAGTAAACAGGGCCACTCAATACTATATTCTTGATTTGAGTCTTTTCAGGGCCCGTTTAATTTCCTGCTACAGAGATCAGGCCGTTGAACTGACTGAAAATGGTTTCCCTCTGGAGAGTGAGTTTAATGAACTTGAACTGAACCCTGCGGACTTTTCTAAAGAAAAGGAAAAACAAATTAAGGAGTTTTTTAACAAAGTGGATAAGAAGTTTCACAGTAATTATAATGGTGAACCTACCCGCCTGATTTTGGCAGGAGTGCGCAAAAACCTGGCTTTTTACCGTGAGGTGACAGATGCTGAAAACACGATTATCGGGCAGCTGGAAGGCAATTATGAATCGGTATCGGCTCATGATATGGGGAAAAAAGCATGGGAGGTAGTGCGCGAAAAAACCAAAAAGGAAAGACACGCTGCTCTCAACGATCTTCAACGAGCATTAAGTGCCAGGAAGCTGGCCTCAGGTATTGCTGATGTGTGGCGTCTGGCCCGGGAAGGACGTGTTGATACAGTGGTAGCAGAACAGGAATATCATATCGCCGCCGGGTTGCAGGAAGATAACACTCTGGTGCTCGATACAAGCAACCTTACTGATGACCGGATCATGCCCGATGCGGTGGATGAAGTAGCAGAGATAGTCATGGAAAAAGGGGGAAAAGTTGTTTTTGTCGATAGCGGTACCCTGGGAAACCATCAAAAAATTGCCGCTATTTTAAGGTATTGATAAAACCTTTTCTGAAAATGAACCGGGTCATGACAATAACAGGGATTCACACACATAGATAATTTTAATTTCGCCATAAGGATAAAACACTTATGATGGTTATTGTTGGTGAATTCCATCTGACATTATTGATCCGATTTTAAACAGATAAAAAGGGATAAAACAAGTGGGTTACAGAAGTAACACCCGTTTTATCCCTTTTTTGGATCAGCGTTCCGATGGGTTCTCTCTGTTAAACTTCGTTAACAAACTCCAGATCATCATCTTTGACACGAATATTAATGACGGAATCGCGTACAATGTTTCCGGCGAGAATCTCCTTGGAAAGCCTGTTTAGAATGGTTTTCTGGATGGCTCTTTTCAATGGTCGGGCACCGTATTGAGGGTCGAAACCCGTTTTGGCAATCCAGACCAGGGCTGGTTCGGATGTTTTTAGGGTAATTCCGTTTTCCGCCAGCATCTTAGCTACATTTTCCATCTGAATTCTTACGATCTCTTTCAATTCCTCAAAAACCAACGGCTTAAACATGATGATTTCGTCTATCCTATTGAGAAACTCTGGTCGGATAGTTTTTTTCAAAATGGCGGCTACCTCATCGCGGGTTTTTTCCATTATTTCATCATAGTTTTTTTCATCCGTTTGAGCAAAGTTCTCCTGTATCAGTGATGATCCGATGTTGGATGTCATGATAATAATGGTGTTTTTAAAATCGGCGGTACGGCCTTTATTGTCTGTAAGACGCCCTTCATCAAGCACCTGTAACAGAATGTTAAAGACATCGGGATGGGCTTTCTCAATTTCATCCAGCAATACTACTGAGTAGGGTTTTCTTCTTACCGCTTCTGTAAGCTGCCCGCTCTCTTCATACCCAACATAGCCGGGAGGAGCTCCAATGAGCCTGCTCACAGTATGTCTTTCCTGGTATTCCGACATATCAATTCGTACCATGGCGTTTTCGTCATTAAAGAGAAATTCAGCCAAAGCCCGGGCTAGCTCCGTTTTTCCTACCCCGGTGGTACCCAGGAAAATAAAAGAGCCTATGGGTCGCTTATAATCCTGCAGTCCTGCCCGGCTTCGCCGGATGGCATCAGCCACGGCCCCGATGGCTTCTTGCTGTCCTACTACCCGTTGGTGAAGTTTTTCCTCGAGTGCCAGCAATTTCTCCCGTTCACTTTGCAGCATGCGGCTCACGGGGATGCCGGTCCATCTCGATACTATATCTGCAATATCTTCAGAGGTTACCTCTTCTTTTATCATGGCCTGGCTGGATTGTATCTCCCGGAGCTTTTCTTTAAGCTGTTCAAGTTTTTCTTCCGTGGCTTTCATATGGCCATAGCGGATTTCTGCCACCCTGCCAAAATCTCCGTTGCGTTCTGCCTGTTCAGCTTCGAGTTTCAACTGTTCTATCTCTTTTTTCTTTTTCTGTATTCCTTCCACTACTTCCTTTTCATTTTCCCATCTCGCTTTCAACAGGTTCTTTTCTTCATATAGATTGGCCAACACCTCGGTGAGTTCCTTGAGTTTGATTTCATCCTTTTCTCTTTTGATGGCCTCTTTTTCTATTTCCAGTTGCCGGATTCTTCTCTCTGCTTCATCCAGTTCTTCCGGAACAGAGTTCATTTCGAGCCTCATCTTGGAGGCAGCCTCATCAATCAGGTCAATGGCTTTGTCGGGCAGGAAACGGTCGGTGATATACCTTTGTGAAAGGTCAACCGATGCCACAATTGCTTCATCTTTGATTCTTACCTGGTGGTGTGTTTCGTATCGTTCTTTCAGTCCCCTCAGAATAGAGATGGCGTCTGTGCGATCGGGCTCATCTACCGGTACTGTTTGAAAGCGTCTTTCCAGAGCTTTGTCTTTTTCGAAATAACGCTGATATTCTTTTAGGGTAGTAGCGCCTATGGCCCGAAGCTCTCCCCGGGCAAGTGCCGGCTTCAGAATGTTCGCTGCATCCATGGCTCCTTCGCCACCACCACCGGCTCCTACAAGGGTGTGTATCTCATCAATGAAAAGGACTACTTCACCATCTGATGAAACAACCTCTTTAATGACGGCTTTCAAACGCTCTTCAAATTCTCCTTTGTATTTAGCTCCGGCTACAAGAGAGCCCATGTCCAGGCTGAAAATTTTCTTTGATTTTAGATTTTCAGGGACATCGCCGTTGATAATCCGGTGGGCAAGTCCTTCGGCAATGGCCGTTTTCCCTACCCCGGGTTCCCCTATAAGAATTGGGTTGTTTTTGGTACGTCGGGAAAGGATTTGAAGAATTCTTCTGATTTCTTCATCCCTTCCTATTACAGGATCCAGTTTCCCGGAAATGGCTTCCTTATTCAAATCCCGGGCATATTTATGTAAGGCGTTGAAGGTTTCTTCTGCTGATTGACTGGTTACCCTGGATCCCTTGCGCAATTCTGCAATGGCAAGTTTCAGTTCTTTCTCTGTTAACCCACTGTCTTTCATCAGCCTGGTGGCAGTGTCACTGCCTTTCAATAAGGCAAGCAAAAGGTGTTCGATGCTGACATATTCATCTCCCATATCTTTTGACTGACGAAGTGCATTTTGCAGTGTTTTGTTGGCATCCTGAGATAGGTAAATATTGCCACCGCTTACTTTGGGATAGGATTCCAGTTCCCGGTTAACTACCTGTTTGAGGGTCTGGCTGTTTACATTGCATTTTTTTAGCAGGAAAGGAGTAACATCATCATCAGCGGTTAAAATGCCTTTGAGAAGATGACTGTTTTCAACTGCCTGATGTTGATACCCCATGGCAATTTCCTGGGCCTTTTGAATCGCTTCCTGCGATTTTAGTGTGAAATTGTCTGTTGTCATATGTATATTTTTTTATTTTCCTATATAATCTTCGTTTTCCTTGCATCTGCATCAAAGAGTAAACCAATGATGAAAGCACCTAAAAATAAGACAAAATGACACTGTTGTAGGGTTTTGGCTGTCAAAAATGCAGAATATTGTGAAAAGAACAGATAATTGGTTTTTTAAAGAAATTCTTTTTGTATTATTGCCGATTGATTTTTGGTGAGATTGTATGACCAAAGAGAAAAAGATACCGGAACAATGGAAAAGTTAACTTACTGAAAGAAGTTGCATTTAGATAGCGTTATCATTCATAAAATTAAATTCTATGTTGAGTAAAATACAATTACACTGGCAGATATTTATTGCCCTTTTGCTGGCAATAGCTTTTGGGATTTTATTTCCTGATCAGGTCCATTATGTTACCTGGATGGGTGATATTTTTCTCAGGGCACTGCAAATGATTATTATTCCCCTTATTTTTGCTTCTATAGTATCGGGGGTAACGGGTATTGGGAGCAGCGAGAATCTGGGGCGGATGAGTTTAAAAACCATTTCCTATTACCTGATAACAAGCCTGTTTGCCATAATAACCGGCCTTGTAATGGTCAATTTGATTAAGCCCGGGGTTGGAGCAGATCTTGGGTTGAGTCAGGCCGTTATGGATCTTGATGTTTCAACAGATAGTTTTGGGCAGACATTGATAAAAATCATTCCAGACAATATTATTGATGCCATGGCACAAGGCGATTTGCCTGCCATTATCTTTTTTGCCATCTTCTTTGGTTTTTTTACCACGAAGGTGGACAAAAGATACAGTGCACCCATCATCGATTTTTTCAATGCTGTATTTGAGGTGATGATGGGAATTACCATGTTCGTAATTAAATTTACTCCACTCGGGGTGTTTGCTATTGTGGCAGGGTTGATAGCTGACCAGTCAGGCAATCTGCTTTCTGTTTTCGGCAGATTAAGCATTTATATGCTTACCGTGATGGGAGCATTAATCATCCATGCTTTTATCACGCTTCCGCTTTTACTCAGGTTTCTGGGACGTTCCAGCCCGGTGAAACACGCCAGAGGCATGTCGGTACCTTTGCTTACGGCTTTTTCTACCTCCAGCAGCAGCGCTACACTGCCCTTAACCATGGAAGCTTTAGAGTTTAAGAGTGGTGTATCCAATAAAACTACCAGTTTTGTATTGCCTTTGGGCGCTACTATTAATATGGATGGAACAGCATTGTATCAGTGTGTGGCTGTATTGTTTATTGCCCAGGCTTATGGTATTGAGATGGGTTTTCTTCAGCAAATAATCATTATCATAACAGCATTGCTCGCTTCCATAGGTGCAGCCGGGATTCCCATGGCAGGTCTGGTGATAATGACCATCATCCTCTCGGCAGTGGGGCTTCCTCTGGAAGGAATCGGGTTGATTCTGGCAGTAGATCGTATCCTGGATATGTTCAGAACTGCGGTAAATGTCTGGAGTGACAGTTGTGGGGCTGTGATTATTGCCAAAAGTGAAGGGGAAGAACTCAATGTGTAAAACAACCGGGATTGACTGACAAAAAAAAACCGGAGTCAATTTGACTCCGGTTTTTTTTTTAATCCCTTAATTATTAGTTAAAGGTAGATGTGCCGGTAATTACATCTTCTCCCGGATAACCAATTTCGTAGTCGATAGTGAGTATCTTCTGATTTTCACCGTCGTAAGTTCCGGTTCCCTGGATGCTAACGTTTTCGCCTTCAACAATATGTCCTTCCTGAGGAATAGTGATTACGGAACCATCAACAATAGCATCAACAATGATATCGTTAAAGAATAATTCATTGAAGCGTAGTTCGTTATATTCTTCTCCGCGAGCAACGATAACCGGGTAGGGGTTGTAGGTTGTTCCGTCGTCATCCTCATCTGTAACAGCATAGTTTCCGCCGAGTTTATCTGCTTGCACATATACATTACGCTGAGCTGTTTCACCTTCAATCTCGTAAGAGGCAATATAGTGATTTACCTCAAATTCGTTCCAGGCGGGATCCCACAACACATCTACGTCTTCCACGTTGGCACCGTCAACACTTACACCTTCCAGTGCATCAAACTCATCTCCCAGGTCAATGGTTGCATCTCCGGGAACATTTAGTACGACATCTTTTTCACATGCGGTGAAAACCATGGCGCCCACGATAAGCAAAGCTGCAAATTTCATCAATTTTTTCATGATCATTGGTTTTTTGTTACTAATAATTAATTAATTGGTTGTTGTTTTAATGGATTGTAAAATTAAGCATTTTTTTTGAACTACTTTTTTTGGCATCAAAAAAAACCTATCTTTGTATCCCAATTATTACTAACTATAAAAACCAACCACTTATGAGAAAGATTTTTGGAGTATTATTCATGGCCACCACCTTTTTCTTTGCTTCTTGTGGAGACGGATCAAAATCTGCGGATCAAAACGAAGAAGAAAATCAAACTACCATCGAGCAGGATGAGGAAGTTGTTCCTCCTGTGCCTGAAACTCCTCCCGCTACAGCACCCGATACACGACTGGAAGAGAGAAGGGCTGCAGATACTTTAATAAAAGATGATGAAGTAATTGAAGAGCCTGCGCATCCTGCAAGAAGGGGAGCTGTAGATTCAGATGGTGATACCACTAAACCCACGCGCAGAGGTTCCAAGCAGGATAAGGATGAAGATAAAGAGGAGGAGACATCCACTCCCAGAAGAAGAGGTTCCTGATAGAATTCTTCTCCCCATAAACCCTATAAAAAAGGTTGTTTCATGACAGAAGCAACCTTTTTTATTGAAATCAGCACTTCGAAAGACGAATGAACCTCGATTGCATGGTTTCCCGAATATTTGTTTAATGATCCTTGCATAAATTTACAATCAACTGATTGAGCGGTTTTTTATCAGGAATTAAGTAAGCCATGAATTACATGGTTCAGCTTTTGGGCCGTTATGGGCTTACTGATCAGTCCACTAAATCCATGTTCTTTATAATCCGAAAAAAAATCATCCGGATTGTGAGCTGTAATGGCAATGATGGGGATGTTTTTTTTGGGCTCTTCAAAGTTTTCCCTGATATACCAGGTGGTTTCTATTCCATTTCTTACCGGCATTTCAATGTCCATGAGAATGAGATCATAGGCTGTTTTGTGTAGCCTTGCTATGGCCTCCTCTCCGTTCAATGCCTCATCGAAGGTGTGACCCAGGCTTTTGAGTAAAATCCCCACCTGAAGCCGGTTGGTATATAAGTCATCTGTGACAAGTATGTGCATGGATAGTTTTTTAATCTCTTAGTCGGATGCATCTGATGTTTTTACTGACCAGGAGCATTATTTTTGAAATTTCCCCTATACAGGTTGATTTTAATTTCTCTTCATTAACATTAACCGGGAGGTAAAATTACAATTTTTTTAACTCTCTCATCCCAAAAAACATCCGCAAAACCCTTAAAAAGACTCGTAAAATTTGCCGTAGTTCTACTGTTTTATTCACACAACACTCTCTTTAATTTTACCCATTGAAAGCACAAATGAATTGCTCAATGACAAAAAGTTTTCAGTATCAATAAAACAGTAATGGAAATAAAAGAGAATGCTTATCAAATGTGGGTTAAACAAATTTGCCCCCGGATTTTCAGACTTCAACTGGTTAAAAGAGAGCAATGGAAAGAAAATGTAGTATTTGAAACCATTTCTTCTACCATCCCTTCCACGCTTGAACTGATTTTTTATTATAACCAGACAGAGTCAGTGAACTGATGCAATGCGATAGAATGCTCTGTTGAATGCTTCAACGCAGCTAAACCAATTAAGATTAGCACTACGGGCAGATTAAAAATGAGTATATGAGCACAAACGAGAAAAAGGATAAAAAGGCAAACCTGGATGTACTCGAAAAAGTATTAACAACATTTTTCACCATCGATAAGAAAATCCTTGAGCTGCACAAATGTTCCTCCGATGATTTTTTATCCCTCAACAAAACATTGAAGCACAATCATGAAAGAGCCAGTTATATTACCCGTAATGTAACCCTGGCCTTTGAGAAGATTGGACCCGAAGGAAACCTGAAAAGCATGCATACACTCAAAACTAACCTGAGTGAATTGCACCGGGAGGTTCTTTCTTTTGAAGGAGAACTCAATACCTATCTTGAAATCCTTGAACGGGTTCAGTCTGATTTCAGCCTGATGGTCGTTCCTATCAATAATTTCCGCCAAAACCTGAACTCTCTTAAGCTTTTGCTTTCCAATATTAAACTCACCAATAATTTATATGATAGAAGCATCAAGAATTTTACCGAAAATGAATCCAATCGCATAGAGGGGGTCATTAATAAAGTGAAGGAAAGTTGCCCCGTATTCGAAGAGAATATTTTTGTCATACAAAATCATCTTAAAACACTCTACAAGGATTTAACCTCACTCAAAGACAATGTTTTCAATGATGTGCTGCAGAAACTGGAATCCGTTAAAAACGAAATAGACATCATTGAGAAACACAACCAGGAGGCTGCAAAATTAAAAGACAGATCCGATGGTATTGCCCGGAACTGCAACAACAATGTAGGTAGTATTATTACCAATCTGCAATATCACGACATTATCCGTCAGAAGATGGAGCATATTCAGCAAACCCATAAACTCATTATTGCTGAGCTTAATGCCAATGAAAAGAACGCTGATAAAGCCACCGGGGTAGCTTCTAATCCATTCTTTCTGCAAATTCCCCAGATTATGGAGATACAAACTGCCCAGCTTCTGCATACCAATAAAGAATATCAGAATGCCATTGATCACATCAGCAAAAAGATGACTGAAATCGGGCAGGATATGACCACTCTGGGACGGATATTTAAAACTGTTTCTGTCTTTGAGTACCAGGGACGGCTTATTTCCACAGAAATAATCAGCCAAACCTTCAGCAATCTGGTCAACGACAAACGAAAGCACATTAATCAATTTACAATGCTTTCTGAGGATGTTAACCTAATCCAACGAATCGTACACAACCTTTTCGAGAAATTTCAGGATCTTGAGATGATTGAAAATTCTATAGAACAAACCATTATTGATAAGATTAGTTTCGGTAACCTGTTGGTAAGTGAACAAGGCGAAACCGCTTCCCAGGCTCAGCAAATTTTAAAACTATATGCAGATAATCATTTCGAAAAAAATAAAATAAGGACGCTTTTTCAGGATACCGGTAAGCATTTGAAAGAATTTGTTCTTAGCAATTCCACCTTCTTGTATAACAAAAAAGGGATGGAAAGAATCAATCAGAACCTGGATAATGCGGAACAAAGTTTTGGTGAGATTATCAGTAATCTTGCTTTTCTGGAAGAATTGCAACCCGAAATACATGATAAGAGCAATGAAGTGGAAAAAGCTGGAAAAGAAGTAGTAGCCAACGTTAAGTATTACAAGTTCTTCGAAAAAACCATCGATGATCTGATTGCAAAATTTGAATTCATCAACAGTTTGCTTTCAGGGCACGAAAATGGCTACATCGATCAACTGGATCAGGAAAAGGGGCTGGAGCAAATCCAGAAATACTACACCATGAAATCGGAAAGAATTATTCATAACCAAAGCATGCTCAAAACGGCCGATGCTGATGGATTAGCCCTGCTGCTGGAAACACCTTCGGAGAACGACAATAGCGACGAAGGAAATGATGTGGAATTTTTCTGATAAGCAGCTAAGGAATGATATACCTGGCATCTTGATGCAAATGGGTTTACATTTATTTCCAGACCTCCCTGTTTCATGATTGGGTTTTATGAATAAAAGATAATAATTCAGGGATAGTTTACACTTAGAAATTAATAACACGTATATGCAAAATTTTGACTTCCATACTGACCATTCAGAAGAAAATGGTGGATTAAAAACCAGGATGTTCTTCAGTGGCTTTCTTACCCTGCCTAATGCAGAAGAAATCAAAGCATCATTGCAAAACCTGAATGATAACGCTGAGCAAGTCGAACTCTGGGCCAAAGACGTATCGGGGATAGATGTATCTTTTCTTCAAATCATTGAATCGTATAAAAAAGAGCGGGAAGAAAATGGCCAAAAAGTAACCATACTCATGGAGCTGCCTTACGATTTAAAAACTTTGCTTGCCAATGCAGGCATTGCTTATCCCGAAAAATAATCTAAACACCAAACGAAACCCAACGATTGCAAAATAATAAATCTCTATGGAAAAAACCATACTCATTGTTGATGACTCAGAAAGCATAAGAGAAGTAGTGATTTTTACACTGGAAAATGCCGGTTATAAGATCTTATCGGCCATTGATGGAGTAGATGCCATAAAGCATCTTGACGGTAAACACATTGATTTGGTCATTACTGATTTGCACATGCCCAACATGGATGGAATCGGGTTGATCAAGGAAATTCGTAAAATGGATACTTACAAATACACTCCCATTTTATACCTCACCACCGAATCGCAGCACAGTATAAAAATGGAAGCCAAGAAAGCAGGTGCTACAGGCTGGATTGTAAAACCTTTCATGCCTGAGAAACTTATTGCTGCCATAGGCAAAATTATCAAGTAAATCAGCGAAGAAAAAAGCCCGGATAAATACATCTGCGGGTAATTGAAGAAATAAATAATCACACAGGAACATGGAAAAAACGATAGTAATTGTTGACGATTCTGAAAGCATCCGGGAAGTGGTCGGATTTACCCTGGTCAATGCCGGACACAAGGTTTTATCAGCTGTTGACGGGCAGGATGCATTGCGCCATTTCAACGGAGACAAAGTAGATTTGGTGGTCACAGACCTGCATATGCCCGTAATGGATGGCATATCACTGATTAAAGAAATCAGAAGCAAGGATGATTACAAGTTTGTACCCATCTTGTTTTTGACCACCGAATCTCAGCAGGCAAAAAAAATGGAAGCCAAAGAGGCCGGCGCAACAGGCTGGATTGTCAAGCCTTTCGTGCCTGAAAAATTACTTGCAGCCATCAGTAAAGTAGTAAGATAATGGAGCAGTTTAAAAAGAAGTTTTTGGAAGAGGCCAATGATCTTATCAACAGCCTGGAAGATTCTTTGTTAATTCTGGAGGAAAACCCCGGTGATAAGAAAATTATTGAAGAAGTGTTCAGGGTAATGCATTCCCTGAAAGGGGGGAGTTCTATGTTTGGTTTTGACAAAATGGATGCCTTCACCCATGAACTGGAAACCATCTATGACCTAATCCGAAATGGTAGTTTGTCGGTAAATCGCGAGATCCTTGATATTACCCTGGCTGCCGTTGACCATCTGAAAGTTTTGCTCGATAACAGTGAAACCCTTTCAGAAACACAAATGAATAACCACCAGGTTTTGCTTTCCAGAATTCATAAAGTAAGCAAAAACGAAGTGCGTGAAAATCCTGTCCATGATAACCCATCCACAGAACAAGAAGGAAACATGTCGGTTGAGGATACATCGAAGGTTTATGAAAAAGTGCCCACCTATTTTGTCTCTGTGAAGCCACATGAGGATATTTTCCGCAATGGGACCAATCCCATGTTGCTGATTGACGAACTGCATACGCTGGGACATTGCAAGGCTTTTGTGAAAACGCTCCAATTGCCCTCTTTCGAGCAGCTCAACCCTGAAAAATCCTATCTTTCCTGGGAAGTATTTCTGGCCACAGATAAATCTGTTGAGGAAATAAAAGACGTTTTTATCTTTGTGGAAGATGTTTGTGATATTCAGGTACATCGAATCGCGGATGACAATCTGCTTGCTATGACCACATTTATTTCGGAGCTGGATAAATGGGCTGAGACAGAAAGAGAAACAGGGATAGCCGAACTGGAAGCCTTTGTGGCTAAAATAAAATACGATGAATCCAGCCGACAGGAAGATGGGCTCTCTTTCAAGGCAGATGAAGCGGCCCCTGCAAAAAGGCTTAGCATCAACAATATCAGGGTCTCCTCGGAAAAACTCGATGACCTGATGAACCTGGTTAGCGAGTTGGTCACCGTGCAAGCCAGCCTGACGTTATTTGCCGATAACCAGGGCAGTCCTGAATTGGCAGCCATTTCAGAAAGTATCGAGAAAATATCCCGTCAATTGCGCGATAATACTTTTGAGATCTGCCTTATTCCCATTGAAACCATCATGATACGGTTCAAAAGATTGGTCAGAGACCTTTCTAATGAACTGGATAAAGAAATTCAGTTTACCACCGAAGGAACAGAAACCGAACTGGACAAAAGCATTATTGACGGTCTCAGCGAGCCCCTGATGCATATTTTCAGAAATGCCATCGATCATGGGATTGAGCCCGCCGACGAAAGACTTGCCAAAGGCAAGCCCCGAAGGGGAAAAATCGCCTTTAAATCCTACTACTCAGGTACCCATGTTTATATTCAGGTGAAAGATGACGGTCGTGGTATTGATGTGGAAAAGATCAGGCAAAAAGCCATCAACCGTGGATTTATCTCCCCCGAGGCCAATCTTTCTTACAAAGAATTGCTGAATCTAGTGTTTTTACCGGGTTTTTCTACTGCAGCCAAAGTATCTGAGGTTTCAGGCCGGGGTGTGGGACTGGATGTAGTGGTAAAGAAAATCAATGATATAAGGGGCGATGTGGAAATTGAATCGCAACTTGGCGTTGGAACGACTTTTACCATCAAACTGCCTCTTACTCTTTCCATCATTGACGGGCTTCTGGTTAAAATTGACAAGACTTTCTTTGTACTGCCACTTTCATCGGTTGATAAATGTTTTGAAGTGAAGGATGAAGTTCTCGTAAAATCGTTCAACAACAAAATTGTACTGGATGGAAAGCAGGTTCCCCTGGTAAATCTGCGTAAGGAGTTTGATATTCATGATAATAAACCCAATCGGCACCAGATTATTTCTGTAAATCATGACGATTTTAAGGTCGGGCTGTCCGTTGATAGGGTGATTGGCGAGTACCAGGCTGTATTAAAACCCCTGGGGCGTATGTTTAAAGATCTTGAAATTGTTTCCGGCGCCACCATCCTGGGAGACGGCACCATTGCCCTTGTCCTTGACCCGGCAAAAGTTATCAACATCTTTGACAGGGAAACCCTTAGCCGGCGCGAAAAAATGTACTTCGAAGCAGGCATTCAGGAATAAAAGCAGCTTAAGGTTAATGGATTCTATACCAATCCGTTAAAAATAAAAATTCAATATATTGTTAACCAAAATTTCTTAAAGATGAATGAAACAAAAACCAGCAGTACTTTAACTTCTTACCTCTCATTTAGGTTGGGAGATGAAATGTTTTCTGCTGACGTAAGCAAAGTATTGGAAATCCTGGAGATGCGGCCCATCACCAGGGTACCGCGTTCCCCTTCCTATATGAGAGGCGTAATCAACCTGCGCGGAAATGTTTTACCGGTACTCGATACGCGCATAAAATTCGGAATGCCTGCCACGGAAGATACCGTAGATACCTGTATTGTGGTACTCAACGTGGTAATGGAGGGAGAACCGCTTACCCTGGGGGCATTGGTTGATTCCGTGGAAGAAGTACTGGAGCTTACTGAAACCGATATCGAAGCTCCTCCCACCATTGGCAGCAAATTCAACCCTGAGTACCTGCATGGCATGGTAAAGATGGATGAGAATTTTATTATGGTACTTAATGTAGATAAAGTATTCTCCACTGATGAGTTGGTGATGGTTGCTGACACAGCAGATAAGTCTAAAACCCGGCAGGCAGAAACTGCGGCAGAATAATCTTTCTTCCAAAGAACATAATTATCATCAGGCAACAATTAATAAGAGGAAACAGGATGTTGGCTGATTATATAAAAAGCAGAATTACAGGAAATCAAAAAAGAGGAAATGATCATCTAAATTCAACAGATTGCACACACTAAAAAGAGAAAACATGAGATTTAAAGATTTAAAAACAGGAACCAAGATACTCACCGGTTTTATGCTGGTAGTATTGATTGCAGTAATTATCGGGGTTATTGGCCTTATGGGGCTGAGAAATGTAGGTAATGCATCTCACGTTGTGTCAGAAGTCCGTATGCCCAGTATTCAGTATCTGGGTGAGATGGAAGCCAACCTGGAACGGGTGCAGGCAGGTTATAAGCGGTTATTGGATAGCGAGCTTTCCCGTGCTGATCGCGACGAAATTCTCGCAACGATCAATCATGCCAGGTCTGAGTACCAAAGAAATAATGAATTATTTGCTCCCTTGGAACAAACTGAGGAAGAAGAAAGGCTATATGAGCAGTTATTGAATGATATAGAAGCATGGAGAAACATCAACATGCAGCAGGTAGATCGGTTACACCAGGAAGTACTTGCTACAGACTTGCTTAACCCTATGAAGGTAAACCGTGATCTGGAAGAGTTTATGAAAGATCACTATGCCCTGCAGGTGCAAACGGTCGATGCCATTCAAACTTTGCGTTCCTTTGATGGGGGAGAAGACGCAACAGCTTGCAATTTCGGACAGTGGCTTCCTGATTTTCGCACCAATAATGAAGAGATCAACCGCAACATGCGCGATATGATGGCTCATCATGACAACTTTCATGCTGCAGTACACCGCATTAAACAATTGATACAACAGGGCAACCGGGATGCAGCATTCCGGTATTACCAGGATGAAATGATTCCTGCTGCTGAAAATGTGTTCAATTATTTTGCTATTATCAACCGTGAAGCTCAAAGAGCAGTTGAAGCCTTTGAAACCATGAGCACGGTTATTTCCGGTGAGTCTAATGAAGCCTTTGAAGTAACCATGGCCAATTTTGGAAAATTGCAGGAAATAAACATAACAGAAGCTGAATTAGCCGTTGAATCAGGCGATACTGCTGCATCTGCCAGCAATGTGATGATGTTAGCCGGTATTATTATCGGAATTATCGTTGCTCTGATACTGGGTTTCATGATTACCCGCATGGTTACCACAGGAGTAGTGAAAGGTGTACAGGTTGCCCGAACCATTGCAGATGGAGATCTTACCATGAACATTGACTCCAGTCTTCTTTCGCAAAAAGATGAAATTGGCGAGCTGGCTAATGCCATGCAACGCATGGTAGAGAAATTGCGCGATGTGATTGGCAGTGTGGTATCCGGTTCTGACAATATTGCTTCTGCCAGCCAGCAAATGTCGGGCACAGCCCAGGAAATGAGCCAGGGAAGTACTGAGCAGGCCTCTTCTGCCGAGGAAGTAAGTTCTTCCATGGAAGAGATGGCGGCCAATATTCAGCAAAATACCGACAATGCCCGCGAAACAGAAAAGATTGCCCTTAATGTTTCTGAAGGAATCCAGTCTGTTGGCAAATCATCTGCAGAAAGCCTTGAATCTATCCGCAATATTGCGAACAAAATTTCCATTATTGGTGAAATTTCGCGTCAAACCAATATCCTGGCGCTCAATGCAGCCGTTGAAGCTGCACGCGCCGGAGAGCACGGAAAAGGGTTTGCCGTGGTAGCTGCGGAAGTGCGCAAGCTGGCAGAAAACAGTAAAGTTGCCGCGGATGAGATCAATGCCTTGGCCAATAGCAGTGTGAATGTCACTGAAAAGGCCGGTAACATGATGCAAAGCCTTATTCCTGAAATTCAGAAAACCGCCAGCCTGGTGCAGGAAATTGCTGCTGCCAGTGTTGAGCAAAACTCAGGGGCCGACCAGGTAAATTCTGCCATTCAGCAGCTCAACCAGGTTACTCAACAAAATGCTGCCGCCAGTGAAGAAATGGCCACCAGCAGTGAGGAACTTGCCAGCCAGGCAGATCAATTGCTGGAAATAGTATCCTATTTCAAACTCGACAAGCAGGCTACGCAAAAAAAGAAAAAAGCTGATACACAGAAGTCTTTTGTGAAGCCCGCATCGAATTATACACCTGAAAAATCCCATGCACACAATATCGCCGGGAACGGAAACGGAAATGGTAATGGCAACAAAGGCCTGAAACTTGATCTGGGAACCGTGAAGGATGATGAATACGAAAAATTCTAAGATCACCAGCACCATCAATCCGGGGAATCTCTGTATATTGAGCATTCCCCGGGTTTATGACTCCTTTGTTGGGAAGTCATATTCATCAGTGCCAAAAAAAATTTGCTCAGACGCAGATTAAGCCTGAAAAACCAATGAGGTAATCAGATAATAACCAAGTGATTGCCATAAAAATGAATACCTAAACAAAAAAAGCAAACAACATCTCACCAAAACGAAATCAAAATGAACAGTCCGATAGAACAATTGCAAATGAAATATGCATCCGTTAAGCTGCTTGATGAAGAGACCATAAATATGCTCAACGAATATGCCAGCGGAAGTCCTGAAATCGTTCAGGATATTATAGATTCTTTTGAACCGGAGGCTTCGAAGCTACTGGGAGAAATAAAGGAAGCGCAGACTCATAATGATGTGCAGAAGCTTCAAAAGGCAATTCATTCCTTGTCAGGTATTTCGGGAGCTATAGGAGCAGCAAGATTGCGTCGCGTTGCAACGGATGCAGAAAATGCCATCAAGGCCGGAAATATTGAAGAAGGTTTTAATTTAACGCAAGTTCTAATCGTAACCTACGATGAGCTCATTGCACTGTTAAAAGAAATGTAAATCCCCCCACTTTTGGGGGAGATGATTATAAAACGGGGATACAATGGTTAAAAAAAGTGTATTAATAGTAGAAGATGATGCCATAATTGCCAATTTCATCCAGATGAAACTGGAAGAAATGGGGTATTCGGTACCCACGAAAGCCCGAAACGGGCTTAAGGCAATTGAAATGGCTCAAAAATACCAGCCTGATCTTATCCTTATGGATGTGATGCTGGAAGGAAAAATTGATGGAATACAGGCCGTAGAGGAAATCACCAAGTCCCTTGATATACCTGTTATTTACTTAACGGCAAGTTCTGATGAAAAAACCATCGAGAGGTTAATGAAAACTGAACCCCACGGGTTTCTGATCAAACCCTTTGATGACAGAATTCTCTCCTCTGCCGTGCATATCGCCGTTTACCGGCACAAAACAAAAAAGGAACTTTTTGAAACCAAAGAGATGCTGCGCACCACCATCGAATCAATTGATGATCTGGTTTTTGGTATTGATGTTACAGGCGTTTTTACCCATCATCACTCGGGAAACAAGCACAGGTTGCAGCTCTTTCACCCTCAAAACGTAACCGGCAAAGCCATTGAAGAAGTATTTCCCGCGGATGTAGCCCATAAAATCCGGGAATCATTTGAATGGGTGAAAGAAAATAAAAAGCCCTATGCCGTTGAATTCAGCCTGGAGGAGAATGATGCGCTTTATTGGTTCAATACCAAGCTCACTTTGCGAAAAGATGAAAAGGGAAATTTCCCAGGTATTACCATGGTGATGTCTGACATTACCGAGAGCAAAAATATTTATCATGAGTTGACTGAGAGCCAGGATAAACTAAGCGAAGCTCAGAATATTGCGCGCCTGGGAACCTGCGATATTTATTACCAGGAAAACCGGTTTGCTTGCAATGATTTGTATTTCAGGATTCTGGATGTTGACAACAAAGAAAAAATATGTGATTTTAATGATGAAAAATTCATTGAAGTCATCCACCCCGATGATCGCTCCAGATACAAAATGCTGAAGGAGCAGGTGATAGAAGAAAAAAGAACCGGGTTTACTTTAGATTTTAGAATCCTGGATAAGAACGCCGATGTGCGGTATATTCATATGGCCGCTCATCTTAAATTTGACAACACCGGAGCGCTGGAGAGAATGACCCACACGCTGCAGGATATTACCTGGCAAAAGAATAATGAGAAACTAAGACACGATGTGGAGCTGGCCAGAAAAACAGCAGAGATGAAACAAAAATTCTTTGCCCGGCTAAGTCATGAAATCCGCAATCCTGTCAATGGAATAACAGGATTGTTGCATTTGATGGAAAGAACGTGCCTGAACGATGAACAAAAGAACTACACCCAGGCCATGAAGGTAGCATCAGATAATTTGCTTAACCTGCTCAATGATGTACTGGATTATTCTAAAATTGAATCAGGGATGATGAAAATCAAACCCGGCAAGTTCAACCTCAGACAAACTTTAAAAAATATTAACACTTATTACACACCTCTGGCACTGGAAAATAAGCTGGAGCTCAAATACCACATTCCTGAAAATTTGCCAACTACCATTGTGGCCGATGAGAGTAAAATTGTTCAGGTATTGTCTAATTTTCTCTCCAATGCCTTTAAGTTTACCGAAAAAGGATATGTTGAGATTCGTGTATTGCAACAGCAAAAAGACCAGGATGAGGTAATGCTTTTGGTGGAGGTGGAAGATTCCGGTGCAGGGATAAAAGAATCAGAGCAAAAAGAGTTATTCAAGGATTTTTCACAACTTGAAAATGATGCTCCACAGGTTACCAAGGGCAGTGGATTGGGACTGTCCATTTGCCGTCAACTGGTTAATTTAATGGGAGGTGAAATAGGCGTAAGAAGCAATGAAAAGAAAAAGGGAAGTACTTTTTGGTTTACCCTTCCTGTTTTGATTGCCGCTGAACCTGAAGCAGCAGAAAACCAGAAAACTTTGAATCAGAAACACCGGGAAAGACTTAATTGCTCGGTAATACTGGTTGAGGACATGATTGTAAACCAGAAAGTGATAAAGCTCATTCTGGAAGAAATGGGATGCACCGTTGCAGTTGCCTCCAATGGGAAGCAGGCAGTGGAAATGTTTCGGGAATCCACCATCAACGCATTTAATATTTTTGGCCGAATTCATTATGATATCATTCTTATGGATCAGATGATGCCGGTAATGGATGGGTTAACGGCGCTACAGATTCTTAAAAAGGAATTCAAGCAACTTCCCCCGGTGATTGTGCTTACAGCCGATGAAACTTTTGCTCAAAACGATAAATACCTGGAATATGGTTTCGATGATTGTATCATTAAACCGGTAAAAAATGATGTTTTGTACCAGAAAATCAAAGAGCTTGCAGGCAACACAACATCTGCATCATCCAAAGAAAAGTTAGAGGTATTCTCATTGGAGAGCGTGGAAGAAAAACCCGTAATTAACTCTTCCACCCTTAACCTTATAATCAATAATGCCCGGCAAAATAACTTTAAACTGGAAGTACTCTTTGAATCATTTTTTGAAGATATGGATCGTATCTACCAGCAATCTCTTTCAGCCATTGAAATGAATGATTATAATGCGCTCCGATTGATTGTCATGACAGTTAAAGGACTCTCTGGCAACATGGGTGCTTCCCAGTTGCACCTGGTAGCCAAACTGATGGATCGCCATATTCGCAATGAACAGTTTGAGGAAGCTACTGCACTGATTCCGCTTATGACGGAAAAATATACCATTTTTAAAAGCACCGTCGAATCAGTGTATCTCAATGAACCCATAGAATCCGGGAGATAAGCAACCGTAATTAACTTTATAAATATTTCCAATATCATGTCTGATGTGCTTTCAACCTCGCCTGAAAAAGAAACCCTGAGTTCAATGTCTGCGGTATACAAACTGCAAATGTCCGACGAAGTGTTCGACAAGTTGAGTCAGTTTATTTATGTTGAGTATGGTATAAAAATGCCCAAAGCGAAAAAGGTAATGCTTCAGAGTCGATTGCAAAAGCGTTTGCGCGATATGAAGATGAACTCTTACGAGCAGTATTGCGATTTTGTTTTCAGCAAAGAAGGAGAGTCCATGGAATTGATTCATATGATTGATGTGGTCACTACCAATAAAACTGATTTTTTCAGGGAACCTGCCCATTTCGACTTTCTCAGGCATACCGTTTTACCGGAATTTATGATCCGAAGCAGGCAAAAAACCACCATGAAATTGTGGAGTGCGGGTTGCTCCAGCGGGGAAGAAGTTTACACCCTGGCCATGGTGCTTTCCGAATTTATGGAAGAAAACCGTAATATGGATTATTCCATCCTGGGAACAGATATCTCATCCCGTATACTGCAAAAAGCCTACGACGCTGTGTATTCCGAAGAAAGGGTGATTAATATTCCCATGGAATTAAAAAAGAAGTACTTTCTACGATCCAAAGACAGGGTTAAGCCAACCGTGCGGCTCATTCCTGAAATTCGTAAAAAGGCTGCTTATCAGCGGTTGAATTTTATGGATGAAAGCTATCCGGTACAGGAAAAATTTGATGTAATATTTTGCCGCAATGTATTGATATATTTCGATCGGGAAACCCAGCAAAAGGTGATCAACCGGCTGTGTTCTCATCTGAAAACAGGTGGGTATTTCTTCCTGGGCCATAGCGAATCCATTACCGGAATGAAGGTGCCATTGGTGCAGCTTAAACCTACCGTTTTCATGAAAGTATAGAATAAGCCAGGGTAATACAAATAACAACTCCAATAATATCTTTTTATATGATAACCGACGATCAATTATTGAAAGAGCTGGAAAAGCGGTTCAGGGAAAACAAAGAATCGATGCTTCAACTTCAGAAAATGACCAGCGAACTGAAAGAGGTTAACAAGAAACTTGAAGAATCCGAAGCCCTGAAAACCCACTTTATATCCAATATTACCAATGAAATTATCAACCCTTTCGCTGCCATACTGGGCTTAAGTCGCAACATCCTGGATGTTAAGAAAGAAAATTGGGACAAGGTTATTTCAATGGTGCATCTTATTCATTCGGAGGCTTTTAACCTGGATTTTCAATTGAAAAATGTATTTGCAGCGGCCAAGCTTGAAGCCGGAGAATGGGTGCCTGATACCATGAATGTAAATATCAATGAATTGATTAGAAGTGCCCTGGATAGTTTTAAATTTGAAGCCGCCAAAAGACGCATATCGCTGTATTATGATTTTGATGTGAGTCCGGGCATTGAAAAAAGCTTTTATTTCTTAACTGATCCGGAGAAACTGAAAATCATAATTTCCAATCTGTTGAGCAACGCCATAAAATATAGCCATAGTGAAAGTGAAGTGCAGGTAAAGGCCTGGCTGGAAAATGAAGATCTGTGCATCTCAGTTATCGACAGGGGAATTGGAGTATCAGAGGCAAACAAAAAGATTATTTTCGATCGTTTTAAAAGAGTGGATAATGGCATCAACTCCGTTAACCGGGGGCATGGATTGGGGCTTTCGGTTAACAAAGCTATTCTCGATTTGCTGGGTGGCACCATTGATATGCAAAGCAGTGCCAACCAGGAAACGGTTTTTACAATTTGTATTCCACCCGGAGAAAAGCCTCTGGATTTTGATGCCATGGCCAATGATGGCAATGAGTTTATTTTTGATAGTGATGGAGATGAGATTTTTTAAAGAGCATGTCAATGGAACCAAAGACCTATTTTTTATACCCTTCGACAATGTTCTGCAGCAGGGAGCCTCATCTTGTAAATACCATCCTTGGGTCTTGCGTGGCTGTATGCCTCTACGATCCGGTAAATCGCACAGGTGGTATCAATCACTATATGCTGCCTTTCTGGAATGGAGAAGGACTGGCTTCACCCAAATACGGAAATATAGCCATTGAAAGGCTGGTGGAGAAAATGCTTTCTCTGGGCAGCAAAAAAAGCAATCTTATTGCTAAAGTTTTTGGTGGAGGCGAGGTGATTGATACACAAATCAGCCAGTTTCATATTGGGGAAAGAAATATTGAAATTGCTCTTCGTGTTTTAAAAGAATTAAACATTAAAATTGCAGGACAGAGCCTGGGAGGAAAAAACGGACGAAAAATCCAGTTCAATACCGAAACCGGGGCTGTGATGCAAAAAAT
This sequence comes from uncultured Bacteroidales bacterium, assembly GCA_964491395.1. Taxonomy (GTDB): domain Bacteria; phylum Bacteroidota; class Bacteroidia; order Bacteroidales; family UBA7960; genus SKVR01. Next base: position 49,320 of record CAZBGI010000001.1, on the reverse strand, counting down.
TATTGCCCGGCAGAAAGTTGAGACAGGGAAATAGGATTGTCCCATGGATTAGTTATAAGCAAAAAAGGAAATGGAAAAAATAAAAGTATTAATCGTTGATGATTCAGCAGTAGTAAGACAGGCGTTGAGCATGGTTTTTGCCTCCGATAAAAACATTGAAGTGATTGGCACTGCCGCAGATCCTTATTATGCCGCCCAGAAAATTCAGAAGGAAATCCCGGACGTAATCACACTAGACATAGAGATGCCCCGCATGGATGGGCTTACCTTTTTGAAGAAACTGATGAGTCAGCACCCTATTCCTGTAGTTATCATTTCCAGTTTGACTGCCAATGGCACTGAAACAGGCATGAAGGCCCTGGAATATGGCGCAGTAGATATTATCACCAAGCCTCAGCTCTCAAGCAGAGAATTTTATGAAGAATCCAGAATCCGGTTGTGTGATGTGGTGAAAGCCGCTGCGAACGCCAAATTAAGCAACAATGGCCGGCTGACAAGAGCAGTTCCGGCTCCCATAAAAGTGGAACCCAAATATTCCGCTGATGCTGTTATGCCGGAGAGTGCACGTGATTACAGCATGATCAAAACCACTGAAATTGTTATTGCCATTGGCGCCTCAACAGGAGGTACCGAGGCATTGAAAGAATTGCTGGAAGTTTTGCCGGCTGATACGCCCGGTATTGTTATTGTACAGCACATGCCCGAAGTCTTTACCCGATCCTTTGCACAACGGTTAAATGAAATTTGCAAAATATCGGTCAAAGAAGCTGAAAATGGAGATACGGTTATCAGGGGAAGGGCACTTATTGCTCCCGGCAACAAGCATACACTGCTCAAAAGAAGCGGAGCTAAATATTATGTAGAAGTAAAAGACGGTCCCCTGGTAAACAGGCACAGACCTTCGGTGGATGTGTTGTTTCGCTCCACAGCCCGGTATGCCGGCAAGAATGCGGTAGGGGTAATTATGACCGGCATGGGGGCTGATGGTGCCCGTGGATTGCTGGAAATGAAAGAAGCAGGAGCCAAAACTGCAGCGCAGGATGAAAAAACATGCGTGGTGTTTGGCATGCCAAAAGAAGCTATAAAACTGGGAGCCGCTGACAAGGTTTTGCCCCTGAATCAAATGGCCGGATTCATCCTTAAGCACTGATTGTTATCATTGACAAAATTCTTCGGGCTATAGTGCTTGTATTACTGTCAGAAATTCTACAAAAAACCAGCTTTCAGGATAGGTATGGGTGTTAAGTTGGCTTTTGGAGGCTGGCACATTTTCACTTCAGGGGAGAGAAAGATTTCTTTTGTAAGAAAGAGTTTTTAATATAAAAAAAATATGTGTTTGGTATGTGTTATTTCAAAAAAGCATCGTAAATTTCTGATAGCGGCAGCTGCGGGATTGTTGTGTTTTTTATTATCCGGTGTAGGAATAGAGGTTCGTTTTGAAAATATTCAGATCAATGTGGTTTGGTCGGTAGTATTTCCCTTGCTGGTGGGCCTTGCTTATGGGCCACGATACGCTGTGATTGCCGGCCTGGCAGGTGGAGCATGGTTTCCTTTTATCTTATGGGCCAATAACGGGTATGCCAATATACTCAACTTTTTCATTCTCATTTCTCTGTATGCAGGGGCAGGGTTTCTTATACCCCGGCAGAGGAACGATTATTCTTTTAACAGGTTTGCTGTCCGGTTATTCCTTTTTATGGCTGTGTTTGGCGTTATAGCTTTCTTTAATTATTTTGTGCTTTTCAATTTCCTGCTTTCTTTTAATCCTGCACCCTGGACTGATGAGGCTGTTAATCAAATAGATCGATTTGTCCTCACAGGTATTCTGGTAAAAGATTTGGTCAATTATAGCTTCCTTATTCTTTTGGGCGAGTTGTTGCTCCGTTTACCTGCCATCAGAGCGTTGCTTTCTCTTGATCCCAAACCGGAATTTGTGCTGAATAACCGGTTGTTCATAGGAAGTATTATGGCCGGCACCCTTATCTGGGGCTCTTTCGTTTTGCTGGATACGGTGCTTTTTTATACTCCTGTCAGCCAGGGACAGCACTACTACCTGCTTGCTCTTAATGTTATTATCTGGAGTTCGGTTTTGGTTTGCCGGGCCCTGGTGGTTATCGTAGAAAAGCGACTGCTTTCAGAAAGTTATTTTAAACAGAAAGAGCAGGAATTCAGAAACATCTTCGAATCGATACATGTGGGAATTGGCATTACCGATTTACAGGGCAGGTATCAGTTTTTCAATAAATGGTGGCAGCACAAGCTGGGCTATTCAGATGAAGAAATGAAAACTATCACCAATGCAGATGTTACTTATCCTGATGATCTGGAGCGTACCCGGAAAAATTTTCAGGCTTTGGTAAATAGAGAAATTGACGGGTACAGCCTGGAAAAAAGGTATGTGAGAAAGGACGGAAGTGTTTTCTGGGGGCAGTTGCATGAATCTGCCGTGGCAGCCAATGGCGGGCCGTTAAAGCTTGTTTCGGGGGTTATTAATGATATAACAGAAAAAAAACAAGCCGAAGAGGTAATGCGCAATGCGCAGGTAAGACAGGAGGCGATGTTAACCAATATAACCGATGTAATTGCTATTTTGGATAGCAAGGGGGTCAACTTGTATAAAAGTCCCAATGTAGAACGGTTGTTTGGCTGGAAACCCGAAGAACTTGTCGGGAGAAATTATATAGAAAAGATTATTCCTGAAGACCGGGAGAAAGTCCTGGAGGTATTTACCACTGTTCTTGAATATCCTGCAGAAACAGGGTTGCTGGAGTGCCGGTATCAAAGAAAACGTGGCGATTACAGGTGGATCGAAATATCTGCGGTGAACTGCCTCGATTCGCCCGAAATAGCCGGCATTCTTGTAAATTACAAAGATATCTCAGAGAGAAAAAAGACTTTCGAACTGGAACAGGAGGTAGCGGTTGCCCGCAAGAGTGTTGAGTTCAAACAAAAATTCCTGGCCAATATGAGCCATGAAATCCGCACCCCTTTAACCGGTGTGCTGGGTATGGCCGATATTCTGGCCCAAACCCGGCTCGACAGCCAGCAAAAGGATTACCTTACCACCTTAATGCAGTCAGGCGAAAACCTGAAAGAAATCATCAACCTCATTCTTGACTATTCTAAAATTGAAGCGGGAAAATTAAAAATCAATTCTTCTGATTTCCGGGTGGATGAGTTGTTTACGGAGAGCCGTAAATACTTTGCGGCTATCTGCAATAAAGCTTTGACCTGGGAGGAGAGTGTTGACGTTAAGGTTCCCAGGGCTATCCGTTCTGATAAGATTCGTCTCAATCAGATACTACGGAATTTTATCTCCAATGCCGTCAAATTTACAGATGCAGGCAGCGTGAAGCTTAGTCTTTTTCCTGTTTATCCCGATGATTTCCCTGTTGATGGAGATACAAAGGAAACGATTACACTGCGTTTTGAAGTGAAAGACACAGGAAAAGGGGTTTCGCATCAACTTCAGGAAAAATTGTTTGAGCCCTTTTACCAGGCCGAGAATGCGTTGTCCAGAAGCATTGATGGCACCGGATTAGGGTTGGCTATCTGTAAGGAACTTGCTGCCATGCTGGATGGAAAAGTGGGACTTGAAAGTACTCCCGGCGCAGGTAGTACGTTTTGGTTTACCTTTTCTTGCCAGAAAGTAAGTGAAAAAGAGCTTGCAATTTCTTCCGGGCTCAACCATGATGCTGCCAAAATGGTGACCCCTCTGAGGATATTGCTGGTAGAGGATAAAATAGTCAACCGCAAGGTAATCAGTATTATGCTTACATCGTTGGGACACCAGGTTGAATTTGCCGTTAATGGGCAGAAGGCTCTTGAAATTTATACTCCCGGGGCTTTTGACCTGATATTGATGGATATCCAGATGCCTGTTCTGGATGGTGTCTCAGCTACCCAAATGCTCAGGCAGATGCATTCGGTCTTACCCCCAATTGTCGGGATTAGTGCCAATGCATTTGAGGGAGACAGGGAAAAATACATGAATATGGGGCTGGATGAATACCTCACCAAACCGGTTAAAACAGAAGACTTCAGGAACCTGGTGGAAACTTTGAAAATCGGGCAATGAGTATGTTACCGGAAAATTACTCCTAATCCTGTTTTAGGTTGGGGTTGTGCCTGGTAAAAACGGATGATAATCACAGGTTAATGCCTGGTATTCTTTGCTGAAATTGTGTCGTTGTCCCGTTTCAATGGCCAGGTGGATATTTTCAGTCAGAAGGTTTTTACCCCGGTAAAATTCGCTGATAATACGTTTGGGGGGTCTTTCTGTTTCAGGATGTATCCACAATCTTTTTATTTCTCCAAATCCACTCCGGGCCGCTTCATGGCTTACCTGTTCCGTTACATCTACAGGATATATGATTACCAAGCAACCGTTCTCAGATAACAGTTTGGCACTGCACCTGAATAAATCTTCAAAAGTGAGCTCCTGGCTGTGCCTGGCAAGGGTACGCGCTTTATCGGGACTTTTCATGCTGTTTTGGAAGTAGGGAGGGTTGCAAACAATCATTCCATATCTGACAGGAGGATGAAGGCTGTATTTCTGCAGAGAACTATGGCTGGCCATAAGTCTTTTGCTCCAGGGAGAGTGTTCGAAATTGTATTGAGCTGTTTCAAAAGCAGCCCTGTCGGTGTCAATAGCATGAATGATACCGGAAGTTTTCTGGGCCATCATCAGGGCTATCAACCCACAACCCGTGCCCACATCCAGCAGGTATTGGGGAGAAGCCTTCCGGGCAATTTTTGCTGCCCAGGCACCCAGTATGAGCCCGTCGGTACCTATTTTCATGGCACACCCCTGATCGGTAAGCCTGAATTGTTTGAAATGAAAAAACTTTTCCCCGGGTTGTTTACTCATGGGCTTCGTTCATATACAAGTCAATCAGACCGGCAGGTGCCGCAATGTAAATGCACTTTTGGTCCCGGTCAAGTTTTTTAATGAACCGATCCTGCACAGGAATCAGCAGCGTTTTACCTTTGAAATGAATCTCAAAAAGAGGATTGCCCGGATAGTCCAGTACCTGATGTATATGACCGATAAATCCCTTTTCTTCGTCGTTTACTTCAAATCCGGCGATTTCATGAAAATAGAATGCATCACCTTCAAGCGGGGGCAAAGCTTCCAGGGGAAGATACATTTCGCAGCCCTGCAGGCGAGAAGCACTTTCTAAATCATCAGTATCCTGAAATTTTATGGTAAACTGGTTGTTTTTGTTGCGCAAGGAAAGTTGTTCTACAAAAAACGGGATCAGGTTTCCTCCCATATCAAGGAAGACAGCATCGAGGTCAGCATATTTCTCGGGCTCATCGCTGTCGATAAATACGGCAACCTCACCTTTAAATCCAACTACCCTGGTGATTTTTCCCAGGTAAAAACAATTTTCTTTTTCCATTTTTTAATGAGTATTAAGCAAAGAAACCTGCCAGTTTGCAACATCCTGGCAGGTTTCTTTGGGGTAGCCCTTTGGGGGCATAACAGAAAAGTGAAAGATATTTATTCTTTGTTATCTTCTTTTTTCTCTTCTGCCGGAGTTTCTGTTTTAGACGCTTCTTCGCCGGCAGCATCAGCAGCAGGTTCTTCACCCGCAGCTTCTTCAGAAGCTTCAGCCCTGGCTTCTTCTTCTTTCAGGTTTTCTTTGGCTAGTTTTTTTGCCAGTTCTTCTGCGCGGGCTTCATTGATTTTTCTTTCTTCTTCCAGGCGCTTTTTCTTTAATTCGCTGGTTGAAAGTTCTGCTTCTTTGGCTTTTTGCTCAAGCTTTTCTGCTTTTTCTTTCTGCCAGGCCTTGAATTTTTCTTCTACCTGTTCTTCTGTAAGAGCGCCCTTTTTAACGCCTCTGAGAAGGTGATCTTTCATCAAAACGCCTTCTCTGCTGAGAATAGAACGAGCTGTTTCTGAAGGTTGAGCTCCTACCTGGAGCCAGTATAGCGCGCGATCGAAGTCAATGTCGATTGTCGCCGGGTCTGTCATGGGATTGTATGTGCCAAGTCTTTCGATAAATTTTCCGTCCCGGGGTGCACGACCATCCGCAATTACTACATGGTAAAAAGGACTCCCTTTTTTACCTTTTCTCTGTAATCTGATTCTTGTTGGCATTTTTCTTTTTAAATTTTAATTCTCACTATATAATTTTCAGGGGTGCAAATTTCCGACTTTTTTTAGTAATAACAAAGCTTTTTTGTTGATATTTTTCCCGAAGGCTGATGCCCGAAGTCTGCAACATGAATCTCAACCTACCCGATGAAATCTGGTTCTCTTCCCAACAGGTTTTTTTTCGTCTCTTGCCGGCTTGTATGTTACAATTTTTTAGGGTATGTGTACAGTACCTTTACTATCAAAACCTCAACTGGTTATTGCTGATGTTAATAAAATCGTTGATAACTCTTGTGCAAGTATAGACAAACAGCTCCAATTTTCCTCTCTTTTTTGTATATTTTTGAAGGCAAATTTATAAAGACCCGGCAATGACTCAGTTTACTCATTTACACGTACATACCAATTTCTCTATATTAGATGGAGCCGCCAACATCGACGTTATGATGAAAAAAGCGGCTGACACAGGCATGAAAGCGCTTGCAATTACCGATCATGGAAATATGTATGGCGTTATGCATTTTACCACTTCTGCCAAAAAACATGGCATAAAACCTATTGTAGGATGCGAGGTGTATGTCACTGACGGAAGCCGTCATGACAAAAGAGGAAAAGAAGATCGCAGCGGTTATCACCTGATTTTGCTGGCCAAAAACAAACAAGGGTACGAGAATTTATCGCGCATTTGTTCTATTGGTTATCTCGAAGGGTTTTATTATACACCCCGCGTTGACAAGGAAACACTCAGGAAATACAGTGAGGGGTTGATAGCTTCATCGGCCTGTTTGGGTGGAGAACTTCCCCAGGCGCTGATGAACGCAGGGCTGGAAAAAGCTGAAGAGGTGATAAAGGATCATGTGGAAATTTTCGGAGATGATTATTATCTTGAGCTGCAACGCCATGGTTTGAAAGAACAGGAACCTGTGAATAAGCAGCTCCTTCAGCTGGCAGACAAGTTCAACCTGAAAGTAATAGCCACCAACGATTGCCACTATATCAATGCAGAAGATGCAAGGGCTCATGATATTCTTATTTGCCTGCAAACAGGCCGTGATCTGGATGATGAAACCCGCATGAAATACTCTGGGCAGGAATATTTGAAGACCCCCGAAGAGATGGCTGAGCTTTTTCGTGATATCCCCCAGGCCATCATCAATACCCAGGAAATTGTTGACAAGGTGGAGGAATATGAAATTGTGAGAGATATTCTGCTGCCGGTTTTCCCCCTGCCCGAAGGGTTTGAGAACGAAGATGATTATTTGCACCACCTTACCTACGAGGGAGCCAAAAAATATTATGATGAAATAACACCTGAGGTAAAAGACAGGCTGGACCATGAACTGAAAATCATCAGAGACATGGGGTTTGCAGGGTACTTTCTTATCGTTCAGGATTTTATCAATGAGGCCCGAAAAATGGATGTGGCCGTTGGACCTGGTCGGGGAAGTGCTGCGGGTTCAGCGGTTGCTTTCTGTACCGGTATTACTGCCATTGATCCTATAAAATACAACCTGCTTTTCGAGAGATTCCTAAACCCCGAAAGGGTGTCGATGCCTGATATCGATATTGACTTTGATGATGAGGGTCGTGAACGGGTGATGGATTATGTGATTCAAAAGTATGGTCGTACCAAGGTTGCACAGATAGTCACCTTTGGCACCATGGCGGCCAAATCGTCCATCAGAGATGTGGCACGGGTGTTGAAACTGCCTTTGCCCGAAGCCGATAGACTTGCCAAACTGGTGCCCGAAAAGCCGGGAACCTCTTTAAGCGAGGCCTATAAGGAAGTGCCGGAATTGCAGGATGCCCTGGAAGATCACAACCCACAAATCAGGGAAACCCTCAAATTTGCTAAAATCCTTGAAGGTTCTAACAGGCAAACCGGTGTGCATGCCTGCGGGGTTATTATCGGGCCAACTGACCTGATTGATTGTATCCCGTTGAGTACTCAGAAAGATTCAGATCTGCCCGTAACCCAATATGACGGAAAGTACGTTGAATCGGTCGGGATGCTGAAAATGGATTTCCTGGGTCTGAAAACCCTTTCCATCATCAAAGAAGCTGTTAAGAATATTAAACGCAGACATGGCATTGAAATTGACCCGGAGAAAATTCCTCTTCAAGATGCCAAGGCTTATCAGCTCTACCAACGTGGAGATACTGTGGGTACTTTCCAGTTTGAGTCGGCCGGAATGCGGAAGTATCTCAAGGAGTTAAAACCCAACAATATAGAAGACCTCATTGCCATGAACGCCCTTTTCAGACCCGGGCCCATGGATTTTATCCCCGACTTTATCAACCGGAAGCATGGAATCCAGAAGACGGAATATCCCCACGAGTGGCTGGAGGAAATTCTAACTCCCACACACGGTATCATGGTGTATCAGGAGCAAATTATGCAGGCAGCTCAAATCATGGCGGGGTACTCACTGGGAGCCGCGGATATTCTCAGGCGGGCCATGGGTAAAAAGAAGCCTGAGGAGATGGAGAGGCAAAAAGTAATTTTTGTGGAAGGAGCTTCAAAAAAAGGGGTTGACAAGAAAAAGGCCGAGGATATTTTTAATGTTATGGCCAAGTTTGCCATGTACGGTTTCAACCGTTCGCACTCGGCTGCTTATTCTGTTGTCGCTTATCGTACGGGGTATCTCAAAGCTCATTATCCGGCAGAGTACATGGCTGCCGTGCTTACCAATAATATCAGTGACCTGAAAAAGATTACCCTGTTTATGGAAGAATGTCAGCGCCAGAATATAGAAGTTTCCGGGCCTGATATCAATGAAAGTGCATTGAACTTTGTCGTAAATGACCAGGGGGTTATCCGGTTTGGACTGGGAGCCATAAAAGGGGTAGGAGAGGGAGCCGTAGAAAATATTGTGGAAGAACGGGAAGCCAACGGACCCTACAAAAACTTTGTGGATTTTATGACCCGTATCAATCTCAGGGCGGTTAACAAGCGGGTAATTGAATCACTCGCCATGGCCGGAGCTTTTGATTGTTTTGAAAATGTGCATCGAGCCCAGTTTTTCTTTGCCGAGGAAGAAGGAACCCTCAACTTTATCGACAAAATGGTGAGGTATGCCAATGCTCAGTCAGCCCAGAAAAACTCTTCACAGATGAATCTTTTCGGAGAAGCCGAACAAAGTGTGATGGCCGATCCGGAAATGCCCCAATGCCCCAGGTGGGAAAAACTGGAAATGCTGAAGAAAGAAAAGGAGGTCACCGGGATGTATATCTCAGGACATCCGCTTGACAACTTCAGGATACAGATTGAGAGCTATTGCAGCCATAATCTCTCTCAGCTTCAGGATGTGGATAAACTCAAAAACCGTGAGGTAAGTTTTGCCGGGGTTATTCTCTCGGCCCAGCACCGATATACCAAAAACGGAAAGCCTTTCGGGAGTTTTGTAATAGAAGACTACTCCGACTCCCTTTCCTTGAATCTTTTTTCTGAAGATTACCTGAGAGTAAAACACTTTCTGGAGAAAGAGAATTTTGTATACGTGAAAGCAGTAATCGCCCCCAGATTCCGTTCATCCGACCTCTATGAAGTGAAAATAAAATCCATGATGTTGCTTACCGATGTGGTGGAGAAAATGTCATCCGACTTGTTGCTGGAAATTCCCCTCTCTGAGATAAATTCAATATTTATAAGCGACTTAATGGATAATGTAAAAAATCATCAGGGAAACTGCAGGCTGAAAATTAAACTGCGCGACGATGTGGAAAAAAGCAGTGTAGAAATGCTGGCCAGGAAGGTAAAAGTGGAACCCGTAGGGTTTTTGACACAGCTTCTTAAAAAAAATAACGACTTGCAGTACAAACTCAATTGATTCAACATTATCAGCTTACCGGCGTTTAAATGGGAGGAAATTTTGAGCCAATTGCCAGATTCCCGATAAAAGTTCTATTTTTGTAATTATAAAAAATCATCAACCCTAAAAACAGAAAAATTATGGCAATCGAATTGACAGACAGTAACTTTGAAGAATTAGTTCTGAAATCAGACAAGCCCGTTCTTGTTGATTTTTGGGCAGAATGGTGTGGACCATGCCGCATGGTTGCTCCTATAGTAAAAGAAATTTCAGCCGAATACGAGGGGAAAGCTGTTGTTGGAAAACTGGACGTTGACACCAATCCGGAAGTAGCACAAAAATATGGTATTCGCAATATACCTACCATACTTTTTTTCAAAAACGGGGAAGTTGCCGATAAGCAGGTGGGTGCGGTTCCCAAATCGATGCTTACTGCCAAAATAGAAAATCTGCTCTAACCAGCACAGGATTCCCGATATTTGTAATGGGTGTCTTGCGTTGCGAAAGACACCCTTTTTTTCTACCTAAGATTTTTTCATGGTGAGTACATCATTAGAAACGCCCCGCTACAAGAGATTTGAGAATCTGGAATTACGCGCACGACAGGTGGTTGAAGGCTTTCTTACGGGCCTTCACAAAAGCCCGTTTCATGGGTTTTCAGTGGAGTTTGCCGAACATCGCATTTATAATCCCGGAGAATCTACCAGGAATATTGACTGGCGTCTTTATGGAAGAACAGAACGACTGTACGTGAAGAGATTTGAAGAAGAAACCAATCTCAGATGCCAGCTGGTGATTGACAATTCCTCTTCCATGTATTTTCCTGCCTGGGGAGAAACGGATAAGAAGATTTCCAAAATTGACTTTTCCATCCAATCCGCTGCTGCTTTGATGTATGTGCTGAAAAAGCAACGCGATGCTGCTGGAATAAGTATATTTGGCGAGAAACTTGACTGGCACACGCCTGCCAAATCCAATGCTGCCCACAACAAAATGCTTTTTGCTACCCTCGAAAATCTGTTGCAGCAAAATCAAAGACAACTCAATCATAAATCCAATCCTGCCAGGATTTTACATGAAATTGCCGATAAGATTCCTAAGCGCTCACTGGTAGTGATTTTTAGTGACATGATGGAAAATGTAGGGCAGCCCGAAGAAGTATTTGATGCCCTGCAACACCTAAAACACAATAAGCACGAGGTCGTTTTGTTTCATGTGTTTGATAAAAAAAGAGAGCTGGAACTGGATTATCAAAACAGGCCTTACCGTTTTATCGATATGGAAACAGCGGATGAGATAAAAATAAATCCGACTCAACTTAAAGAAATATATTCCAGGGAGCTTTCACAATTTCACAACAATCTGCGCTTAAAATGCATGCAATATCACATTGATTTTATTGCTGCTGATATTAATGATGGGTTTGAAAACATCTTATTATCATTTTTTTCTAAAAGGTCTAAGCTTTTTTAAGATATATCTCATTAATTCAGTTCTGTAACAAACTGCGAATGTTTTGGGGATAGTTCGTTGTTTTTTTGTAATTTTCGGGGAGTTAAACAAAAGTTTTTTGCATGAATTCTCGTGTACTTTATCTTGTCATTTTCTTGTTTTTAACACTTTGGGCTTCGGGGGCTCTTTTTTCCAATAATGAGGTGACCCATCCCGGGGATATATATAATTGGGAGAACCTTTCTTACGAGGAAAAATCTCAAACTATACAGCAATGGATAGACAAATCATCCGACAGGATTCGATGGTCGCATGGGGCGCGAAAAGAGTTTGCCAAAATAGCCTACCAACATGCTGTTGAGCTCGAAGATACAGAACTGAAGATGGCGTCCATGCGTTGTCTGGCAGAACTGTATCTTAACGAAGCTCTCTTTGATACTGCTTTGACTTATTTTGATTCTATTTACCAATATGCATTAAAGGTAGATGATAAAAAGCTTCAGATAGAAATGTATAATTTCACGGGCTCAGTCTACAGATATAAAGGAAATATATACGATGCCCTGGGTTTGATATATGATGCCTATAACCTGGCTCTTGATAACGAATTTACAGAATTGGAAGCCCTCTCAGCCAATAACCTGGGGGTTATATACCGCAACCTTGGAGAAAATAAAATTGCCATGGGGTATTACAGGGAAGCCCTTGAAAGCGGTATGATGGCCAAAGATACCAATCAGATTATTGCGGCCTACGCGGGCATGGGAAATTTCCACTGGTACGAAAAAAATGTTCAGCAAGCCCACGAGTATTATCAAAAAGGAATGAAGCTTGCAAAACTCAGCCATGATATGCATCATATTGCTTCGCTGAATAACAATATTGGAAATATATACCGCGAACAGGAAGAATTTGATACTGCCTTATTTCATTATTCAGCTGCTTTCGGGCTTTTGGAAGAAGTTAATATTGTGGGTTTGAAGGCAGTTATATTGCGAAATATCGGCCTGGTGTATCATAAAAAAGGAAATTACCAGGAGGGTTTGAAGCATATTCAACAAAGCCTTGATATTGCCGAAGAAGTGGGAATCAAGGATTTTATGCGCGAAAATTATTATACCCTCTCACAGATTTATGATTCCATGGGCAACCTGGAGGAATCTTACCGATATCTGCAACTGTATACCAAGTACAATCAACAAATCTACAAAACCCAGCTTCTCAACCGTATCTCTTATTTCAACGAAAAAGTAACTGATGCTCAACGCAACGAAGAGCTCTACCGCTTCAGGTTGGAGCGACATGTTTTCATCCTGATTATTGTCATCCTGTTTTTGATTTTTCTGGGGCTCTTCTCCATTCTGATGTTCAAAAGATTTAAGGAGAAACGAAAACATATTGAACGACTCAAAAGTACATTGCAGGATAAGGTCATAACAGAAAAAGCTCTGCGACAAAGTGAGGAGAATTATCAAACCCTGATAAAAACCCTTAATGAAGGGTTAATTGTACTCAATGAGAACAATATCATCGAATTTGTCAATCTCAAAGCATGTAAGGTTTTGGGAGCCAACAACAAAAATCAGCTTATCGGTAGTCCTTTCGAGAAGTTTTTGCTGACCCCGGAAGATGAGAAACTTTTCCTTGAAAAGGTTGAACTGCAGAAAATGGGTATATCTGACCACTACGAGATTAAAATGAAGAACGTGGCCGAAGATGTAATGTGGGCCAATTTAAGTTCTGCCCCCATTCTGGATGAGAATCTGAATGCCAAAGGTTGTGTGGCGCTCATTTCTGATGTTACAGAAAAAAAGAAATCAGAACAAACCTATAGTGAACTCACCACCAGCCTGAACCAAAAAATAAAGCAGCTCAATTGCCTGTATGACATTACCGATATATCCGGAGTGCCGGGGATTACTTTTGAGGAAATCATGGAAAAGTCTCTGGAGATTATTCCTGTTGGACTCAAATATAGCCATGATATTGGTGTGCAGATTGTTTTTGATAAAAAAACATATTGTTCCAGAAATTTCCGGGATACCAACTGGTCTTATTCAGTTCCCATTAAAGTGCAAAAAAAGAAATTGGGTTTTATTAAAGTAGTGTACCTGGAAGAAAAGCCCAATGTGAATAAAGACCCGTTCCACTTCAGCGAGAAGATTTTGCTGAAGAATGTTTCGGAAAAATTTGGCCAGATCATTGAATCCAAGAACCTGGAAAAAGTTTTGCGTGAGAATCAGGATCGCCTCGAAGAGGTGCAGCGCATTGCAAAAATCGGAAACTGGGAAAAATATTTACAATCGGATGATTGCTTCTTTTCTGAAACATTGTTCGATATCCTGGATATTTCACCCGAAAGAAGGAAATTCTTTGATTATTCCAGGTTGCTTGAGATAATTCATCCCGACGACAAAGAAGTCTTTTTGAATTTTGAAAAGAATTTGTTAAAGAAAGAGGCAGAGCGCAATATCACAGTCAACTACCGGGTTATCACCCACCAGGGATCGGTGAAATACATGTTCTCCAGCGGGAAAATCATCCGCAATGAAAAGAAAGAAAAGGTAAGTTGTGTTTACACTGTCCAGGATATTACCGAGCAAAAATATACCCAGGAACTGCAGCACCATGCTGAAATTGCTTTAAAAACCTCGGAAGCCAAACAACAGGTGCTGGCCAATATGAGTTACGAAATGAGAACCCCCATTACCGGAATCCTGGGAATGGTGGATTTTCTTTTCAACTCCGGACTGAATAAGGAGCAGATGGAACTGGCCAAAACCATTAAAGATTCCAGTATGGGATTGCTTAATACCATTAACAACATCCTCGATTTACAGAGAATAGAAGCGGGTAAATTCAGACTCAATAACAGCTTGTTTTCTCTTAATCAACTCTCAGATAAGATTTCGTCATTGTTTACAGCCCTTACGCGCTCCAAAGAAATTCAACTGAATATTACGATTCAACCTGATATTCCCCAACAAATAATTTCAGACCAGTCACGCTTGTACCAGATAATTACCAACCTGGTATCAATTGTGGCAGAAAACGTTGACAAGGGTACCGTGAATATTGAATTTAAGCTGGAAAGCACTGTCGAAAACAGGGCGCTGCTTTTGGTGGAAGTTTATCACAAGCATTGTCATATAGACAGCTCTTACATCCAAACCCTGTTGAAATCCTCGCGCCTGCAGGACGAAATCAACCTGCAAAAGAAAGATACTACCAGTGTAGGGCTTACCATATCCCGGAAACTTGTGGATATGCTGGAAGGAAGTATGGGTGTGGAACATTCTGACGACAAAGGAACGATTTTCTATTTTACCTTTTTCATTGAAATGCCTTCCGATAAAGTATTGAAAGAAAAGAAACAGCCCGAGGCATCAGCTGAGAAAGTACTGGATAGCATAAAAGGGACGAAAGTATTGTGCGTAGAAGATCAAAAGATCAATCAGAAAGTACTGAAGCTCATGCTGGCCCATGCCAAATGCAACACGGTAATGGCCAGCAATGGCAAGGAGGCCCTGGAGCTGATGAGCAATCAGGAGTTTGACGTTATTCTGCTTGATATGGTTATGCCTGTGATGGACGGAAAAGAAACCCTCCAGGTGATGAAACTCGAATCCAAAACGTATCCTCCGGTTATTGCTCTTTCTGCCAATGTGCTGGATGAGGATAAAGATGCATACTTCGACGCCGGTGTCAATGACTTTATCAGTAAGCCCATTAACGCAGCTGAATTGTATGAGAAAATAAACATCTGGAAAGGGCAACACAAAAGAAAATCTATAAAAAAAACACTAAGGTAATTTATTGCCTGATTATAGCATGAAGTATGGCTCAATTTGATCAATATCCATTTATCAACCCAACCACTTTTTCGATGCTGAAAAAAAGTACCGCTTCAAATCCTGTATTTCTGGCTGAACTTTTTCACAGCTTCATTGATGATTCGCAGGAATTGCTATCTGAGCTGGAATCCTGCGTACAGGATAAAAATTTCGACCAGTATTATACGGCTGTTCACACCCTGAAAGGTCTTTGTGGTACTATTGGCTGTACCAGAATGTTTGAGGTTTTGAAACAGATGGACAGTTTAAACAAAGAGAAGGAGTTTCAAAATTCGATGAAATACCTGGAGAACCTGAAAAACGTTTTTGACCAGACCTCAGAGGTTATCAATGTTGAAGTATTCTTGCCTGTTGAACAACAAAATAATGAAAATCACTAATTACGATCTTTCCCCGAATAAAAACAGTTTTCTTCCTGATTCTTTTCTCGATGCCTTACCTTTTCCGGTGATGGTTTTTACAAAAGAATATTTGGTGGTGTATATGAATCCCCGGGCCTCCGATCTTCTCCATTGCAACCCTTTAGGCTCTTCTCAGTTGCCACTGGCTGAACTCGTTGATCCTGATTTGTTTACGCTCATTTCCCGGAAATTATCCGGTATGCTGAAAAGCGGGAAAGTTGATAACATTGCTTTTGCCTGTAAAGCTCCCGGGCAACCTGGAAAAAGCCTTTTGGCCAACCTCACATTTCCTGCTGACCAGGCAGATCTGATCATGCTCAGTTTCAACGATGTTTCTGCGGAAGAGAGTTTAAAAAAAAGAATGAAAGTATTGCAGGATGCCATGGATACATACCACCCGGGGAATATGCATGACAGCATTTTGTTCAAAAGGCTGGAAGCAGCGGTTATGCAAAGTGCCAATACCATTGTTATTACCAATCTGGATGGTAACATTATTTTCGCCAATCCACGATTTGAACAGACTACCGGTTATACTTTCGAAGAGGCTTATATGCAGAATCCTCGTATTTTAAAATCAGGGGAACAGCCTGATGAATATTACAAGGATTTATGGAAAACCATTGTTGCAGGCAACGTCTGGAAAGGCGAGTTTAAAAACAAAAACAAAAAGGGAGGTTATTACTGGGAGTCTGCTACCATTACCCCCATAAAAGATGAAGAAGGAAACGTGCTGGAATACCTTGCCATTAAAGAAGAAATTACGGAAAGAAAGCGGATAGAGGAAAAACTGGAAAAGACGCTCATGGAGATGGAAGTCTCCAATTGGGAATATAAAACACTGAATGAGAATTTGAACAAGGAAGTAGAAAGCAGAAAAAAGGCAGAAGGACAACTGAAACTCCAAAAAGAGTTATTACAGGAACTCAACGAAAACCTGGAAAACCAGGTAGAGGTGGAGGTTAAAAAAAACCGGGAGAAAGATGAATTGATGCTTTTACAATCGCGCCAGGCTGCCATGGGTGAAATGATAGGAAATATTGCCCATCAGTGGCGTCAACCCCTCAATGCCATTGGATTAATGGTATATGATCTCACAGATGCTTTGCGCTTTGGAGAAATTGATGAGGATTATATTTCCCGAAGCGAGAAGAATATTAAGGCTGTACTTCAACACATGTCAGGGACGATTGATGATTTCAGGAATTTTTTTAAACCCAACAAGGAGAAACAAGAGTTTACCATGGAGGAAGTGGTGAAAACCTCGGTTTCTTTCCTGGATGCTACCTTGAAAAACTCCGGAATTCGTCTCATTACAGAAATAGACAAAGAACTTGTATTGTATGGATACTCCAGTGAGTTTGCACAGGTTTTGCTCAATATAATCAATAATGCAAAGGATGTCCTCGGTGAAAGAAAAATCTCTCATCCGGTTATCAGGCTTTCGGGCTACCGGGAGAAAGATTTTGCCGTTTTAAAAATTATTGACAACGGAGGGGGAATTGACCCTGCGATCATTCATAAAATATTCGAACCTTACTTTACCACCAAAGAACAAGGGCAAGGAACCGGGGTAGGGCTTTACATGTCAAAAACCATCATCGAGCGTAATATGAACGGAAAGATTAGTGTCAATAACCTGCGCAATGGTGCTGAGTTTGTCATCATGGTTCCGCCTGGAGAGTAGGAGAAGATAATGGAGTTCTGTTGGTGAATAAAAGATCTAAGCAGGAAGGGATACGCGGAATACCGAAGACCGAAGACGTAAGATAGGTGATGGAGAATGAAAAACTGGAGAAAAAGAGTAGGATTATTCCGAATGCAGATTGTAAAAAGAATAGGACATTCTGTATCCTTGCCTCGACTCATCAGGGGAATGGCAGAATTATAGCAAAGCAAAGTTGCCGGAAAGCTATGCCTGAAGGGCACTGAAAACCAGGCCCGGGGCAAAGCAACATGGCTGCAGGGCTATGGAGCGTCGTCCCGGGTTTAGAAGTGTATCAACCGTGCGCTCTTGCGGCAGAAGGGTAAGTCGGTGCCCAAGGTTGTGCAAAGAACAATCACTAAGCTTCTTTGGATTCCTGAATATCGACGATTTGTCCTGAAGAGTATTTGCCCTCGTCAAGGTTCTTTTTAATGGTGCTGAATGCCTCCAGGGTATACTCCACATCATCAAGGGTATGCACCGCAGTGGGGATAATCCTGATGATAATTACACCTTTGGGCACTACCGGGTAACCCACAACAGAGCAGAAAATATTAAAGTTTTCCCGGAGGTCGTAGGCCAGGTTGGTGCCTTCGCTTGCTTCTCCGGAGAGAAAAACCGGGGTAACCGGAGATTCGGTGTTTCCTAAATTAAAACCCCGTTCGCGCAATCCTTTTTGCAAAGCGTTGGTGATTTTCCACAGGTTTTCACGCATCCCGGGATTTTTTCGTACCATATCCAGCCTTTTCAATGCTCCCACTACCAAAGGCATAGGGAGTGATTTGGCAAAGATCTGGCTGCGCATGTTGTACATCAGGAAATATATTACTTCTTTGGTAGAAGCCACAAAAGCGCCAATGGATGCCATGGCTTTGGCAAAAGTGCCAAAGTAAATGTCGATACCATCATTTACTCCCAGATGCTCACCCACGCCAGCTCCTGTCGGGCCCATGGTCCCAAATCCGTGGGCATCATCTACCAGCAAGCGGAAATTATACTGCTTTTTCAGGGCTACGATTTCATCCAGCTTGCCAAGGTCGCCCGACATTCCAAATACTCCTTCGGTTATCACCAGAATTCCGCCACCGGTTTCGCGCGTTACCTTGGTAGCTCGTTCCAGTTGCTTCTTCAGGTTTTCGATATTGTTATGGGGAAAAACAAAGCGTTTTCCCATATGAAGCCTTACTCCATCTACAATACATGCATGCGACTCAGAGTCGTAAACAATCACATCTTTTCTGTTTACCATGGCGTCAATGATAGATACCATACCCTGATAGCCATAATTGAGCAGGTAGGCTGATTCTTTTCCTACAAAAGCCGCCAGCTCATTTTCCAGTTGTTCATGCAGGTCCGTCTGTCCCGACATCATGCGTGCTCCCATAGGAAGTGCCAGGCCATAATCACGGGAAGCTTCGGCATCTACTTTGCGAATTTCAGGGTGGTTGGCCAGACCCAGGTAATTGTTTAAGCTCCAAACCAGCTTTTCTTTGCCGCGAAATTTCATCCGGTTGGAAATGTCGCCTTCAAGTTTGGGGAAGGCAAAATAACCATGTATACGATCAGCATATTGACCCAATGGGCCCATGTTTTGTGTAGTTTTATCAAATATGTCCACAGTCTGTGATTCTTTTAGTAACAAAAAATTGGAGTTGCAAAACTATTATTTTATTTGAGTTTATACAACAAAAAAGCGGCTTCCGGCTTATTCAAAGGAGAAAAAGGAGATGGGATCAGGACAAAGCTCTTTGTACAGATCGATATCCGCCCTGGAACACACCCCGGGGTAATCTCCATCATATTCTTTCATGTCTGTTATTATCTGAAAATGCAGGTGAGGAGGCCAGTTTCCGTTTATTGTTGAATCGCCCACATAGGCCAGAATCTCCCCCTTTTCTATAGATTTGCCCGGATACAACCCGTTGAGAGACTCTTTGCTTAGATGTCCGTAAAGCGTATAAAATACCTCTTTCTCCAATTGGTGTTCAAGAATAATGGTTGGGCCATAATCTCCATACCTGATATTGTTTTTAAAGCTATGCACTTTGCCATCCAGCGGGCAATATACCGGTTTTTCAGCCTGTGTCCAGATATCTATACCCAGGTGAATACTCCGGCTTTCTTTTGCGGAAATATAAAAAACGGGGCTGCGCTTGTAAAGCTCCCTGTCTTCCAGGTATCCACCATAACCATACAGCTTGTCAGAGGCTATCATCTTGTTGAAAACAAACTCACTCATGGCCTTCTCATCGGTAAAATCGATTTTCTTCATTTCATTATTGTCAGAGCTGAAGTCCATAAATAGTGTATTCTCCTTGTTGAGTGCGGGCTTGAATATCGGAGAGAACTCTTCTTTGTGTTTTGAGAGTAGTTTGGGTATTTCCATTTTTTTATGAATATGTTAAATATTGATTGGGTTAAAGTATTTTGTTGCAATATAATAATAGGGATCACAAAAATCAGGATACCTTCAAATGAAAATCCAAATTTTTTGTAATTTCAACAATCTAAATTACATAAATTTTTCCTTGAAAACCTTTTCCAGTGCAAACATTTCGTCGCGCAGTTTTGCCGCTTCGACAAAATCGAGAGCTTTTGCCGCTTTCTCCATTTGTCTTCTGGTATTGTTCATGGCTTTTTGCAGTTGTTCTTTGCCCATGTATTGTATTACCGGATCGGCAGCAATGTCTACCTCTTCTTTTTCAATATAGGCCTGGGATGCTTTGGTGCGCGTATCTGCTACCGAAGTCTGACCATGGATAGATTCTACAGATTTTTTGATTTGTTCAGGAGTAATGTTATTTTCTTCATTGTATTGAAGCTGCTTTTCTCGTTTCCGGTTGGTTTCATCAATGGTCTTTTGCATCGAGTCGGTGATTTTATCGGCATACATAATAACCTTGCTATTGACATTACGGGCAGCTCTTCCTGCTGTTTGTGTCAATGATCTTTCTGATCGCAGGAAACCTTCTTTATCGGCATCCAGAATGGCAACAAGGGAAACCTCCGGCAAATCAAGTCCTTCCCGTAGCAGGTTCACTCCAATCAGCACATCTATCACTCCCAGCCTCAGGTCACGAAGGATTTCCACCCTTTCTACCGTATCTACATCCGAGTGGATGTACCGTGTTTTGATACCCGCGTTTTCGAGATATTTATTCAATTCTTCAGCCATTCTTTTGGTAAGCGTGGTTACCAGGGTTCTTTCTCCTTTTGGGGTCCTTGTGCTTATCTGATGCAGCAAATCGTCAATCTGGTTGAGGCTGGGTTTTATTTCTATTACAGGTTCCAGCAATCCTGTGGGTCTGATAAGCTGCTCCACAACAACTCCTTCCGATTTGTTGAGCTCGTAATCAGCAGGAGTAGCACTGACAAAAATGACCTGGTTGAGGATGTTTTCAAATTCATCAAACTTCAAGGGTCTGTTATCCATGGCTGCGGGCAGCCTGAAACCATATTCCACCAGGGTTTTTTTTCTCGATCGGTCACCCCCGTACATGGCGTGAATCTGCGGTACGGTGACATGACTTTCATCAATGACCATAAGATAATCTTCGGGAAAGAAATCCAGCAGGCAGAAGGGACGTGAACCTTGCTTCCGGCCGTCGAAATAACGCGAGTAGTTCTCGATACCCGAGCAGTAGCCCAACTCACGAATCATCTCAAGATCATAGTTAACCCGGTCTTCCAGTCGCTTTGCCTCCAGTGGTCTGCCAATATCATTAAAATATTCTACCTGTTTTACCAGATCATCCTGAATCTGCCTTATCGCATGAGACATCCTCTCTTTGGAGGTAACAAATATATTGGCCGGATAAATAGCAATCTGATCAAAGCTATCCAGCTTGTGGCCCGTGACGGGGTCAAAACTTTCCAGGGTTTCAATTTCATCATCCCAGAAAATTACGCGGAAAGCATGATCCGCATAGGCCGGAAATACATCTACCGTATCGCCCTTTACCCTGAATGTTCCCCGGGTGAAATCAACTTGTGTGCGGCTGTAAAGGCTGCCTACCAATTGATGCAGCAACTTGTTGCGGCTGATGATATCCCCCCGGCTGATTCGGATAATGTTTTCATTAAAATCATCAGGGTTGCCAATGCCATAAATGCAGGAAACCGAGCTTACCACCAGCACATCCCTTCGTCCTGACAGCAGGGCACTGGAAGCACTCAGGCGTAGCTTCTCAATTTCATCATTGATGGAAAGATCTTTTTCTATATACGTATTGGTGGTGGGAATAAAGGCTTCAGGCTGATAATAATCATAGTATGAAACAAAGTATTCTACAGCATTGTCAGGGAAGAATTGCTTGAATTCTCCATATAGCTGGGCGGCAAGGGTTTTGTTATGACTTAATACTATTGTGGGGCGTTGTATTTTTTCTACCACATTGGCAATGGTAAAAGTCTTTCCCGAGCCTGTAACTCCCAGTAAGGTCTGGAATGGAATATCTGCATTCAGGCCTTCGGTAAGCTGCCTGATGGCTTCAGGTTGATCACCGGTAGGCTGAAATTCTGACTGGATTTTAAATGGCATACAAGGCTTTTTGGCAAAAATAGGAATTATTGTTCTCTGTTTTTCAAAAGAAAGCAATGATGTGTTTAGTTTAAGGTGGTTTTGAGCCGCCTTTCTTTTATTACCTGCAACATTTTTCAATACCTGGCTTTTTGCAACTTGAAGCCCGGAGTATTTTTGCCGCTATACCCATTCACCTTTGGGCAAGAGGAAAAATTAATATAATTGCATTTAATTGATATGAGGAAAATTCAATATATTCAGGCTCACTTCCAGGCCTTTTAATTGATTCAGATCAGCGTTACATGGAGCATCAAGGTCAGCTATTTTTCAAGGATAACTTTCGCTTCCTTCACTTTTTTTTTATCCTTATCCTTTTCTTCATCTTTGTCTTTATCCGATTTGGGTTTGCCGGTGGCTACAAAGAGTGCTCCCAAAAATGTTCCTGTTGCAAATCCTGCTATTAAACCGAGTAATTCTTTTGTCCTTGCCATAATGTTTACCTTTTGTGAGTTTATAATTATAATCCAATTAATACTGTCCGATACAATCCTAACAATATATGATTGGCTAGTGTTCAGTTGTATTGCTGGAGGTAGCCATGTTTATGGTACTTAATTTTCCTGTTTTCAGCTACTGAGGCAATGGCCATCAGCGTTTCGTGGCGGATTTGAGGGGTCAACTCCCGCAAATCTACTTTCACTTTCTTTCCGTTCTGATCTTCTACTACAATGGTTCCGGGCCAGAGCTCAATGCTGTCAATGTCTTTTGTGTAGAATAGGGTTCCCTTTTTTGTTAATGAAAACTTGAAATGAATCTTTTCTGCATTGACAAGAATAAACTTTTTCCCCACCAGACTGGCCGGGGGAATACCCATACCCTCCATAAAAGTGTTTACTCCCCAGGCGAAATAGATCACGCCTATAACGAAGTTAGAGTCTTCGTAAAAAAAGTATATGCTGGAAAGGGCCAAAAACAATCCCATAAAAATATAGATCCGGGACTTTTGGTTCTTTGTTTCTAAGAAATCGTATTTGTATTCCATACTTGTTGTAATTAATAGAAAGTGGAATTTAAAAAACAATGAGAATTCAAATAATTTCACAAATATATTAAATTCACTTTTTGACTTGTCAAATTTATTGTATATTTCATCTGTTTATCTGCAACGCACAGATATACAATTAATCCCTCCCATATGTGTGTAGTGGTTCATCAGGGTTGTTTCATAGCAGAAAAAACTTTTTTAAGATGTGTGTGTTTTTATTAGCAACACAAAATCCTATATTTACAATACAAAAATCCAAAATCTAAAAACAAACAAACTATGGCAAAAGAAGAAAGATTTATTCCTTTTGAGGTGATTGAGAAATTTATGGTTGATGTGATGGTAAAGGCCAACATCCCGAAAGAAGATGCAAAAATTGTAGCAGATGTGCTGGTTAAAGCAGATAAACTGGGATTTGATTCGCATGGGGTCAACAGGCTCAAGCCGATATATCTGGACAGGATTAATGATGGTATTCTAAATCCGGTTACCAATTTTGAAGTAGTAAAGGAAGCTCCGGCTACAGCGGTAGTAGACGGCCATAATGGTATGGGGCATGTCATCGCCTATAAATCGATGCAAATGGCAATCGATAAAGCCAAAAAGTTTGGAATGGGAATGGTTGCTGTAAGAAATTCTACCCATTACGGTTTTGCCGGCTATTATCCTCTGATGGCTACAGAGCAGAATATGATAGGGATAACCGGAACCAATGCCCGGCCTTCTATTGCCCCCACATTTGGCGTGGAAAATATGCTGGGAACCAATCCTTTGACTTTCGGAATGCCCAGTGATGAAGATTTTCCGTTTTTGCTGGATTGTGCCACCTCCATTACCCAGCGCGGTAAGGTGGAGGTATATGCCCGTCAAGGTAAAGAAATGCCCAAAGGATGGGTGATTGATAAAAACGGAGAATCCAAAACCAACTCTGTTGAGGTACTGGAGGATTTAATTGCCGGAAGAGCGGCATTTACGCCGTTGGGTGGAGTAGGAGAGGAAACCGCAGGATACAAAGGTTATGGGTATGCCACCGTAGTGGAAATTCTCTCTTCCGCATTGCAACAGGGAGCCTACCTGAAAATGCTTATGGGAGTAAAAGATGGGAAAAAAGTTCCCTATCCCCTGGGTCATTTCTTTATAGCCATAGATATCAATGCATTTACCGATCCGGCCGATTTTAAGAAAACTACAGGCAATATTTTAAGGGAATTGCGTGCCTCTCAGAAAATGCCGGGAGAAAAGAGAATTTATACCGCTGGAGAAAAAGAGCATGATACCTGGATGTACAGGAAAGATAAAGGGGTGCCGTTTAATGATGCCTTATTTGAAGAATTTGCCGGGATGTGTAAGACTTATGGCCTGGAAGATTACCTGCCGCATTTCAAGCAGTAGTTTCCCGATGGATTTATTGCAAAACCCCCTGCAGCCAATATGATTGCAGGGGGTTTTATATGTAAAATTTCTGGTTAGTTGATGGTATACCGAAGGGTTACACCGGCTCCTACCCAGAATCGCACATTGGGTATAAGATTCAGAGCGGGAGTAACGTCAAAACCTACACTAATGGGTAAATCTTCGATTTTGTATTCCAGCCCTACAACACCCATTCCTCCAATAACACTGAAATTTCCGGTTTCATCGTTTCCATACCAGGGACTGTAACTGCGATCATAAAATCCAAGGTGAGCCCCTCCACCATAATACCAGTTAAGACCGGGAGCGTCAAATGCATTGGTGTGCCGCTGATACATCCCGGCCAGAACAATACCACGGTAGTGCGTTGCCAGTACTCCTTCAATAGCATCACTTCCTGAAAGAAAATGCTTAACGGAAAGGCCGCTGTAAAACCCTCCCCGTACTCCTAATCCGGTTTTATAATCCTGGGCTTTTAAGTTTGTTAATCCTATTAATGCTACAAATACTATTAATGCTATTTTTTTCATTGAGACAGATTTTTAATTTAGTTTTTGTTTAGTTGAATTACTTTTTGGGCTTGTTTAAGTTCAGTGCAATTTAAGAAGAATAATTTGATTATACAAGGTGTAAAAGTATTCATTGATGGATAAAAGTGTCTTTTTTAGAATATATTTGGTAGCTTTTTTATTTGGGTTTGTATGTTTCAGTCAGAAGGAATATGTAACCAAACCCAGATAGGGTAATGATCGGAGTATACCTGGTCTCCTGTAGTATAATTGTAGGATGTATAATCGTCGGAATGCATGATATAGTCGATCCGGAATCCCGGTACTGCCCCTATATAGGTTTGTCCCATTCCGCGTCCGCTCATAAAAGCATCGTTGAGATGACGGGTCATTTTCTTACAGGTCCAGGAAGAGGGGGTGTCATTGAAATCTCCGGCCAGTATAACCGGGTAAGGACTTTGGCGAAGATGTTCAGACAGGAGTCTTACTTGATTTTCTCTTTGGATAAAGGCTTCTTTAAGACGGTTAAAAATACGCCTACTCCCTTGTTTAAAATAATCTTTCCGGGTGAGCTGGCCTGCATTGGTAAGGTTTTCTACAAAGCCATAATCTTCAGCACTCAGGCCGATAGATTCAAAGTGCACATTATATACCCTCACCGTGTCTTTATCGATGACGATATCTGAATAAATGCACATATTTCCCATGTTAGAGGGGAGTTCGATGCTGCCTTTATGGATAATGGGCCAGGCAGAAAAAGTTGCCAGCCCAAAATAATTTATGTCTTTTGAAGAGCGGCTGTAGCCTGCATGGGCATATTTAGCCCTGAGGATACCGGGTAAGGTGTCCAGGGTTTTAAAAGCCCCTCCCTTGTCATGAACAAATTCCTGGAAACAGATGATGTCAAAATCTTTTTCCTGTAAAAAACGGAAAATATTGTTACGCTGCGTGAAATTGAGTTGCCAGCCAGGGCCATAATTATATAAATCGAATACTCTGACATTGTAACTCAGCATTTTTATGTTTTTCCCCTCCACAGGCAAAGTGGCTGTATTGTCGCCCCAGCGAATGAGACTTTGCAAGTGGGGCCATCCCAGCAGGATTGCCATCAGTGAAATGACAAAGTATATGCGCAACCGTAAAAGCCAATAAACAACAAAAACAAGATTCACAATCAGGATAGCAGGGTACACCAGGCCGGTAAATGCCAATGGCCAGAATGTTGCAGGACTGATTCTTGCCCCGGCATACACGAGAAGCAGCAATAGTACAGCAAACTGGTTCAGGATGAGAAAAATCCAGGTGAAAAATGATTTTCTTTTCCGGGTTTTCACGGGCAGCTTTTTGAGGGGTTACTCCTTGTCGTTGCTCATTCTAAAGAGAATTTCTTTCTCTTCGCTGCTAAGGCTCTGGTATCCATACCGGGATATTTTGTCCAGGATTTGATCCATCCTTTTCTGTTTTTTTGCCCTTTGCAGGTTGTATTCTTCATCAGTCATGGGTTTCTTACTGGTGTATTCCACCCGCATTTTAGGGCTGGGTTTGAAAATACTTCCGATGGCTTTTACCCATATCCCTGCAAACTTTGCTGGATCCTTGCCCCCCTTTAACAGCCCTATGTAAGCAAATCCCCAAAGAGCACCTCCCAGGTGAGCCAGGTGTCCGCCGGAATTGCCCTTGTCAATACTCAGCAAATCAATGACCACGAAAAATACTGCAATGTATTTCAGTTTTATACGACCCAACAAAATCAGGGGTAGTTCGTAATTGGGCATATAAGTGGCAATGGCAATAAAAATGGCCAGCACCGATGCTGAAGCCCCTATGGCTACAGCCATCTGTCGATCCTGGGCGAACACAGGAAAGATGTTATAAGCCAGCATGAAGATCAAACCCCCAACCAAACCCCCGATAATATAGGTGCCTGTCATTCGGTTTTCTCCTAGAAAATCTTTGAACAACCTACCTCCGACATACAGCATAATCATATTGAAGAAAATATGGAAGAAGTCGAAGTGGAGAAACATATAAGTAACAAGGGTCCAGGGTCGGGTGAGCAGGGTGGCTGTATTGGATGGCACACCAAACCAGTTAATGATACCATGGTAGGCTGAGGGTGCATCAAACAGGAAAAACAAAACACGAATGAGTCCTACCAGCACAAAAATGGCTACATTAATGCCAATGAGGCGTGCAAGCACCGACCCCCTGGCAAAGAAATTGCGGATTTCACTAAAAATGGATGAATGCATAATAACTCTTTTATTCTATTTAATGTTTTACCAACGTGTAAATACCCTTAAAAGTATTGTCAGATAATCAACCATTGCAATGCCTGTCAGCAATTACTGAGGTATTTCTTTCTTTTGCAGGGTTTCCTGAAATGGGCAGTCAGAATCCCGCCAGGAAGTTCAGTTGTAGCTCATCAGTCTCTTGTCAGTAAAGTTTCCCTTTACTTTTCCAGTACCTGATGAGAAGATAGCCAAAAAGCATCCCTCCAAGGTGAGCAAAGTGAGCAACATTGCTACCCGGTCGGGAAATACCAAAGTACAATTCCATGGCACCATAGGCAATAACAAAATATTTTGCTTTGATGGGTATAGCAAAGAACAAATAAATCAACGAGTTAGGGAAGAGCATGCCAAAGGCCAGCAAAATACCAAAAACTGCCCCGGATGCCCCTACCACTACCGGCAGGTTCAGAAAATCAATTTTATACTCGTTAAGAAAGTTAACCGCCCTGACCATAGCCTGGTTGGGTGCTTCATCGATCAGGCTGTTGTATTCCCGCAGAAACATGCGGAAGTTGTTGTTGATTTCCTGCGAACCGATCTTAAAGTACTCAGATTCAAAAAACATTTTCAGGCTTTCGGGATCCGGGTTGTTAAGTATTTCATTCACGGCTCTCAAGGTGGGCAGCATCTGCCAGTAAAGAATGGCGTAATGCAGCAGGGCGGCCCCCAGGCCGGTAATAATGTAATAGAGCAGGAACCTTTTAGGACCCCAAACATTTTCCAGTACATTGCCAAACATCCATAACGCAAACATATTGAAGAACAAGTGCGTAGGACTACCATGCATAAACATGTAAGTAATAAACTGGTAAGGGGCAAAATTCTGGGATCCGGGAAAATGTAACCCCAGCACTCTGTATAGATCGATTCCGAACGAGTTTCCCAAAGCTATGGTAGCCAGATAAAACAAGCCATTGATTATCAAAAGATTTTTTACGATGGGGGGGAGTAATGTAAATCCTCCCGGCCTGAATTGTTGCATATAAAAAATTGTTTAAAGTCCAATATCTAACAACGATGTGGTTGCTATGTTTAGAGCATTGCGAAAATTGAGGATGGAAAAGTATGAACCCTTTTTGCCTGTATGAGCCCACCCTCATTGTAAGCGGGCAAAATTACGATTTTTGTGAAATTTCTGATAGTTCCCACCATGCTTTTACTTGAATTTGTCTGCTATTTCATCCATTCCCAGCATATTCAGGGTCGGCTTGCCTGAGGGGGTCTGGTAGGGCATTTCACAGGAAAACAATTCATCGGTAAGGGCATTCATCTCTTCCGTAGTGAGCGGTTTGCCGGTTTTTACAGAAAGACTTTTAGCCAGCGAACGGGCCAGGTTAACCCGGGTGTCCAGTTTTACGGAGGCATTGTTTTTCTTGAAATTATCCAGGATCGACTCTATGATTAATTGCAGATTTTCATTGTCAGCCAAATCCGAGGGTACCGCATTTATCATGTAAGAATTGTGTCCAAAGTCGCTGATGTCGAAGCCCAGTGATGCTATTTCTGTGCGGATTTCCCTGAGAAGGTCGGCATCCGGCTCCGTAAGTTTGATTTGTTCCGGATAAAGCAGTGTCTGGGATACAGCCTTTCGGCTTTCAAGCATTTTTAAATGTTTTTCAAAAAGAATCCGTTCATGGGCTCTTTGCTGATCGATGATCATCAATCCGGATTTAATGGAGCTAAGGATATACCTGCCATGCAGGTGCATGAACTTTTTTCCTTGTGGTTTATCAGGGCTTTCCTGCCAATCCGGGCTGATGATGGTTTGTTGTGTGGGTTGAGGCTCCTGTTGTGCAAACAGTTCTTTGGCGCCGCTACTGGCTGCCTTACCCGGCTGGGGGAATAGTTTTTCCCATTGTTGGGGATTGGCCCGGCCGGCAAGATTTTTTCCCGTATTTCCTGTACTTTTCTCCTGCTCAAAAGGATTATAGTCAGGATTTACATCAATGGCAGGGGCCACTATGGGTCTGGATTTATCAAACTTTACATCATCAAAGGCCGTCTCACGTTCAAAGTCCAGGCTGGGAACAATGTTAAACTTCCCCAGGCTGCGTTTAACGGCGGCTTTTATAATCTGGTAAATCAGCTTTTCATCCTGGAACTTGATTTCTGTTTTGGTAGGATGCACATTGACGTCAATCTGGGCCGGGTCAATTTGCAGAAAGAGGAAAAATGCAGGGTAAGCATCATTGGGAATGAGCTCCTCGAACCCGTTTTCTACGGCATGATTTAGATAGGGTGACTTGATAAATCTGTTGTTGACGAAAAAGTACTGTTCTGATTTTCTTTTTTTGGCGTATTCGGGTTTAAGGATGTATCCCTGAATGCCAACTATTTGTGTATCCTCTTCCACGGGGATAAGTCTGGGCTTGTAATGACCACCAAAAAGACTGATGATTCTGCTCCCCAGGTTGCCCCTGGAAGCTTGTGTAATGAGCTGGTTGTTGTGATAATAACTGAAAGCCACTTGCGGGTGGGCAAGTGCTACCCTGACAAATTCGTTGAAAACATGGGTTTTTTCCACGTTGTCGGTTTTGAGAAAATTTCTGCGGGCTGGAGTATTGAAAAACAGGTTTTTCACTGCGATGGTTGTCCCTTTAGGTGCCTGGCATGCATGCTGCGATTCCAGCTTTGATCCTTCCATGAAAATTTCGGTAGCCAGGGGCGCGTCTTCAGTGCGGGTTTTTAATTCCACGCGGGCTACAGAAGCAATGGAGGCCAGGGCTTCACCCCGGAAACCCATGGTAGTGAGCGCCCATAAATCATGGGCGTTGTTGATTTTGCTGGTGGCATGCCGTTCAAAACTCATCCGGGCGTCGTTTTCCGACATCCCCTTGCCGTTGTCGGTAACCTGAATCAGGGTGCGACCTGCATCTTTGACAATAAGTTTGATATCAGTCGCTCCGGCATCAATGGAATTTTCCAGCAACTCTTTTACCACAGAAGCTGGTCGTTGTACTACTTCTCCTGCGGCAATCTGGTTGGCTACTGAATCGGGCAGGAGTTTAATGAAGTCTGACATGTATGATGAGGAAAAATCGGTTTCAGGTTAGAAAGATGTAATAAAAAACCAGGCCAATTACCAGCAGAATGGCCAATACCCTGAGGTTGGCGTTTTTCCGGGCACTCTGCGAACTGTTGCGTTTCCAGCGCAATTCCATGCGTTCGCGCAATGCTTCTGCGTAATCTTTGTTGGTCTCTTCCAGCGCAGTTTTCAATCGCTTGTCCCGTTCTTCTTTTGCCTTGTCCCAGTAAACAGGTTTGTAATCAAACTGCTTGTTTTTATTTGTTTTGAAAAATGTAAGTGCCATATTATCCTCCGGTCATTGGTACGTTCATATACCCCAATTTTTATTTCGTTTTCCTTTGTGCAAAGTTACAAAATAATGGGCTTGGTTGAAGCAGCCCCTTTGTCATATTTATTACCCCTGAAAAGTGGGACAACGTCTGTATCAGCTATCAGTTTTGTTTATTTGCGGTCAGGTCTCCTTTGAGGGGAGAAAGCGGAAGGGTTATCCCCAGGTAACTCATGGCAAATACAGTAAATTCTATCCCTGCCAGGACCAGTGGATGGTAATCAGGAAGGTAAGGGTTTATTATGAAATGTATTCCCACTTGTAATCCCATAACCCCCATGATGGCAACAATGAATTTCCTGTTTTGGGGGGCATGCAGGTAGGTGGATGACGCCGAAACGTAGTAAAACAGGAAAAGAACCAGGTAACTGAACAAGGTGGTGTAGGCTGCAATGGTATAATTCATCCTGGGAATCAGATAAAAATTGAGCGAAAGATTTATCAATGTTGCGATGAATACCCCCAGGAAAAGAAATCGCAACCGGTTAAAAAATTTGAGTTTAATGGATGAGAAGTGACACAACCCTTCGAACATGAAACCAAAAGTTATCAGCGGGATGATGTGCCAGGCCTCTCTGAATTCAGGCCCCAGCAGTAAAGTGGAAATCTCCCGGGCATACAACGAAATATATACGGCCATGGGAAAAATGAGGTAGAAAAACCATCGAAAAACGTTGGAAACGTAGGTGTTGGTCGCTTGTTTGTTTTGTTCAATATTATTGATAAGATAAGGATTGAAAGATGCATTGAGTACCGTAATAAGGGCCATGATACTCATTTGTCCCAGCATATAGGTTTGGTTGTAAATACCGGTTTTATCCAGGCCGTGAAAATAGTTAATGACCCAGCGATCGCTGGAGATAAGCAAAAAAGTGGCCAGCATGGTCAAAGTACCGGTAAATCCATAATGGACAAAGCGTTTAAGATCGTTTCCGGTGATGATCGCGAAGTGTGGTGGAAAGATAAAGTTACTTTTGGGCAGTAGGAAAACCAGGTAAATCGTATTTACCAGCGCCGGAGCCAGGAAAAAGGCACTGATGGTAAAATCAAAACGAAAAGCCAGTATCAACAACAACAGAAATCCACCTGCTGTCCGTGTACTGTTGATGATGTTGTAGTATTTCGACCGTCCTTCAATTCGTTGGGTAATCATTATTATGGTGATAAGTTCCTGGGTAAGCAGGTTGGCAGCCCCAAAAGCAATGAGTTTTTTTATGTCCGGGTTAGGAGTAAAAAAGAACCATATGGCTGTTACAAGCAGAATGGAGGTTGCAGAAAGGATATAAAAAGCAGACACCGCATGGTGAAATCGTTGCTGCAATCCCCGCTTTTTGTATTTGATATAATACCTCCAGATGGATGTGCGAATCCATTCCAGCTTCAAAGTCGACAGGTAAAGGAAAATCAGGTTTATCAGTGTATACTGCCCGTATTCTTCGGGGCTGAAAACCCGGGTGAAAACAGGAGATCGCACCAACAATACAGCCATGGGCAAAAATGCCCCTGCTATATACCATATCAAGTCTTTTTTTATCCTGTCTGTATTGTATTGCATGGGTTTTGCGATTCTACGACGATCTTATTTGTTGCGAAAGCCGGGCATTGCGGCCCTCTGGTTCCCTAATTTAAAAAGTGATTATTTTATCAGCATTGTATCATATAACGCTGCCAGGTGCTGTTCCATGTATTTCCAGTTAAACTTTTTCTCATACAAAACAAGGCAGTTGCTTCTCTGTGTGCTGTACAATGAAGTATCTGAAATGAGTTTTTTCATGGCCCCGGCAATTTCTGAAATTTGATCCGGAGCAACGGCAATACCTGTATTGTACTCACGGGTAATGCGCCCCATATGCCCCACATCGCTGCACACGGCAGGCAGGCCAAAGGCAATGTACTCAAAGGTTTTGATGGGCATGATGGTTTGGTTGACAAGCTGCCGGTTGAAAATGGCTATGCCACACCGGGAAGCCGTATACAACTTCAGTACCTGCCGGTAGGGTATCGGAGGCATTATTTCCACACAGTCTTCCAGTTTGTTTCGGGTAAGATATTGTCTCATATCTTCTTCCAGCCCTTCATCGCAAATCACTCCCACCAGAAGTAATTTCACCGGCAGGTTTCCCTCCTTCAGTACTTTCACTGCTTTGAGCATTTCCATGGCACCCCGTCGCCTGCGTATCCCCCCGGCATAAATAAAATCGTACTTTTTTTCAGCTACATCAGGAAAATTTTCCGCCCCGGTGTCGCAATAATTGTAAATGATTTCTACCTTCTTGCACGGGAAATGCCTGCGAAACTTCTCTGCCACGTTTTCTTCTGTGGCAATGATCATGTCGTAAACAGCAGAGCGCTTCAGCTCCCAATGGTAAATGTAACGGGCGTAAAGTTTCATAAACCTTTTGAAAAGAAACCCCTTGTAATCGCCATCGGCAATGGTAATGGGGTAGGGTTCGTGTACATCATACACCAGGCGGGGCTTGTGCGGAAGTGATTGCAACTGCCGCGCTATTTTATTGAGTTGCAAATCGTGCAGATGGTATACATCAGCTTGCAGCGCCCGCGCAACAGCCAGCAGTTGCCGGTATTCACTGTCTGTGGAAAATCGCTTGGAAAGGTGATTGAAAAACAGATTGCCTGTCCCTTTTTTGTACTTTTTTACCTGTATCATCCTGATGCCATGCTCAGATACAAAATCCTGTTCTTCATCTCCCACCGCCAGATGTATAACATGGTAACCCGCTTTTTTCAGTGAAAGGGCTTCTTTCCAGTATATTCTGTCGTCGTACAATGAATGCAGACTCGACATCATACAAATGGTTCTTGTGTTTGGGTTCATAAAGCCTTATTTCTTTGTTTCTGAAGCCGGATTCATTTTTTCAGGATGAACAGGACAGCACGATTTTCCGGGGTCAAATTTATAGCTTTCCTTTTGATTACAACCGCTTTTATTGCAAAACATTGTTGTGGGGTTGCCTTTCGGATAAAATTTCACATTGAAGGGAGTGATATTTTATCTACTTTTAACCTTTCTTTTCAATTTCAATCATCTGTTAAAACAGTAGGATCATGAAGATAGCTACCAAACGGGTTTCATTAGCATCGGGCCGGTGGGCTCTGCTGTTGCTGGCAACTGTCATTTTTTATAATTGCGACCGCGATTCTGTTTCCGGTATCCCGGAACCACCGGCAAAGGAATTTAGTCGTTACATCAGTGCCTTCAGCGGGGGCATCTTGTCAACAGAGGAAACCGTCCGGGTGCAGTTTGCCTTTCCCGTGGCCGATACTGCTTCAGTGGGAAAAGAAGTTCCCCGGGATTTATTTCGTATTCGTCCTTCAGTTGAAGGTAAAACATTCTGGAAAGATACCCGCACTCTTGAATTCAGGCCTGCCAAACCGCTTGCCCATGACAGGGTATTTCAGGTCAGATTTGATTTGTCTGCTCTATTGAATGTGGATAAAGAACTCAGGGAGTTCGCTTTTGGCTTTGCTACCATGCCTCAGTCGGTCAACGTGTATGTTCGCAGTGTTAAAACCTACCGTGAAAATCAGCAGGATCGCATTCGCCTTACCGGCATTGTAGAGAGCGCTGACGCTGCCGAGCCGGAAAAAGTGAGAGAGATGGTGAAACTGAGAAACGGGGGGCGGGACGCCAGTGTTTCGTGGAAACATGAACAGCAAAACAGGAAACATACGTTTACCATTAACAACCTTTCCCGAAGCCAGGGAGAGACCCGGATGACCCTCGAATGGAATGGAAAGCCTGTTGAAGCCAAAGAAAAGGGAGTGGAGGAAATCCATTTGCCTGCCCCTGGTTCCTTCGAATTGATTCATACCTGGTTTGAGCAACTACCCGAACCGCGTATCTCCCTGCATTTTTCTGAACCCCTGCAACAACAGAACCTTTCCGGTCTGGTTTATTTTGCCGATCAGCGAAACCTCAAAACCCGCATCAATGGCAACGAGATAGTGATTTTTCCCCCTGAAGATCTCAATGGAACGCAAATCCTGAATATAGAAGCCTCTTTGCGTGACGAGAATGGGAACCGGCTTAACGAAAAGTTGGTCCGGCAATTCGTTTTTGAGGATATTAAACCCGCGGTAAGGCTTACAGGCAGAGGTGTTATTACTCCTTCCTCCGGAGAACTGTTGTTTCCTTTTGAAGCTGTAAATCTTGCTGCTGTAGATGTGGAAGTAGTGCAGATTCTTGAAGATAATATTCTGCAGTTTTTACAAACCAACCCAATTGATGGCGAAGACCAGCTAAGACGCGTGGGTCGAATTGTTGCACGGCGCACCCTTTCTCTTGCCACTGGTGAGGTCACCAATCTCAACCAGTGGAATCCGTTTGCCTTAGATCTTGCCGAAGTGCTGCCACCCGATCCCGGAGCCATTTACCGGGTTTACCTCTCATTCAGCAAAGACTATTCTCTTTACCCTTGCGATGGTGGGCCCCTGAATCCTTCTTCTGTGCTGGCATCCCTGGATACCCGCTGGGAAAAGGTTTCCGACGAAGTGAGTTATTGGGGAGGATACGGAAAGTCTCAGCGTTATAATTATGATGATTATGACTGGCGTGAAAGGGACAACCCTTGCCATAATACCTATTTTTACAATCAATCAGCCATCAGCCGGAATATTCTTGCTTCCAACCTGGGGCTGATAGCCAAAAAACAGGATGATGGTGTTTTTCATTTTACCGTTACTGATTTGCTGTCTGCTTCTCCTGTAGGTGATACACGCATCAGTCTTTACAATTTTCAGCAGCAGTTGCTGGAAACCGTTGAAACCGACGCACAGGGTTTTGCGACAGTAGAATCACGCGGAGTGCCTTTTGTGGCTGTGGCCGAAAAGAATAATCAGAAGGCCTATCTTCGTTTAGATGATGGAAATACCCTTTCCCTGAGCATGTTCGATGTAGGAGGTCAGCGTGTACAAAAAGGGTTGAAGGGCTTTTTGTATGGAGAACGGGGAGTCTGGCGCCCCGGCGACACCCTGTTTCTGAATTTTGTGCTGGAAGACCGGCAACAAACCCTCCCTGAGGGTTATCCGGTGGTTTTTCAACTCTACAACCCATTGGGGCAGAGGGTAGTTCATAAAGTAGCTACTGAAGGTGTAAATGGATTTTACCGCTTTACTGCCCTAACGGATTCCGATGCACCCACCGGCAATTATACGGCTTCAGTAAAACTGGGGGGAGTAGAGTTTTCCCAATCCCTGCGCATCGAAACCATTATGCCCAACCGCCTGCGTATCAACACGGCTTTTGAAGGAAATACCCTGTTGGGATATTCTGCCAATACCGGCACCCTGGAAGCTGAATGGTTGCATGGTGGCACGGCCCGCAATCTCAGGGCTGAGGTGACAGCTACGCTGAATCCTGCAAAAACGCAATTTGATGATTTTGCCGGTTACGTTTTTGATGATCCAACACGAAGTTTTTCCGGAGAGACCTTTCCCTTGTTTGAAGGAAGACTGAATGCAAGAGGACAGGCAAGGTTGAAGGCCGATATTGATGTACAATCCCGTGCACCGGGTATGCTCAGTGCCACTGTGGAAACCAAAGTGTTTGAAGAAGGGGGAGCCTTCAGCATAGACAGATTCAATCTACCTTTCTATTCATATGACACGTATGCCGGAGTGCAAAAACCTCAGGGCAGAGAGGGCAGTGGTGCCCTGGAAACCGATTCGATATATCGACTTGCTCTGGTCAATGTTGACCGGGAAGGTAATCCGGTGCAGGATGCGCGAATGAGGGTGGATGTATATAAAATCAACTGGAGATGGTGGTGGGATGCCTCCGATGAGAATCTGGGTGATTTCTCATCAGGATCCTACAACAAGGCCATTCATACAGAAATAATAAATGCTGAAGATGGACAGACCCACTTCAACTTGGGAATTGAGTATCCGGAATGGGGAAGGTACCTTGTGCTGGTCACCGATCTTGCAAGTGGCCATCGCAGTGGAGATATCCTGTATTTCGACTGGCCCTCCTGGCGGGGAGTTCCCCGTGATGGCCGGCAGCAGGCTGCTACCATGCTTACTTTTACGGCTGATAAGGAACAATACCAACCCGGGGAACAAATGCAGTTTACTTTCCCCTCTTCGGAAGGCGGAAGGGCACTGGTGAGTATGGAAAGTGGTTCGAAAGTACTGGAAAGCAAATGGGTGAAAACCCGGAAAGACAATACCTCGTTTTCCATTGAGGTGACCCCGGAAATGGCCCCCAACGTGTATGCTCATATTACTTTGCTGCAACCCCATGCCCAGACTGCCAACGATTTGCCCATCCGGCTTTATGGCGTTTTGCCTTTGAAGGTGGAAGATCCTGATACCCGTTTACAGCCTCAGATCATCATGGAGGATGCACTTAAGCCCGGGCAGGAGGTTGATATTACTGTAAAAGAACAACAGGGCAGAGCCATGACCTATACCCTGGCACTGGTAGATGAAGGGTTGCTGGATTTGACCCGCTTCCACACACCCGATCCCCATGGCAGCTTCTATGCCCGAGAAGCGCTGGGAGTGAAAACCTGGGATATGTTTGATTATGTAATGGGTGCGTTTGGAAATGAATTTTCCAGACTGCTGGCAACCGGGGGCGACGATTTTATTCAACCCCCGGTGGCCGGAGAACGGGCTTCCCGTTTCAAACCCGTTGTAAGGCATTTCGGTCCTTTTGCCCTCGACAAAGGCAAAAGCAAAACCCACACTTTTACCATGCCCCAATATGCAGGAAGTGTAAGGGTAATGGTGGTAGCAGGGCAGGAAGGAGCCTATGGCAATGCTGAGAAAACTGTGCCGGTGCGACAATCGCTCATGGCCCTTGGAACGCTCCCCCGTGTGATGGGCCCGGGCGAAACAGTCAGCTTCCCGGTAAATGTGTTTGCTTTGGATGAGACGGTGAAACAAGCACAAATCTCTATTTCAACCAATGACCTGTTCTCGGTTAAGGGAGAAAGAATCCGCAGCATTGAGTTTAGAGAGCCAGGAGATGAAATGGTGTGGTTTGAGCTGGAAACCCCCAACAGGGAAGGAATCGCCAAAGTATCGGCTACCGTAAAAAGCGGAAGCGAAACGGTAACCTTTGATATCGAACTGGATGTTCGTAACCCCAATACACGCCAAACCTCTGTTGAAAATCTGGTG
The DNA here is from genome assembly GCA_964491395.1 of uncultured Bacteroidales bacterium. Classification (GTDB taxonomy): domain Bacteria; phylum Bacteroidota; class Bacteroidia; order Bacteroidales; family UBA7960; genus SKVR01. Next base: position 11,705 of record CAZBGI010000001.1, on the reverse strand, counting down.
CTGGATGGCAGCGAGACAGCAGATCTCAGTTTTGATTTTTCCGGCATGCAAAGCACCCGTGAAGCTACCCTGGAGATCGCTTCTATTCCTCCCATCAACCTGGAGAAGAGACTGCGATTTCTTACTTCCTATCCCCACGGATGTTCAGAGCAGATTGTATCGGGAGCCTTTCCACAATTGTTTATCGAGACATTTTATGAATTGTCGGAAAATGAAAAAGCGAAGATCCAGTCCAATGTGGAGTCAGTGATCAACAAGTTGTCGGCACGGCAAACCGCTAACGGGGGGATTGTCATGTGGCCCGGTGCTTCAGGAGCCCATGAATGGGTAAGCAGCTATGCCGGACATTTTGCCCTGGAAGCACAAAAGAAAGGATTTGCATTGCCCGCAGGATTTACAGACAACTGGGCGCGTTTCCAGCAGCAAATGGCCAGTCGCTGGGTGCCCGATGTAGAAACACAAGGCTCAGATCTTATGCAGGCATATCGCTTATACACCCTTGCCCTGGCCAACAAATCGGAGATGGGAGCCATGAACCGCCTGCGGCAGCAACCCTCCCTTTCGGTACAGGCTCGCTGGCAACTGGCAGCCGCCTACCTGTTGTCGGGTCAGGAAGAGGCAGCACGGCAACTGGTGGAAGAGGCTACAACACAGGTTGAGCCTTACCGGCAGCTTTCCTATACTTTCGGAAACCCCTTGCGCGATAAAGCCCGGATTATTCCGGTGCTCATGAAGCTCAACCGCCGCGAAGATGCCGCTCTGCTGGTGAAAGAACTGGCCGATGAATTTGCTTCTTCTCGTTGGCTTAGCACGCAAACTACTGCCTTTGGTCTGCTGGCGCTTGCTGAGTTCTATCAGGGAACAACTCCTGATGGAGGCATTCAAATCTCATGGGCCCAGGATGGCGGAAGCATGCAGGATCTGAATACAACTTCGCTGGTGTCTCTGCACCCATTGACGATCCCATCAGGGGGAAACCCAAAACAACTATCTTTTGCCAACAATGGCGATAATCCTGTTTTTATCAGGGTAGTCCATTCCGGAATTCCCCGGGCAGGGGAGGAGGTGGCTGAAAGTGCTAACCTGGAGATGAGTGTCAGGTTTACCGGTTTGGACGGGTCAACCCTCGATGTGAGCAGGTTGCGTCAGGGCACTTCTTTCATTGCAGAAGTTACCCTCTCTCATCCCGGCATAAGAGGAGAATACCGCGAAATGGCCCTTACACGTATTTTTCCCTCCGGATGGGAAATCGGCAATGTTCGTATGGACGCCGCCTCCGGGGCAATTCAGCAGGATATATCGGTTTATGAAGATATTCGCGATGACAGGGTATATACTTATTTTGATTTGCCCGGCCAACAATCCCGAACCTACAAAGTGATGCTTACTGCTGCGTATGCCGGGCGATTTTACCTGCCCGCCTTTAATACAGAAGCCATGTACGATGCTTCCATCTACGCCCGCAACAAAGGACAGTGGGTAGAGGTGGTTAAGGAATAGAGCTACAAAAAATTAGTGTTTTCAAGATAAACTTTGATGGCGGTCAGAAATGACAAAAATTAAGCTGGGTTTTCTGTTTTAAGTGCTGTTTCGCGGTGTTTTGAAAGATGGAAGTTGTCCTTTTAGTTAAATCTGATGCAACATTTTGTATGCCAGGGACATAGCGGATGCCTCTCGATCGTCTGATAATATGTAACTTATCGGACAGTACCGCGTCTGAGGCAAAGTGAACCGGTTACCGTTCGTGGTCCACGGCAGAAGCCCATTAAATCAGGAATGAATCACTACGTGATTCGCTTTTTTTCTTTTTACTTAGCTTTCCGAGGCAGCTACTTCCTGTAATACCTTTTGCAGTTTTTCACGTACATCTGCAGCCAGTTCTTCCAAAGCAGGATTGGTTACCGAAGCCATCATGGCATGCGGGTCAACAGCAGAAACTTCTATGGTTCCATCTTCATGCTGTTCCACTACCACATTGCAGGGAAGGAAAACTCCCAGCTTGTCCTCGGCCTTTAGTGCCTTGTGGGCGAAATGTGGATTGCAGGCGCCCAGAATGATGTAAGGTTTAAAATCGGCATCAATCTTTTTCTTCAGGGTTTCTTTAACATCGATGTGGGTAAGTACTCCGAAACCCTCTTTTTGCAACTCCTGAGTGGTAAGTTCCACAGCTGCATCATAACTGGTTTTTCTTAAAACGATACTGTAATAATAGCTCATAGGGTTGTTTTTTTTAAGAAAACAGTCAGGGAGTTGGAATGTTTAAAAGAGAAACTTTTTATTCCTCTTTTATTTTGATACGGCAGAGAGGCAGCATTGAGAAATGGGAATGCCGACTCTGAGTTGATTACTCGTAGCGCAGAGATAGAGAAGGGTTAATGCTTGCGGCCTTGATGGCCCGGTAACTGATGGTAAGCAAAGCAATGCCTGCCGCCAGCAACAGCCCCTTGAGGAAGTCCAGGGGATTGAGAGCGATTCGATACTGGTAGTTTTGCAACCATTCATCGGCTACCCAGTAAATCACCGGCCATGCTATAATTGTGCTGATGGCTATCAGGATGATGATTTCCCGCGATATCCTGTACCAGATATTCAGCGTGGAGGCACCGAAGGTTTTTCTAACGCCTATCTCCTTGGTTTTTTGAGCAATGGTAAAGGTGGTAAGACCGTAAAGACCCAGCGATGCGATGATTATGGCCAGGAGCGTAAAGATGACCGAGAGGATGGCATTTTGCTTTTCTTCGCTGTACATCCTTGTCAGTTCTTTATCCATAAAAAAGTAAAGCATAGGTTCTTGCTCAGTATAAGAGGCCCAGATCTGGTTGATTTGCTCCAGGAGCGTTTGGGGGGAGCCCGGACTGAGCCGTATACTGATATAGCCCCAGTTCATATCCTCCTGTTTAAATTTCATGATACTGGGTCGGATGTCGTTGCGCAAAGATTCGAAGTGAAAATCCCTCGTTACGCCAATAACAGGCAAAACAGACTCTTCGGTGTCACCGTCAAGGATGCGTGTTTGCAGGGGATTTGTCAGGGAAAAGTTTTTTACTGCCCGCTGATTGAGGATGCAGGCCTGCTGGTCTGTGAGCATGTCGGGACTGAAGAACCTTCCTTCAGCCATTTCTATTTTATAGGTCTGTAGAAAATCATAATCCACCCAGCAGGTTTGCATCAGGAATGTCTCTTCAGGCCTGCCCTGTATGGCGTGTCCGTTGTTATTGTTGACCCGGCCGGGAACTGCCGTGGAGGCAGATACAGAAACTACTCCGGACAATCCCAACAATTCATTTTTAAAAGATTTCACCTGTTCTGCCAGTACGCCAGCACGGCGAATCACCAGGACATGTTCTTTATCAAATCCCAGATCTTTATTGAGCATAAAGTTGATTTGCCGGTGCATGATCAGCGAGCCAACAATCAACACAATGGAAATAGAAAACTGCAGGACCGTTAATATTCTGCGCAAATTTCCCAGATCGCTGCCATTAACCGCTTTCCCTTTGAGTACCCTTACCGGATTAAATGAAGAAAGGTAAAAGGCCGGATAGATGCCTGCCAGGGTGCCGATAAGAAACGCAATCAGGAAAAGAGCAGGAATGGTATACCAGGGAGCGAGGTAGTCAAAAGACAGTTGAGTCTGAAGCAGGTTGTTAACAAAAGGTAAAGAAAGTTCAACCATAAGGATGCCCAGTATCATTGCCATGAGGGCCAGGAGAATGGTTTCGGACAAAAATTGAAACATGAGCAATCCTTTGGAAGAACCACATGCTTTTTTCACCCCCACCTCTTTGGCTCTTTTGGTGGCCTGTGCTGTGGACAGGTTCATGAAATTAACCGCCCCGATGATGAGGATCAAAACACCAATGCTGCCAAAAATCCTCAGATACCGGGGATCGTTGGGAGTAGCAAGTTGCTGTTCAATGGCCGGGTTGAGATGAATATCAGTAAGCGGTTGCAGGAAAATATTGTATTTGTTGCCTTGGTTCAGAAAGTCTTCAATGGTGATACCCAGATAATCTCTGAGCTCTGGTCCCACATATTTCAAGATCAGATCGTTCAGACCCGATTGAACGGTCTCTGTGGAGGCTTCGGGATGCAGCATAACAAAAGTGCTGAAGCTGTTACTCAGCCAGCTGGAATTTTCAGCCCTTGAATTGGTGATGAAAGAACCAATGGCATTGGCTTTGAAGTGGGTGTTTTCCGGGATATCGGCCATGACGCCGGTAACCCTGTAGAGGTTTTCATTCGTTCCCACCCTGATCATTTTGTCTATGGGATCGGTTGTGTCGAACATTCTTGCGGCCATGGTTTCTGTCAATACAACTGTATAGGATTGGTTGAGAGCCTCCTTTGGGTTGCCACGAAGAAGGGGGATATCGAAAAAGTCGAAGAATGTAGAGTCTGCTTCTACAAAATGTTCTTCCACAAAAAATTTGTCTTCGTATTTAATAACGGTCTCATTAAATCCATTCAGTCTTAAGCAACTTTCTACTTCCGGCAGCTCTCTTACCATGGCCGGGCCAATGGGAGAAGCTGTGTATGCCCCGGTGAATTCTTCTCCCCCCATTATGCCATTCAGGACAAGCTGATAAATCCTGTCCTTGTCTTCATGGTATTGGTCGTAGCTGAGTTGATGGACGATGAAAAGACCGATAATTAAGCTGCAGGCTATACCGATGGCAAGCCCTCCCGCATTGATTACTATGTAGGCCTTCTGCCGGCTCAGGGCTCTGAAGCTGTGTTTGAATAATAAAGCAAACATGGTGGATGTTTTAGTGGTTGCTAAATCAGTGTGGTTACTGTAAATTCTTTTTTAAGACGACCAGGGTACCAGGATTGTTACAGTGTGGTAGAAATAATTGAGCGACTTGTCTGTGAAATTGTAATTTGCGCGATCCTCTTCATGGGAAAGAAAGAAAGAGGGCCTGGAGGGAAAAAAGTGTTAAACTATATTGAAGAAAGACTGTTGATCTTTAAACCAATCAGGCAAAACAATGGAAGCAAAACTTGATGAAATTTTTGAAGTGTTTTATATTGCCATAGGCAGTATGGGTGTCGCAGTGATTGTATGGGGGGTAACACTGGCGCTGATCAGGCTATTCAAACTGGAGTTCAGCAGAACCCATTATCAATCGGTTTACAGGGAGCGGGAATACATCCGGCATAAATTTGCTTCTTATTTACTGCTGGCCCTGGAGTTCATGATTGCTGCTGATATTATTGCCACCGTTATCCATCCTACCTTTGAAGAAATTGCTATTCTGGCCAGTATCGTGGCCATCAGGACCATCATAAGCTACTTTCTCGAGAAAGAAGTAGACAAGTTTAACAGGTTTAACAGCAAAGAGAAAAAAATAATTGGATAATGGCCGCCTGATGAAAACCAATGTATCCTTCGTCTTTTGTGCCATTTATTCATGTTGCTGTTGTGCGTTTTTTGTTACTTTAGCAAATCGCCCCGGCGCTTACATTCAGTTTTACCACTTTCATTAAACTGGTCATTTAATCTAAGATCCCTTCGACAAGAAAAACCGTTATCATGAGACTGATCATACGACATGTTGAGAAACAGGATAATCCCCATCTGGCTTCTCTGATAAGGACAGTTTTTGAAGAGTATGATGCCCCCCGGCAGGGTACTGTTTATTCTGATCCTACTACCGATCACCTTTATGAATTGTTTCAACGGCCCCGATCCGTGTTGTGGGTAGCCGAAGAGGATCATCATGTACTGGGTTGCTGCGGAGTTTACCCCACGCGGGGTCTGCCGGAAAATTGTGCCGAACTGGTGAAATTTTACCTTGCCCCCGGGGCAAGGGGTAAAGGAATCGGGAAGGAATTGATGCAGCGTTCTGTTGAATCAGCAAAAGAACTGCAATATACACAACTCTACATCGAAAGTTTGCCGGAATTTTCCAGGGCCGTCAGTATGTATGAGAAGCAAGGTTTTGAAAGACTCAGCCGGCCCCTGGGTTTTTCAGATCATCCTTCCTGCGATATCTGGATGTTGAAGAAACTGGATGTTCCTGGGCGGTAAAACAAATTGATTCCATAACCCATCAGCCTGTAGAAACTAAAATGTTATGAACCGTGATTTTCTTAAAATGACCAGATTTCATCTTGTTGTGTTGATCCCTTTCTTTCTTTTCACTTTTTCCTGTTGCTCGTTTTTCGAAAAGGAGAAGGAAACCATAGACGTCATACACCAACTGCAGAATATGTCGGAATTGGCGACTGTGGAATTTGTGGTTTCGAAAGTTGTGAAAATGGCAATATTTACCCCTGCCTGAGAGGAATTCTATATTCTGCTAATCGAAGGAATCCATTTTCAACTCCCCGCTCATAGCTGTTTGTGATCATTGACCCCGCAACTATATGCGGCTACCTGCCGATGGTTTAGAGTTTTTCCGGTCACTAATCGTTTTGTTAGCCTCCCTGGTTTTTTCTGTTAAAACCAACTAATATTTGTTTTGCATATCTATATTTGAAGAAAAATTGTAACTTCAGCGGAGGTTGAGAGATGAACTGATGTTGCTTAAGTGCTGAAAGCCATCTTCCAATTACGATTTTATCTTAATAAATACTAATGAACAGTATTGTTTTCATAGACACTGAAATAGAAGTTAGGAGTAAGAAAATCCTTGATATAGGAGGAATAAATGAAAGGGGAGACCAATTTCATTCTAACTCCAAATCAGACTTCATCAGGTATGTTAATGGCCATAAATATATATGCGGACACAACGTTATAAAACATGATTTACCGCATCTTCAGAACTCGTTAGATATTAGTTTTTCGGGGAATTATATTATTGATACATTATATTTATCTCCTTTATTGTTTCCTAAAAGACCTTACCATGCGTTGCTTAAAGATGACAAACTGCAAACTGAGGAACTGAATAATCCATTAAATGATGCCATAAAAGCAAAAGTCCTTTTTTACGATGAAGTTTCTGCTTTTAGGGAAACAGAAAATGAGTTGAAGCAAATCTATTATGCCCTGTTGGGAGATAAAATTGAGTTTGCTTCTTTTTTCAGGTTTGTTGGATGTTCTTTTGAAAACGTAAATATCATTGAACTGATTCATGAACGGTTCAGGTTCCGAATATGCAATGATGCGCGAATAGAAAAACTAATTCAGGAAAATCCCATTGAATTAGCTTATTGTTTGTCGTTAATAAATACCAATAGCCGTTATTCCATTACCCCTCCCTGGGTGATTAAGAATTATCCAGATGTTGCGAGGGTTATGTATTTATTGCGAAACAATCCCTGTATTAAAGGTTGCCATTATTGCCATCAGTATTTGGATGCAAAAATTGGTTTGAAAAAATATTTTGGATTTGATTCGTATCGAAATTATGGAGGTAAGCCCCTGCAGGAAGAAGCCGTGAATGCAGCCATTAACAACAAATCGCTTTTGGCGGTATTTCCAACCGGTGGTGGAAAATCCATTACCTTTCAGGTTCCGGCTTTAATGAGCGGAGAAAATGTGAAAGGATTAACTGTTGTGATTTCTCCCCTTCAATCATTAATGAAAGACCAGGTTGATAATCTGGAGAAATTAAATATTACCGAAGCTGTTACCATAAATGGATTGCTTGACCCCATCGAAAGAGCAAATTCATTTGAAAGGGTTGGAAATGGTTCAGCCTCCATTCTTTACATATCTCCCGAATCTTTGCGTTCTAAATCCATTGAGCATCTGTTGCTGGGGCGAAATATTGTCCGTTTTGTAATTGATGAAGCACACTGTTTCTCTTCCTGGGGGCAGGATTTCAGGGTTGACTATCTTTATATTGGAGATTTCATAAAGTCACTTCAGGAAAAGAAAAATCTGGCGAGACCTATTCCTGTATCCTGTTTTACAGCTACCGCCAAACAAAAAGTGATTCAGGACATAATGGATTATTTTAAGGAAAAGCTATCGCTGCATTTAGAAACTTTTAGTTCAAAAGCATCCAGGACAAATCTGCAATATAAAATTATACCTCAATCAGAAGAAGATAAGTATACTACAGTCCGGAACCTTATTGATGGCAAGCAATGTCCCACAATCATCTATGTTTCGCGCACCCGAGGTGCCTACCAGTTAGCTGAAAAACTTTCAAACGATGGTTGCCTTGCAAAGCCCTATCATGGTAAAATGGACAAACAGGAGAAGTCTGAAAATCAGGATGCCTTTATTCGTGGCGATATTCAGATAATGGTAGCAACATCCGCCTTCGGGATGGGAGTTGATAAAAAAGATGTTGGAATGGTAATTCATTATGATATATCTGATTCGCTGGAAAATTATGTTCAGGAGGCTGGTCGGGCTGGCAGGGATGAAAATATTACCGCAGACTGTTATGTTCTTTACAATGAAGAAGATTTGAGTAAACACTTTATTTTACTGAACCAAACCAAACTTAATTTAAAGGAAATACAACAAATCTGGAAAGCCATCAAAGAATTAACCAGGTTTCGCTTAACAGCTTCAAATTCAGCTTTGGAAATAGCCAGGAAAGCTGGCTGGGATGACAATGTTGTTGAAATAGAAACAAGAGTTACAACTGCCATTGCGGCCCTTGAAGAAGCCGGATATGTGAAACGTGGGCAAAATATGCCCCGGATATTTGCCAATAGTATTTTATCAAAAAATGCACAGGAAGCCATTGAAAAAATAAACGCCTCAGAACTTTTTAATGAAAAACAAAAACAACAGGCTGTCCGCATTATTAAAAAACTGTTTTCAAGTAAAAGCAGGAAACAAGCCACTGACGAAGCTGCTGAATCAAGAATTGACCATATTTCTGACCATCTGGGAATTGTAAAAGAAGAAGTGATTAATGTTGTGAATTTACTGCGGGAAGAAAAAATACTGGCTGATGCAAAAGACTTAACCGCATTTATTAAGCGGGGCGAAAACATGAATCGTTCACTTGGCATTCTCCAGATAATCAGCAGGATTGAAGCCTTTCTCTTACATGAAATAGATGAACAGGAAAAAACTTTTCATGTTAAAGAGCTTAACGAACTTGCAGAATTACAGGGTTGTACTGATGTTTCTCCAAATAAACTCAGAACTATTATTAATTTTTGGGCTATTAAAAACTGGATCAAACGCAAAAATCAGGATTATTCAAAGAACCATGTTACGATAATTGCAAATTATCCGCATAACGAATTAAAAGATAAATTTGAGAAACGACTTGATTTAGCCCGGTATATTGTTGAGTTTCTGTATAAAAAAAGCAATGAAAATATAGCTTCTTACGATATAAAAAAAGACCAAATACTGGTTGAATTTTCAGTTCACGAATTAAAACAAGAATATGAAAAAGATCATTTGCTCTTTAAATTGAATGTAACCATTCAGGATATAGAGGATGCGTTGTTTTATCTTTCAAGAATAGATGCCATAAAAATAGAAGGTGGTTTTTTGGTGGTGTACAATAAACTAAGTATTGAGCGGCTGGAGACAGATAATAAAAAGCGTTATAAAATAGAAGACTATACAAAGCTCAGTCAGTTTTATGAGAATAAAATTCAGCAAATTCATATTGTGGGTGAGTATGCAAATAAAATGATAAGTGATTACAGGGAGGCCTTACAATTTGTTGATGATTATTTTCAGTTAAATTACTCCACTTTTCTGAATAAGTATTTCAATGTCAGCAGGCAAAATGAAATATCAAAAAACATAACACCAGCAAAATTCAGGAAACTTTTCGGAGAACTTTCTCCGGCGCAATTAAATATAATCAAAGACAATAGCACTCAGAATATTGCGGTTGCTGCAGGTCCCGGAAGTGGAAAAACTAAAGTTCTTGTGCATAAGCTGGCTTCTTTGCTCCTAATGGAAGATGTTAAACATGAACAATTGTTGATGGTAACCTTTTCGAGGGCAGCAGTAACGGAATTTAAAAAGCGGTTGCTGGAATTAATTGGCAATGCTGCAAGTTATATTGAGATAAAGACATTCCACTCGTACTGTTTTGATTTACTTGGCAAGGTTGGCTCCATTGAAAAATCAGAAACCATAATCAATCGGGCTGTTGAAAAAATCCGGGATAATGATATAGAGCCTAATCGCATTAGTAAGGCTGTTCTGGTTATTGATGAAGCCCAGGATATGGATAAATATGAATTCGGGTTAATCAAGTCCTTGATGGAGAAGAATGAAGAAATGAGAGTAATAGCAGTTGGTGATGATGACCAGAATATTTATGAGTTTAGGGGGGCAAGTTCAAAACATCTTGAACAATTTATCATTGAACATCAGGCAAAAAAATATGAGCTTAACGATAACTACCGAAGTAAAAGCAACCTGGTTGAATTTACCAATCAATTTGTTAAAAAAATAAGTCACCGACTAAAAGAGATTCCTATTGTTGCTCATCAAAAGGATAACGGAAAAGTCAGGATAATCAAATACTCCAGCAGCAATTTGGTGGATCCAACAGTAAAAGATGTTTTATCAACCGATCTTTCGGGGACAACCTGTGTGTTAACCCAAACGAATGATGAAGCATTGCACGTAACAGGATTACTAAGAATGGGAGGTCTTCCTTCAAAGTTAATCCAGACCAATGATGGATTTAGTCTGTATAACCTGGCTGAAGTAAGATATTTTATTGAAGGGCTTAACTTTTCAGAAGATACATATGTAATAAGTGATGAAACCTGGAATGCGGCAAAAAGAAAATTGTGGAACAAATTTAAGGAAAGCACAAAAATTGATATTTGTATTAACCTTATTAAAGAATTTGAATTGAGTAATCCTAAGAAAAAATATCAATCAGATTTTAAGGTATTTATAAGGGAATCCAAACTTGAAGATTTTATAAGCACCGATGGTGAAACAATTTTCGTTTCTACAATTCATAAAGCAAAAGGGAAAGAGTTTGATAATGTTTTTATAATGCTGGATGGTTTTAACCCGGAAACAGACGAGAAAAAAAGACAACTCTATGTAGCTATGACCCGTGCTAAAAGCAACTTATCAATTCATTTAAACGGGCATTATTTAGATGCTATTTCTTGCGAGGGACTCGAACGTAATTCGGATAATCGTACTTATACCGATTGTAACCAAATGGCATGGCAACTTACGCATAAAGACATTTGGTTAGATTATTTTATTTCAAAACAATCTCTTCTTAACAATCTCAAAAGTGGTGACAAATTATCAGTGAATGATGAAGGTTGCGTTGATGAGAATGGAAGTTTTATTGTCAAATTTTCAAATCGGTTGAAAGATCGAATAGCAGAATTCAGGAGCAAGGAATATAAACTGATTGAAGCTGAGATAAATTACATAGTTTTTTGGCAAAGAGAAGATACGGAAAAAGAAGTAAAAATAATTTTGCCTGAACTGAAATTTAAGAAGGGGTAAAAAAGTCAGTACTAAAAAATATATTCTCAATTTATCTTTGGTACCACCAAGGCCCGTGGAAATAAATCCAATGCTTTCATCAGATAATTCGCTTTCAATAAACATTTTGCATTCCTGCATCGCTAAGGATGCCCATTGTTTCAGCTCACCCTCTGCACTTTCATAAAATTTGCTTATTTGCTTGTATGCGCTTATAGAGCCAGCGTGTGCAAGAATGGTTAACCCTTTTTTCTTCGCTTCATCCGGAACTTCTGGATTTAGAACTATCCGGTAAAGGCTGTAAAATAAATAGTTTGAATGACCTGATATGACAACAGAAAATAAA